>NZ_JBLWFG010000008.1:0-140680 GCF_048321015.1 Thauera sp. WH-2 | reverse complement strand
ACCAAGCCTGCGCAGCGATTTTTCCAAGCGAAGATTTTGACCCATGGTTTGTGTATTACTACTTGGCTAGTAAATACCAGTCACTCCGTGCGATGGCGCAGGGCGCTGCACAACCGAATCTGAATCTGGCGATGATCAAAGGATTCGTAATGCCGACACCGGCACTGGAAGATCAGAAAGCAGCAGTGGCTGGCATTGACACGTTGGTACAAGCGAGGGCTGAGATTCGGCGCCGATATGAGCAGGCAGCTGAAATGAAGCGCAAGTTCTTGGACCGGGAAATCTGCAATGTCGTTCACTGAATCCAATACCGTTGAAGCCTACGTCCTCGATCTACTCACCAACGAGGTCAAGGCGGGTCTGACGAACACGGCTCAGGAGCCTCAAGCCGGCTACGGCCTTGGCCGCAAGGGCATCGGCTGGCACTTCGCTACTCCCGCCGACATCCCCCGCCAGCCCCACGAACTCCTCGTCGAACCTTGGCTGCGCGACGCCCTCATCCGCCTCAACCCCGAAATCGCCGCCCGGCCCGATCTGGCCGATGAAGTCCTCTACAAGCTGCGCGCCATCGTGCTGTCGGTGCGTTCCGACGGCCTGATCCGCGCCAACGAGGAAATGGCCGCCTGGATGCGCGGCGAGCGCTCGATGCCCTTCGGGCCGAACAACGCGCATGTGCCGGTACGGCTGATCGACTTCGACGACCTGGCGCGCAACGACTTCGTCCTGACTCGTCAATTCACCTTCCGCGCCGGCCCCGCCGAGCGCCGCGCCGACCTGGTGCTGCTGGTCAATGGCTTGCCGCTGGTGCTGATCGAGGCCAAGACGCCGGTTAAGAAGTGCATCAGCTGGGTCGATGGCGCGCTGCAGGTGCATGAGGACTACGAGAAATTCGTCCCCGAGCTGTTCGTCTGCAACGTGTTTTCGGTGGCGACCGAGGGCAAGGAGTTCCGCTACGGCTCGATCGGCCTGCCGGTTAAGGACTGGGGGCCGTGGAACCTGGATGGCGGGACGGACGATGCGCGCGGCCAGACGCATCCGCTGAAGTCGCTGCGGCAGTCGGTGGAAAGCATGCTGCGGCCGCAGGTGGTGCTCGACATCCTCGCCAGCTTCACGCTGTTCGCCACCGACAAGAAGAAGCGCCGCATCAAGATCATCTGCCGTTACCAGCAGTACGAGGCGGCCAACAAGATCGTCGAGCGCGTGCTGGCGGGCCAGCCGAAGAAGGGCCTGATCTGGCATTTCCAGGGCTCGGGCAAGTCGCTGCTGATGGTGTTCGCGGCGCAGAAGCTGCGTATGCACCCGCGGCTGAAGAACCCCACGGTGCTGATCGTGGTGGACCGGATCGACCTCGACACACAGATCACCGGCACCTTCACCGGCGCCGACATCCCCAACCTGGAAAAGGCCGACTCGCGCGAGAAGCTGCAACAACTGCTGGCGCAGGACGTGCGCAAGATCATCATCACGACGATCTTCAAGTTCGGCGAAACGCCAAACGGGAAAGCCGGGGCGCTGAACGAGCGCAGCAACATCATCGCCCTGGTCGACGAGGCCCACCGCACCCAGGAAGGCGACCTCGGCCGCAAGATGCGCGAGGCACTGCCCAACGCCTTCCTGTTCGGTCTCACCGGCACGCCGATCAACCGCGCCGACCGCAACACTTTCTACGCCTTCGGGGCCGACGAGGATGAGAAGGGCTACCTGAGCCGCTACGGCTTCGAGGAGTCGATCCGCGATGGCGCCACGCTGCGGCTGCACTTCGAGCCGCGGCTGGTGGACCTGCACATCGACAAGGCCGCGATCGACGAGGCCTACAAGGACCTGACCGGCGGCCTGTCCGACCTCGACCGCGACAACCTCGCCAAGACCGCCGCCAAGATGGCGGTGCTGGTGAAGACGCCCGAGCGCATCCGCCGCATCTGCGAGGACATCGTCCAGCACTACCAGAGCAAGGTGGAGCCCAACGGCTTCAAGGGCCAGATCGTGACTTTCGATCGTGAGTCCTGCCTGCTGTTCAAGGCCGAGCTCGACAAGCTGCTGCCCGCCGAGGCGACCGACATCGTCATGTCGGTGCAGCCGGGCGACCGCAAGGAGCGCCCCGAATACGCCCGCTACGACCGCAGCCGCGACGAGGAAGAGCGCCTGCTCGACCGCTTCCGCGACCCAGCCGACCCGCTCAAGCTGATCATCGTCACCGCCAAGCTGCTCACCGGCTTCGACGCCCCCATCCTGCAGGCGATGTACCTCGACAAGCCGCTGCGCGATCACACGCTGCTGCAGGCGATCTGCCGGGTGAACCGCACCTATTCCGAGCAGAAGACCCACGGCCTCATCGTCGACTACCTGGGCATCTTCGACGACGTGGCCGCCGCCCTGGAGTTCGACGACCAGAGCGTGAAGCAGGTCATCAGCAACATCCAGGAGCTGAAGGACAAGCTGCCCGAGGCGATGCAGAAATGCCTCGCCTTCTTCCCCGGCGTCGACCGCAGCCAGCAAGGCTATGAAGGCCTGATCGCCGCCCAACAGTGCCTGCCCAACAACGACACCCGCGACGCCTTCGCCTCCGAATACAGCGTGCTCGCGCGCATCTGGGAGGCACTGTCGCCCGACCCGATGCTCGGCCAGTACGAGACCGACTACAAGTGGCTGTCGCAGATCTACCAGTCGGTGCAGCCGTCGAGCGGCCACGGCAAGCTGATCTGGCACTCGCTCGGCGCCAAGACCATCGAGCTGATCCACCAGAACGTGCATGTCGACACCATTCGCGACGACCTCGACACCCTGGTGCTCGACGCCGACCTGCTCGAAGCCGTGCTGTCGAACCCCGACCCGAAGAAGGCGAAGGAGATCGAGATCAAGCTCAAGCGCCGGCTGCGCAAGCACCAGGGCAATCCGAAGTTCAAGGATTTGTCCGAGCGCCTGGATGCGCTCAAGGAGCGCTTCGAGTCCGGCCAGATCAACAGCGTCGACTTCCTCAAGCAGCTGCTGCAGATCGCCAAGGAAACCCTGCAGGCCGAAAGGGAGACCCCGCCCGAGGAAGACGAGGATCGTGGCAAGGCCGCGCTGACCGCGCTATTCAACGAGGTGAAGACCCCCGAGACCCCGATCATTGTCGAGCGCGTGGTGGCGGACATTGACGAGATCGTGCGCCTGGTGCGCTTCCCGGGATGGCAGGGGACGCAGGCGGGCGAGCGGGAAGTGAAGAAGGCGCTGAGAAAGGCCTTGTTCAAGTACAAGCTGCACGCGGACGAGGAGCTGTTCGAGAAGGCGTTCAGTTATATCCGGCAGTATTACTGATAGAGCCATTTATGGGTTTAATTAGAATATTGGTTGATCTTCTATTTAGGTGAAATAGGTGGGGCTTTTTGTCCTGGTTTAAGATGACCGGCTTGCAGGGGGTTATTCGCTGGAGTCTTTCTGGTTTGCACGGCGAGATACCTCAAAAGAGAATCTTGTTCTGATCATGTCGTTAATTTGGCGAGATGTTTCTTTAAAGAAAAGATGTGTTTTAAGATATTCAAAATCGAAGTGCTCGAGCAGTGATATTAGCGCGGTGTTTGCAAAAGACGAGGGGATAACGTCGATTCCTTTAAAGGATAGCTCTACCAACTCGCCTTTTTTTAGTAAAGGGTAGATGTGTTGATGAATCTTATCTCCATCTTCGTTTGTGTAGCAGCGAGGGGAGATTCTCACTACTTCAATTTTCACCATTCGAAAACCTCATCTTCATCTTGGTCTTCAAAGTAAAAAAACTGATCCGTTTTGAAAGTTGCCTGAAGAAGTGTTCCGGGGTAGTGTCCCGAGCTAGTTCTTGCCGTTTTCTTTGCTTTTCTTCCTTCTTGTGTGCAGCTTAGTATTCCACTGCCGGAGTGAATAATCAGGCTTCCGCCGTTGTTTTGGACGACGTTCTTTATAAGAATGTCTAGCCCGGCTCCCCGGTTGTTCTTTCCGGTTCTTGTCGTGAAACCCTCCTGTGATGCCAGCTTTATGCACTCTCCATCGCTTAATTTTGGGTCAATCTTCTGAACGTTGGATGGAATGCCAACGCCAAAGTCAGATATTGCAATCTGAAGCTCCTTTTTCTTTGGGTAGTGCTGTCCGAAAATGCAGCCGATGTCTTCACTCGAGTGGTCTTTGATGTTGTTGAATATCTCTTGAAAACACACTTTTATGCTTGCAAGTGACGTTTTTTTTGTGCCGACAATGTCAGAGATCCATGGTATCAGATCGCTTTCGATCCAGCTAAAGCTGTTCTTGTGGGAGACCAAAGTTAGCTGAGCTGTGGTTGACCGTAAGTGCGCTCCGCCTTTAAGCGGTTTGCCGGTATAGCGTTCGAAGAAAAGCGAGTCATCAAGATAATTTATTGCGTCGACTGAGGTTGAATAGTTGCTAAAGTTGATGTCGCTGCCTGATTTTTTTGCAAGTTCAATGGTGTTGCTGAGAACAGTGACTCCTGTTGGCTCAATGAATTGAAGTCGACTAAAGTCTAGGTCTATTTTTGTTTCAATTAATTCGCCGCTGCTATCGATTATTTCAGAGATGAAGGGATACATCGTTTCCCTTGTAAAGCGATAAGGGAGGTAGATTTTCTTTCGGGGGCGGGTAAAGAGTCTATGAATCATTTCTGGCAGCAGTGTATTAGTGATGAATGTAGACTAAGAGCCGGTTCATAAGTAAAGATTCGACGTTGCGTAATGATGAGGACACGTACTACGCTTACGTGAGAGGGGGTCAATCGAGCCGCTTCGCCAAATCCTCTGCCCTCGGATGGTAGTACCTCATCAGCATCCGCGGATCCTTGTGTCCTGTGATCTTCGTCAGCTCGTGCATCGGAAAAATCGATGCCAGGCGCGAGGTCGCCTCGTGCCGAAGATCATGGAACCGCAGATCGGTCAGAAAGCGCTCGTCTGGCCGCTGCTGTGCTTCGCGGCACTCTTCGACGTAGAGCTTCCGCGCCCGCGCAACAGCGCGCTCGAACGCCCGCGTGACGGCATCGCTGCGGATGCTGAACACACGCCCCGTCACCCTGGCGTCCCGATTGGCACGCTTGTCGCGCAGGGTTTGCAGCGTGGCGACCGCCTTTGTCGATAGGGGCACGTCGCGGGCACTGCCGTTCTTCGTCGCTGGGAGGTGGGCGACGCGACGCTTGAGGTCGACGTGTTCCCAGCGCAGGTCGACGATCTCGCCCCGGCGCATTGCCGTCTCGACCGCCAGCCAGATGATCGAGGGGAGGAGGGTGGAGCCGGTGGCGGCGACGATGCGCTCGAGCTCACCTTCGTCGGCGCCGCGGCCTTGGTCTGCTTCGTCCGACGATTCGACGGTCGTTTGTTCGACCTCTGCGATACGCCGCGTACGCGCGTTGTTGGCTTGCGGCTTGCGCACCAGTTCGACGGGGTTCGACAAGCTCTCCATGCCCCACTCCTTGCGCGCGATGCTGAACAGATGGGACAACACGGCCAGCCGGCGCAGCACGGTGGCTGGTTTGTAGAGCTTGAGCCACTCGTCTCGAGCGGCGGCGACGTCGGTGCTGCGGATGGAGGCGAGGGCGCGCTTGGCGAGCTTCAGTGCGCGCCAGGTGCGGATGACGGAGCGTTCCGGCTCAGCCCCCTTCTTGCCGGGGAGGATCTCGTTCTCGTAGCGGTCGAGCGCTTCTTCCAGCGTGGTGTCCTCGGCCTCGCCGCGGCTGATCCACACACCGCGGGCCATCTCGGATTCGGTCATCGCCGCCCAGGCGTCGGCTTCGGCCTTGGTGTTGAAGGTCTTGTTCTGCGGTGGGTAGCCCTTGCGGCGGATCTGGACTTCCCACTGGTAGGGGCCGCGCTTGCGTATGGTTGCCATTCGTCAGTGTGACTTTCGATCGGAGTGTGGCAGTATTGTGGCAAATATGCGCTTATGACGCCAAGGGGCAATGATATAGGGACGGTGTTTTTGGATTCGCAATGCAGAGGTCGGGAGTTCGATCCTCCTTCGGTCCACCACGAACACTTCCAAAGTAGTCCGAGAAAGCCTGGAAACCCCAATGAAATCAAGGGTTCCGGGCTTTTTTACGTCCAGAGTAGTCCGAAAAGGTCTGGTGGAAGCCGGAAGTGAGTGGGGGTACAGTTGGGGGTATGAGGCGAAAGCCAGCGTACCCCCAGCCGGAGATACCCCCAAATGCCCCTGACCGACACGCAGATCAAGGCGCTCAAGCCCGAGGCGAAAGCGCGCAAGCACGCCGACGAGAAGGGTCTTTTTCTCCTCGTGACGCCGAGCGGCGGAAAGCTGTGGCGGCTCAAGTACCGGGTCGACGGCAAGGAAAAGTTGCTGGCCTTGGGGGCGTACCCTGAGGTGTCACTCAAGGCAGCGCGCGCTCGACGCGATGACGCAAGAGAACTTATCGCCGCGGGCGTCGACCCGAGCGAAGCGCGCAAGACCGAGAAAGCGGAGCGTATCGCTCAGGTCGAGCACACCTTCGAGGCAACCGCGCGCGAGTGGTTCGAGAAGGAGCGCGTGTCGTCTGGATGGGCAGCCGGCCATGCCGAGAAGGTCATCAGCAGGCTGGAGAAGGATGTGTTCCCCTGGCTGGGCAAGATGCCGGTGGCGGACATCAAGCCCATGGACGTGCTGACCTGCTGCCAGCGCATCGCAGATAGAGGTGCGGCGGATACTGCATACCGGGCGAAGCAGAACATCGGCCAAGCCATGCGTTACGCGGTCGCGACGGGACGTGCCGAGCGCGATCCGACGGCAGATCTCCGCGGAGTGGTGAAGAAACCCAAGGCGGAGCACTTCGCGGCGATCACCAGCCCGGCAGAAGTGGGGGCGCTATTGCGAACGATGGACGCCTTCAAGGGCACGCTCATTGTTAAGTCGGCGCTGAGGCTGGCGCCTCTGGTCTTTGTCCGTCCTGGTGAGCTGCGCGGAGCGCAGTGGGCCGAGATCGACTTCGAGCGCGAAGAATGGCGCATCCCTGCCGAGCGCATGAAGCGGCGGCGCGAACACATCGTTCCGCTATCTCAGCAGGCGCTGGCGATCCTCAAAGACCTGCACCCGCTGACTGGCCACCGCCAGCATGTGTTCGTCGGGCGAGACCCGAAGAAATCCATGTCCGACGCCACCATTAACGCGGCGCTGAGGCGCATGGGCTACGACACCAAGACCGAGATCACCGGGCATGGATTCAGGGCGATGGCGCGCACCATCCTGCATGAAGAGCTCGGTGTCGACCGCGATGTGATCGAGCATCAACTGGCGCACCGCGTACCGGATGCGCTGGGTGAAGCCTACAACCGGACGAAGTTTCTGAAGGACCGCAAGGCGATGATGCAGAAGTGGGCGGACTATCTCGACCGGCTGAAGGCCGGCGCGGACGTTATCGCGCTGCCAAACAGGGCGGCATGATCGCCTGATTTGAGTTCTGCCGCGCCTAGGCCGATGCTGATCCCAGCGGCCGAAAACCAAGTTCCCTTGCTGGGCTGACGCGGCACCCACACAAGGGCTGTGCCGAAGGGGGCATACATGATTGATCCCGACAAAGAGCGGGAAGACTTCATCTCGATCCGGCAGCTTGTGGCGCTGATCGCGCAGGCGACAGGGAAGACCGAGCAGCAGGCCGCAGCGGTCGTGTCAGCGAGCCTTGCGCGACATCCCGCATGGAGTCGGCTGTCGTTGTGCGAATGGACTCCTGCGTTTGGCTGCACCAGTTCGAGCAAAAAGGAACGCGACGGGGTTAAGGAAAGGCTTGTTCGCTGGGGGAATACCGGAAGCAGCGCGCCAAGTTTTGAGGACTTAGATGACATCCCATTCTGACGATATTCTCGACCGTGTTGGATTCCGGCGTTCGGACATCCTGCCATTGCTTGCTGAGGCGGGGATTGCCGTCGGCGACGTCGAGTCCGTCCAGCTACAGCGGACGGACTGGCCAGAGTGGAAATTGCGCTTTGCTGTCGCCGACTATCTGACTGATACGGAGGTGGCCGCAGCGATTGCCGATATAGACCTGTCCGCACCCGGCTGGTTGTCGGAGGAGGAGCAGTCTGTGCTTTCTCACTGGAAGAGCATCGTTCACCGAGCTTGTAGATCTGGATCGTTGAAGGCGGTAGCCGCAGACCTGAATGGCGATGGCACTCCCAGCGCTTGGGAGGTTCGTCTGCCTGACTTGGCTGCATGGTGCGCATCGAGGAATCCGTCCATTCCCTACCCGCTGCCGGGAGAGCCGACTGCCGCCATGCCGACGACAGACGCAGGGTTGCGTGAAGCACTGGCGATAACCGAGCGGCAACTGGGCCATGCACGAGCGCGGATTGCAGAGCTTGAGCGAGACCGTGTTGCACTGCTGAAGGAGGTTGAGGACGGTGCAGTGCCGCTTGCGTGGACGCTACATGACACCCGCTTGTTTCGTCTGCTGCCGGACTGGATCGCGGCTGCGCAATCGGGTGGCGCATGGGAAAAGCAGGAGACGTTGATTCCCACTTTGGCGAAGAAGTACGGACTCACGAACGCGGAGGCGAAGGCGCTGGATGCCGTCACCCGTCCCGACAGTCTGCGTAAAAAGTAACTTTTACCCTGAGGGCTGAAGCCCAGCAATGACGCGGGGCTCAGCCTACCCTGAGGGTGAAAAAGGGCCACTACCCCAAGCCCTTTGGCTATTGCCCATAGGGTGCAGTCTGGCAATACAAAGCGAGCCATACCGAACGCAACGGAGCGTTTCGGACTTCCTTCGACATATGAGGAATGAAAATGGCCGCAATCGCAGAAGTACATCCCCGCATCATCAAACGCCGTGAGGTCGAGGGCCGCACTGGGCTGCCGCGCTCGACCATGTACGACCGCATCAAGCGCGGTGATTTCCCGGCACCGATCCCCTTGGGCGCACGCTCCGTCGGCTGGCTTGAGCACGAGATCGACGCATGGTTGGCTGATCGCGTCGCCCAGGCCCGCAACCGCGCGTAAGGGGAAGGCCATGAGCAAGAAAAGCCTTCCGCCCCCGCCGCGCCACCGCTATCAAGACAAACAGCAGGACGCCCCCGCACATCCCCCGTCCCTGGGCTGGTTCGATCTCGCGAAGCCCGCGCGCCTGAGTCGCAAACTGAAACGCGGCTGGAAGCGCAAGACCTCCGGCTACATCCTGGCCGAGTTGCTCGGGTTGGTCGCGCTAGCGTTCGTGGCCGGTGTGCTGCTCATGGGGGTCATGTAATGAGTCCTCGCGACAAGTTCTTGAGTCTCGTCGACCACAAGACTACCGGCCGCGACCACGGCGTCTTCCGCGTCCCGACGCGCCGTGACAGGACGATGTCGGGCACGTGGCGCGAACTGGACGATGGTCGCCTCCTGCTCCACGACTTCGGCGGCGAGCCGACGCAGAACATCCTCGCCGCGATCGGGCTCAGCATCGAGGATCTGTTCCCCGAACGTGTGGACGGACATCTGCCGCGGGAGCGCCGTCCCTTCCCGGCTGCGGATGTGCTTCGCGCGCTCGCTTTCGAGGCACTGGTGATCCTCGCGGCAGCCGCAGCCATCCGCAGCAGCGCTGCTCTGACCGGTGCGGACCGCGATCGTCTGGCTGTCGCCGTCGGTCGGATCCAGACCGGACTGACTCTCGCAGGAGTCCGTCATGGATAACCACCTCGACAACGGCCAAAGCTTCTTGGATCAGATGGCTGCATGCGCACTCGATCAGGCGCAGCCCGACGACCATGAGGCGCTTATCGCAGAGCTCGCCGCGCTGCCGCTTGTGGAGTACGAGCTACGCCGCAGTGAGGCCGCCAAGCAGATTGGCGCGCGTGCCGCGATCCTCGACAGGCTGGTCAAGGATCAGCGCGCTGTGGCTGACGACGCCGCAGGCAACGCAGTACTGTTCCCTGAGGTCACGCCATGGGCGTTGCCGGTGGACGGTGGCGAGTTGCTCGACGACCTGTCAGCGCTGATCAGGCGCTATCTGGTGGCGCCCAAGCACGCAGATCACGCAATGGCCCTGTGGATCGTCTTCACGCATGCAATCGACGCCGCTGAGGTGGCGCCGATCCTGATGCTGAAGTCGGCAGAGAAGCGGTGCGGCAAGACAACGGCCCTGAGCCTGATCCAACGCCTGTCATACCGCGCGCTGCCAGCTGCCAACATCACCGCGCCGGCGCTATTCCGCAGTATCGAGGCGTGGGCACCCACGCTGCTGATCGACGAAGCCGATATGTTCCTGAAGGACTCTCCCGAGCTGAACGGCATCATCAACAGTGGCCACACTCGCCCGACTGCATTTGTCATTCGTACCGTGGGCGAAGACTTCGAGCCGAGAAAGTTCTCGACCTGGGGGGCGAAGGCCATTGCCAGCATTGGCGGTCAATCGACGACCCTGCACGACCGCAGCATCATTATCGAGCTGCGCCGAAAACTTCCTGGGGAATCAGCCGAAAAGCTGCGCCATGCGGATCGTCGCGGCTTTGAGCGGATCACCCAGCGCATCGTTCGGTTCGCGAAGGACAACCAAGACCGCTTCGGTGCGCATCGTCCGAGCATCCCCGATGTGCTCAACGACCGCGCTGCCGACAACTGGGAGTTCCTGCTTGCGATCGCCGATGTTGCGGGGGGCCGCTGGCCGGAACTGGCTCGTCTGGCAGCCATTGCGCTATCAGGCGCCGCTGATGATGCCAAGTCTGTCGGCCAAGAGCTGCTGGAAGACATCCGCGAGATCTTCGATCACAAGCGTGTCGACCGAATCAGCACCGGACAACTGCTTGAGGCGCTGTGCGCAGATGACGAAAAGTCGTGGGCTGCATTCAACCGTGGAAAGCCGATGACGGCCAAGCAACTGGCCAAGCGCTTGCACGAGTTCAAGATCATTTCCAGAACCGTGCGTATCGGCCACACCACCCCCAAAGGCTACATGCTCAGCGACTTCGATGACGCCTTCGCGCGCTACGTTGCTGCCACAGCCCATTCTCCCGCCACAACGGCACAAGCCGTGCCGACACCGGGATTGAGCGTTGCGGTCGCCCCGCAACTTGCAGCCACACAAAACGCTGCCGCAACGCTAGAACGCTTGCCATTGCTGGGTTGTGGCGGTGTTGCGGAAGAACCCCCCGTTCTGGGAGAAGAAGCGGAGGAGGCCGACGAATGGCTGTGACCGACCTTGTCGAACAGGCCGCGAAGTCTGGCGTGACCTTTGTGCTAAAGGGAAATCGCGTCGGCCTGCGTGGTGACCACGCGGCAGTGAAGGAGTGGGCACCCCGCCTGCGCCAGCACCGTGCCGCAGTCCTCCGCGAGGTACAGAAGCGCCTCGCCGGCCTGCATCGCATCTGGATCATCCGCCCGCCGTGGCGCGCGGCCTTCACGGTTGCCTGCCCACAGGGGGCGACCGAAGCGGAAGTGAGATTAGTCTGGGCGGGCGCTGACGTCGAGCCGCTCGAATAGCCGAAGCAGGAGAAAGAAGACATGAGCTCGACCAAGAAGCCGACGCGCACCAAAACCGCAGCCAGCACGGACTTTCCCCGCAAGGACGTACAGATCGAAGTCGCCAAGGACGCCGACCAAGTCACCCTCGCGCGCAAGTTCGCCCAGATCTACACCAGCCCTGAACTCGCGGCCCATCGCGTCCTGAATGCCACCGATACGAAGGTGGGGCTCGGCGAGGCCGTAGATGTCCCGACGCTGATCGACCAACTCCGTGAGCAGGCAAAGGTGGTCAATGCCGGGGATCTGACCCAGGTCGAGGCGATGCTCGTCGGGCAAGCCACGGCGCTGCAGACCCTGTTTGCCAGATTGACGGAACGTGCCTTCAGCGCCGAATACATGCCCAACTTCGAGACCTTCCTCAAGCTCGCACTGCGCGCTCAATCACAGAGTCGCTCGACGCTCGAAGCGCTCGCTGCGATCAAGAGCCCGCCGGTGCTGATCGCGAAGCAGGCGAACCTGACGACCGGCCCGCAGCAGATCAACAACAACGGCACGATGCCCGGCGGTCGCGCGAGAAAAACCGAAACTCTGCAGAACGAACTATTGGAGAGCAGTGATGGCAAACGGTTGGACGCCGGAGCGGCGGGCACGACAGGCAGAGTTGATCCGCACTTGGAAACCGTGGGCGCAGGCAGCGGGGCCGACCACGGCTGAGGGTAAAGCCGCCTCTTCGCGTAATGCCTTCAAAGGCGGGCTGCGCGCAGAGCTGCGGGTGCTCGCTCGGGCCTTGAGGGAGCACCGGGCGGCACTGAAGCGTATTCACGAGGAGTAGCTCGCCGCGGGCGACCAACCCTGAAGTACGCACAGCGCGGTACGCACGGCAGTACGCACGGAAATCGAGCTTCAGCGACCTGCTCGCGCGAGGACGCCATTGTCTCGGAGGACTTGAGCCCGGAGGCATAACGTCAGTCAGCAGGTAGTTGGTTACCACAGGGCCAGTTACCACCTCGGTTACCACAAAATTCACGGTAATCTTGGCTTCGGTATCCAGCCCGGTATCCACCAAAATCCGCGGGGCAAAGCGGATCCACGCGCGTGACGGCTGCCGCTTCGTGATCACGCCGAAACAACGTGAGTGCATGCGGCAACTCGTCCAGCCTTGCTCCGCCATGGGCCATGGTTGCGATCGGTATAATGCCGAGTCCATCCTCCGCACCCAACCACGCTCTCCCGACCATCCATGCTCAAGCTCGAACAGATCACCCCGAACACCGCGCTGGTTGGTATCGAGATGGGCCAGATCGTCCGCGTCGTCGCCACTGAGCCGGTCGGCCCTGATGCGCTCACGGTGGTTTACAAGACGGCTGACGGACGCTTCGGCGAACGCATGGTGTTCCGCAGCGACGAGGCCAACCTGGCTGTCGCCGAAGAAGGCCGCCCCTGGGCCTTCGATGCGCCCGGCGAAGCGTTCAAGCTCGCCGCCGAAGCTTGGCGGATTAACCTCGCGCATCTGTTCGACCCGATGATGGCGGTGCATACCTCAAACGTCGAACCGCTGCCGCACCAGATCACCGCGGTCTACGAGTCCATGTTGCCACGCCAGCCGCTGCGCTACGTGCTGGCGGATGACCCCGGCGCGGGCAAGACGATCATGGCAGGCCTGTTCATCCGCGAGCTCCTGATGCGCGCCGACGCCCGCCGCGTGCTCATCGTCGCCCCGGGCAGCCTTGTGGAGCAGTGGCAGGACGAGATGCGCGAGAAGTTCGGGCTGGAGTTCCGCATCTTCGGTCGCGACCTCGTCGAGAACAGCGCCAGCGGCAACCCGTTCGAGGACACCGACCTGCTGGTGGCCCGGGTCGATCAGCTCTCGCGCAACGATGACCTGCTGCAGAAGCTCCAGCTCACGCGCTGGGATCTGGTGGTGGTCGATGAAGCGCACAAGCTCTCGGCCAACTACTTCGGAAACAAGATCAACAAGACCAAGCGCTTTCAGCTCGGCGAGCTGCTTGGCAGCATCACGCGCCACTTCTTGCTGATGACGGCGACGCCGCACAACGGCAAGGAAGAGGACTTTCAGCTCTTCCTGTCGCTGCTCGATTCCGATCGCTTCTTCGGCAAGTTCCGCGACGGCGCACACAAGGTGGATGTGTCCGACCTCATGCGCCGCATGGTCAAGGAAGAGATGCTGCGTTTCGACGGCACCAAGCTCTTTCCCGAGCGCCGCGCCTACACGGTCAATTACCGCCTCTCGGATCTCGAAGCCGCGCTGTACGGCGCCGTCACCGACTACGTGAAGACCGAGATGAACCGCGCCGACCAGCTCGAAGACGGTGCCCGCCGCGGCACGGTCGGTTTTGCGCTCACCGCGCTGCAGCGCCGGCTCGCCTCCAGCCCGGAGGCGATCTACCAGTCGCTGCGCCGTCGCCGGACCAAACTGCAACGTCGGGTCGAAGAAGAGAAGCTGCGCCAGCGCGGCGAAGTGCTCGCCAACAGCGTGTTCACCAACGGCGCCGGCGAAGACATCTGGGATGCCCCCGACAACCTCGCCCCGGAAGACTACGAAGAGTTCGAGGAGTCCGTCGTCGATCAGGCCACCGCCGCGCGCACCATCGTCGAGCTGCAGGCCGAGATCGTCATCCTCGAAGGGCTGGAAGAGCAGGCCCGCCAAGTGGTGCATTCCGGCCAGGACCGCAAGTGGGATGAACTCTCGCGCCTGCTGCAGGACACGCCCGAGATGCACGATGCGGACGGTCGCCAGCGCAAGCTCATCGTCTTTACCGAGCACCGCGACACCCTGAACTACCTCGCCGTGAAGATCCGCGGCGTGCTCGGCAGCGAAGAGGCGGTGGTGGTCATCCACGGTGGCGTCAAACGCGAGGACAGGCGCAAGGTCCAGGAGCTCTTTCGCAACGACCCGGTGGTGCGCGTGCTCATCGCCACGGATGCGGCCGGCGAAGGCGTGAACCTGCAAAACGCCAACCTCATGGTCAATTACGACCTGCCCTGGAACCCCAACCGCATCGAGCAGCGCTTCGGCCGCATCCACCGTATCGGTCAGACCGAGATCTGCCACCTGTGGAACATGGTTGCCAACGAGACCCGCGAAGGCGACGTCTTCCAGCGCCTGTTCGACAAGCTGGAAGTCGAGCGCAAGGCCCTCGGCGGGCGGGTGTTCGACATCCTGGGCGAAGTGTTCGAGGAGAAGAGCCTCCGCGAGCTCCTCATCGAGGCCATCAAGTACGGCGAAGACCCCGCGCGCAAGGCCGAACTCTTCCGCAAGATCGAGGGCGCGCTCGACACCGACCACCTGCAGAACATCATCCGCCGCAACGCGCTGTGCGAAGAGGTCATGGACCCGCAGCGACTCTACGCGGTGAAGGAAGAGATGGAGAAGGCTGAAGCCCGCAAGCTGCAGCCCTATTTCATCCGCGCCTTCTTCAACCAAGCGTTCGAGTTGCTCGGGGGCGAACTGCGTCCCCGCGAAGCCGGCCGCGCAGAGATCACCCACGTGCCGGCCATCATCCGCGAGCGCGACCGCCAGATCGCCGGCCGCGACCGGCGTTACAACGAGCCGGTGCTGCGCCGCTACGAGCGCGTCTGCTTCGAGAAGGACCACGTCCGCGTGCCCGGCCGGGCCGAGGCCAGGATGGCGAGCCTCCTCCACCCCGGCCATCCGCTGATGCAGGCCGTCACCGACATCGTTCTGGAGCAGCATCGCAACAAGCTCAAGCAGGGTGCGGTGCTGGTCGATCCGGCCGACCTGGGGATCACCCCGCGGCTGATGTTCATCGTCGATCACGCCGTTAAGGAAGGCGCGGACCAAAACCGCATCGTCTCGCGCCGCATGCAGTTCGTGGAGATCGACCCTGCAGGCGAGGCCATCCATGCCGGATGGGCGCCGCACCTCGACCTTGAACCCATCGCCGCCGGCGACCTCGCCCGCATCGGCGACGTGCTCGATGCCCCTTGGGTCGCCACCGGCCACGCCAACCAGCTCGAACAGCGGGCGCTCACCCACGCCTCTACTCATCTCGTGCCAGAGCACTTCGAGGAAGTCCGCGCCCGCCGCGTGCAGCAGGTCGACAAGACGCTCGCCGCAGTGCATGAACGGCTGGTGAAGGAGATCAACTACTGGCAGGACCGCTCGATCAAGCTCAAGGACGACGTCGCCGCTGGCAAGCAGCCGCGCCTCAACTACGACAACGCCCTGCGCACCCTGGACGAGCTCTCCGCCCGGCTGCAAACCCGCAGCGCTGAGCTGCAGGCCATGCGCCATGTCATTTCCAGCACACCCACCGTGGTTGGCGGCGCGCTGGTCATCCCCCAGGGGCTGTTGTTGCAACGTCGTGGCGAACCCGGCTGGAGCGCAGACGCCGCCGCCCGAGCCCGCATCGAGGCCATCGCCATGCGGACCGTCATGGATGCCGAGCGCGCCCTCGGTCATGAGGTCATCGACGTGTCCGCGCAAAAGTGCGGCTGGGACGTCACCAGCCTGCCGGGGCCGATCGAAGGCCGCCTACAGCCCGCCCGCCACATCGAGGTCAAGGGGCGCGCCAAGGGCGCCACCACCATCACCGTCACCCGCAACGAGATCCTCTACGGGCTCAACCAAGCGGACAAGTTCATCCTGGCAGTCGTGCTCGTCGATGGCGACGACGTCGAAGGTCCGTACTACATTCGCCGCCCGTTCGCGCAGGAGCCAGACTGGGCTGTGACCAGCATCAACCTTGACCTGAGCCAGTTGTTGGCCAAGGCTACGATTCAGCCGGTGGTGAGCGAATGACCGAGGAGGCGAAAGTTACTTGGACGCACTGCAATCTCTGCGGACACGAGACCAAGCATGACGTGCTCCTTGTGCGGGGGCGAAGTGAGTCAGAGCTCGTCGACGCTCTGTACGGCATCGAGGTTTGCTGGAGCAGAACGCATACGCTCCTGGAGTGCAGGGGGTGTGAGGAAGTCACCCTTCTTCGCACGATCTGGTGCTCCGAAGACGACCCGGAGGATGGACCGTCAGAAACGTATTTCCCTCCCCGTGTTTCCCGGCGCAGACCGACATGGTTCGATGAGTTGCCGTCGGAGTACGCCGGGCTATTGAAGGAAATCTACACGGCACTTGATGCCGACAGCCGACGCCTCGCGATGATGGGCCTTCGCGCCGTCATTGACCTCTTCATGGCAAGAAAGCTGGAAGGTAGCAGTGGCTTTGCCGGCGGACTCCGGCAGCTCGTCGCGCAGAACTACCTCACCACCCGCAGCCTTGAGATTGTCGAGGCTGCGGTCGAGGCAGGTCACGCGTCGGCGCACCGGGCCCACAACCCGACTGCAATCCAGGTCAACGCAGTTATGGATATCGTCGAGAACCTGATTCAGCACGATCTTCTTGCCGAGTCAGCGGCATCGCTACGGCGGACGATTCCGCGACGGCCGTCGAAAGAGGATGGCGAAGCAGAAAAGGAGCCATCTGAATGATCCCGCTCGGGACCGCTAAAGTATCGCCTGTTCTTCGTATCGAAGGCGCCGATCACAAAAAAGCAAACATGTCCATCGCGGATGCACCGGGCCTGAGATGCGATTTCCGCTGGGGCTGCGCGCCGACTTTCAAGGATTTATCGAGGCAGTACCGATCTGCCTGACGAGGTCTTCATTATGAAGCTAGAGCGATTGCTGCTTCACAATTTTCGGTGTTTCCGGCACTTGGCGATCGACTTCAATGACGATCTTACGGTCATCGTTGCGGAGAACGGCGCAGGCAAGACTGCTGTTCTGGATGCTATTGCCATCGGGTTTGGTCGTTACCTCACGAAACTCCCTGGGGTCGCAGGGATAGCGATTCGGGAGGGAGATGTTCGGATCGAGCGTGATGAACGTCCTGCGCACTTCATGATGATCGGCTGGAAAGCCAGGACACGGGAGGGCGCTCCCATCGAATGGGCTGCCGGCCGCCGGAATATGGCAAGCCCTAGGATCATGCGTGTATCCAGGAACTTGGTGGGTGAGTACGAAGATATCCTCAAGAAGGGTATGAAGCAGATCGACGACTTCGCTAACCAGTTGGTCGATGCGGAAGCGGGTGGGCAAGCCTACCTTCTTCCCGTAATTGCCTACTACGGGACAAACCGCGCGATCCGAGACGAGGTTCAACGTCGTCGAGGCTTCCGCAAACAGTTCAGCCGGTTTGAAGCACTTGCGGGTGCATTAGCGCCCGACTCGAGCTTCCGCTCGGCATTTGAATGGTTCAACGCCATGGAGGACCAAGAGCGGCGGGAGAAAGAGGTTCGTCGAGACTTCGACTATCGGCTTCCGGAACTGCAGACCGTTCGAACTGCCATCCTGCGAATGCTCGGACCCGAGTTCAGCAACCCGCGCACAGAAATTCGCCCCTTACGGTTCGTGATCGACCGCACAGCAGGCAACGGCGAAGTGCTGACGCTTCGGATCGCACAACTAAGCGATGGGTATCGCGTTGTACTCGGGTTAGCCATGGATCTCGCCCGCCGGATGACACAGGCCAACAGTCGATTTGTCGACGATGGCAATCAGATCATGAATCCACTGGATCTCCCTGCGATCGCACTAATCGACGAGGTGGATCTCCATTTGCACCCCTCATGGCAACAGCGCGTTTTGACAGACCTGATGCGTACCTTCACGAAAACGCAGTTCATCGTGACCACTCACAGTCCGCAGGTACTCTCAAGAGTGGACGCGTCGTGCATCCGAGTTTTGCGTCAAACCATGGATCCTGCAACCGGTCAGCAAGTTAGCGCGATCGAGAGCGTTTCCACACAGACCCTGGGTGTGTCCAGCGCCGATCTGCTCGCCCGAATCATGAATGTTGATCCCGTACCCGCGGTCCCGGAAACGGAAATGCTGTCCGAGTATCAAGCTCTGATTCAGCAGAACCAGCATGAGGCGCCTAAAGGAAAGGCAATGCGGGTCCGGTTGAATGAGCACTTCGGAGCGGACCACCCAGTCATGCGCGAGTGCGATCGTCTGATCCGCCTGCAGGGTTTCACGCAGCGTTTGCCCCGCATACCTCGTAACACGGAGGGCTGACGTGCACCGACTCTATCGCGACCCCGTGCCGCCTAACGGCCTGACAAAGTACCGGCATGGACAGGACATGTGGTCGAACACCTGCCCGACACAGGTGGAGCGCGCGGCGATCTGGGAAAAGCTCATAGCCATGCAGGGCAACCGCTGCGCCTACTGCGAAGGCCCAATTTGCGAGAACCAACGCGAGATCGAGCATTTCCGCCAACGCAGCCGCTACCCGCAGGGCACCTTCGACTGGCTCAATCTCTTCGGTTCATGCAAGCGCGCCGGCACCTGTGGTGACCATAAGGACAAGTGTGGCGCCTACCCACACCAGGACCTGATTAAACCGGATGTGGAAGATCCGGAAGACTTCTTCGTCTTCACTCCGAGCGGCGCCATTCGCCCCAGGGCGAACTTGCCGCCACACGACCAGCAGCGTGCCAAAGAAACCATTCGCATCCTGGGGCTCGACGGCGCGCTGAACCAGATCCGGCGATCCGAGGTAGCTGGCTACATCCAGACCGCCGAAGCCTTCGCCGAGATGGCCGTGACCTTCAGCGAGAACGAATGGCTTCCTCTGCTGCAGGAAGAAATTCAGAACACCGCACACCTGCCCTTCGCAACTGCCATCAGGCATGTGCTGACACGACAAAGCGAAACCGCATGACCCCCATCAAAACCCCCAAAAAACTCATCGAAGTCGCCCTGCCGCTCGACGCCATCAACGTCGCTGCCGCGCGCGAGAAGTCGATCCGCCACGGTCACCCGAGCACGCTGCACCTGTGGTGGGCGCGTCGGCCGCTGGCTGCGGCGCGGGCGGTGATCTTTGCGCAGATGGTCAATGACCCCGGCTACGAGCGCCACCTGGGGCGCGGGGTGAACAAGGAAAAGGCCGCCATCGAGCGCGAGCGCCTGTTCAAGATCATCGAAGACCTCGTGCAGTGGGAGAACACCAACAACGAGGAGGTGCTCGCTCGCGCCCGCGCGGAGATCTGGAACAGCTGGCGCGAGACCTGCGCGCTGAATAAGGGTCATCCGCAGGCGGCCGAGCTCTTCAACCCGGACAAGCTGCCCGCCTTCCATGACCCCTTCGCGGGCGGGGGCGCGCTGCCGCTGGAGGCGCAGCGCCTGGGGCTGGAGAGCTACGCCAGCGACCTCAACCCGGTGGCGGTGACCATCAACAAGGCGATGATCGAGATCCCGCCGCGCTTTGCCGGCCATGCGCCAGTGGGGCCGCGCATTCCCGGCGACAAGCAGGGCAAGCTGGCCGAGGACTGGTCCGGCGCCAAGGGTCTGGCCGAGGACGTGCGCCGCTACGGCGCCTGGATGCGGGCGGAGGCGGAAAAGCGCATCGGCCACCTGTACCCGAAGATCGAAGTCACCGCCGAGATGGTCGCCGAGCGACCGGATCTGAAGCCGCTGCTCGGCCAGAAGCTCACCGTGATCGCGTGGCTGTGGGCGCGCACGGTGAAGAGTCCCAACCCCGCCTTCAGCCACGCCGAAGTGCCGCTGGCCTCGACCTTCGTGCTGTCGAGCAAGGCGGGCAAGGAGGCGTATGTGGCGCCGGTGGTCGAAGGGGATGGCTACCGGTTCACGGTGAAGGTCGGGACTCCGCCGGAGAGTGCGAAGGATGGGACCAAGCTCGGGCGGGGCGCGAACTTCCAATGCCTGCTGTCTGATACGCCGATCGAGCCGAAGCACATCTACGCAGAGGCCAATGCCGGGCGGATGGGTGCGCGGCTGATGGCAGTTGTGGCCGAGGGTGTGCGTGGTCGTGTTTATCTGTCGCCCACGTCCGAGCAGGAAGCGATTGCGCGCGACGCACAGCCTGAATGGAAGCCTGAAGTGGCGATGCCGGAGAATCCGCGCTGGTTCTCGCCACCACTTTACGGGCTGAAGACCTACGGCGACCTCTTCACCCCCCGCCAACTAGTGGCGCTGACCACCTTTTCCGATCTGGTGCAGGAGGCCATCGAAAAGTGCCGTCAGGACGCGTTGATCGCGGGAATGGCCAATGACGGCACAGGACTGGATGCTAGTGGCCTCGGAGCGACGGCGTATGCGCAGGCAGTGGGGGTGTATTTGGGGCTCGCTGCAGATCGCATGACTGATTCGCACTCGTCTCTCACTAGTTGGACTTCTCAAAGAGACACGCTTCGGAATACCTTCGCTCGTCAGGCTCTCCCGATGGTCTGGGACTTCGCCGAGGCGAACCCATTCTCCGATTCAACGGGTAATTTTTCGAGCGCGCTTGGCTGGGTCGAAAAAGCGTTTGACGGTTTTCCGGCACACCCTGTGGGCACAGTGATACACACGAATGCCCAGGATCAATCCATAAGTTCAGGCAAGGTTGTCTCAACAGACCCTCCCTACTACGACAACATCGGCTACGCTGACCTGTCCGACTTCTTCTATGTCTGGCTGCGCAAGAGCCTGAGACCGATTTTTCCGGCCCTGTACGCCACGCTGGCCGTGCCCAAAGCCGAAGAACTGGTTGCTACCCCCTACCGTCACGGCAGCAAGCAGGAAGCCGAAGCCTTCTTCTTGGATGGAATGACCCGCGCCATCCACAACTTGGCGGAGCAAGCGCATCCGGGGTTCCCGGTAACGATCTACTACGCTTTCAAGCAGGCCGAGACGCAGAGCGACACGGGCACCTCCAGCACAGGTTGGGAGACCTTCCTCGACGCAGTGATCCGTGCTGGCTTTGCTCTCACTGGAACTTGGCCGATGCGTACAGAACGAGAGGGCCGGACAATCAGCTCGGGGACTAACACACTCGCCTCCAGCATCGTCCTCGTCTGCCGAAAGCGCGACGCCGATGCGGCCACCGTCAGCCGCCGCGAGTTCATCCGCGAACTCAACGCCGTGCTGCCCGAGGCGCTGATGGACATGACCCGCGGCGGCATCAACAGCCCGGTGGCGCCGGTCGATCTGTCGCAGGCCATCATCGGCCCCGGCATGGCGATCTTCAGCCAGTACGCCGCGGTGCTCGAAGCCGACGGCAAGCCGATGAGCGTGCGCACCGCGCTGCAGCTCATCAACCGCTTCCTCGCCGAGGACGACTTCGACCACGACACCCAGTTCTGCCTGCACTGGTTCGAGGGCCAGGGCTGGGCCACCGGCAAGTATGGCGAGGCCGACGTGCTCGCCCGCGCCAAGGGCACCAGCGTGACCGGCCTGACTGACGCCGGCGTGGTCGAATCCGGCAAGGGCGACCTGCGCCTGTTGAAATGGGCCGAGATGCCGCGCGACTGGAACCCGGAAACCGACACCCGCGTGCCGGTGTGGGAAGCCCTGCACCAGATGATCCGCGCCCTCAACCAGGACGGCGAAACCGCCGCCGGCGCGCTGCTCGCCCGCATGCCCGCCCGCGCCGAGCCCATCCGCGCGCTCGCCTACCGCCTCTACACCCTGTGCGAGCGTAAGGGCTGGGCCGAAGACGCCCGCGCCTACAACGAGCTGATCACCGCCTGGAGCGGCGTGGAGCGCGGGGCGAGCGAGGCCGGGCATGTGGGGTCGCAGGGAAACCTGGACATCTAAATGTCGGCGCCGACCACCCCCGACACCCTTCTGCTGAACGAGCTGCGCGGCCTGATCGAACAGGCCCGTCAGCACATCGCGCAAACGGCCAACAGTGCGGTGACGATGCTGTACTGGCATGTGGGCCTGCGCATCCGCAGCGAGGTGCTCAAGAACGAGCGCGCCGAGTATGGCGAGCAGATTGTGTCGACGCTGTCGACACAATTGGTCCGCGAGTATCGAAGTGCTGAGCATGACTCTTGATGTGGATATTCCTGAAGGCGACTGGACCCCATAGTTTTCAAGCCACAGGGCTTTTCGCGCCAGATTCGGCGGTGAGTCGGGGAAGCAACCATCGGATCTGAGTCGGCGATTGAGTGAGGAACAAAGAACAATGCAGAACAAGAAACTCTCGATCCGGAAGATCGTGAGCTATCTGAACGACGAAGAGGCTGAGGGTGGTGGGTTCTGGCTGCCGAACATCCAGCGGCCCTTCGTTTGGAGTGAGGAGCAAATTGCGCGCCTGTTCGATTCGATCATGCGCGAGTACCCGATCAGCACGCTGCTGGTGTGGAAGACGAAGGAGGCGGTGAAGCACCGCAAGTTCATCGACAACTACCGGCGAGACATCAAGCTGACCGACTTCTACGTTCCGGACAACACGCGCTCGAAGATGATGGTGCTCGATGGGCAGCAGCGCCTTCAGAGCCTGTTCATCGGCTTGCGCGGCAGCTACGAAGGGCGCGAACTGTACTTCGACGTGCTCAGCGGCGGCGTGGCGGCCGCGCCGGAGGACATTCGTTTTCGCTTCGCCTTCAAGACCGCGAATCCGGGCTGGCCCTGGGTGCGGTTCAAGGACCTCGTTTTCCAGAACAACAGACTTCCAGGTGAAATGGCGGATGCGCTCGCACAAAGTGCGCCTCAGCCGCTGTCACAAGATGCCTTCCGCACCGTTAGCCGGAACATCGAGCGGGTACGGCAGGAGTTCGTGACCGACGACAACATCACCTTCCAGGAACTGGACGGCATCGACAATCCGGATGCCTACCGGGTGGATGACATCGTCGAGATCTTCATCCGCGCCAATTCCGGCGGTACCAAGCTCGGCAAGTCGGATCTGCTGTTCTCGTTGCTGACTTCGAGTTGGGACGAGGCGGATGGCGAGATGGAAGCGTTGCTGGAGGACCTCAATCAGGGCAGCTTCGATTTCGATCGCGACTTCGTGCTGAAGTCCTGCCTGAGCATGCTGGGCAAAGGGGCGCGCTACGAGGTCGGCAAGTTCCGGGACGGCAAGACCAAGGAAGAGATCATCGCCAAATGGGACGAGCTGGCCGAGGCGATCAGGGCCGTGCGGGATCTGCTGGTCTCCAAGACGTACATCCGATCTGATCGGGCGATGCCTTCCTATCTGGCGCTGATCCCGCTCATTTACTACCGTTTCCACCACCCGGCGAAGTTCGCCGCCAACCAGGACATGGCGGCCTATCTGCTGCGGGTGCTGGTGACAGGGGTGTTCGGCGGCAGCCCGGACAACCTGATCGACAAGCTGGTGCGCAACATCCAGGAACAGCAGGATTTCGTCCTCTCTGAGATCTACGGGGTGATCCGTGCGGAAGGGCGCAGCCTGGAGATTACGCCGGCGGTGATCTTCGACCAGTACTACGGGTCGAGGACGATCCACCTCTTCTTCAACCTCTGGTACCGGGACTTCGACTATTCACCCGCACTGGATGCCAACGGCCCGCAGGTGGATCACATCTTCCCGCAGAGCCTGTTGAAGACCGTGAAGGACATCAACCCCGAAAGCGGCAAGCGCAACATCCTGCACTACCGCGCGGAGCACCGCGATCAGCTCGCCAACTGCATGCTGCTGACGGCCGATGAAAACGGCTTCTCGGGTAAGTGCGATAAGCCGCCCGCAGAGTGGTTTGCCCGTTCGCGATTCTCGTCTGATGCAACGCATGAGCGCTACCTGCAAATGCACCTGATTCCGGACAACCCAGAGCTGTGGGCGCTGGAGCGTTACGACGATTTCGTCGCCGCTCGCAAGGCGCTGATCAAGGAGAAGTTCGCCTACATGCTGCGCAAGGACGAGGAGGAGTTGGTGTGAACCGTGCCGCGCGAGGTGTTTCTGGTCGTCTGCAGCTGCTGACAGGGGGGGCTTGGCATGACGCACGCCGAAATGTCTGACGCGATCAGCGGTGAGCTTGCATTTGACGTCTTTGCGTCTGACAGCCCGGTTGCGCAGAAGCAAAAAGCACTCAAAGCCATGATGCGGGAGAAGCTGATCCCCAAGCAGGCAGATGACGCGCGTTTCCAGGCTGGGCTGGCGAGCCTGACACGGGTGGCAGCCGACCGTAGCGAGGAGCCCGAGTCCCGCCTGCTGGCGATTGCCTGCGTAGTCCACTCCGCGCAGGTGGTGAAGCGCCTGCAGCCCAGTTTGCAGCAGTGGCTGGCGCCCGCGATGGACGAGGACTTTCCAGCGTTGCAGCTGCTGAAGGAGGCCGACGATCGGCTGAACGTGGCGCGCGCGCTGAGCCTTGCCGACGGCGCTTGGTTGAACGCGTATCTGGCCGACGCGATCGCTTGCGAGGAAACAGGCGAGAAGGCGCGTGAGGAGATGATTTCCGCCCTGCTGGCCCGTAGCCCGACGCTGGCTGAACTGCTGAGGAGCGTCGCACGGGCCATGGCCAACGTTAGGCCCGAAACGGAGAAGCCGGGCGACTCCGTCGCTCGCCGGCAGGCGCGGACGCTTTCTGCTTTACGCGGCCTGATTCCCACGTCCGAGCTGGAAGCTGGCGATGAGATCGGTAAGGCATTGCATGAACTGGTGAACCTGCCCCTGCGGGCAGTGGGTCGGCCGAAGGAAGAGAGGGTCCAGAACGAGTTGACCGAAGAGGTAATTCTGCTGACCCACGAAATCGTTCGCACGCGCTTTTCTGTTGCGACCGATCCAGTGGTGTTCAGGGCGGTGGCCTACTGCAGGCAGATGCTGGGCAGTGGTAGTTGGCCGGATGCACTTCAGGGCGCCTTATCTCTGCTGATCAAGGACGTCAGGGAGGCCCTGATCCTGCTGGGACGGCAAGGTGTTCGTGACCAAGGTCTCTTGGATCAGCTCGACATGCTGTGTAACTATCCACTTCGGGCGCGCGCGATTGCAAAGGAGATCGCGGAGCGGCACCCAGAACTGGATGAGGACACCCGGCAATGGCTCATCCATGGCCGTGTCGTGGCTCGGCGCGAGGCCAGCAGCACCGCGTTGGAGGCGGGGGCGCGCGAGGCGGATGTGGCGATCGGGCTTGCGCTGAACGCGGCTAGGGAAGCCCGCCAAGCGGTTGCGAGTGTGAAGGAGCCGGTGGTCTCCGTGCTCGACATCTACGAGCAGAGCCTAGTGAGTGTCACCGAGAACTGCTTCCAGCGCTTCGAGGGCTTGCTGCTGCAGATGGACCAAGTTGCCCAGCAGCGCGGCCTCGCCCTTTATGGAGAGGTCGGGCAGGAGGTCGATTTCGCACCGAAGTATTTTCAGGCGGTGGGTGATGTGGCGCGCCAGAAGGTCATCGTCCGCCAGCCTGCGGTGGTGCGCATACGCAAGGACGGAACGGCAGGCGACGTGGTGTTGAAGGGATTGGTCGAATAACTCAGAACGCGGTAAAGGAGGCGGTAGGTGAATCCAGAGATTGCCAAGTTTCTGCTTGAGAGTTTGATCGAGCGTATCGATCGCAATGCCATCGGGACTGTTTCGTCTGCAGAGCGTCAGGCGCTGGGTGTGGCCTTGGCCGTGCTGCGGGGCGGAACTGCGAGTCCGTCTGCGACCCCAGTCGAAACACCTACGCCGCCGTCTGTGGCAGGCCGCGTAGCGGATGCCCCACCGACTACTGCGGAACAAGTCATCCCCGTGCCGCCACCCCAGGAGGATGCGCCCCCTCCTGAGGTGCCGAAAACGGTCCAGCCGAAGGTCGTCTTGGTTACCGACGCACTGGACAGGAGCACGCCTGATGACCCCGATGTGCTGCTTTGCCTGGACTTCGGGACGGCCATGTCCAAGGCGTTTGCTCAGTCGGACGATGGTCAGCCGTTTGAGCTGGAGTTGGGCGCGCAAGCCGGCGGGGAAGGCTATGCAGTGCCGTCATCAGTCTTCATTACCGATGGCGGAAAGGTGCTGTTTGGCTTCGAAGCCGTGGATGCAAGCCAGGAGCTTTCAGACTCCAACCGGGCGCGCCTGGATTCGATCAAGAGTTGGCTGAGTCAGCGCTCGGATGGGAATCTCGATGCCTACCCTTTGCGGGCCGAAATGAATCCGACGCAGGTCAAGCTGACCGAAGGCGATTTGATCCGGATTTATTTGGCCTATTTGACTGATCTGGCCGTTTCTCAGGTTCAGACTTGGTCGGTGGAAGACACGAAAGGCCCGCTCTCCCGCTATGTACGGCGGAGATTTGCGCATCCGTGCTGGCCGTCTTCGGCGCAGAAGTCTTGGGCGGACCGGTTGATGCGCCACTGGATGGCCGAAGCGCAGATTCTTGCGGACACCTTTCACGGACGGTGGCAGGGCGGTCTGGATGTGGCAGAGGTTAAGGCGGCTGTCGATCTAGTGCGCGCCTTGGAGCGGCGCCCCGAGTATTTGATCGCCGACGGTGTCCCCGAGCCTGTGGCCGTGGCGGCTGGAGCGCTGGTCGACGGTGAAGACAAGCGTCTTCCTTTCATGGTGATCGATGTAGGAGCAGGCACGACCGACTTCGGCCTCTTCCTCCTCCGCGAGGATGAGCAGCGAGAGATCACACGGGTGTTTCAGGTGCCGGGCTCGATCAAGGCCCTAATGCAGGCCGGCGATCGGATCGACATGATGCTGAAGAAGTTCATCCTGGATGCCCAGGGTGTCGACCTGACCGAGCCGCACGGTCGGCTGGTTGCAGCCGATCTGAGCCGTCGCATACGTGGATTGAAGGAGCGTTTGTTTGCGGACAACAGGGTCCAGTACGTGCTTAGCGACGGTACGCTCGGAAAGATCGAACTGGGCGACTTCATGGCTTCGCGGCCGGTCAGGGAGTTTTCCGAGCGTGTCGAGCAGGGCTTCAGGGATGTGCTCGAAGGGCTACACGACACGTGGCTGAGCTATCTCACCAAGACCGATCTCACGGTGATTCTGACGGGTGGCGGCGCAAGTCTGCCGATGATGCGCGCGCTGGCCGAGGGGTGGGTAGAAGTGCGCGGCAAGCGGATCGCACGCAAGCTCGTGAATCCGTTACCGAGCTGGATTTTGGGCGAGAGCCCGGAGTTGGAGCCTGTCTATCCGCAGCTGGCAGTGGCGATTGGCGGCGCGGCACATGAACTTCCGGAGACTGTGGATGGCCCCGAAGCCTTTGCCGGTGGTGGGGGCAGAACAGCGTATGCGGTAGGGAACCTGCAGGTGAGTGGGGCCTAGACCAAGTTGAGTCAAGAATATTGGCGGTATCGAAGTTGCCGACGCGACGTGCTGCTGCAGCTTCATGGGAGATGATGGGGATGAGTTTGAAGCCGTGGCGCGAAATCGCCGTTCCACACGAGGACGTGCTCAAGGGCACCTTCCAGCAGGCCGAGTTCGCGGCCGACCTGTCGCGCGTGCATCTGGGCACGGCGACCGCCGAGTACCAGGACCCGTCGCTGTTCTTCCAGCGCACCTTCATCACTGAAGGCATGCGTCTGCTGCTCGACTCGGTGGTCCATCGCCTGACCGGCCGCGGTGGCGATCCGGTGATCCAGTTGCAGACCGCCTTCGGTGGCGGCAAGACGCACACGATGCTGGCGGTGTATCACCTAGCCAAAGGCGAGGTGTCGGCCTCGGACATGCCCGGCATTCCGTCGATCCTGAACGCGGCCGGCGTGGTGGAGATGCCGCGGGCGCGCATCGCGGTGCTGGACGGCATCCGGCTGTCGCCCAACCAGCCGATGAAGCGCGACGGACTGGCGGTGCGCACGCTCTGGGGCGAGTTGGCTTGGCAACTCGGTGGTGCCGAGGGCTACGCGATGGTGCGCGAGGCGGACGAGTCCGGCACCTCGCCCGGCAAGGGCGTGCTCGCGGACCTGCTCGGCCGCTACGCACCCTGCGTAATCCTGATCGACGAGCTCGTGGCCTACATCCGCCAGTTCGAGGAAGGCAAGACGCTGTCGGGCGGCTCCTTCGATTCCAACCTGAGCTTCGTGCAGGCGCTGACCGAGGCGCTCAAGGCCGTGCCGACGGCGGTGCTGCTCGCCTCGCTGCCCGAGTCGGACAAGGAAGCCGGCAGCCAGCGCGGCGTGAAGGCGTTGGCTGCCCTGTCGCACTACTTCGGGCGGGTCCAGGCGCTGTGGAAGCCGGTGTCGTCCGAAGAAGCCTTCGAGATCGTGCGTCGTCGGCTTTTCTCGAGCATCGGCGACAAGCTGGGCGCCGAGACGGTATGCCGGGCCTTTGCCGACTACTACATCGCCAACGCGGCCGACCTGCCGCACGAGACCCAGGAGGCCCGCTACTTCGAGCGCCTGATGCACGCCTACCCCATCCACCCCGAGGTCTTCGTGCGCCTCTACGAGGACTGGTCCTCGCTCGACAACTTCCAGCGCACCCGCGGCGTGCTGAAGCTGATGGCGAAGATCATCCACCGGCTGTGGAAGGACAACAATTCCGATCTGCTGATCATGCCGGGCAGCCTGCCGCTGTACGACGCCGACACCCGCAACGAATCGATCTACTACCTGCCGCAGGGCTGGGACCCGGTGCTGGAAAGCGACGTCGACGGCGAGCGCGCGGAGACGACCGAGCTGGAGAGCGTGGATACCCGCCTGGGCAGCGTGCAGGCGTGCAGGCGGACGGCGCGGACGATCTTCTTGGGCAGCGCGCCAACGACCTCCAGCCAGATGGTGCGCGGCATCGAGCTCGAGGGGGTATTGCTGGGATGTGTGCAGCCCGGGCAGCAGATCGGCGTGTTCAAGGACGCGCTGCGCCGCCTGAACGACCGCCTGCACTATCTCAACTCGGGCAACAACCGTTTCTGGTTCGACACCCGGCCCAACCTGCGCCGCGAGATGGAAGACCGCAAGCGGCGCTTCCAGGACAAGGACGATGTGATTCCTGCCGTCCGCGACCGCGTGCAGCGCACCCTGGCGCCGGGGGTGTTCAGCGGGGTGCATGTGTTCACCGCCAGTGCCGACATTCCCGACGACTGGGCGCTGCGTCTGGTGGTGTTGCCGCCGACGGCCGGCTACAGCCGCAGCGGCGATCAATCGGCGATCCGCTACGCAACGGAGATCCTCAAGCACCGCGGTGAGCAGCCGCGCTTCAAGCAGAACCGCCTGATCTTCCTGGCCCCGGATGCGGACAGTGTCAGCCGCCTGAAGGATCAGGTGCGCTCGGTGCTGGCTTGGCAGTCGATCGTCGCCGACATCAAGGACCTCAAGCTCAACCTCGACCAGTACCAAGCTCGGCAGGCAAGCCGCAGCCTGGACGACGCTAACGATGCACTGCGCGGAATGGTGAAGGAGAGCTACCGCTGGATGCTGGCGCCGGCCCAGTTCGCCGAGCGCGGCAAGGGGCTCTCGGAGCTGCAGTGGGAGCCGTACCAGATCAACTCCGGCGCGCAGAACCTGACGCAGGAGATCGAGCGCGTGCTGCGCGAGAACGAGCTGCTGATCACAGAGTGGGCGCCGATCCACCTTCACAACGCGCTGAAGGCTTGGTTCTGGAAGGACGGCACGGGCGAGGCCAATGCGCTCAACGTCTGGCAGCAGACCTGCCAGCAGCTGTACCTGCCACGTCTGCGCGACGACGCCGTGTTCCACAACACGCTTGCTGCGGGTGCTGAGAGCCGGGATTTCTTCGGCTTCGCGCAAGGCAAGGAGGATGGTCGCTACCTCGGCTTCAGCTTCGCGAAGCGGACGACGCCCATTCTGGACACCGCGCTGATCCTGATCGAGCCGTCGCTCGCACAGGCCGAGGCCGAGCGCATCGCCGCCGAACGCGCGCAAGAGGCTGCGGGCGCTGCAGCGGTCACCTATCCGCTTGGCACACCGCCCAGTGCGCAAAAGGCTGCAGACTCGGGCGCCACCACGCGCGTTCTCTCCACTCCAGCCGCGGCCACCACGGCGCCACGGACACACTTCTTCGGGACGATCGACCTCGATCCCGTCATGGCGAAGCGGCAGTTCGCCGACATCATCGACGAGGTGGTGCTGAACTTCACCGCGAAGCCGGGCGTGAAGGTGCGGATCTCGATCGAGATCGACGCCGAGAGCGATGCGGGCTTCGAGGACGGGTTGCAGCGCGCAGTGAGGGAGAACTGCAACGTGTTGAGATTCAAGAACGCGGAGTTCGACTGAGCCCGATCTCTGAACCGATCAACGCCCGGGAGCGCGCTGTCGAGCTTAGCTCGGCGATAGCTGCATCCTGCTTCGGTTCCCGCCGGGACGAACGTCAGCGTCGCGGCGCTGACTTCATAACGAGACAAGAAAATGCTTTCTGAACTTGGTTTGAGCGTGGCCCGTTCCATCCCCGTTGAGCAGGTGATTGGTTTGGCGACGGGCAACCTGAGCCTTCACGGTGGGGTGATCCGGGACGCTGCAGGTCGAATCGTCTCCCACTTGGCAATGCCGGCTTCTGCTGGCCTGCTTGGTGCGGTTCCAGGCTTGGGCGCGATCGGGTCGGTCGTGACCGGAATCCAGATGCAAGCCTTGAGCGCGAACGTGGCTGCAGTGAAGGCGGCGACCGATCAGATCCTGAACTACTCGATCGCGACCACCGCGCTGTCGGGCTTGGGTATCGTCACGTCGGTAACTGGCTTCGCCTATCTTGCTTCTCGCCTGAACCGCATCGACAAGCGGCTGAGCACTCTTGAGAAGCAGACGAAAGCCATCAAGCAGTTCCTGCAGTCTTCGCAGCATGCCCAGCTTATGACCGCGGTCGATCACCTGCGTCTGTCTCAGCAGGCCACGGATGGCGAGACGCGGCGACACTTGCTCCTTCAGAGCAAGCAGCTGTTCACGACCCTGGCCCATCACTACAAGGTCCAGCTCGGGGAGATCGACGACATCACCGAACTGAATGCGACGGAGGACTGCTACGTCCTCGCCTGCCTCGGCAGCGTGATGGCGATGAGCGACCTCGGCATGGGTGAGGCCGCCCGGGATGAAATGCTTCGCCACTACGCCGACTGGCGTGTGATCGCTCGCAAGCACTGCGGCAAGCTGCTGCTCAAGGATGACCCTGCACGCCTGTTTGACGCCCGGTACGTGCAGTCGGTGCCGGCCGCAAACCTGATTCGCTTCCTCGACTTCACGAACGACAGCAACCGCGGCGTGCAGTGGTTTGACGAGTTACGGCGAACTCTTGACAAGGCCACACTGGTCCGCAGCGCGATGTCAGTCGTCGAGCCCGCCTGCATCGAGTACGCAAACAAACTGCTGGTGAAGAACGAGGTGTTGCAGGGCTTCAACGCCCATATGGGGTTCCTGGCCGAGAAGAAGCTATCGCTCTCGTACTTTGCCCAGAGGGTCGAGGAGATCCGGGAACGAGAGGGCGCGAAGTTCCTGGTGCTGCAGAACACCGCTTCAGCGTAGCTGCATGGCAGACCGTCGGATCGATGAGCAGGGAAGACGATTGACCCGTCACCTGCTGTTGCTGGGGGTATCTTTGGGGGTATGAAAGGACTTAGAGGTCTTAAAAGGCTTTCGTTATGTGGCTTTTAGGCAACAGTTCGATAGCCCTTCGGCACCAAATACAAAAGGCCAGACATTGCTCTGGCCTTTTTCACGCCTGCCCGAATCCCCAGTGTTGGCGCGGGTTTCGCGTTTCGTGCGAAAAGGGGCGCCAGCCCCGCCACCCCTGTTTTGGGTGGTTTTTCTCCCTTCCTGTTCTCTGTTTCTGCGAAAATCCATTTTCGCACGCGGCCTATAAAAATCAATGGGTTGCAAGAGAACGGTTTGGCCTGTCACTTGGCAGGCGAGGGCGACAGTGGAGCAACGGACACCGATCGGTATCCTCCAGGTGTTTCAGCCGCCAACACCCCCGCTACTCGGAGCGGGCTCTTGTCCGTCCATCGCTACCCCCCGCGCAAACGCTCGCACTGGCTACTGCTGGTTTGCCTGGTCACCGGACTTTCGGGTTGTGCCGTGATAACCGTCGCTGACGCCGCGGTATCGGTGGCCGCGACTGCGGTTAAAGTCACCGCGAAGACCGTTGGCGCGGTGGCCGACGTGGCGATCCCTGATGGGGACGACAAAGAGTAAGGCGCGCGGGTCGGTTTGACCCGTTACATGGCAGGCGAAGGCGACAGATCGGTGGCTGAGCGGATCAGCGCGGTGCCGGCTCGGCCACGAAGTCGCGTGCGTCGAAACCCCGGAAGAACGCCTGCGCCGCGCTTTCGGACTTTGCCCGCAGCCAGTCTCCCCAGGCGTCGTCGGGCAGGATGACTACCGAGCGCTTCTCGTCGCCTAGCTTGTGGAATCGCTGCATGAGGGGATGGCCATCGGCGTTGATCGTCAGCAGGGTCATCGACCAGAAAGGCGCCCCGGCCTCGTTCTCTTTGCGTTCCCACAGCCCGGCAATGCCCATCGGCTTGCCATCGGCGCGTCGGATCGCCCACCGCACCGCCTTGCCGGTCTCGTAGCAGGGCTCGTAGAGCACCTCGGCCGGCACGATGCAAAGCTGCCCGCGCTGCCAGGCCTGGCGAAACGACGGCTTCTCGCCTAGAGTCTCCGATCGCGCGTTGTAGTTTGAGCGCATGATCTTCAGGTCGTCTGCCCATGTTGGCACTAGCCCGAAAGTGGCGGGTGTCCACTGGCGCGGGGCGAAGTTGGTGACAATCGGCACGACCGAGGCCGGATAGGCCTCGCCATAGGCGAAGTCCGGTGGCGGGAGCGGGAGCGCGGCGAGCGCTTCGCGCGAGGCGGGGCGGTAGTTGGCGCACATGGGATACGATGCAACGCATCTGCAAGACGAGGATAAATCATGGCCCAACGAAAAGGCGAAAAGCTCGGCTGGACCTGGGGCTGGATCGGCGGCTTTGTCTGGGTGGCAATCGTCGGGGTGGTTTTTCTTGCACAGGGCCAGGTAGCGGCGGGGAGCGTCGGGATCGGCCTCTTTACAGCGGCCTGCTGGGCCATCCGTCGTTTTGCCCCGTGGCGCCACCCGACAACGCCTTACTGGCGCCTGTACATCGTACTGTACGTCCTTTTCTTTGCGACGATACCTTGGGCCCTGTGGGGGTTTGGCGCGCGGGATGACGAGTCATTCAACGGCTGGATGCTGCTCATGCTGTTGCCCACTCTGACGCCCATACTGATCATGGGCCGGAAGACCTGGGTTGATGGCGAGCCGGGGGCTCAAGAAAAAAGTTGATCTGTCTCAGACGGCACCACACCGCGAGCAAGTGCCACGACGACAAGTGTGCGGAGTTGCGGGTCCTTGATGTGGATCGGCTACAGGACGAGGCTCGCAGTGCCAGGCGAGGGCTCTGGGCGGACAGAAGCCCGATGGCGCCTAGGGATTGGCGGAAGCGTTAACCAAGGTGGTTTCGAGCAAAGTGGGTGCTGCTCCGCGGCGGCGGGATCCGGCCAACTGCTGCCGGCCACCATCACTCCACACCGGGCGCCTGAATGACTGCTTGAGTCTGAAACCCGCCAGAAGGGCAATTCCAGCAGGGCTTCCGCAGCTACGCATTCATCATTCATCGTCATCCTCGTCAGGCGCTTCGAAGCCCAGCAGTGCTGCGCGGAACTTGTCGGATGTCGCGGCCAGTAGTCGCTTGGTCTTGATGCTGGTCTTGATCGAGGTTTCGAGTCGGATGAGGTTGAGGGCCATGTGGCGGACCAGCTCGAGGTTGTGGGCGACGTGGCCGGAGCGAGCGCGGGCGTAGTCATCACCGAACTGAACATCGAGACACCAGTGCAGACGATTCTCGACCTCCCAGTGGCTTCTGACTGCCTGCGCGATCCGCTCGGCGTCTGCGGGCAGGCTGCTGATGTAGCAGACGCGCTCGATGCTGGTGTGATCGCCCACCGTTCGGATGCGTTCGATCACGGCGAAGCTGGCGACATCCTTCTAGGCGGCGGGGTTGTGAAGCCGATCGGCGGCATCGTAGACGCGGCAGCGACGCACTTCGATCCTGCCGTGCCCGGTGCTCGTGCTCTCGTGGGTCGAAGTCGGTGTCAGCGGGCCGCGTGGGTCGAGGTTGGCGAGGATGATCGAATCGTGCAGGTTGCGGTGGTTGTCTTTCACACACAGCACGTAGTGCGCACCACGTTCGCGAATGGTGCGCGCGATCTTGGTCTGCGTGCCCATCGCGTCGATGGTGACGACGCAGCCCGCGATGTCGAACACCTTGAGCAACTCGGGAATCGCTGTGATCTCGTTGCTCTTCTTCGCCGTGGCCGTCTGCCCCAGCACCACGCCCACGTTGGCCGCAAACGCACTGACCATATGCAGCGGCGCAGCGGCCGCCTTGCTCGTGGTGCGTCGGCTCGCCTTGCCATCGATTGCGATCACCTGATCCTGGGCCAACGCCGGAATGATGCCGCCCACCCAGGTGCGAAAGGCCTGCTCGAACTGCTTCGGATCGAGCAGCGCGAACACCCGCTCGAAGGGATCGGGGGAGGCCACGCCGTAGTCGAGCCGCAGAAAACCCCGCAGCCACGGCAGTTTGGCCTGTCCCCACTGCGAGATCTCCTCGAAGTCGTCCGCACCGCTGAGCGCCGCGCACACCGCCACGGTGAGCAGTTCGCTCAACCTGTGCCGCGTCTGTTGCGCGTTGCGCCAGTCCTCGAGCCCCTCGAAAACCTCCACCAGGTCGGCCAGCTTCCCTATGTCCATCGGTCGCCCAAAAAGATAGGAAGCTACACAAAACAAGGGCTTGTGAACAGGGGTGTCGCAAGTGCTTGATCGTGAACATCATTCTGGAGTGGTCAACGACAAGCGGCTAGCTGCGGGAGCCCTGGCTCGCCTCCGGGGATTGCACCCGGACTGCATGAGGCTGTTTGGGGGAAAGCCCTGGCGCCCCTGGACGCGGTCGTCCGAGTCAGCGTCAGGGTCCTTTCCTTTTCGTGAGATCGAAGGGGGCGTTGCCTGGTGGTCACGAGTTCGATTGTCAGGAGTGGGATCGAACTCGGAACATCCTGGGGTCGGAACGCGGGCTACGTCGTCAACCAAGGGTGCCAGGCTGCTTCCTAACTAGATTGCGTTTGTCGATTGTACTAACATTGCGTCAGTTGAACTAACAAACGAGGTGCCACTATGGTTTCCATTGCATCTTCTCCTGCTGTTCGTTCCGCCCGCTTGGGGCTGCGCGCCACGCCTGAACAGGAAGTCGTGCTGCGCCGTGCTGCCGAAGTGGCGCGTAAATCCCTGACCGATTTCATTCTTGACAGTGCTTGCCTGGCCGCCGAACAGACGCTGCTCGATCAACGATTGTTCATGGTCTCAGGCAGCCAGTACCAGGCCCTGTTGGATCTGCTGGATCGCCCTGAGCAGCCTAATGCAGGCTTGGCCGATCTGTTCAGCCGAAAAGCACCGTGGGATGCCCAGTGAACTTGTCTCGACCAGAACCTCTGGGGAGTCAGCATGAACTCGATGGTTTCGACTGCGGCAAGCCAGCCCTGAACGACTGGTTGCTGCGCCACGCCCGGCAAGCCCAAGGCCGCGGATCTGCCAAGACCTTTGTGGTGGCGGACGATGGTCGGGTTGCTGGTTACTTCAGTTTGACCGTCGGCCAGATCGACACCCTGGAAGCACCGGAGCGCATCCGGAAAGGGATGGGGCAATATCCGGTGCCGGTGGTGATCCTGGCAAGGCTGGCCGTATCCCAGCAGGATCAGGAGCGCGGCATCGGCTTCGGCCTGTTGCAGGATGCCATCCGGCGCACGTTGCTGATTGCCGATCAGGCTGGCATCCGGGCCATGCTGACACACCCCATTGACGAGGATGCCGCGAAGTTCTACACCCGGTTTGGGTTCGTCGCCTCGCCACTGCGGGAGCGGCAATTGCTGCTGCTACTCAAGGATGCTAGGAAGGTCGTGATGGCCTGAGTTCAATTCTAGGCGCGGGATCGAACTCATGGCACCCTGGGGTCGGAACGCGGGCTGCCGAGGAAAGCTCGCATACGGGTGAGCACAGCCTGCTGCTCGGGGTTGAGCTTCACTTCTTCGGGTTGGGTAGGTGGCATGGTCTCTTGAGCGACCGGCTGGCGGGGAGGGGCGGGCTTGACCGTGCTGTTCGCTTCAAAAGCCCTCACCGCGGTGAGCGGGTAACGAATGAAGTTGCCGAGTCTGATGTACTCCGGGCCTTTTCGTAGTGTCCGCCAACGCTTGAGTGTGCTTGTGCTCGTACCCAAGTAGGTTGCAAGTTCCTGCTCGTTCAAATATTCCGCATCCATGGCCAGGGTCCTCCTGCGTTGTTGAGTGGGTCCGCATGAAGGCGCTGCGCGGGGGACGAGTCAACCCCTTTTTCCGGTTTGAGCGCTAGATCGCGCTATAATCCGCCAGAAGAAGTTGACGCGATCAGAACTTGAAAAGCCGTCAAAATTCGACGAAACGCGCCGATGATGTCTGCAATGCGGAGAGCATAATCAGTCATCTTGAGTCCATGTGCCGCGTCAGCACCACCAAGAATTCCATGAAAAAAACAGCGCATTACACTTTGCAGTGTGATGCGCTGTTTTGCTTTTGGCTTCTGGAGTTCGTCTCCCGGATGCTGCGCGATTTCGGCTACAACGCCTTTCAGCGCCCGCAGCCCTGGCGCCACATCTCTTCCTTGTGATACCGGCGCTGTTCCCGCAGGCGTTCCATTTTCCGTGACGTGCCGCCGATCCGGCCGGCCGCGTCGATTCTCTTGATTTCCCGTTCGTGCCCCTCGCACGCACCTTCGCTATCGATGAACTCGGGAGGTGTGCGCGCGATCATGCCTACGCCAGCACCGCTATTGCGTGCTGTTGCCAGCGACGAATACTGCACTGCCGGCCCGGGCGGGGGCGACACGAAGCTGACCGTTCCGCCCACCACGGCTGCCTGCTTTGTTCCGGTCGGGCATGGCTCTGCCTGGTAGAGGACGCCGCTCGATCCCTAGCAGCGGTAAAGCCCGTTTGCCGGGGGCGCAGCCTGCCGGCCCAACGCTGGGGTGTTGTCCGGTGCGAGCGGGTCGAGCCGCGACCTTGTTTCCGGCGTGCCTGTTCTTGGTGCTGCGCTCTCATGCATCGGGGTCGGGTGCAGTGCGTCCCACCAAAGCAAGCCTCCCACACCGCAGCCCGTAAGCACCGTCAGCACGAGTGCCAGTATGTTGTTCTTCATCTTCATGACATTTCTCATAAGCATTCCTGCGTAACTGTATCCATCCAGGATTGATTGGTCTGTGACCTCCGGTACGGTGCCGACATTGACACTTGAGGGGCGAGCCGCGTTGGCGTTAGGCCATCCGCTCCGGTGGACGCGTCTGGCGCTTGGCAATCTCGGCGATCAGGTTCGTGGTTTCGTTTGCTCCCTCGCCCTGAGGTTGAGCAATGCCCTGATCACCAGCGGCCACATCATCAACCAGGACAAGGCGGGGCAGGGGAGGTGCTGAGAAAATGTCATCTATGCGCTGCGTTTGCGCAGCGATTTGGCTGCTAACAGCGCTTTACAGGAATAAGAATAAATATCAATAAGCTCTGTCTATCATATATTTCAAGAATTTAATCTCACGCATTGATTCCTTGATCTATGTGGCACACCGCTTGCTAGATCCTGCTTTACAAAAAGTGAGCTACGCCAGCGTGCCCTTGGACAATTACGAATGTCCAGGCGCTTGCCTCAAGCAACCAAGACAAGGAGACAAAGCCATGAAGAGTGCAGGCCCCTGACGTAACGCATTTGCGTTTCGCGACCCCAGTTCATGGTTCCAGTGTATGCGCCGAAAGCGGTGTGATACGCGTGTGCTCGCTCGGGGAATGCGTTCGCAAATGTACGCAGGCTGTCCGCCAGATAGAAAACCGATGCCCCGCCTCGTTGTACAGCAAGTGTGATTCTTCACGCACATTCTGTGTCTGCGAATCGCACTGTATTGCGGGCGGTTTAGGAAGATGCCTCTGATCAGAGGCTCAGTCGAGAATGCCGGGCCCGGGATGTGAAGCCTGGTGTACCTGGTTTCCAGATCATTTCGCACCAAGATGCGAGGAGACAGTGAGATGAAGCAAAACAATACTTATGGAAAGCCCTTGCCGGGTAGAGCTCTGGGGTATGAGCTGAGGGCTTTCAGCAGTACTTCGCTCATGAGCATTTCAAGCGTGGTCGTCAAGAAAGTGGCTGTCGAAGAAGGGGGAGTGTGATGAAGAGTCTACGTAATCTTGCCCCGGAAAACTGGGGTCTCGTCCTCTCTGCGTTCGCATCGGCTTACGGCGTTGGCCTGCTCGGTCTCTGGGCGCTGCCCTATCTGATGGGCGCCATGATTGACGGTCTTGGTATCGACGAGGCGCAGGCGGGTCTCCTTCTTTCTGCAGAGTTCGTATTCGCTACGGTGGCGTCTTTGGTTGTTGCGCCGGCTATGGGGAGAGCCCCGCGGCGAACCTTGGCGCTCGTCGGTGTCGCCATCGCAGTGGTCGCGAATATCTTCTCGGCCTCTATCCAGGATATTTACATCCTTACGATGATGCGGTGCATCGCCGGGATCGGCGCTGGACTGTGCCTGGCTTCGGGCAATGCCTGCGTTTCAAGTGCAGAGAATCCAGACCGGATGGCTGGGCAGATGAATGTGTTGATCGTGATTCTGTTCGTCGGGATCATGTACAGCTACGCGCACGTGATGTCCTCTTTCGGGCTGTCGGGGCTTTTCTACGCGCTCGCTGCGACGCAGGCAGCAATGCTGCTTTTCATTCCCCTCATGCCGCAGCGCCCCCCTGCGCACCACTATGAGCATCATGCTCACAAGCCGGGGCGCAACCTCTTTTCGATGGCCTCGGTGTGCATGATGGCTGCGGCGTTTTTCTTCGCCATGCGCGATGCGATGGGATGGTCCTTCGTGGAGCGTGTCGGTATCAATGCGGGTTATGACGTCGAGGATCTTGGGCTTCTGTTCTCGGCCCAGGCCATGGCTGGCATCATCGGCCCAGCATTGGCAGCAATCGTTGGCAAACGGTTTGGTTTTGGGATCCCGCTGTTCATCGGCATCATCGGGTCCGGTTTGGTCAGCTTGGGATATGTGCTCAGTGAAAGCTCCATCCTTATCTACTCCATCGCAGTGATGGGTATCACGCTGACATATTTCTACACGCTCGCCTATATCACTGCGCTCGCAGCCGCGCTCGATCGCCAGGGGCGTGTGGCCGCAGCAGCAGGCAGCTTCCTGATCTTGGGGGTTGCCGTGGGGCCGGCTGTGTCCGGGTTGCTTGTGACTACCGGCGGCTATCCCCTGGTCGGTTGGGGGATCGGTGTGGCGGTTCTGGTCACTGCGCTTGCGGCGCTGGTGCCTCTTGCTGCCCTCCGACGTGAGCATCAACCAATTGCGCCGCCGGTTGCAGAGTCGCTGACCTGATTCGAAGAGAAGGGCTGGCCGTTCCCGGTACCCGCCAACTCGGCGAAGGCGCTGTCTGTCCTTGGATCTTCCTGTGCGCTTCAGCTCAACCCGTAGGTTGAACTGAAGCGCAGGGTCCGACGTTCCCCAATTCAAGCCCCTCTTGTGTGCAAGGCAGCCGCTTGGTTGCCGGAGTGCTCATGCGCTCGTGCGGGCGATTTCCGCGCACAAGGCATCGATTCAACAAGTCAAAGGAGGTTTACGCGATGAAAAACACCTATTTCAAGAGCGCGGTTCTTGGAGTCGTTCTTTCTGGCCTTGCAGTGGCAACGCCGACTGCGTTTGCGAGCGATGCGGTAGAGCCCGCTTTTACGGCGAGCGCAAACGTTGCAATTGTTTCGAACTACACGTTCCGCGGGGTTACCTATACACAAGGCAAGCCGGCGGTACAGGGAGGTTTCGATCTTGCCCACAGTAGCGGAGCGTATTTGGGCGTTTGGGGTAGCAATGTTAGTGAATCGCCGCTCAACGGGGCGGCAGGGGAACTTGATATCTATGGAGGCTATGCGAATTCGGTCGGAGCGATCGGCTACGACGTCGGCTTCCTGAGGTTCATTTTCCCGGGCGGGCAGATCGCAGGAACCGGCGAGAAGTACGACACGCTTGAGCTCTATGCGAGTCTCAGCTGGGAGTTCTTGAATATAAAGTACTCGCGCACCTTGAGCGACTACTTTGGATTCAATGACAAATCCTTTGGTCTGGGGCGTGGGGACTCCAAGGGATCTCACTATGTCGAGGCGAATGTCGCCTATGAGTTCATGCCGGGATGGACATTTGTCGCGCATGCCGGCCATCAGTCCGTGAAGAACTATGGAGAGTTCGACTTCAGTGACTGGCGGCTGGGGCTCACTCGAGACTTCGAGGGGGGCTGGCAGGCGGGCGTCGCCTGGGTCGATACGGATGCCGACAAGGCGCTCTACACCATCTGCAATAGCGGGGGCGGTGCGTGCAAGGACACCGGCGCCGGGAAGTGGGTCGTGCACCTGAAGCGCGCCTTCTGAGTCTTCGGACTTCGATGCAAGCGGCATTGTGCGCTTGAGTCGCCCTTCGTTCGCGAATCCCCGGATGCAGAGGGCAACGGGCTGGCTGATCGTGATCTTGGGGGCAGCGTCTACCCGGTTCCAAGCACGAGAAGATTGCGATTCAGCGCATTGCAAGCAGATTCGCAGCGCGCTGCAGAAATGCAGCAACCCCCGTGCCGCCATGTAAGCCGTCGCGCTCGATGTGAAGACGAAGCCGCGGAAATATATGGATTATTAATGGTGGCACTAGATTTGCTTAAGAGATCGAGACTAATCGCCGGCGTTCGTTCGGCAGCTCTCACGAAGGAGGAAGTTGGAAATGGCACGTGATCCGAAATATGACATTTTGTTCGACAAGGTAGCGATCGGACCGAAGGTTTCACCAAACCGGTTCTTCCAGACCTCGCACTGCGCAGGTATAGGTTCCGAGCGTCCGGGAACGCAGGCGCTGTTCCGTGGGACGAAGGCCGAAGGTGGTTGGGGGGTGGTTTTCACTGAGTTCTGCTCCATTCATCCTGAATCCGACGAGTACCCGTACACCTCCGCCCGGCTCTGGGATGACGGTGACGTGCGTAACCTGCGTCCGATGTGTGACGAGATCAGAAAGCACGGTTCCTTGTCCGGGGTTCAGCTTTGGTACGGTGGAATTCACTCTCCTCGGCTTGAGTCGCGTGCCGTCGCCCGTTCGGCCTCCTGCCTCCCTTCCAACCTTCTGCCCGCACGCACGCTCTATGCCTCCGAGTGCGACGATGACGATATCCAGGCCGTGATCGACATGTATGTCCTGGCTGCCAAACGCGCGCAGGATGCGGGGTTCGATCTGCTCGAAGTGACCGGTGGCGATAGCACGTTCCCGATTCAGTTCCTTGAGCGTCGCTACAACAAGCGCACGGACAAGTATGGTGGCTCGCTGGAGAACCGGGCCCGGGTGTACATCGAGCTCATGACTGCGCTCAAACGGGCCTGTGGCGACACGAGCGCCATCACCACCCGCTATGAGATTGATACCCTTCAGGGCCCGCATGGTCTGCAGGCGATGGACGAGGGGATCAAGTTTGTCGAACTGATGCACCGCGAGGGGGTGTGTGACCTCTGGGCGGTCAAGATTGGCGACTACGAGGAGTGGGGCGAGGACGCGGGTACGTCCCGATTCCGCAAGTCGGGCTGGATGCTTCCGTTCGTGAAGGAAACGAAGAAGGTCGTCGGCAACGTTCCGGTCGTGGTGAACGGCCGGTATACGAGTCCGGACGACATGATCAGCGTGATTCGGGGGGGCTTTGCCGACATCATCGGTGCAGCGCGTCCGTCCATTGCGGATCCGTTCCTGCCGAAGAAGATCGAAGAAGGGCGCCTTGAAGACATCCGCGAATGTATCGGCTGCAACCAGTGCGTTTCGAAGTTCAACCAGTGTGGCCTGCTGAACTGCACCCAGAACGCAACCGCGATGGAAGAGTACCGCCGCGGCTGGCACCCCGAGCGCTTCGAGAAGGCCAAAGACACGTGCTCCGTGCTGGTGGTGGGCGCTGGACCTGCGGGCCTCGAGTGTGCCCGGGTGCTCGGTGAGCGTGGCTACGATGTCCACCTGCGCGAGGCTGAGGCGGAAATCGGTGGCCATCTGCGCAACGTGATCCGGTATCCGCGTATGAACGAGTGGGGGCGTGTCATTACCTACCGCCAGATTCAGCTCTCGAAGATGAAGAATGTCGAGGTGCACGTTGGGGTTGGCAAGATGACTGCCGATGATGTGCTCAACTACGGCGCAGACAAGGTCGTGATCGCGACTGGATCGCATTGGGCGACAAACGGTCTGGGTGCCGAAGGACATAGCCCGCTGCAGGGTTGTGATGCCTCCCTGCCGAACTGCCTGACGCCCGAGCAGATCATGAGCGGCAAGCCCATCCCGGGTAAGCGCGTTGTGGTGCTGGATGGTGATGGCCACTTCACCGGCATCAGCATGGCTGAGCTTGCGGCGGATCTGGGCAAGGAGGTCACGCTCGTGACCAACATGTCCGATCCCGCGGAGTACAGCCAATTCACCATGGAGATTCAGAACAACAAGCGATTGATGCACGAGAAGGGCATCACCGTGATGCGAAACCACTGGGTCGACTCCTTCGAGAACGGAAAGCTGACCCTGTTCCATTTGTATCGCCATGGTTGGGCGCTCACCGAGCCCGAGAACGGAAAGATGCCGCGCCGCGAAAGCACGGATGTTGTGGTGCTGGATGTCGATGCGGTGATCCTGGTCACCTCCCGTGTGCCCAATCACGATCTGTACCAGGAACTCAAGCAGCGCAAGAGCGAGTGGGAGGAAAACGGCATCGAGGCCATTTACCGTGTTGGTGACTGTCATGCGCCGCGCCAGATCTCGGACGCCGTGTTCGACGGACATCGACTGGCGCGCGAGTTCGACAGTCCGAATCCGCAGTATCCGCTGCCCTGGATCCGCGAACGGCAACTGTGGGGATCGGAGACGGTTCCGACCATTCAGGACCGTGAAATCTGATCGTTAGCGTTCTCCTCGACTGCACCGCATCCCTTGGGTGACTCCTTGGGTTGTGGTGCAGCTTCGTTCTGCTTGGCCTGATCATTTCAGCCCTTGACCCCAACAAGGCAGGGCCTGCGGCTGGAGTGTCTTTGTTCCGTTTCAATGCCAACGAATCCTCTTTCGTCGCGTCAGCGTGCGCTGAGCATCGCAGCTGTCGTCATCTCCACCCTTGGCGTGGGGATATCGTACGGTATCGGCTATCCACTGACCTCGCTGACCTTCGAGAAATGGGGCTTGGATGCCTGGATGTCCGGGCTGGCCGGGGGTGCGCCAGCGCTTGCCATCTTTCTTCTTCTCCCGCTCTTTCCGCGCTTGGTCGGATGGCTTGGTCCCGTGCAATCGATGACCTTGGGTTGTTTGATTGTTGCCAGTGGATTCATGCTGATGGCGGTGCTGCCCATCCCGGAAGCATGGATTGCGATCCGTTTCCTGATGGGGGCCGGGTTGGCTCTGCCTTGGTTGGTTGGTGAAACCTGGATCAACACGGTGACGACCGACGCGGCAAGGGCGCGGATGATCGCGCTCTACTCGATCGCGCTGTTCTCGGGTTTTGCGGCGGGTCCCTTCTTGCTCGAGATCGTCGGGATAGACGAAATCTGGCCGTTCCTGATCGGCGCGCTCGGAATCATCCTGGCCGTCGTGCCGATTCTGCTGGCCACTCGCTTGGCGCCCGTGCTGCCGTGCCACTCCGAGACTGGCGTAGCCGGGGCATTGCTGCTCGTTCCGGTGGCGATGACAGGCGCTTTTCTGGGAGGCTTCCTGGAGATGAGCCACTTCTCGCTGCTGGCAAACTATGCGGTTCGCAACGGCATGACCGGTGAGGAGGCGCTGCGTTTTCTTACCGTCTGCATGGCGGGCGGGGTCGTGTTGCAGTTCGCCATCGCGTGGCTTGCGGATCGATTGCCGCGGGCCCTCGTGCTCATCGCACTGGCTGTCTGTTTCGTCATCACAAGCACAGTGACGGCGGCGTTGATCGATACGGGCTGGCTGGCCCACGTCCTGATCTTCATTGTCGGCGGGCAACTCGTGAGCTTCTATACCCTCGCCCTTGCGATCATCGGTGAGACCGTTCCAGGCCGAGATCTGGCCGTCGCAAATGCGGCATTCCTGATCATGTACCAGGCAGGTGCGATCCTTGGCCCGACGGTCTCGGGCCTTGCCATGTCAGCCAGCCCTGATTTCGGCTTCATCGGAACGATGATCGTGGGCACGCTCGTTGGAATCCTGGTCCTCTGCTTCTTTGCGCGCAGGCAACCCAAGCATGGACGGGGCCTGCCAGGTACCTCTGCCCCTTGATTGGTGCTAGTGCGTGGTCGTAGCCACCCGCTACGGTCCTCGGAAGACTGAAGGGCGGGCGCTCATGCACCCGCCCTTACGCGGAGGAAGGGTAGCCTCGATCCGCGGTCCATCCCAGGCTGGATCAGCTATTCGAGCTCATCACATGCTTGACGCGTGTGTATTCCTCGAATCCATAGGCCGACAAGTCCTTGCCGTACCCGGAGCGCTTGAAGCCGCCATGCGGGGCTTCGGCGGTAAGCGGAATGTGTGTGTTGATCCAGACTGTACCGAAATCCAGCTCGCGAGAAAGTCGCACGGCACGCCCATGGTCTCGCGTCCACACGCTCGACGCCAGCCCATACTCGACGTCGTTGGCTTTGTCGATCGCATCCTCTTCGTCCGAGAACTTCTGTACCGTGATTACCGGGCCGAAGATCTCGGTCTGGATCGCTTCGTCATGCTGCTCCAGACCTGTGATCACAGTCGGCTCGAAGTAGTAGCCGGCACGGTCGCCTTGCTTGCCTCCGGTCTCCACCTTTGCATGGGGCGGAAGGCGATCAATGAAGCCCTTGATTCGCTCCAGCTGGCTGGCGCTGTTCAGCGAACCGTAGAGCGCATCCTTGTCGTCCGGGGATCCGAAGCGGGTATTGCGCGCCGCCGCGACCAGTTTGGCGACGAAGGCATCGTGTACGGATTCCGCGACCAGAACGCGTGCGGCAGCCGTGCAGTCCTGGCCGGCATTGAAGAAACCGGTTGTGGCGATATGGGAGGCAGCAAGATCCAGGTCGGCATCCTCAAAAACCACAACGGGAGCCTTGCCGCCAAGTTCGAGGTGAGCGCGCGTCAGGTTGGCGGCTGCGGACGCCGCAACCTCGAGTCCCGCGCGCACGGAGCCGGTGATGGACACGAGCGCCGGGGTTCTGTGCGAGACGACCTTTGCGCCGGTGCTTGCATTGCCGAGAACGACGTTGAAGGCGCCCGGGGGAAAGTGGGGTGCGGCGAGTTCAGCCAGCAGCAGGGTGCTTTCGGGGGTTGTGTCGGCGGGCTTCAGAACGACGGTATCCCCCGCGGCGAGCGCGGGAGCAATCTTCCATACAGCCATCATCAGCGGGTAGTTCCAGGGGGTTACCTGGCCCACGACGCCCACGGGCTCCCGGCGGATGCTGGACGTGAGGCCGTCCATGTACTCCGTGGTTGCCTTTCCCTCCAGAAAGCGGGCAGCTCCGGCGAAGAACCGGATCTGATCCACGGAAACCGCAACCTCTTCGGCCGCAATCATGTGCTTGAGTTGGCCGGTATTCCGGCTTTGCGCCTCGATCAGCCGGTCGCCATTCTTCTCCACTGCATCAGCCAGCGCCAACAGGGCTTTCTGTCTTGCAGAGGGCGTGCTGCGTCCCCAGGTCTTGAATGCAGCGCGCGCAGCGGCGTAGGCCGCATCCACGTCTGCATCGTTCGAATTCGGGCTGCGTGCATATGCTTCGCCCGTCACAGGGCTCACCAGCTCGAAGAATTCGCCGCTTTGAGAATCGACGTACTGCCCGTTGATGAAATTCTTGAGTGTATTTGTACTCATGGCGTCTCCTTCTTTCCAGGTATGGACAATCAATTGGTATTGCCGGTCATCGTCACACCCGAACAGGGGCGCTGAATATGTGCGGTTCACAGGCGTCAGCCGATCGCCGCAAAGCGGTCTGCGATCGGAATGCGCTCGTTCTTTTGCATCTGCAGAGGGGGCGAAGATCCACTGCCGTGCTGCGAGACCGAATGGGCGGTTCGATGTGGTGATCCTTTGCCGCCCACCTTGACTCAAGCGCAAATATTCAGCGTGAAAATACGATCGGGCTTGACGGACGAATTAAGCATGTTCCATGCCAGTCTGGGAGGGCATGCTTTGCTGGATTCTGCTGGGTGAGCGCAGGATTCGTTCGCGGATTGACGGTGCACTTGCAGCGGATGTGATGATTTTCTGCAGCACTCTGAATAGGTGCGCTCGACACACACCGGTATTTAATTCGCCTTGCTCTTGCGAACGATCGTGGCGATGTCGACGCCGAGCAGTTCAGCCGCCTTGCGTTTGCTGCCCTCGGACTTGATCGCCGCGTCGATCAGCTGAGATTCGTAGCGTCGCACAGCAGAGCGAAGATCAAAACTGGAGGAGACTGGCGGAGGGAGTGAATCCTCGGTGGATTCGTTAATAAGCTCGGAGGCCAATGGTGGCCGCGCCAAGTCAATACTTCTGTCAATCGGAAGGTCAGATGCTGTCGCCACGCTGTCACACACGACTGCAAGGTATTCGACTATGTTTTCCAACTCTCGAATGTTGCCTGGATACGAATAGCCTTGAAGATGGGCCTGGCAGCCACTATCAAGCTTGAGTGGTGTCGCGCGACGCCGATTCACTTCGGCAAGAAAGCGCTCGGTCAGTGGCGCAATCAACTCCTGCCTTTCCCTCAGTGGGGCAAGGTGCAGGGTGACTACGCTTAGGCGATAAAAAAGGTCACGTCGGAATCGACCTTCCGACACAAGTTGCCCAAGGTCCCGGTTGGTTGCGGTAATGATCTGCAGGCGCAGCTTTCGTGGAACAGTCGCTCCGACCCGTTGCACCATTCCTTCCTCGAGAACCTGAAGAATCTTTGCCTGACAGTGGAGGGGAATCTCGCCGATCTCGTCCAGAAACAGGGTTCCTCCATCGGCAGACTCGATAAGGCCCTTCTTTCCCTTGTTCAAGGCACCGGTAAATGAGCCGCGCTCGTAGCCGAACATTTCAGATTCGAACAAAGAGTCAGGGATGGAGCCACAGTTCACATGAACGAAGGGGCGGCCACTCGAGCCCGAACGCCGGTGCAGGACGCGGGCCAACTCGCTCTTGCCGACGCCGGACTCACCCAGGATCAGCAGGCGACTACCCATCGAAATAGCTCGAAGTCCGCGCTGGAGCATCGTGGTGGTCGCATCTCCGATGATGACGGGATCCTTCCCGCCGCGCCCGTTTTCGTTCGATTGCGATCCAGGCGGGGCGGATGCATCTCCGCCTTCCGCTTCGGCAACGAGTTTCTTGAACGCACTGAGATTTCTCAAAAGGATGAGAAAGCAGTTCTTTTCCCCGTCGATATGGCGATGAATGCGGGTGGATAACAGATAGCTTCGACCTTCATGGTCGCTGATCACCTTGTTCACCCTGCCACCGCGCACAAAGATGTCGATCACGTCTGCGAACTGAAGATGCGATTCTGACGCGAAGCCTGAAAGCGTCTGCCCGACCACTGTCTTCCGTGCCGTCTCCGTAATGCTCTCGGCCGCGGAGTTGATGTATCGGATGATTCCGCTGCGGTCGACCAGAATCAACCCGTCCGGCATCATGTCTCCGAGCGCTTGCCATCGCTTGTCTGCGAACAGGGGCTCGAGGTCGACACCTGAAAAGCCGTTGGAAAAACTCTCCGCACTGCTCAGGAACTTCATTCCCATCCTCCTCCTCCGTGCCTATGGAAGGCAGGGGCTCGTACTCACCCGATCTAGGTCAGGTTCTCTGTGGTGTTTGCCGGGCGAAGTGACAGTACGAAGCGCTCAGGCGCTTCTTCATCGACTGGTGCGCTCTGGATATCGCAGAGAATCGGCTTGCCGGCCTGTGCTTTGATCTCGGCCAGCCAGCGTTGGCGGTTTATGCTGTACCAGCATCCGCCGCCGGGCAGTGGGCAGTCAAGGTCGAGAATGGAATTGATGTCGTTCTCCAGTAATTGCTCGGCGTTCCATCCTGAAAGTCGTTCGAATGCCGGGTTCAGGGCAATTACCTCTCTGTTGCGGTTCACCACGACAATCGCGTCAGGAGCTGCACCCAGAATGCTGCTCACATCACGGGCTTCCTCGCTTAACCGGTTGTTCGTCCTGCGGAAATCCGTGACATCCCGAACCGTACCCCACATTCTCAATAAGTGGCCGTCGTGTATCTGGGTCCGTACGGTGTTTTCAACGTAAATCGGAGCGCCATCGTGGCGGGTATCGATGCTGAGGACGCCGTCGATCGAAAAATTCGCCTCCAGAATCTGACGAACGAAAGCCTCATTCTCGGCCGTCCGTGGAAAATACTGGGCGACGGGCTGCTTGTTCAGGTCGAGCCCTGGCGGCAGGTTGTAGATGCGCGCCATGGAGCTGTTGCACATGAGCCAATGACAGTCATTCTCGAACACCTGCCGAATCACGTCGTCATCGTCGACGGAGAGGTCCACTGGCTCCGAGAATTCGATGCACCACATCGCTTCCGATGAGAGTTCTGCAAAGCTCTCGAGCAGCGCTTTGGACTGCACGAGGTCGTTGATCCAGCGCTCGAACCCGGGAGTTGGAATGGCCGTCACGCGCCATGCGGATGAATGGTCCGGGAGCGTGATTCTTCCGACCTGGGCGGCGACGGCAATCATGCTCCCCTCGCGGGTGAGGAGGGTCAGCATGCTGGGTGTCGGGGGTACGCCAACCGGGAGCGTTGTGGCGAGTTCGAGCAGGATCTTCGTGCTGGCTGCTTCGACAAGCTGCGAAAGATGCCGTTGCCCACACGTGCCCAAGAGGTTCTCTGCCGATGGGCTGCAATACCTTATCGTCTCGGTCTCGTCGAAAACGAAGATCAGCATTGCATCAAGATCGCACGTGCCATCAATAGTCATGACATTTCTCTAGCGGCAATGAGGGGATACCGGGACGAAGCATTCTACGGTCGTTTGGATACGACTGGGCAGGGGCCAGCAGTTCCTGCATCTGGCTGTCGCACGAATCTCGCAGCCGCCCGGGATGTCCGCAATGAGTCGTTTTTTCCTGTGGCCCAGCGTCGAGCGACGCTAGATCGGATTGGCCGGCCCCGACCCGGCCCGGTGCTCAGGCGCTCGTCCCTTCGATGGCTTTCTCGAGCGCGTCCGCAAACGCGAAGACATCCATCACGCAGCCGTAGGTGGCGACGTTGTAAATGGGTGCGTTCGGATCCGTGTTTACGGCGATGATGGTTTCGACGTGCTTCATTCCGTGCAGGTGCTGTACTGCGCCCGAGATGCCAAGGGCAAGATAGAGCTTGCAGTTGCCGGCAACCTTTCCGGTAAGGCCGACCTGGTGTGCCTTGTGTAGCCAGCCGGAGTCGGCGATGGGGCGCGAGCACCCGAGGGTTGCTCCGATTCGGTCTGCCAGGTCGGCGAAGCGCGGCACGTTCTTTTCGTCCTGGATGCCGCGCCCGATGGACATGATGAAATCGGCTTTGCCGATGTCGACGCCCGACGATGGGGCTTCAATGAAGTCCTCATGGGCGTACCGTCCAGTGACCGATTCGAGATCGAGTTGAAGAGGTGTGACGACGGCTTCTCCGCCGCTGAGAGGGGGCTTGAAGGTTGCGCCGCGTACGGTCAGAACCACGATCGGTTTCTGGGGAAAGTCGATTTCCACGTTCACCTTGTTACCGTAGCCACTGCGGGTGACGCGTAGGCCATGCTCGGCGATGTCGATCCCGAACACATCTGCTGCAAAGCCGCTTCCCAGGCACACCGCTAGTCCCGCCCCAAAGCTGAGGCCATTTGCCGAGTGCCCGACGAGGATCAGCGATGGTTCGCACTGCTTGGCGGCTGCCAGCACGGCTGCTTCGCTGGCGGCGGCGTCGAAATGCGGGTTCTCGGTGCGGGCAAGGAGGATTTCATCGACACCTTCGAAGCGAAGGGCTTCGACAAATGTGTCCGGCTGCTCTCCGACCACCAGCACGCGTACGGGGCCGCCGATCTTGTCCTTGATCTGCGTGGACGCACCGATCAACTCGCCGGTCAGATCCGACAGCGCGCCGCGCGTGTGTTCTGCAACAACCAGGATTCCGCTCATGCCTTGGCTCCCATCTTTTCCTGAATGATCTCGATTACTTTTGCAGCAACTTCGCTGGCATTGCCTTCGAGCATTTCTGCTCGGGTCGCGGGCGGAACGAACATCCTGTTCGTGTGCGCCGCACGGTAGGCGGCCTCGTTTTCTTCCACCGTGATTTCCACGATCGGCTTTGATTTTGCGAGCTTAACCATCCGCATCGTGGCGTAGCGCGGTACGTTCGCGCCGGTCTGCATCGTCACCAGGGCGGGGGTTTCAATCCTGACCTTGTGCCGGAGCCCGCCTTCAAGCTCTCGGGTCACGGTCATTGCATCCTTGCCGTTCCATTCCGTCTCGACCACCAGTGCAGCGCAGGGCAGCTTGAGCAGCCGTGCCAGCGCAGTGCCGGTTGCGCCGTTCGATTGGTCTCCCGACTGCGCGCCGGTGATGATCAGGTCGGGCTTTTCTTGCTCCGCCACGCCGGCGAGCAGGCGTGCGACCGCGACTGGATCGGCGTCGGACAGCGCGTCGTTCCAGACCCTGATGCCGCGATGAGCACCTTTCGCGAGCGCCTTGCGCAGGGTGTCCTCGGCCTCCGGGGGTCCGACGGTGACTACGACCACTTCTCCGCTCCCCAGGGATTCGATGGTTTTGAGCGCCTGCTCCAGCGCAGTGTCGTCCCATTCATTGAACTGGTATTCGAAGTACTCGGCCGGGATGCTGCGTTGGTCGGATGCGAACTTGAACTCGTCACCCAGCTTTCCGATCTGTTTGACCGGCACGAGGATACGAACGCCTTCGCGTGGCGCAAGCTCATAGGGGCTGAGCTTGGCGGCACTCACCGGCGTTGCCTGCCAGGCGGGCGTGGCGGCAATCGGTGCATTCGGGGCGGCGACCGGCGTGATGGGCGCGGCAGGAGCGTGGGGCGGGGCGTCACTGGAAAGGCTGGCAGGGCCAGCGGATTGAGTTGGGAGTGGGGTGGGAAGGTGGGTTGGGAGTGGGGTTGGGATGGGCATGGCGCCACGGCTGCTGAGCAGGGCGTCCAGGCGATCGGCGACCGCTGTTGCCACGCGCTCGGCGATGGCGGCGGTGATCTTTTCCGTGAGGTTCGGCAGATCGCGCAGATCGATTGCGTCCAGTTCGATGGCCTTGGCGACCAGGTCAGCAATATCCTCGACGACGAAGTCCTTTTCGTAGCCGGCGGTTTTCCGTGCATCTTCAAACATGGTGAGATCCTTGGGACAACTGGTGACGAATACATCGATACCGCCTAGCTCGGCTGCTTCCTGAACACGCATCTGCGACGGCTTCTGGGTGCCGGGGCGATCGGGAATCCAGATGCGGCCCCCGCCTGCGCCGCAGCAGAAAGAGTTGTCGCGGTTGCGGGGCATTTCGATCAGCTCGCATCCGATCAGCTCGAGCACACGACGCGGCGCGTCATAGCGCTTGTTGAGGCGACCGAGGTGACAGGGATCGTGGTAAGTCACCCGCAGGCCGAGCGGCTTGGTTACCTTCAGCGCGCCGCGCTCGAGCAGGTCCTGGAGCAACTCCGTGTAATGGAAGACGGGTGCAAGCTCACCGTATTCGGGGTACTCGTTGTGAAGGGTGTTCAGGCTGTGCGGGTCGGTGGTGACAATGCGTTGGAAGGGTTTTGCTGCCTTCATCTGCTCAAGGTTATGGTCCACGAGCGATTCGAACAGGCCCTCCTCTCCGATGCGGCGCACATCATTGCCTGCGGTTTTCTCGCCTTCATACAGCAGCCCGAAGTCCACGCCGCCAGCCTTCAGCAGACGGGCGACCGTACGGCTTACCTTCTGGTTGCGCGGGTCGAACGAGGCTTGATCGCCTACAAACCACAAGGTCTCTGCCTGGTCGTGGCGGATATCCTTGATCTTGAACTCCAGTTCGCGGGTCCAGGCGGCGCGTTTTCGCGCGGGCTCACCGAAGCTGTTGCCCGACGTTCCAATCGTGTTGAGCATTGTTCGCAGCAGCGGGTCGAGCTGGTCGCTTTCGATCAGCTGACGGCGCATCTGCACGATCTTTACCGGGTGTTCGATGCCGACCGGGCAGATTTCCAGGCATGCGCCACAGGTGCGACAGGACCAGAGTGTCTCGGGATCGATAACGTCCCCGATCAGACGGACGGACGGATCCTCTTTACCCTGTGTCTTCTGATTATGGAGACGGAGGTCGAGGATCAGGTCGCGCGGGCTCAGGGGGTAGCCGGCTGCGCGCGCTGGGCACGCCTCGTGGCAGCGGCCGCATTTCGTGCATGCATCGAAGTCGAGCATGTCCTTCCACGAGAAATCGGACATCTTGCTGACGCCGACCGTAGCGGCATCGGGTGCTGGCTTGGGGAGGCGTTTCAACGCTAGCGGATCGCGTGCCGCGAGCGAACCCATTGCCGCGATCATGTGCTTGGCCTTGTACCAGGGCAGTGCAACTATGAACGATAGTGCCGCGATGCCGTGCAACCACCAGTTGGCTGAACGGATGGAGGCGACACCCTCGGACGTCAGGCCAAGACCGAGGAAGAGCGTGCCGAGCGCATTTCCGACGGGTTCCCAGGCGCCCCACGAAGGTTGTTCCAGTGCATGGCGAAGACCTTCCTGGACAAAGCCGGTAAGGATGATCACCAGCAAGGCGACGAGAAAGACCCAGTCCTCCACCTTCCATTGACGACCCACTTCGCGAAGCTCGGTTTCGCCCGCGTAGGTGCGTCGATAATCGAGCTTCTCCAGTTTGAAGGTGGCGCGCCTGATCATCATGGTGACGACGCCGCCTGCCACGGCGAGCCCTGCCAGGTCGAGGGTCAAGCTGAAGATGAGGAAGAAGGTTCCCTTCCAGAACGTGACCCCGAACAGGGGGTTGAGGATGTCATATTCAAGGGTAATGATTGCGGTGCCGATGAAGAGCACCAGAAAACCGAAGAAAATTGCAGCGTGCGCAGCACCAGCGACCGGGTCGCGACGGCGCAGCGTGCGATGCGACAACAGGTCGGACGCCATGCGCTTGATTCCAGCCGTCCAGTCCAGTTTCACCGGGGACGGTTGTCCCCGTCGGTACTTCGCAATGCTGCGGGTGACACCCCAGAGAAACGCTCCGATGGCCGAGAAGCCGATCAGATAGAAGATGATCGTTCCGAAGGATGTCAGGCCCCAAAAGAGCTCTCTTGTTTCCATCACGTACTCTTCGATTTGGAATAAAAAAACCGGGCGGGATGGCGGTTGCTCCCGCCCGGAAGCCAATTGCCGACTGAGAAAGCCCGGCAAGTGAAGGGAGCCTTTACGCGACTTTGCTCAAGTCGATTTGCAGATCCGGGGCGAGTACGCACCGATCCACGACCTCCCGGAGCGGGTGATGGCTCTCCCCGCGCACGCGCCCCTTGTGCGTTGTGGAATGGCGCGCAGGTTGTGGCGGGAATGCGGCATTTCGGTTCTTCACCTTGTTGCTCCTTCTGGAGACGCGTTGCTTGCTAGACCGCCTGGCCGCACATCAGCGGCACCGGCGTACCTGCCATTCAATAATCGTGCCAGCCTTGGATTTGGAACGTTTTTCCTTGAATTCAAGGATCTAATGGTTGTTTGACGTGGGTTCTGCGTGATGCAGGAATAAGCTCATTTGCTGAGGGTGATGCAGAAATGCAGCATAGGGCTCGGAAGGTTGCTATCCGCGTTGTGGCTGGGTTGGGGTTCTGGATGGCACGAGAACAGTCCATGCGGCGTAGGTGCAGCACGTCATGGCAAGGGAGGGCTATCCCTCGTGTGGGCAGAACGGCTGGCGCGCCTGCATTTCCGCGGGCTGCACGGCGGCGCAGGGGCGGGTGGGGGGATTCTTTGCCCGCGATCTCGACCTGCTGCAGGATGGCAGCACAACGGCTTTCTGCGCATCGAGCTGGAGAGCGTAGATCAGCGGAATCAATGGATTAATAAGCCGGGCGCGCTTCTTGCTCAGGGAGTCCAACCGAAAGCCAAGGAACTGCCATGGACCACGTGATTGCTGAGAAGATCGACCCTGAGACTGAGTGGAAACAGTATCGGCGCGCTTTGTCGAGGTTTGCCACCGGGGTGACGGTGATGACGACAACGCAGGAGTGCGGTGCGCCCGCGGGGGTCACCGCCAACTCCTTCAGTTCTGTGTCGCTGGATCCACCGCTGGTGTTGTGGAGCCTTGCGCTTAACTCTTCCTCGTTTACTCACTTTGAACGCGGGGACCGTTTCGGGGTGAATGTCCTGGCCAGCGATCAGACTGACTTGTCCCGCCGCTTTTCCACCAAAGGACTGGACCGATTCGCAGGGGTGCCGTGGCGGCTCAGCCCGAGAGGTGTTCCTGTGCTGGATAAGGCGCTTGCAATCTTCGAGTGTGCGGTGCAAGCGCGGCATCTGGCTGGAGATCACATGATTTTTGTGGGACGGGTACTGCATTACGATGACTGTGCCGGGGAGCCGCTCGTTTTTCACTCGGGGGCCTACTGGCAAACACGCGCGCTCTGAGTTGCCCGCCCAGTCGCTGCAGTGGCCGAGGCTTGAGGTGCGCCGGAGGGGGCTTGGGGCGGTTATGTCCCCGGTTGTGCCGGGGCGTTCGTGCGTGTTGGTTATTTCGTCGCGCCATGGGGCGTGGCCGTCTGCAGCCTTATCCTCTGTGGGACGTTAGCTGGCGCTCGATCAATCGGACCAGAATTTCGGCGGGGGCGCGGATCCGCTCGGCCGGGACGGGTGCGAACCCCAGGACCATGCCCGCCTGGCGCGTATCGACACCGGTGGAATAGCTCGATAGGGGCATGCAGATGACGCCCATTTGCAAGGCCTGGCTGGACAGCGCTCGGTCGTCAACTGGCACTTCGAACCGCACGGGCAAATGCAGGCCCGCATGTCCGCCCATACAGGTTGCGGCGCCACCGAGCTCGCTGTGCAGGACGCCTCTCAAGGTATCCAGGCGTTCATGGTAGATCGCGCGCATTCGCCTGATGTGCGCTCCGAAGTGGCCGTCCTCGATGAACTCTGCCAGCGCGGCCTGTTCAGCCAGGCGCCCCTCCCTGTAGAGCTCTGTATTGCCGACCGTGAAGGCGTCCACCAGGGCGGGCGGAACAACCATGTAGGCCAGACGCAGCCCCGGGTAGAGCACCTTGCTGAAGGTTCCGACGTAGATCACGCGCTGTGCCGCTGAGAGGCCGAAGAGGGACGCGAGCGGTTGCGGGTGATAGCGGATCTCGTTGTCGTAGTCGTCCTCGACAATCCATGCGTCGTTGCGAGCGGCGTAATCCAGCAAGTCGAGCCGGCGTTCAAGGGACATCACCGCCCCGGTCGGGTATTGACTCGATGGGGATACGAAGATCAGCCGCGGTGGTCGGTCGCGGTCACCGGGCCTGATTGCCAACCCCTGAGCGTCAACGGGCTGCGGAACGACGTCAAGGCCGCTCGCGCGCAGAACGTTGCGAGCGCCCCAATACCCGGGATCCTCCATCCAGGCCCTGTCCCCCGGATCGGCGAGGAGCCGCGCTGCAAGGTCCAAGGCTTGATGAGTGCCATTCACGATGATCAGCTGTTGTGGTGCGCACGCCATCATGCGCGTCACTGCAAGGTAGTTGGCCAGTGCAGCTTTTAGAGGGCCATAGCCGCCAAAACCATACTGTGCGAGCTGGCGATGCTCCGGGCGCAAATGGCGGGCAAGCAATCGACGCCAGATCGAGAACGGAAAGCGGCTGATATCCGGGACCCCCGGGACGAACGCGCCGGCCTGCAGGCGACTGCTCGCGGCCCCACCCAGCAGGTCTTGCCCGCGCCTGCTGAGGACCACCGGGGCAGACCGACCCACATTCCGTTGAACGGCCCCTTGATCGGGCGCAATCGTGTCTGACACGAAGGTCCCCGAGCCAGGGCGGCCAGCCAGGTAGCCCTCTGCAAGCAACTGCTCGTATGCCCTGACCACCGTGTTGCGCCCGACCCCTAACTCGGCGGCGAGTGCGCGGGACGAGGGGAGCTCGCTCCCCGGTTGCAGCCGACCGGTAAGAATGGCTTGGCGAACGGCAAGGTAGAGCCGGTCGCGTAGCCCGCCACGCTCTGCCTGGCGAGAAAAGGCGTTGGCAATCAGTTCGGTGTTCAGGTGGTCATCCATGCTTCCCGATTCCGGAAAAGTGGTTCCATCAATTTAGCGTGAACTGGTTCTATTGTGGTTCCAGTTAGTTCTTAGACTGCTTGCGTGCACCGCCTGCTTGATGGATTGCCGCAACGCTGACGGCCCCGAGCCGGTTGACCGATCGTATCGGCGCAAATGCGCACGACTTCTTGACCACTCGACGGAAACTCGCCATGACCCTGAACCTCAAAGACCCCGACTTGTTCCGCACCCGTTGCTACGTCGACGGGCAGTGGATCGACGCCGATGATGGCGCCACCTTGACCATCCACAACCCTGCCAACGGCGAACGGCTTGGCACCATCCCCCGAGTGGGTGCAGCAGAGACCCGCCGCGCGATCGAGGCTGCCAATGCGGCCTGGCCGGCGTGGCGTGCGCTGACGGCGGGTGCCCGGGCGAAGATTCTGCGGCGCTGGTTCGAGTTGATTCTTGCAAACCAGGAAGACCTTGCAGTGCTCATGACCAGCGAGCAGGGCAAGCCGCTTGCCGAGGCGCGCGGCGAGGTGCTTTATGCAGCCTCCTTCATCGAATGGTTTGCTGAGGAAGGCAAGCGCATTTATGGCGATGTGATCCCCGGTCACCAGTCGGACAAGCGCATCGTCGTAACCAAGGAACCGATCGGGGTGTGCGCGGCGATCACCCCGTGGAATTTCCCGGCAGCGATGATCACTCGCAAAGTGGGGCCGGCGCTCGCAGCCGGGTGCACGATGGTGCTCAAGCCCGCGAGCCAGACGCCTTACTCTGCGCTCGCGCTGGCCGTCCTCGCGGAACGCGCCGGCGTGCCGAAGGGTGTGTTCAGTGTGGTTACAGGCGGAGCGGCGGAGATTGGCGGCGAGCTTACCGCCAACCCGATCGTCAGGAAGCTGACCTTCACCGGCTCAACGGAGATTGGCGTCAAGCTCATGTCGCAGTGTGCACCGAGCATCAAGAAGCTCTCGCTCGAACTCGGCGGCAACGCGCCCTTCATCGTCTTCGATGATGCCGATCTTGATGCTGCGGTCGAGGGAGCGCTTGCCTCCAAGTACCGCAACACCGGGCAGACCTGCGTCTGCGCCAACCGCTTGCTCGTACAGGACGGCGTCTACGATGCCTTCGCGGCCAAGCTAGCCGCCGCGGTTGCGCGGCTGAAAGTGGGCAACGGTCTGTCTGAAGGCACCACCCAAGGTCCGTTGATCGACATGAACGCGGTTGCGAAGGTTGAAGAGCACATCGCCGATGCGGTGCAGAAGGGCGCTCGTGTTCTTGCTGGGGGCAAGCGTCATGCGCTCGGCGGCAGCTTCTTCGAGCCGACCATCCTTGCAGACGTCACGCCGGCGATGAAGGTGGCGCGCGAGGAAACTTTCGGCCCGGTCGCACCCCTGTTCCGATTCAAGGATGAAGCCGAGGCCATCCGAATGGCCAACGATACCGAGTTTGGCTTGGCCGCCTACTTCTTCGCCAACTCGATGAACCGTGTTTGGCGAGTGGCCGAGGCGCTCGAGTACGGCATCGTCGGTATCAACACCGGCCTGATCTCGACTGAGGTCGCTCCGTTCGGGGGGATGAAATCCTCCGGCCTCGGGCGAGAGGGCTCCAAGTACGGCATCGAGGACTATCTCGAGATCAAGTATCTGTGCATGGGTGGTGTGCAGTGAGCCCCCCGATTCACCAATCGACTCATCAGGAGACAAGCATGAACGCCAATTCCCTTCCCTCTGCGCCGACAAATTCCGGACTCATGGAGCGCCGTGCTGCCGCACTGCCGCGCGGTGTCGGCCAGGCACACCCGCTCTTCGCGGCCAAGGCACAGAATGCGGAACTATGGGATGTCGAAGGCCGCCGCTACATCGACTTCGTCGCGGGTATCGCGGTCGTCAACACGGGTCATAACCACCCAAGGGTGGTTGAGGCTGCGCAGCGACAACTCGAGTGCTTCAGTCACACTGCCTTTCAGGTCGTTGCATACGATAGCTATCTGCGTCTGGCGGAGCGACTGAATGCCCTTGCCCCCGGAGACGCACCGAAGAAGTCCATGTTGGTGAGCACCGGCGCAGAGGCCGTCGAGAACGCGATCAAGATTGCGCGTGCCTATACGGGGCGCCCGGGCGTGATTGCTTTCAACGGTGGCTTCCATGGGCGCACGCTGTTGGCTCTTGGCCTGACTGGAAAGATCGATCCGTACAAACTCGGGGTTGGCCCTTTCCCGGGAGAGATCTACCACGCCCCTTATCCATGCGCGTTGCACGGAATCAGCGTCGATGACGCCATCCATGGCATCGAGCTTTTGTTCAAGAACGATATCGAGGCGAGCCGCGTTGCCGCATTCATCATCGAGCCGGTACAGGGCGAGGGGGGCTACTACCCGGCGCCTGCAGAATTCCTGCAGCGACTCCGCGCCCTCGCCGACAAGCATGGCATCTTGCTGATCGCCGATGAAATTCAGTCCGGGATCGGTCGCTGCGGCAAGATGTTCGCGATCGAGCACAGCGGCGTGGTTCCTGATCTGATCACGCTTGCCAAGGGCTTGGGCGGCGGCTTCCCCATATCTGCGGTGGTGGGCCGTGCCGATGTGATGGACAAGCTCGGACCGGGAGGTCTTGGTGGAACCTATGCTGGCGCCCCGATTGCCTGCTCGGCTGCGCTTGCGGTTCTTGATGTAATGGAAGAAGAGAGCCTCTGCACGCGAGCCCTGGAGGTGGGTGATCACATGCAGATGCGGCTGCGCGAGATGGCTGCGCGGCACAAGTGCATCGGCGATGTGCGCGGTCTCGGTGCGATGGTGGCAGTGGAGTTCTTCCATGACGGCGACCATGCGCGCCCGGCCCCGGAGATTGCCAAAGCGGTCATTGCTGCGGCCCTTCAGCGAGGTCTGTTGCTGCTGTCGTGCGGCAGCTACGGGAACGTGCTGCGGCTCATGGTGCCTCTGACCATCGAGCGTGCAATTCTCGATGAAGGCCTCGACATCCTGGCGGCGGCAATGGATACGCTCGCCTGAGCGGATCCTCAAGCAGTCTGGTGAGCAGGCGGGTGCGTCATCGACGCGCCCGCCTTGTGTGCCATGCGGGTTTGAATTTCACGCTAAAGCTCTTTGTCGCCTGAAAAGAATCATATAATATGACTCTTTAAGGCGCCAACAAGAGATCAAGATGTTCTTCACTCGACAGAAAGCTCGGCTGCACACTGCCGAGGCCGAGAATCTGCAACTGCAACAGGCCAACGCCTCCTTGCATGAACGTGTCCGCTTGCTTGAGGATGAACGGCTTGAGCTTCGCGCGCAGACAGAGATGCTGCGCCGTGAGCGTGCGGTTCTTGATGGCGTATTCACGAGTTTGGGAAGCTTTGGCGATTCGCTTGGCGGCGTGCGTGAGTCCTTTTTCGGCCTCGCCACCACGCTCAACGACGAGAAGGCATCTGCACTCGAGGCGGCGGCGCAGTCCGACAGCAGTCGCAGCGCCTTCGAGCGCATCGCGGACAACCTGCACAAGATGTTCGAGCGCATGGAAGAGGCCTCCAGGAATGTCGGAACCCTCAGCCGGCGTGCCGAGGAGATCGGCGGTATCGTGCGGCTGATCAAGGAGATCGCCGATCAGACCAACCTGCTCGCCCTCAACGCGGCGATCGAGGCGGCGCGCGCCGGCGATGCGGGCCGGGGATTTGCAGTTGTTGCCGATGAGGTGCGCAAACTGGCAGAGCGGACGGCGGGCGCGACCACCGAGATCGCGACCCTGGTGGAGAATATCCAGGAGGAGACGCGGGCCGCACGCGAAGTCATGGAAGTCGGTGCGTCAGACGCTGGCCGGCACTCCGCCGAGAGCAAGCAGGCGGTGCAGAGCATGAAGAACCTGCTCGAGTTGTCCCGCCGCATGGAGCAGGCGGTGACCTCTTCCGCATTGCTCTCCAATGTTGAGCTGGCGAACATCGACGAACTCACGCTAAAGCTCGAGGTGTACAAGGTGTTCCTTGGTGTTTCGAGCCTGCGTCCGGAAGACTTGCCTGACGAGAAGCACTGCCGACTCGGTCGGTGGTACTACGACGGAGAAGGGCGTGAACGTTTTGCAGGGCTTGCTGGATATGCAGAGCTCGAAGATCCGCATCGCGCAGTTCATGTGCACGCACGGCGCGCGGTGGAACTGCATGCGCGCGGCGAGCTCGAGGCAGCGCTGGCTGAGCTGCAGGCAATGGAGAAGGCCAATCTCACCGTGATGCGCGGCCTGGACAAGATGCTCGAAAAGGCTGTCGCGCGCTAACGGCGCTCGCTTCTCCCGGAAATGAACATCACACAGCACACCGACTACGCGCTTCGGGTTCTTATGTACCTTGGGGCATGTCCCGAACGGCGCGTCACCATCAAGGAGGTGGCCGAGCGCTTCGACATCTCGCGTAGCCACTTGATGAAGATCGTCACCGAGTTGGTCGGAAAAGGCTTCATCGACGGCGCGCGTGGCAAGGGGGGAGGAATGAAGCTGGCGCGACCCGCAATCGAGATCGGCTTGGGCGACGTGGTTCGTCAGATCGAGCCCAGCCTCGCATTGGTCGAGTGTTTCGGAACGAAATCGCACTGCTTGCTCGATCCGGCCTGCCGGCTAAAGGGCGTCCTCGATGGCGCTTTGCATGCATTTCTCTCTGCCTTGGACGGTGTGTCGCTTGCAGACCTCGTTGGTGATGATGCGTGCCTCCGCGAGGCGCTCGGCCTGGAAGGACCGGATCGCAGCGGATGGCCGGTCATGATCCTGCGTCAGGAGGGGCGCCGGGCAGGGGAATGATCCGCGTGGTTTCACGCGGGTTCCCTGGAGACATGCCGCTCGCGTCTCCGATGCCGAAAACGGGTGCGCGGCAGCCCGCGTCTCTCTGGCAGTGAGTCAACGCTCTCCGCCCCCGGCTGGCAGTTCGTTGAGTTCGCGCTGGTCGCCGCGCAGTTTGTTGGTTTCCTGATGACATGCGGGCTGATCGGAGCCGTCGCGGAAACCCATGGCGCAAAGAAGAGGGGCTTTGGCCGCCTGATTGCGGATGCTCGGGTCAGGGCTCCTCCGCCTCCTCCGTTTCGTCCGTTTCGTCCACGGGCTCCGGAATGAGCGCTTCGCGGCTGAGGTTGAGGTCTTCGCCATCCAGAACGAGGTCCTTGCGCAGGGCGCTGATGGTGAATGCGCTGTTGGCGCCGGCAAAAGTCATCACCAAAGATTCGGCGCTGGCGCCGAATATGGCGCCGTGGACCGCCTGCCAGCGATCGGTTACCGTCGTCAGTGGTGCGGTGCTGATGTCGTTGGGGCGGATCGTGGCCGTGTAGCCCACCGCGGGTGGCTGCACCGGCGCGACGATACGCGACGCCGCCACGCCTGGCCGCTCGGAGGACACAGCGCCGCCAAGTTGCGCGCTGCCGATGTCGAGTCGGCTCCCGGTCGAGTTTGCGTCGCAGGCGACAATTCCCGTCAGGGCGATGGATCGGGTCGCGGCATCGAGCGTGAGCGTCACCATGCAGCCCGCCGATCCGAACTTCAGCCAGTCACTCTCGGGGGCGCTGATCGGGCTGCCGTCCCCGGCCGTCATGCGCAGAATGCCCACGTAGTCGATCCGGGAGCGCATCAGATTTGCGGCATCGCGCTGATCGGTCAAGGTGCCCAGCCAGCCCGACCAGCGTTTCTCGTCGACCACGTGCGCTCGCTGGCTGATGTCCACCGGCGCGATGTCGAACCACTGGACGCCCACCGTGCCCGGCGAGGGCTCCAGGATCATGCTCCCCGGCTCGGCGCTTTCGAGGGGAAACTCGAGCACCACGCAGTGGTGAGGGTAGTCGGCGCAGTAGTAGCGGCTCTCGACCCCACCCTTCACGTCGAAAGTGCCGTGGTAGGGGTAGTCGCGCTGGTCGAAGCGGACATGCCCCTTGCGCACAACGATTTCGGGCTGGTGCAGGCCATAGCGGGCCTGGCCGCCGCGCGCCCGCTGCGTCCGCCGCTCGCCGCCGTCGGTGCCGGCCTCGCGCACGTGGTCGAACTCGCCGCGAAGCTCGAACAGCGTCCCGGTTTCGGCGAAGCGAAGGGCCTGCGGTGCGCGGCCGTCGAGCACGTCGCGCACGAGCTTGGCGAAATCCGTGACGGCGGAGGAGGTCGGCGCGGCGCAGGGTTCGGAGGCGGACGCGCAGCCGTCGCTGGCGGCGGGGGCGAAGGCGGCGGCGATGGCATCGGCCGGGAGCTTGCCGGTCTCGACGCGGTCATTCGCGCCAGCGGCTGTGCTGAGGATGAACAGGGGGAGGAGGGCGGAGCGGAGACTGCGCATGATCGTGTGACGGATTTGGGTTGGCTGAGAGCGGGCTGAGAGCGGGGTGCGGGAGGGCGACGGCGTGCGTGAGCGGCTGTCGGCGTCGCGAGGGGGGCGTCATGTGGGCGGGCATCTGGGTGTGTTTCAGTAGTCGGTTTCGATACGCTTGCCCGTTAGGCGGTCGATGTACCAGCCCTTGCGTACGGGTTTGCCGTTGAATATCTCCGCCTCGCGAAAGTCGCCGCCGGCAAAGGAATGAACCGGGCCGACATAGACCGCTTCGCCCCATTGATCCCGCTTCCTGGGGTCGAAGCCCGGCCGCCGCTCGATGTCCCAGCCGAAGAGCGTGCCTTGGTCGCTCATGCGGAACTTCAGGCGCAGATTGCCGCGCGGGTCGCGCTTGAGATCGTCGATCAGTTCCTGCGGAATGCGGGTGCCGACTTCGATGGTTTCGTCGCCGATGATGTTGCCGATATAGCGACTGCCCACGCCCTGGATGAACCGCCGATCGGACGAATCCCGCCAGATGACTCGAACGCGTTCGGGAACGGGCGATGAGAGAACCCTCTTGCTTTGATTCTTTAACGTTTGTCCTCCCTTTCCGTAGAATTCGTACTTCGCGTTTTCCGGAAAGAACTCGACACCGAGGAATTCCTGCCCGGCCATGGCATCGACGACCAACTCGAAGCCGGGGCGACCGAAGCGTTCGAGCATGCGTTGACGGCTTTCCAGATAGCGGGCCTGCTCGGGAGTGACCGGTTTGGCCGGTGGGGGCGGTGGCGTGCGGCAGCCGGCGAGAAAGGCCAGGCCGAGCGCCAGCAGCGCGCGACGCGGGGGTGAGCGGAGGGTCGAATTCATGGGTTGGGTCCGGCTGGGGCGCATCGCGTTGACTTCCTGTCGAAATAATCGTGGGTGCACAACCATTGCAGGTAGGCCTGCATGTTCACCGTGCCGGTGACGTTGCCGAGTTCGCGCGGATCGAGTGCCGAGCCGGTGCCGAGTTCGCCGACGTCGCGCGGCTGCCAGGTGATGACTTCGTGGGTGTCGGCGTGAGTCATGCTGCCGTTGTCGAAGCCCATGTTGCGCTGGCGGTTGCCCGAGGTCGCGCCGCGAACCTCGCGGTCTTCGGGGAAGACGTAGTCGATCCAGGCCAGATCGCCCCCGATGAGCTTTCGGGGAACGGTGTTCTGCGGATTGCCGGCCTGAATGACGTTGCTCTGGTCGTGGAGAACGACGTTGTGAGATGGAATGGGATCGATGGTTTTCATGCTTACCCCGGCAAAGCTTGCCTGCTCGACCATCCAGTTCAGCGCCACCAGTGACAGGCCCTGCTCGTCGTCCGGATAGCTGCCGCCGATGTCCGCGTGCGCGCCGACGAAGCCGCGTTCGATGCGGATCCGGCCCGGCGTGTTGCTGCTCGCGCCGATCGATTCGAGCGGAAAGCCGCCCCAGTGCATGCTGTGCGGCTTGGGATTGCGGTACGCGTATTCGCCGACTGCCCCCGAGCGATGTTCGTTCAGCGCCACCGCCTGGGCCACGTACGCGAATTCGTCCGGAATGCCACGCTTGTAGCCCGTGCCGCTGAAGTTGGTGGAGAGCACCGTGTCGAAGAGCCCCATGAAGCGGAAGCTGACGGGCTGGCAGCCTGCGGTGCCGTCCGCCTTGGTGTACTTGTAATAAGTACGGCCGTCGTATTTGATCGCGTCCGGGACGATGCGGTTGGCGAAGTCGCGGGCCTGCGCCGCGCCGCGACTGAAGCCGATGATGTCGATGTCCATGACCTGCTCGTCCTCGAACAGATCCGCTTCGTCCCGCAGGTACCGCATCATGCGGTCGATGCGGGCGGGGCCCGAGTAGTTGCCGCCCATGTCGTTGACGTAGGTCGGGTCGCCCGGGGTGAGCCACCAAAGGAAGGTATGGGTGGCGTAGTCTTCCGGGCGGATGTCGCCGTACTTGATGTCCCGGTGAACGGTACCGACGCCGGTGACGTATCGGTCGTTGCCGCTGTCGTAGGCACGGGCGAAATGCACTACGTTGCTGAGGCCGTTGCCGTCCATGGCCGGATCGTTCAAGTCGTCGCTGTTACCCGTCCCGTCGAACGCAAACAGAATCAGCCCGTCCGGATCGACGTAGCGCAGCGGGTTGAACGCTGCATACGCATACGGATTCGGTCCGTCCGGCGTGCCGAGCGGGTCGGGGCTGAGGTACTGGCCGGCTGCGGGGTCATAGTAGCGCGCGCGGTTGTAGTGCAGCCCAGTCTCGGCGTCGAAGACCTGGCCGGGCAGGCGCAGGTCGAGGGTGAAGTCGCGGGACTGGGTGGTGGCGGCGCCGAAGGGGGCGTAGGTGGCGCGCCAGAGCACCTGGCCGGTGGCGTCGGTGGCGAGTTCGGGAGCGCCGAGGTGGTTGCCGTGCAGCCAGACGATGCGCTCGGACTGCATGAATGCGGCGCGGATCATGCGGACGAGTTTGTCCGCGAATTGCATCGTGCCGGTGCCCTTGTGCTGCGCGGGTGTCACGCCCTGCGGGGTGTCGATGACGGCGAGCGGGATATCCGCGAGCCATACGTACTGGCGCAGGATGCGGCCGTCGGCGTCGAGTTCCGCGAGCGGTTGGCGATGCTCGTCGTACACCGTGTGCATCGTGCGGTCGCTGACCTCGCGGGTATTGCGCAGGTCTCGGTGGTCGTAGCGATAGCGTGCCAGCACGGCACCATGCTCGCGCACTTCAACCAGGCGGCCGCGGGCGTCCCAGTCGTATTCGCGATCACCCAGGCGTTCGGGCTGGCCGCTGGCGGTATAGTGCGCAGCGGCGGATGGGTCGGCAAGCCGGTGGGTGCCGGGTTCGAAGCCGGCGGCTTGCGTGCCGGTGCTCAGATCCTGCTGTGAGCCGGCGCCCTGCTGACTGAGGACGCGGCGCTGGGTGGCGTCGTAGGCGAAGCGCCAGACGGCTTCCTCGGTGGGTGCCTGATCATCGCCCTGCCAGCGGACCGATGTCAGCAGGCGGCCGTGCCGGTCATAGGCGTGGCCGGTTGCAGTGGGCTGGGCGCCATCGGCCGCGGCGTGCTGGCGAGTGTGCAGGAGGTTGCCGCGCACGTCCCACAGGTAGCGATGATCGAGCAGTGCAGCCGGCTCGTCGGCGAGGCCGAGGGCGCCGGGAGGGGCTGGACGCTCTGCCTGCGTGCTCGTGGTATCGAGGGCGACCTTGGCGCCGGCGTCCTTCGTCTGAGCCTGTGCGGGTGCGATGCCGAGCAGGCGCTCGGCGATCTCCCGCGTGCTGCGGCCGAGCAGTTCAATGGGCGGCGTGGCCGCCGTATCGAGCCTTGGCAGTGAAACACGCCGATGCACGACGCGGGCCAGCACTCCCTCACGGCTGCGCTGGTAGAGCGTGTGGATGCCGTTGCCAGTGACATAGCTGCGCAGGCCGGCCAGGTCGCGCTCGAAGCCTTCGGCGATGATCTGCCCGCCAGTGGGCCAGACTGACCATGGAGTGTCGACGGTGTCGCGTTTGAGCGCCACGACCTGGCCCTGACCGTTGCGCACGTATCGCAGGCGGCTGCCGTCGGGCAGCGTGGTCGCGACCAGTTGGCCGCGCTCGTCATGCGTGTAGCGCGTGACGGTGGTCCGTTCGCCGTGCTCGGTGGGCAGGCTGAGGATGCGTGCAGTGCGCAGGCCGCGGGCATCGTATTCGTAGCGCTCACGTTGGGTGGGGTGGATCACCTCGATGAGGCGGCGGCCCTCGTAGCGCCACTGCGTCTCTTCCACGGCGCCGCTGTGGGCGTCGGTGATGCGCTGGTGCCGGATGCGGCCCAGGACGTCGTAGTCGTAGCGGGCATGGTTGCCGAGGGCGTCGCGCATGGCGATGAGACGGTCGAAGGCGTCGTATTCGAGCAGCACGGTGCCGCTGTCTGGGCTGTTTCGCCAGACGATGCGGCCGAAATCGTCCTGGCGCTGGCGAACGGAGGCTGGGGGTGTCGCATCCTTGGCGCGTGGTGACGCTTCGGCCCGTGCAGGGTGGATGAGGCCGTCGGTGTCGATGGTGTATTGCAGGCGTCCGAGCGCGTCGTAGTGCCAATCGCGCCCGCGGCCAGCGTTGTCGCGGACCGAGGCGAGGTGGCCTTGTGCGTCGTAGTGCAGGGCTTCCGTCTGCTCGAAGCTCGCGCTGCGACGACTGCGTTCGAGCGGCCGTCCTTCGGTGTCGTAGCGGAAGGTGGCGAGCACGCCAAGGGCACTGGCGTGCCAGCGCAGATGGCCGTGCTCGTCCCATTCTTGAAGCCAGTTTGAAGATGCTGCAGAGGGGTTGCGAGATTCCACCCGCCTCCCGAGCGTGTCGTATTCGAAGCCCACTGTCTGCGTGGGCTGCTGCCCGGGAGCCTCGAAGCGTACGGTAGTGGGCTGCAGGCGCAAGTTGTAGGTGTAGTGGGTGGCGAAGCCTTCGTCATTACGCACACCCTTCAACACGCCGGTCACGGGAGCGTGCGCGAGCGTGCTACGTCGGCCGCCGGGCAGGGTGAGTGCGGTGAGGTGGTTCCCTGTGGCATCCCACTCGAATATCGAAATGTCGGAGTCGGCTGGCGAGCCGTCGGGGCCATTGGGTAGTGGCCCGTCCGTGGTGGTGAGCAGTGAGCGGCCATTGATCCGGGTGTAGCTGAAGGTACTGCTGCGCTCGATCGGCGTTGCACGACTGCGGTGATCGATCGGCTCGTTGTCCGCGCTGAGCGGACTGAAGCCGCTCTCCACCATCCGCGTGACCTGGCCCACGTCGTTGTAGCTGAACTGCAGTCGATGCTCGTGGCCCGGCACCACGCTGGGTTGCGCGATGAGCGTGGGGCGAGGCGAATCATCGGTGTACGCATAGCGGTTGAGCAGGCGCTCGGGCACGGGCCTACCGTCAATGAAGGTCTGGAGCGACCGGCGCAGCAAGCGGCCAGCCCCGTCGCGCACCAGCGTGGTGGTTGCAAGCGGCTGGCCTGTTGGATCGAGCCGCGTGATGCTGGCTAGGCGTCCGCGCTTGTCGTACTGGTAGCGCACGTTTGTCTCGCCGCAGCGTGCGCAGCCCGGGCCGATCGCCTCCAGCAGACGGGGTTCGCCGTAGATGCGGGTGTGGCGGTAGATGGTGCGCTGGCCGAGGCTGTTGGAGAGCACGGTTTGATCGGGCGCAACGAAGCCGAGGTCGATTTGTTCGATGCCAGTGCCGGGCTGCGGCTGGGCGGATTCGTCCAGGGTGCGCGGTGCGCCGAGCACGCTCATGACCGCGCGTCCGACATGGTCGTACGCGTAGGTGGAGAGCCGCCGCTCCCCCGCTTCGCGTCCCCTTGGTGCCGCTGCCGGCGCGATGAGGGAAATCCCGGTGAGATGGTGCGGCCAGGCGGGAGCCGCTTCTCCAGTGTCGGCGCCGTAATGGTAGCGCCGGATGGCGCCGTCGGGGTGGGTGGCGGCGACCAAGTTGCTCAGCCCGGGAAGCGCACGCTCGTTCTGGTGTGCATAGGTGAAGCGCCCGAGCGGGCTGGTGATCGCGACCACCCCCCGGAAACCGCGGCTGCTGCGCGGTGCGTACTCGAACGTGAGGCTGCGGCCTTGCGGGTCGGTCACCTTCACCAGCTCGCCATCGAGGCCACGCGCGAGGCTGAGGAATTCGCCGGTCGGCATCCGGATCTCGACCAGCTTGCCGAGAGCGTCAAAGATCAGCTCGCGGCCCTCGGGCCAGATCCAGCGATAGCCAGCCGCGCGCTGGCCCGGGCCGGCTGCGATGAACTGTACCCAGCCGCGCGCCGGGTCAGCGTGGTTATGACGCCCAGCCTGGTTTCTGTCGGGAGAGAACACGAGGCGTGCGCCGTCGGCCTGGACAATGTGCAGTTGCTTTCCGCTCACATACAGATCGGTTTCGTAAGACAGCCGCCAGCCGCGCCCAAGCAGTCCGAGGGGCGCATCGGTTGAGGCTTGCGCGCTGTTGTAGTGGCGTACGATCTCGATGCCCAGTACACCGGGCAGCGCTGGAAGGTCGGTCTCGCGCTGGTACTTGTTGCCAGTGATGACGTCGATCGGGTTGCCCGCCCCATGGGCGACACCGTCCGGGGTTTCCTGGCTGGCTGGCGGCGTTTCACCGCAGGGGGGCACGCCGTCCGGATTGCCTCCATCGATCGGGGTGCAGTCGGGGTCGAGGGCGCCGGACTGGGGCAGCGGTTGGCTGGCGGTTGTGGGGACATGCTGGCTGCTTGAGGTTTGCGCGAAGACTGCAGACGGGAGGAGGAGCGCAATTTCGAGCAGGCAGATTGCGAGCGCTGCTCGTGCGGAGTTCTGGGCAGTATTCATGGACTTGGACGGGGCTTCAGGGCGTTGTCGGAAGCGATGGGAAACCGCCGAGCCAGTCTGCTGGTGCCTCGCAGGAAGGCAGTGAGCTGCAGCCGGGGTCGGTGAGCGGGTCGCATTCAGCAGGCGCTGGGTCTGGTTCTGGGAGCGCACCCTTCTGGGTCGTGCAAGCCGGGTCAGTGACCGGGCAAATGGGCAGGGCAGGCCCTTCAGGCGGCGGCCCCGGATCGCGCGGCTTGCCCGCGTTTCCGGCACCGGGGCTCGAGGCGTTGCCGTTTTCGATCGCGGGCGACTGCATGCGCATGACGGTGTGGGCCACGATGGGGATGCGGCCGTCGGCGACCAGTCCGGCGCGAAAGGCATCACGATCGGTGGGGTCGAGCACCGCAAGCGCCCGTGCCATGAAGGGGCCGGCGAGCGGGATCTGCTTCTGCGCGGGGATGCCGTAGGTGATGCGCAGCTTGAGCAAATTGGCGTCGTGCAGGGTCTGGCCGCTGGCGTTGCTTGCGGGGTTGTGCTTGCAGCCGGGGCGATCGATGGGGCAGGCGAGGTGGGCGAGGTTGGCGTTGGGGATTACGCGCCTGGGAGCGCCGAGGCGCGTGGCGAGCGCAGGGCTGTGGTAGTCGTCGAAGCTCTCTTTTGTGGGGGAGAGGATCTCGATGCGGGCGAAGGGTGCCTCGGCGAGCGCTTTGGCACGTGAGAGGGCGAGTTCGGCCGTGGTGGTGCCCCCGCCGTGGTAACCGGTCATGGCGCGGTCGAAGGCGGTGCGCATCGCCTCTGGGCGAGCGTTGGAGACGGTGCCTGCGCGGGCGGCTTCGAAGGTGGCGTAGTTGAGCTGACTCTTCGCGTGAAAGAGCAGCGCGTACTGCATCAGCACGAGCATGATGAAAAGCACGAGTGGGCCGACGATGACGAACTCGACCAGCGTGGCGCCGTGCTGAGAGAACGGCGTGGTTTTGGCTTTGCAGGGATGGATGACCTTTGCAGTTGAAGCTGCGATCACGATGGGTGTGCGGGGCGGGCGCCCGAGCCTGGTGTGCTTCGTCTGCGATGAGCGTCGAGGCGCGCTGCCCGAAGCGTCTGCGGTGGAGGGCGGTAATCCGCACATCAAGGTGTCCACCCATAGCGCAGCAGGTGAAAAAACACTGGTGCGGAGAACGCCAGCGAGTCGACCCGGTCGAGCATGCCGCCGTGGCCTTCGATCAGGTGGCCCCAGTCCTTGACGCCGCGGTCGCGCTTGATCGCCGAGAGCACGAAGCCGCCGAAGAAGCCCAGCGTGTTGATGACCAGCGCGACGAATGCGGCCTCCAGTGGGCTGAAGGGTGTGATCCACCAGATCGATGCGCCCATCGCGGTTGCACTCAGCACGCCCCCGACCAGGCCCTCGACCGTCTTCGAGGGTGATATCTGCTGCGAGAGTGCGTGGCGACCGAGAAGCTTGCCCCAGACATACTGGAACACGTCGCTTGACTGCACGGTGAGCAGAAGGAACACAACCAGCAGCAGGTTGCGCCCCTCGTGGCCGGGGATCTCGAGCGTGAGCAGCGCCGGTACGTGCGACAGGCAATACACGCAGATCATCAGTCCCCACTGGATCTTGGCGCTTCGCTCGAGGAAACGCGTGGTGTCTGCGCCGAGCGAGGCTGAGATCGGCAGCAGCAGGAAGGCGTAGACCGGGATCAGGATCGAGAACAGGCCATACCAGCCCGCCGCGATGAGGTAGTACTGCAGGGGCAGAAAGACGTAGAAGCTCCAGATCAGCGCACGGTGGTCGCCCTTGCGCGTAGGCGCGAGCGAGACATACTCCCGCAGGCACTGGAAGGAAACGAGCGCAAACAGGCCGATCACTGCCCAGGCGCCGATCCAGGTCGTAGCCGCGATCGCGCCGATCATGATCCACCACGCCTTGATGCGGGCGTTGAGGTTGTCGATGGTGGCGTGCGGGCGATCGAAGCCGCTGCGCGACTTGAGAGCGAGGCCGATGATGCTGGCCATGGTGAGCACAAGGAACACGGCGCCGAAGATGCGCATGAGGGTGGCGGAAACGTCCATGGCGATCATGCGGCGGTCGGTGCGAGCGCGATCAGCGCGTCGCGGCTGCGTTTGAGGAAACTGTCCCGCGCCTCGTCGTCGCCCAGGCAGAGCGCGTCGCCGAAGTGCAGTGCGCACAGCAGGGGCACGGGGATGAAGCTGCCTTTGGGCATCACACGGCCCAGGTTCTCCACCCAGACGGGAACGCAGCGTAGCCCCGGTTGCGCTTGGGCAAGCCGGAAGATGCCGCTCTTGAAGGGCAGCAGGTCGTCGCCGACGTTTCGCGTGCCTTCAGGAAAAAGGATCAGCGACTCGCCGGCATCGAGTGCGGCTTGCATCGCAGCGAGTGGGTCGGTGACGGCCTGTGCCCCGCCGCTGCGCTCGACCAGCACCGCACGGAAGATGCGCAGCGCGACGTAGCGCCGCAGCGGGCTGACGAGCCAGTAGTCGGCACCGGCTACCGGTCGAGTGCGCCGGCGCACCGAGGGTGGCAGCGCTGCCCACACGAGCAGGAAGTCGATGTGACTGCGGTGGTTAGCGTAGTAGATGGTGGTGCCACCAGTGGTGTCGGGGCCGTTTGCAGCGTGGTGGATGGCGCGTGCGCCGGTGATGATGCGCGCAAGACCGCACAGTGTGGCGCCGAGGAGTCGTTCGATCTTCATGGCTGTGCGGGGCGCTCGAGCACGAAGCGCCGGGCTGCGTCGTGCAGGCCAAGCAGCGTGTTGACCGAGATCGCACGCGTGATCAGCGGGTGGCTGTCGTACGACGCCTGGCGTGCACGATCGTGGGTGAGCGGTTTCGACCTGACGTTGCGCACCGAGGTGCCGACGCGGGGCGAATGTCCGCTTGCCCCGGTGGACATGCCGTGCCCGCGCGTGTCCCACGCGAAGAAATCGAAATCCGGCAGATCAAGCTCGTCGACGATGTGGGCCGCCCGCTCCGAATGCTCGTGCCCGCGGTGCAGCAGCATGACGGCTACGCGCCGCATGCCCGTGGCCGGCCAATGAAGATAGAAGAGCTGCTCGCCATCGCGGGAAACGAAGTGGCGTTCGGTGCAGGTACGCTGGCGGATGATCATGATTGGGCTGCGTCGGAGTGAGTCGGGGTGGAGTGGGGGGCATCCGCGCCGGTCGCGCTGCTGTGTGCTGCGTGCACGCCATTGCGGACCCGGTTGATGATGTTGACGAGGAGTGCGAAGCCGATCAGCGGCATCAGCCAGAAGGCCCAGCCCGGCAGGCCGCCGAGCAGCCCCACGGCGAGCGCGAGCGCCCCGAACACGAAGGCCCGGTCGCTCTTGCCCATGGGGCCGTCGTAGCGCCGTGGCGCACCGACCATGGGCCCGAGGGCGCCCGCCATCTCGGACACCGTTGCGAGAAAGATCACCGTGCCGATGCTGGCCCAGCCAAAAGGTGAGACGAATACGAAGGGCAACATCAGCGCAGCGTCGGAGGCCACGTCGGCCAACTCGTTGAGATAGGCGCCGAGCGCGCTCTGGTGACCGAACTCGCGCGCGAGCATGCCGTCGATGGCGTTGAGGCCCATGCGCACGAACATCCAGACGGGCATGAGCAGGAAGAGGGCGGTGCGTCCGGGAGAGTGGGCGAGCAGGGTGCCGAGCGCGAAGGAGCCGAGCAGCGCCCCGGTGGTGACCACATTCGCGGTGACTCCCCGACGTGCGAGGCGTGTCACCTGTGGGCGCAGTAGGGACTGGAAGGCTGGTTTCAGCTGGTAGAGGGAGAGCAGCATGGCACTAACACTATAAAAATCCATTTGGCATTATATCGGAATATGCCATAAGAATTAATGCATCGAGTTTGTGCTGAATTCCGCTCACCAGATTTCCTGCCACGCCAATGCTGATGAGAGGGCAGAGCGCGCGGTTTCGGGTTGGGCGGTCAGCGAGGTGACGGTCGTTTGATTCATGCTGGCAGCGTGCATGTCCGTCGGCGTGCGATGGGGTTCATCACGAAGCCTTGCAAGAAGACTTGTGAGCGGGCTTGAGAATGCGAGGATCGAGGCGTACGCCTGGGATCAGGCCGAGCAGCAGGGCTTGGCCTGCTGCCAGCTCGAGGGCTTGCGTGGCGCCGGTGCAGGCGGCGGCGCGCCACGGTTGGAGGGCCTCGACGAGCTTGAGGATGCGCCCTTGCCGGTCGAGGAAGACGATGTCGATCGGGTAGCGCATGAATGCGGTGTGTACCGAGGCGCAGGGCGTGAGCAGTAGCCCGTGCCCGGGGGCGGGTGGGGGCTTTCCGAGCAGGCCGCGCAGTCGTTCGGACCATCGCTCGGCGCGGTGGACGGTGAGTGGTGGCTGGGCGCCCGGCGAGTGCGACGCGGTGGTTTCGCGGATGCGCCGGGGAGTGGAGCGGGAGGGACGCTTGGTCAGGCTCACAGACCTGCCCCCATGAACTTCATCGCGATCGGGAACATGAGGATGGCGAACACGCACGGGAAGATGAAGAACAGCAATGGAAACAGCAGCTTGACCGGCGCCTGCATGGCGAGCTTCTCCGCCTGGGCGAAGCGTTCGGTGCGCCGTTGCTCTGCCTGGGCGCGCAGGATGGGGCCCAGGCTCATGCCAGTGGCCTCCGCCTGAATAAGGGTCGTTACGAAGTTCGACACTGCCGGCATGTCGAGCCGGGTGGCCAGTTCGCGCAGGGCTTCGCTGCGTGCGCGGCCGGCGCGCACGTCGCGCATCAGGCGGGCGAATTCGTCGCGAAGCGGGCCGGCGGGGCCTTTGGCGACGGCCTGGGCGATGGCACTGTTGAGGTTGAGCCCGGATTCGACGCACAGGGTGATGAGGTCGAGCATGAAGGGCAGGGCCTTGAAGGTCTGCCGGCGACGTGCCTGGATGCGGTCGCGTAGCCATACGTGCGGGAAGAGGAAGCCCAGTGCGAAGCCTGAGAGCTGCAGCCAGCCGAGGGGGCTTCCGAAGGTGTCGGCCAGCCACCCAGCGATGCCCGCACAGACCAGCGCCCACACCAGACATCCGGCCAGGAACTGGGCGGGGTCGAGAGCAAAATCGAGGCCGGCGAGGCGGAGCCGGCCAAGGATTGCCTGCGTGTGGCGCTCGGGCAGCAGCGCACGCAGGTAGTGTGCGAACCATTGCACTGGCCACCACACGAGGCGGTAGCCGGGAGGTGGGGCGTCGAGCCAGAGGCGGTCCTGGCGTGGGACGGCGGCTGCGGCGCGCGATAACAGCCACACGACCAACGTTACCGAAAGGCCTGCGGTCAGTGCGATGACGCCGATGACCCAGTGCGGCCCCGATGGCGGTACGGGAAAGGTCTCGGGGCTCATATGTCGATGCTCACGATACGGCGGATCAGCAGCACGCCGATGATCTCCATGATCAGCACGACCGCGAGCACGCCCCAGCCCAAGCGGGTGGTCCAGAGCAAGGACATGGCATCGGGCTCCATGCGGGCGAGCACCCACAGCAGGAACACCGGAAGCAGTCCCACGACCCAGGCCTGCAGCTTGCCTTGCGCGGTGAGCGCACGGATCTTGAGTTCCATGGCTTGCTGGCTGCGTAGTGTGGTGGCGGTGCGCTCGAGGGTCTCGGCCAGCCCTCCGCCGGTTTCGGATGCGATGCGCATGGCCGACACCATCAGCTTGACCGGCTGCGCCGGAACACGAAGGGCGAGGTTCTCGAGTGTGTCGTCCAGACTCACGCCCAGCCGCTGCTCATGCAGCAGAAGCATCAGCTCCTGTTGCAGGGGTGGGGCGAGTTCGCTGCTGACCTGGCGGATGGCAGCAGGCAGTGACAGGCCCGCGCGTGCGGTGCCGGCGAGCATCTGCAGTGCGTCGGGCAACTGCTGCTCGATGCGCGCGAGCCGGTGTGCACGCAGCCAGCGGAACACGACGCCAGGCGAAACCGCGAGCAGCAGCGCCACGATGACGGCGAGCGCGAGGCTGCCGCTTCCCACCCAGGTGCCACCGGCAGCCAGAACAGTCAGCGCCAGATTGAGCGCATAGAGCCGCGCCGGGTCGACGAAGAGGAAGAGCTCGCGCAGATGAAAGCCGGTCTCACGCGTGAAGCGGGTGCGCCAGGCTTGCAAGAGGCGGCTGCCGATATCGACCAGGGCCCATACCAGCAGCGCCACGGTGAGCGCGACGATGAGGAGGAGGATGGTGAGGTTCACCGGGCCACGCTCCTGTCGCCACGCGAGCGGCGCCCGGACCGAAGGTGGCGCCTGCCGTCGGTGGGGGGTGTGGGCGCGGTCATGCGTCCTGAGGTCCGTCGAAGATCGAGAGGTCGAGCGCCATTCCGGCGCCGCCCAGCGCTTCGTAGAACGCGGGTACGGCGTTGCACGCAGCGAAGCGGCTCAAGCTGCGGCCGTCCGTGTCGCGTCCGAGCTGCTCGTGGCGAAACAGCTCCTGGATCTGGATGCGCCCGGATTCGGTGCCAGCCACCTCGACGACGCCGGTGACCACCCTTTTGCCGTCGGGCATGCGCGCCTGTTGGACGACGATGTCTATGGCCGAGGCGATCTGCTCGCGGACTGCAGTGAGCGGTAGATCCATGCCGGCCATCATTACAAGGGTCTCGAGGCGGGCAAGTGCATCGCGCGGGCTGTTGGCGTGCAGTGTCGTGAGCGATCCGTCGTGGCCGGTATTCATGGCCTGCAGCATGTCGAGCGCCTCGCCGCCGCGGCACTCGCCAACGACAATGCGATCGGGGCGCATGCGCAGCGCGTTCTTCACCAGATCGCGGATGGCAACCTGGCCGCGACCTTCGGCGTTGGGCGGCCGGGCCTCCAGGCTGATCAGATTCGAGTGCGCCAGACGCAGCTCGGCAGCGTCCTCGATGGTGATGATGCGTTCGCCGTCGGGAATGAAATTCGACAGGACGTTGAGCAGCGTGGTCTTGCCCGAACCGGTGCCGCCCGAGATCAGGATGTTTCTGCGCTGCTGTACGCAGATGCGCAGGAACTCGGCCATCTGCGCACTGAGCGCGCCGAGCGCGACCAGGTCGCCGTGCGAGAACAGTTTGCGGCCGAACTTGCGGATGGTGAGGGCTGGGCCCTTGATTGCGAGTGGCGGAATGATGGCGTTTACGCGCGAGCCGTCCTTGAGGCGGGCGTCGACCATCGGAGACGATTCGTCGATACGTCGTCCGATCGGGGTGACGATGCGTTCAATGACGCCGAGAACCGCTCGGTCGCTGGTGAAACTGCCAGGGTGTCGTTCGAGCCGGCCATTGCGCTCGAGATAGATCTCATCGTGGCGGTTGACCATGATCTCGCTGATGGCCTCGTCGGCCAGCAACTCGTCCAGCGGACCTAGTCCAACGGCCTCGTTGAGTACGTCGCGACGCAGGCTGTCGCGGTCGAGTCCGTCAGGCAGTGCGGACTCCTTCTCGATGATCTCGATCAGTAGCGTCTCGGTCTCTGTGCGCAACTCGTCGTCGCTCATGCGCACGAGGTCGCGCCTGCGTAGATCGATGGCGTCGAGCAGGGCCTCGTGAATGTGCCTGCGCCAGTATTGGTCGGGGGTGAGGGCCGTGCTGCGCGCGTTGTGACTGGCGGATGCCGCGGGCGATGAAGCCGCTTGAGGCGCTTGCGGTGTTGTACCCGACCGTGGGCAAGGCGACGTTGATCCGATCGTGGCCTGTGGCTGCAGGTGATCCTCGATGACGAGAGTGAAGGGGCCGACCGTGATCCGATCGTCGGATGCGATCGGGCCGTGCTGCTGGATGCGGATGCCGTTGACGCTCGTGCCGAAGAACTGACCGAGGTCCTGGATGTAAAGCCCGGATTTGGTGCGGTAGATGCGCGCGTGCTCGCGCCCGACTTTCCAGCCGGGTAGCTGTACGCGGCACTCGCGCCCCTTGCCGATGACGGCCGAGGTTTCGCTGATCGACTCGATGCGAGGGGCCGTCTCGGGGTGGCGGATGGTGACCTGGAACATGCTTCGTGCCTTGGCTCAGTTGCCCGTCCACGGCGCTTTCCCGGGAATGTCCCGGTCTTCCACCGGCACGGCAGGCCAGGGGATGGCAGACAGATCTGGCGCACGTGCACGCGGTGCTGCTTCGAGTCGCTGGCGTGCCAGCAGCATGCGCTCCGCCTGCTCCAGCGTGTGCTTGTCCACCGCGTACGGCGTGACGAAAACGACCAGTTCGGTCTCGTTGTTCTGGAAGCGGCGCGACCGGAACAGCGAGCCCAGCACCGGGATGTCGCCGAGGAAGGGAACCTTGTCGATCGAGGCGTTGACGTCGCGGCTGAGCAGGCCGCTGAGCACGATGGTGCCGCCTTCCATGACGTTGAATTCAGTCTCGGTCTTGCGCGTGCGCAGCGCTGGACCGGCTGCGCCCATCACCGAGAGGTCGAGGTCGCTGACCTCGCTCATGATGCGGGCGCGAATGACACCGTTGTGGTCGACCCTGGGCGAGATCTCGAGGCGTATGCCGTAAGGCTTGAACTGGATTGTGGTGCCGTTGATGTTGCTTACGCTGTAAGGGAACTCGCCACCTGCCAGGAAGCTCGCTTCGGCGCCGCTGCGGGCGGACAGGATGGGCTGGGCAAGGATGCTGGCCGAGCCATTCTGCTCCATGAGGCGGAGCTGAGCGTTAAGCCCGGCGTTGATCGCCGAGAGGAGGTTGAGGCTGGACCCGAGCGGCACGGGGCCACCCGCGCCGTCCGGGTTCATGATCGGAGGGCTGTTCTCCGCGCCCGCGCGGATGTCGATCTGCAGCGGGGCGTTCCCGCGCCGGCCGGGCATCCAGACGCCGCCGATGGCTGCGCCGCCGGTAGCATTCCAGGCGAGCCCGACCTCGCGCAGCATGTTGATCGGGAATTCGGCGATCTGCACTTCCATGACGACCATCTTTTCCCAGCCGACCGGGTTGGCGAAATTGAGGATCTGCGGGTAGTGCTTGGTGAGCGCCTCGATGCGGGCCTGGTCCCGATCGCTCAGGTTGTCGCCTTCGATGACGATCTTGTCGCCGATCACGGCGCTGTGCGCGTTGGGAATGCCGGCGAGAAAGGCCGCGATCTCCCGATTGACGCGTGGGGTCTCGGACGGAACGACGGTGACTTTCAGTCTGCGGTTGCGACCGTCTGCGCTCCATATGTGGAGCGATGAAACGCCAAGTTCGTTGGCGATGAGCAGAATCTCGCGATCGTCGAGCACGGCCGCCGAGAGCACCTTGCCGTTGCCCACCGCCAGGCGTCCGGCGTTGGGTTCGGCAATGACGCGAGTTTCGCCCTGGAACAGGGTGAGCTCGGGCATGCCCTTGGCGAGGGCGGTGGGCACCAGGGCGAGCGCGAGGAGGAGTTGCAGCAGGGTTCGGGTCAGGCGTTGCATCGATTCAGTCGCGATGGAGAGAGGGCTGGGAAAAGAGGGCGTCGCGGGGGGCGTCCCGGCTCAATGGCAGCGGAGAGGTGCCAGGACGTGGTTTATTTGTGGGAACTGGGCTGGGGTCAGTCATGGGGTGTCTGGGCACGTGCGCTCATTTGCAGGCCGTTGGTGATCGGGCCGCCGCCATAAATCACGGGCACGGTGCTCACGGCGTTGCCGTCGCCTGTCGGGAGACCGAGCAGCTTGCGGGCGTCGGTGATCGCGCTGGATACGGCGGCAAGATCGTCCGGCGCGCGCAGCAAGGCGGTGACGCGGCCGATCTCGCGTGCGGCGATCACGCGCTTCGCATCCTCCGGTGATGTGTCGAGGGTGATGGTCGTGTAGCTGTGGCGCTGGGCCTCTCCGCCTGTCACACCAGGGTCGGCAAGGCTGCCTGTGGCGAGCACAAGAACGTTCTGCAGCAAGGTGAAGGTGAAGTTGCGCGTCTCATTGCGCGCCGAGACCACGATGTCGATGCGGTCGCCCGGCTCGACCATGCCCGAAAGTGAGCTGATTTCGTCCACCGGCACCGTTACCGCGCGCTGCCCGGCCTGCAGCCGGGCCGAGAAGCTCGGCGCACGGCGCCCTTCGAGTTGGGCCCACAGGATCGGCTCGCCTGCTGCAGCAGGATGGGCGAGCGCCGCGCCCTCTGCGCGGCTGAACTGGTCGGGTGTGATCGCGCTTGAGTGCGCCCAGGCGCGGGGAACCTCGCGTACGGCCACGGTTTCGGGGGTGATGCGCGCCCCGCCGGGCAGGTTGGACTTTGCAACGATCAGTTGCAGGGTCTCGGCGTCCCGTCCGCGCGCCTCGATCTCTGCCATCCGCTCGGACAGGTAGTTGCTGGCGGCGAAGGCGGCGAGTGCCCCCAATACGAGTGCGAACACCAGCAGGAGCCAGTGCTTGCGGGAGCGAGGCGGGGTGGTGGCTGAAGTCATAGCGGCAGGGAGAGGAAGGTGCTGAGGCGGCTGAAAGCGGTCTCGACGGCGGTGAGCAGGGTGTCGATCACCGAGTCGTCGCCTGCAGCGATGCCGAACAGCATCGTCAGCACAAGTAGCGCGACGAGGTACTCGGCGAGCGCCTGACCCTGTGCCGCGGATGAAGGCTTGCGGCTCATGGGCGTCGTGAGAGCAGGGTGAGGACGGCGTGGGTGGTGGCTTCGCGGCGCACGAGAACGATGCGTGCCTCGCCGGACGCTCCGCGGAAGGCCTGCACAAGCGAAGCCTCTCGGCCGGCAAGCGGAGGGCCGTCCGGGTGCAGTCCGCGCTGTGCGAGGCTGTCCGAGAGATGATCAAGGTTGGTGCGCAGGCCATGCGCATTTGCGATGACCAGCTGCCGCGAGGCCGTTTCGCCATCGATCGACTCCAGGTCCGAGATCAGCGTTGAGTTCGCGGGGAGTGCCAGTCCAATCGGCCGGGCGAGGGCCGGGTGTCCGGCCTGGCTGTCCGCCACCGCCACCAGTGCCTCGCTACCCCCTTCGGGTTGCGGCTGGATCGTAATGGTGATGAAGAAGTCGCCGCGCCCCTGGGCCAGCACCTGGGCGCCCCCGGCCTCGGCATCGGCCAGCGGCTTGCCGAGCACCTTCCGGTAGTGGGTGGCGAGTGCGCTGACGGGGAGCGCTGTCAGCACGCGCGAGATGCGCATCGGCGTCCCGTTCAAGCGCAGCTGATCGCCGATCGGCTCGATACGCGCATGCTGCGGGTGCTCGAGGACGGGCCATGCACCGGCCACGGATGTGGCAGATAGCCCGGAGAGGAGACTGAAAGCCAGTGTGCGCAGCGTCACGTTGAGGCCCGCTGGGATGGGGAATGCGAACTTCATCGGATGCGGTCCTCGGGAACGACATCTGGGTCGACACGGCCGATTTCGGGTAGCTGGCTACCTTCAAGCACCGCTGCGAACGGTCTGAGTGGCGAGATGACCGCGTCGAGCGGGCCGAACGGAAAGTGGCCGGCAGGATTCCACCGATCCCTGCGCAACACGGCCCGCACGCCTTCCGGTCCGGATGCGGACCAGCTGTCCACCAGGACGGTCGTATGTCGCTGGATCCGCAGCCCAAGCGCATCGAATGGCTCGAGCGCTGCGACATCCGCGACGGCGACCCGTACCGTGCCGGCGTGCAGGTTGTCGGTGTCCAGGCCCATGCCAGAAGCGAACACCGCGCCAACCGGTTGCGTAAGGGCCGCACGCTGGCTGACTGCACCGATGTTGGCCGCGAATGCGGGCAGCAATGGGTCGCCACGGTGGTCGGTCCACAAAGGGTTGCGATGGGCGCTGAAGTCGCCCGCCAGGTCGTCCGTCTTCACTGGCGCATCGCTCGTGCTGAAGAAGCGCCTCCTCACCTCATCTGCCAACTGGGCGTCGGATTTCCACGGCTGCAGGCTGCTGCCATGGCGGACCATGCCTTCGAAAGCGATATAACGACTGGCGCTGGCTGCGGCCTGAGCGATGTCGAGTTGTTTGCCCAGAAGCGGCACGATCAGGAACAGCGGCAGCAGCACCAGTGACAGTACGAGGAGCTCGACGGTGGACTGACCGCGGATGCGACAGGTGGATCGAGGACTCGGGTGCATCCCTTCGGAAAAGCGTTTCATGGGAGCTGGATGCCCCCTTGGCGGAGCTGAGCCTGGGCACGGGCTGCGGCCGATACCGGTGCGAGGCGCGCCTGCCAGTAGGGGTTGAAGAGACTGCCGAGCTCGGTACGCCCGGGATGTCGGGTGTTGCCTGCGTCGGGACGTTCGAAGAAAACCTCGACGCTCGAGATTGCCGCGCTCTCTCCGCCGGACATCGCGCCGTCGAACAACTGCAGCCGGCCCGCAGGCTTGATGCTGCTCGCGCCGCCCGAATAGCGCTGAACCGATGCAGGCTTGGTCACCCGGATGGTCAGGCGAGTGGTGGGCGCTTCCATTGCCAAAGCTCGGGCCGATAACGCACGAAAACTCGGGATGGCGCCGCCACCGAGCGTGCTTGGTGCAAAGCCCCGCGCCCTGCCTTCGGAGGCGTCAGCGCGTTCGCTTGCCCTGGGGTTGGTGCTGCGTGACCCGGCGTAGCTGTAGGCGCCGTCGACGAGGCCGTCGTCGGAAGCGGCGGTGCCGTAACCGATTGGTTGCTCGCTGCGGCGACACCGCCAGCGACGCACGCGGTAGTGGTGGGCCGAGAGTGTATCCATGGACTTCCAGCCGTCGACGAGGTCGATCAGTTCGGTGCTGCCGCGCTTGCGCAACTCGATCCCATGGCACAACACGACAAGTCCGAAGTTCCAGTTCCGGCTCTGGAGAAAGGCCTCGCGGCTGTCATGTACCAGCCTGCCCATGCGTTGGCGATCCTCGCGCGAGTTATAGGTGCGGCTGAAGCCGGCGAGGTCGTCGTCGATCGGGAGCGGGTCGACGGTGGCCTGCAAATCGTTCTCCCGCGCGATGCGTCGCATCAGGGCGAGGCGCCCGGAGACGGCCAGCGCGTCGCCCGGTCCGTGCATGATCTGTTGCGAGAGGGCGAGGGCCTGGATCGCTGCATCGTGACTTGCGACGGTGACCGCCAGGGCTGGCGTCAGGATGTCCATGATCCTTTCCATGTAGTCCATGGCCCGGGCGAGTGCGGTTCCGACGACGGGAATGAGGTACAGGTACGGGCCGATCGTACCGGCTGAGGTGCCCATGTACTTCGCCCAGGACGCCACGCCGACGGCCTGCCCGATGGCGATCTCGTTGGCGATGATGGCGCGGTTGGTGTAGGCGTCGTAGTTGAGCATCCGAGCCTCGAACACGCCGGCGCTATACGCGACTGCGTCGGCGGTGTTGGTGAGTCGTAGCTTTTCTTGCACGAGCTGACCGCTGTTGAACAGGAAGAGCGCGGTTGCGGCGATGGCGAGAAGCAGAACCGCGCCGAGCGGCAGGATTTGCCCCTGCTGGAGGCGCACCGCACGGGCATGCCCGGTGCCATGCCTGCCCATGCCCGCGCGGCTCACGATCCGGTCGACGATGGCGCCGGCTTACTTGCCGACCTGGTTAACGTAGGTGTCGAGCGTGTGTTTCTGGTTACCGACCGTCTTCGCCTGGTCTGCGGAGGTCTGCGCCGCATTCTTGGCCGCCGTGCCGTCCTTTCCGGACAGCTCCTGCGCGATCGCAGCGGTCTGGTTGCGCACTGTCTGCCCGAAGTACTGATACACCGCGATGGCGGCGACGGCGATCATCGCGACGATGATGATGTACTCGGTCATGCCCTGGCCGCGCTCGGCCTGGCGGCGATGGGTGTGCAGGGGGAGCCGAGGTGCGCGTGCTGACATGATCGTGCCGTCCGTGGATGAAAGATGCATGATGATGTCAAATGAAAAATGCATAGTCAATATGCAAATGGCGTTTGTTTGAATGGTTGGTGTGCGATCGCGTTGTTGGTGTTGTGCGCGCTGAAATGGAAAAAGCCCGCTGCAGGTTCACTGCAGCGGGCTTCGGGGGGGAGGGGGCGACGGGCGGGGCGTCAGCGCGCGATCGGCTTGTAGCGGATGCGCTTCGGCTTCGCGCCTTCCTCGCCCAGGCGCTTCTTCTTGTCCTCTTCGTATTCCTGGTAGTTGCCGGCGAAGAAGGTCCATTGCGAATCGCCTTCGGCTGCCAGGATGTGCGTGCAGATGCGGTCGAGGAACCAGCGGTCGTGCGAGATCACCAGCGCGCAGCCGGCGAACTCCAGCAGCGCGTCTTCGAGCGCGCGCAGGGTCTCGACGTCGAGGTCGTTGGACGGTTCGTCCAGCAGCAGCACGTTGCCGCCCTGGATCAGGGTCTTGGCCAGGTGCAGGCGGCCGCGTTCTCCGCCGGAGAGGTTGCCGACGATCTTCTGCTGGTCGCCGCCCTTGAAGTTGAAGCGGCCGATGTAGGCGCGGCTGGGCATCTCGAAGCGGCCCACGGTAAGCACGTCGGCGCCGTCGGCAATCGCGTCGAACACCGTCTTGTCGTTGGCCAGCCCCTCGCGGGTCTGGTCGACGGCGGCGATCTTGACCGTGCTGCCGATCTCGACCGTGCCGGAGTCGGGCGTGTCGCGGCCCTCGATCATCTTGAACAGCGTCGATTTACCCGCGCCGTTGGGGCCGATGATGCCGACGATGGCGCCCGGCGGGATGCTGAAGCTGACGTTGTCCATCAGCAGCTTGTCGCCGAAGGCCTTGCTGACCCCGTGGAACTCGATGACCTTGTCGCCCAGGCGCTCGCCGGGCGGGATGAAGATCTCCTGCGTCTCGTTGCGGCGCTGGTACTCGACGCTCGCCATCTCCTCGTAGCGGGCCAGGCGGGCCTTGGACTTGGCCTGGCGCGCCTTGGGGTTGGAGCGCGCCCATTCCAGCTCGGTCTTCATCGCCTTCTGGTGCGCGGCTTCCTGCTTGGATTCCTGCGCCAGGCGCTCGCCCTTCTGCTCGAGCCAGGACGAGTAGTTGCCCTTCCACGGGATGCCGTGGCCGCGGTCGAGTTCGAGGATCCACTCGGCGGCGTTGTCGAGGAAGTAGCGGTCGTGAGTGACGGCGACCACGGTGCCGGGGAAGCGGGTGAGGAACTGCTCCAGCCAGTCGACCGATTCGGCGTCGAGGTGGTTGGTCGGTTCGTCGAGCAGCAGCATGTCGGGCTTGGACAACAGCAGCTTGCACAGCGCGACACGGCGCTTCTCACCGCCGGACAGGTTGCCGATGACGGCGTCCCACGGCGGCAGGCGCAGCGCGTCGGCGGCAATCTCCATCTGATTCTCGACGTCGTTGCCGGCGGTGGCGAGTATGTTCTCGTACTTCGCCTGTTCCTCGGCGAGCTTGTCGAAGTCCGCGTCCGGTTCGGCGTAGGCAGCATAGACTTCTTCGAGCTTCTGGCGCGCTTCCATGATCTCGCCGAGCGCGGACTCGACCTCTTCCTTCACAGTCTTGGCGGGGTCGAGTTCGGGCTCCTGCGGCAGGTAGCCGATGCGTTGGCCGGCGAGCCACTGCACTTCGCCGTCGTATTCCTTGTCCACGCCGGCCATGATGCGCAGCACGGTGGACTTGCCCGAGCCGTTGAGGCCGAGCAGGCCGATCTTGGCGCCGGGGAAGAAGGAAAGGGAGATGTCCTTGATGATCTGACGCTTGGGCGGAACGATCTTGCTCACGCGCAGCATCGACATGACGTATTGGGCCATGGGGGAGGTCCTGCCGAGTCGGAAAAGGCAGGAGTCTACAGCATCCCCTCGATGTCCTTCACCAGTTCCTCTGGCGTCGTGGTTGGCGCGTAGCGCTCGATCTGCTGGCCGTCGCGGCTGACGAGGAATTTGGTGAAGTTCCACTTGATCGCCTCGGTGCCGAGGATGCCCTTCGCGTGCTGCTTCAGGTGCTTGTATAGCGGGTGGGCGCCGTCGCCATTGACGTCGATCTTGGCGAACATCGGGAAGCTCACGCCGTAGTTCTTTTCGCAGAAGGCGCCGATCTCCTCGGCGCTGCCCGGCTCCTGCGCGCCGAACTGGTTGCACGGGAAGCCGAGCACCACGAGGCCGCGTTCCTTGTAGGTCTGGTAGAGCTTCTCCAGGCCGGCGTAGTGCGGGGTGAGGCCGCACTGGCTGGCGGTGTTGACGATCAGCAGAACCTTGCCAGCGTATTCACCCAGCTTCGTGGTGCCGCCGGTGAGGCGTTCGACTTCGATTTCGTGGAGGGAAGAAGGCATGTGGGGCTCCATCTGAGGGAGGGGTCAGGATTTGTTCGAGCCCCACATGCGCAAAAAGTTTGCTCGTGGGCGATTCAGGGCGGTGCGATCACTTCTCCACGAAGGCGCGCTCGATCACGTAGTCGCCGGGCTGGCCGATACGCGGCGACATCGCGAAGCCGCGGGCATCCAGCAGTGCGCAGCAGTCGGCATTCATTGCCTGGCTGCCGCAGATCATCACCCGGTCCTGCGCGGGGTCGAGCGGCGGCAGGCCGGTGTCGGCAAAGAGCCTGCCCGACTCGATGACGTGGGTGATGCGACCAGTATTGCGGAAGGGCTCGCGCGTTACGGTCGGGTAGTAGATCAGCTGTTCGCGCACCTGCTCGCCGAAGAACTCGTTCTGCGGCAGCGCGCGGGTGATGAAGTCGGTGTAGGCCAGCTCGGAGACGAAGCGTACGCCATGCACCAGCACCACCTTCTCGAAGCGCGCGTAGGTTTCCGGGTCCTGGATCACGCTCAGGAAGGGGGCCAGTCCGGTGCCGGTGGCGAGCAGGTAGAGGTGCTTGCCGGGGTTCAGGTCGTGCAGCACCAAGGTGCCGGTGGGCTTCTTGCTGACGATGATCGGGTCGCCCTCACGCAGATGCTGCAGGCGCGAGGTCAGCGGGCCGTCGGGCACCTTGATGCTGAAGAATTCCAGGTGCTCCTCGTAGTTGGGACTGGCAATGCTGTAAGCACGCGTCAGCGGCTTGCCGTGCACGTCGAGCCCGATCATCACGAACTGGCCGTTCTCGAAGCGCAGGCCGGGATCGCGCGTGGTGCGGAAGCTGAAGAGGGATTCGTTCCAGTGATGGACGCTGAGGACGCGTTCGGTGACGAGGCTGCTCATGGGCGGATTTCCTGCCGGGATGGGGCGAAGCTGTGGCAAAAAGAGACGGAGCACAGTTTCGGTCCACTGCGGCTTACCGTTCAAGTGGATAATTTATCTATCTCTTGCCTGGAAAATAGATATGCGATTCACGCTTCGCCAGATGCAGGTCTTCGTCGAGGTGGCGCGCAGCGAGAATGTCTCGCGCGCGGCCGAGACGCTTTCCCTGTCGCAGTCGGCCACCAGTGCGGCGCTGGCCGAGTTGGAGCATCAGTTCGATCAGCGGCTGTTCGACCGCCATGGCAAGCGCCTGCGCCTGAACGATCAGGGCGGTCTGCTGCTGCCACATGCGGTGGAACTGCTTGACCGCGCAGCCGAAATCGAAGCCCTGCTGCGCGGCGAGCGAGGGTTGGGCAGTCTGCGTGTTGGCGCGACACTCACCATCGGCAATTACCTGCTGCCGCTGATCGTGTCGAACTTCCTGCAGGCCCATCCCGAGAGCAGGGTGCGCCTGCAGGTGCACAACACGGCGACCATTGCCGGCATGCTGCTTCATCACGAGATTGATCTTGGACTGGTGGAAGGGCAGATCGTCGACGCCGAGCTCGAGGCGCAGGCTTGGGTGGAAGACGAACTGGTGGTGTTCTGCGCGCCAGAACATCCGCTCGCGGGACGTGGCAAGGTGGCCTTCGACGAGATCGCCGCACAGCCGTGGATCCTGCGTGAGCATGGGTCGGGCACGCGCGCCACCTTCGATGCGGCGCTGCGCCACTGGCCGGGCGGCATCGTGCCACGGTTGGAACTCGAGCATACCGAGGCGGTGAAGCGCGCGGTGGAAAGCGGCCTTGGCCTGGGCTGCCTGTCGCGGCTGGCGCTGCGCGACGCCTTCCGCCGCGGCAGCCTGGTGGCGCTCGAGACGCCCGAGCTGGATCTGCACCGGCGCTTCAGCTTCGTGTGGCACCGCGACAAGTATCACAGCGCGGCGATGCGGCGCTTCCTGGAAGACTGCCGCGCCTTCACCGCGGGCGCGCAGCGCAGCGACCAGATCCCGCTGCCGCCGGTCGCTTGAAGGCCGCATTCTTCGCGGGCAAGCCCGCGACGCCAGGCACTCAGGCCGCGCCGCGGCGGCGGAAGTCACGCAGCCGGAATCCCAGCGCGAACAGGGTCGCGAAATACGCCATGGCGCCTGCGACCACCACGCCCGCCAGCCGGCTTGCGCGTTCCAGCCCGCCGATCTCGGTCCACAACGCCGCCGGCCCGCTCACGAACCACAGCACCCCGCCCATCACGCACAGCGCCACCAGCAGCTTCAGCGTGAAAACGCCCCAGCCCGCCTGCGGCACATAGACCGCCCGCTTGCGCAGCCCGCGGTACAGCAGTGCGGCGTTCAGGCACGACGCAAGCCCGATCGAAAGCGCCAGGCCCGCATGGCGCAACGGAAGGATGAAGGCAAGGTTCATCAACTGGGTGGCAATCAGCGTGATGATCGCGATCTTCACCGGCGTGCGGATGTCCTGGCGCGCGTAGAAACCCGGCGCCAGCACCTTCACCAGGATCAGCCCGGTCAGCCCCACGCTGTAGGCCACCAGCGCGCTGCGCGTGTGCAGTACGTCGGCCGCAGAGAAAGCACCGTAGTTGAACAGCGTTGCGACCAGTGGCACCGCCAGTAGCGCCAGGCCGAGTGCCGCGGGCAAGGTCAGCAGCAGCGTCAGTCGCAAGCCCCAGTCGAGCAGCGACGAGAACTCATCCGCCTTGTCGTCGGCGTGCAGCTTGGCGAGGCTCGGCAGCAGGATCGTCCCCAGCGCCACGCCGAGCAGCCCTGCCGGGAACTCCATCAGGCGGTCGGCGTAATACAGCCACGACACGCTGCCGCTCTCGAGGAAGGAGGCGAAGATGGTGTTGATCAGTAGTGAAATCTGGCTCACCGAAACGCCGAGGATGGCCGGCGCCATGAGCTTCATCACGCGGCGCACGCCGGGGTCGGAGAGGTCCAGGTCAAAGCGCGGGAGCATGCCGATCTTCATCAGCGGGCGGATCTGCAACGCAAGTTGCAGCAGGCCGCCCAGAAACACCGCCCACGCCAGCGCCAGTACCGGCGGATCGAAGTACGGCACCGCGAACAGCGCCATGCCGATGAAGGACAGGTTCAGCAGCACCGGGGTGAAGGCGGGGATCGCGAATCGGCTCCAGGTGTTGAGCACGCCGCCCGCCAGCGCCACCAGCGACATGAAGAAGATGTACGGGAAGGTGATGCGGGTGAGCTCGACGGTGAGTTCGAACTTGCCTGGATCGCCCGAGAACCCCGGCGCCGATACGTAAATGATGAGGGGCGCCGCCAGCGCCCCCAGCGCCGCGACTGCGGCGACCACCAGCCCGAGCAGCGTCGCCACGCGATTGACCAGCGTGTGCGTGGCGTCCTCACCCAGGCGGTTCTTGTACTCGGCCAGGATGGGCACGAAGGCCTGCGAGAAGGCACCCTCGGCGAACATGCGCCGCAGCAGGTTGGGCAGCCGGAAGGCGACGAAGAAGGCGTCGGTCGCCATGCCGGCGCCGAACGCGCGCGCGATGATGAGGTCGCGTGCGAAGCCCAGGATGCGGGACAGCAGGGTCATGCCGCTGATGGTGGCGAGTGCGCGCAGGAGGTTCATGCGGAGGGCGAGGCCGGGCGGAGGGTGGCGTTGGCGGACGCGCATTCATCAGAAAGCGCGCATCATAGCGGCCTGGGCGCGTGCCGGTAAGACGCATTCATTGGCTGCCTCGCCCGCGGATGAACGCGTACCCCTTTGCCGGCGAGAAATATTTGCGCTCCAAGTCTTGCATCCATCCTGCGCGGAAAATATAATCGCGGACTTTACAGAACCACCAATACGGAATTCACACTTATGGCCAACTCGGCACAAGCTCGCAAGCGCGCCCGTCAGGCGACCAAGGCCCGCGCCCATAACGCCAGCCTTCGTTCCCGCCTGCGTACCGCGATCAAGGCCGTGCGCAAGGCCATCGTGGGTGGCGACAAGGCGGCGGCTCAGTCGGTCTTTCGCACCTCGATGAGCACCATCGACAGCATCGCCGACAAGAAGATCATCCACAAGAACAAGGCCGCTCGCCACAAGAGCCGCCTGTCGGCCGCCGTCAAGGGCATGGCTGCCTGATCTTGCTGCATGCTCCGGTGCCTCGGCGCCACAATAAAAAAGCGACCTGCGGGTCGCTTTTTTATTGTCTGCACCGCTGGCTACGTTTCCGCGGGAGCGGGCTCGCCCGAGAAAGTGGCGCTGGATCTCGCGATGTTCACGAGCAAGCCCGCTTCCACAGTCCGTTGCGCCCATGGGTGAAAACCGCGGGGAACACCTCGGTGGGCGCTCAGAGCGGCGTGTCGCCCTTCCAGTCGATCTCGAGGTTGTTGTCGTTGGCGAAGTTCACCATGAACTTGTACGCCAAGGGTTCGATGTCGTAGAGGCGGGCGTCCACCAGGACGGTGTTGTGTCCCTTGATGGCAACGCCGGGTCGCACGTAGGGGGAGTACTTCATGCGGTGGTCCGCCCCGAAGGCCGACATGACGCCGCACAGGCGGTCGGCCCAATCGCTTGGGCGAAACTTCTTCCCCTCCCTCGTGACCCCGATAATGATGAAGTTCTCGATCTTCTGGCTCATGTTGATGCCTTTTCGACTTCGGGGGGTGTTCTGTTCCGGTTCTTGGATGCCGGACTCAAAACGCCGCGAATTCTAGCAGAAATCCATATGGCGGCGCCTGCCTGCGCAATGTGGAAGCGGTCGCGACCGCCCTCAGGGGGGGGCGGTCACCGAGCGGGTGTGGGCAGGGCGCCGGCGCGGGGCGCCCGGGCCGCGCTTATGTACAGCCCTGACATTTTTGGCTTAACATCCTGCCCTTGTCCCAGCACGGCGGCGCCTGCCGCCGTGTGCGTTTTTGGCTTCGTTTCGATCGAGGTTTCCAACATGTCCCACGTCATGAACACCTACGCACGCCTGCCGGTTGCCTTCACGCATGGCGACGGGGTGTGGCTCTACGACGAAACTGGCAAGCGCTATCTCGATGCCCTCTCCGGCATCGCAGTCAGCACCCTCGGGCACAACCACCCGCGCCTGGTCAAGGCCATCGCCGATCAGGCCGCGCGCGTGCTGCACACCTCCAACCTGTACGGCATTCCCCTGCAGGACGCGCTCTCCGACCGCATCGCCGAAGCCTCTGGCATGGACGAGGTCTTCTTCTGCAACTCCGGCTGCGAAGCCAACGAGGCTGCGATCAAGCTCGCGCGCATGTACGGCCACAACAAGGGCGTCGAGGTGCCGCACGTCATCGTGATGGAGAGCGCCTTCCACGGTCGTACCCTCGCCACGCTGTCGGCAACCGGCAACCGCAAGGCCCAGGCCGGCTTCGAGCCGCTCGTGCAGGGCTTCATCCGCGTGCCGTACAAGGATATCGAGGCCATCCGCAAGATCGCCGAGCACAACCACGCGGTGGTCGCGGTAATGCTCGAAATGATTCAGGGCGAAGGCGGCGTCAACGTGGCCGACGAAACCTTCCAGCGCGAGCTGCGCGCCCTGTGCGACGAAAAGGGCTGGCTGATGATCTGCGACGAGGTCCAGTGCGGCATGGGCCGCACCGGCAAGTGGTTCGGCTGGCAGCACGCGGGCACCAAGCCCGACGTGATGACACTGGCCAAGGGCCTGGCCTCGGGCGTGCCGATTGGCGCCTGCGTCACCAGCGGACGGGCCAAGGGCCTGTTCGGGCCGGGCAACCACGGCTCCACCTTCGGCGGCAACCCGCTCGCCTCCGCGGCCGGCCTGGCCACGTTCGACACCATCGTCGAGGACAAGCTGATGGATAACGCGATCGCCGTCGGCGAGGCGATCCGCAAGGGCATGGCCGCGGCGCTCGAGGGCGTGGCGGGCGTGGTCGATATCCGTGGCCGCGGCCTGATGATCGGCATCGAGCTCGACCGCCCCTGTGGCGTGCTCATGGCCCGCGCGGCCGAGCAGGGCTTGCTGCTGTCGGTGACCTCCGAGCGCGTTGTTCGCCTGCTGCCGGCGCTCACCTTCACCCACGCCGATGCCGAAACCCTGGTGTCCATGCTGGCGCCGATGATTCGCGACTTCCTTGCGAACGGCTGAGGACTGCCCATGACCGAACTCAAACACTATCTTCAGTTCAAGGATTTCACGCGCGAGGAATACGACTACGTTTTCGCCCGCGCGAAGTGGATCAAGGACAAGTTCAAGCGCTACGAGCCCTACCACCCACTGTTCGACCGCACGCTGGTGATGATTTTCGAGAAGGCGAGCACGCGCACGCGCCTGTCTTTCGAGGCCGGTATGCACCAGCTCGGCGGCTCGGCGATCTACCTCAACACCCGCGACTCGCAGCTCGGCCGCGGCGAGCCGGTGGAAGACGCCGGCCAGGTCATCTCGCGCATGAGCGACATCGTGATGATCCGCACCTTCGAGCAGGACATCGTCGAGCGCTTCGCTGCCAACTCGCGCGTGCCGGTCATCAATGGCCTGACCAACGAATATCACCCCTGCCAGATCCTCGCCGACATCCTCACCTTCATCGAGCACCGCGGCTGCATCCAGGGCAAGACGGTGGCGTGGATCGGCGACAGCAACAACATGTGCAACACCTGGCTGCAGGCCGCCGAGGTGCTGGACTTCAACGTGCATGTGTCGACCCCGCCGGGCTACGAAGTCGAGCCCGAGCGTGCGGGCCTCTTCGGTACCAACCACTTCGAGCAGTTCGCCGACCCCATGGAAGCCTGCAAGGGTGCTGACCTGGTCACCACCGACGTGTGGACCTCGATGGGCTTCGAGGCCGAGAACGAAGCGCGCATGAAGGCCTTCGCCGACTGGTGCGTGGACGCCGAGATGATGTCCGTGGCGCACAAGGAGGCCGTGTTCATGCACTGCCTGCCCGCGCACCGCGGCGAGGAAGTCACCGCAGAGGTCATCGACGGCCCGCAGTCGGTGGTATGGGACGAGGCCGAAAACCGCCTGCACGCGCAGAAGGCCTTGATGGAATACCTGATGCTCGGCCGCATCGAGCACTGATCCAACGAACATGAACGGCGTGCACGGGCGTGCGTGCCGGCAACACAGCAGAAAACAGGAAAACAGCATGAGCGACGTCAACAAAGTAGTGCTCGCCTATTCGGGTGGGCTGGACACTTCGGTCATCCTGAAGTGGCTGCAGGACACCTACGCGTGCGAAGTGGTCACCTTCACCGCCGACCTCGGTCAGGGCGAAGAGCTCGAGCCCGCGCGCCAGAAGGCGCTCAAGTTCGGCATCCAGCCCGAGAACATCTTCATCGACGACCTGCGTGAAGAGTTCGTGCGCGACTTCGTCTTCCCGATGTTCCGCGCCAACACCGTCTATGAAGGCGAGTACCTGCTCGGCACCTCGATTGCCCGCCCGCTGATCTCCAAGCGCCAGATCGAGATCGCCCAGGCCACCGGCGCCGACGCCGTCTCGCACGGCGCCACCGGCAAGGGCAACGACCAGGTGCGCTTCGAGCTTGGCTATTACGCGCTCATGCCCAACGTCAAGGTCATCGCCCCGTGGCGCGAGTGGGACCTGCTCTCGCGCGAGAAGCTGCTTGCTTACGCAGAGAAGGCCGGCATTCCCATCGAAATGAAGCACAAGCAGGGCGGTTCGCCCTACTCGATGGACGCCAACCTGCTGCACATCTCCTACGAAGGTCGCCACCTCGAGAACCCCGCCGCCGAGGCCGAGGAAGACATGTGGCGCTGGACGGTGTCGCCCGAGGCCGCCCCGGATGCCGCGGAATACCTCGACCTGGAGTTTGAGCGCGGTGACCTCGTCGCCATCAACGGCACCCGCATGAAGCCGCACGAACTGCTCGCCAAGCTCAATGAACTCGGCGGCAAGCACGGCATCGGCCGCCTCGACCTGGTGGAAAACCGCTACGTCGGCATGAAGAGCCGTGGCTGCTACGAAACCCCGGGGGGCACCATTCTGCTCCGCGCCCACCGCGCCATCGAGTCGATCACGCTCGACCGCGAAGTCGCCCACCTCAAGGACGACCTCATGCCGCGCTACGCCAGCGTGATCTACAACGGCTACTGGTGGAGCCCCGAGCGCCGCGCCATGCAGGCCCTGATCGATCAGACGCAGGAAACCGTGAACGGCTGGGTGCGCGTCAAGCTCTACAAGGGCAACGTCATCGTCACCGGCCGCGACTCGAAGACCGACTCGCTGTTCGACCCGACGATCGCCACCTTCGAGGACGACGCCGGCGCCTACAACCAGAAGGACGCCCACGGCTTCATCCGCCTCAACGCCCTGCGCATGCGCATTGCCGCCAACGCCAGGGCCAAGCGCGGCTAAGGCAGGATCGCACCGATCGCGATGAACGACGAAGACTTCATCCTCGGGCTCAGCTTCACCGAGTTCGAGGAAATCGCCCTCCAGGTCGGCCTCACAGGGCTGATCCTGTTCATGATGTTCATCATCTGGAACCTCGGCAAGGAATCCAAGGCCGGGCGCTACGGCATGATGTGGATGTTCATCGGCCTGGGTGTGGGCTTCGTCGGCTTCGTCGCCAAGGGCATCATCCAGAAGCTTCTCGGAATCGAATAGGAAGGTTCAACAGCATGAGCGTCACCACCCGCTTCGACGGCGTCACCGTCACCACCCAGGCCAACGTGTATTTCGACGGCAAGTGCGTCAGTCACGGCATTCAACTCGCCGACGGCACCCGGAAATCGGTCGGCGTCATCCTGCCGGCGCTGCTCACCTTCAACACCGGCGCTCCGGAAGTCATGGAATGTGTCGCCGGCAGCTGCAGCGTGCGCCTGAAGGAACCTGACGGCAACCCCGGCGACTGGACGACCTACGGTGTCGGCCAATCCTTCAACGTGCCCGCCAATTCGAGCTTCGACATCGAAGTCGTCGGCGAGCCCTATCACTACATCTGCCACTTCGGCTGAGCGCAGGGGAGGGGTAGCCATGCCGTCGTTCGACATCATGTCCGAGGTAGACCAGCCCGCGCTGCGCAACGCGGTCGAGCAGGCCAACCGCAAGGTCACCGGCCGCCACGACTTCAAGGGCACCAGTGCCAACATCGAGCTCGCCGAAAAACTCATCACCCTCTACGGTGACAGCGACTTCCAGCTCGACCAGATCAAGACCATCCTGCTGCCCGAGATGACCAAGAAGAACGTCGACGTCCGCTGCCTGGACTACGGCGAGGTGCAGAAGATCTCCGGCAACAAGGTCAAGCAGGAAGTGAAGGTACGCGTGGGCGTCGACCAGGATATGGCCAAGAAGATCGTCAAACTGCTGAAAGACAGCAAGTTGAAGGTTCAGGCCGCCATCCAGGGCGAAGCCGTGCGCGTCTCCGGCGCCAAGCGCGATGTGCTGCAGGAGGCCATCGCGCTGGTCAAGAAACAGGTCACCGACTTCCCGCTGCAATACGGGAATTTCCGCGACTGACGGGGGCGCCCAGCCGGCACCTTCTTAACAAAGGCAGCCTGTTGCCGCGATGCGCCCACCCGCAGAGGCAGGGCGCTGCCAGACGTCATGCAGCGCTGTGCTCTCCGTACAGGTTGCGACTCGCGTTCGCGGCGTCCTGCATCTTCAGCTCGATCAGGCGCGCCAGGCGCCCGTCTTCCAGCTTCTGCGCCAGCGATAGCGCCGATGTGCCGTCGCGGCGGGTGGCAGACACGTCGGCGCCTTGTTCGATCAGTGTGAACGCAATATCGGTGGTGGCGCCGCTGAGCGAAAGCAGCAGCGGCGTGTTGCCGAGCGGGTCGCGCACGTCGATGTGTGCGCCCTTGGCGAGCAGCAGCAGCACCGTGTTCCGGTATCCGTCGGTGGGCTTTCCGCAGGCGATCAGCAGCGGGGTAAGCCCCAGCCGGTCCTTCGCGTTCGGGTCTGCGCCCGCATTCAACAGAATCTGCGCGATGATCGTCAGCCCGCGCTTGAGCGCGATCAGCAAGGGCGGCACCCCGTCCTCGGACGGCATGTTGACGTTGAAGTTGGCGCGTACGAAGAGGTCGATCACCTCCTGGTCGCCTTCCTCGAGATAGTGGAAGAAATTCTTTGGCAGGATTGCGATGCCACGCGACACCAGATCGTGCATCGCGTGCTCCTTGCGCTCAGCCGCCTTGAAGGTTTCGAGTTCGCGGGCGTCGCGCAGGCGGATGATGTCGGCCAGTACGTCGGGCGGGAAGCCCTTGCGGCCGCCGCGCTTGTCGATCAGCAGGTCACTGAAGTAATCATGGATCTGGGGGGTGTCCCACAAGTCCTCGATACGGTTCAGGATCCGCTCGAATTCGCGCTCAAGGTGTGAGGGGTAACTCGTGCCCATGAACGCGAAAAATGCGTGTTTCATGATTTTTCGCTTTGGTTGTATGCCCCTTTTACATTGAGTCCGGATTTGCTCACAGCATTACCCATGCTGGTGCGTGATTTTTGTCACGAAATACCGGCACGAGGTCCTGATCCTGCAAGGATCAGCCCCTGGAATACTAGTAGACCCTCAAGGGCTCACGAAAACATGCTCACCAGCACTCGGCGACGCCAAGGCTGCCCGTGGCGGATTTCGCACCTGTATTGTCGAGCCCCAAGGTCCCGCAGCGCGCACCATCCGATGCTGCTTGGGCGCCCTGAGGGACTGCCGTCAAGGTAAAGCCCTGGCCGCCATTGGTGATCACGGGGGCTGCGAATACATACTCGGCGGCGAGGTCACCGGTACATTGCAGGGCGGGCAGGGGCGCCGCATTGTAGCTGAGGTTGGTCGCGTAATGGCGCTCGGTCATTTGTGCGATTTCCATCAAGCAGCCTGCAGCCATTGCACGATTGGTGCGTACCACGTGCTCGCGGTAGGAGGGCAGCGCTACGGCAGCCAGAATGCCGATGATGGCCACCACGATGATGAGCTCGATCAGGGTGAAGCCGGATTGCGCGGGCACTTGCCGTTTCATTGCGTGCCCTCCCGGAATTCAAGAATTTCGATTCGGCGTGCGATCGGTGTAAGCCCCTCCCTCCCGGGCTCTGGGGTGACCACAACCGTGTCTCCCCGCCGGATGTCGGTGCGCAATGCGCTCTTGTCGCCCCGATAGACGTTGGTCGTCGACTGCAGGATGAAGTGGCGATCGCCGACGATCACGTACGGCTCTCCGCCCTGTGGGGACAGCGAAACCACGTCCACGGTCGAGGTCCAGACGGAATCCGTGGTGGGCTCGGTCAATGCGGTGGACTGTGCCACCGAAACGGTTGCGCTGATGCCCAGCATCAGGCCCGCCCACCAGCGGTGCGCCTTGCAAGCATTTCCGGTCAACATTGATGTGTCTCCTGTTCTGCGCATGTGGGGGTCAGTTTCCAAGCTCGCGCCAGGTGCGATTGAGTGAGGCCGACTTGCTCTCCGTCATGCTCTCGATGCCGCCGCTCGCGGTCGAGATGATCTTCTTGTCATCGGTTTCCGCGTCCACGATCGAGGTCTCGTTCAGGAAGACCATCCCGACATCGCCCTTGATGCGAATGCCTGAACCCGCATCGGCAGGCGTCGAGCCAGACGGCCCGGTGATCACGATGAAGTCGGAGGCGTTGATCACGCCATCGCCGTTGTAATCGAAGGGGGAGTCGTACAACCGTGCTCCGGAATATGCATCCAGTTCGTAGATCCATGACGAACCACCGGCCTTGCAGGGGTTGTCGGAAGGGGTCGACGACACAAAGATGATCCGTCCCGCGCGCAGGATGGGTTTCTGGAACACGCGCTCACCGGCTTCGGTGTCGAAGTCGAGGAACCAGCCCTTGTGCGTGCTCCAGTCGATCGGCTTCTGCGTCGTTGCACGCGCGTCCCGGGTGAGGAATCTCGTCAGGTCGTCGAACAGAATCTCCTGTTGCAGGAGTTCGCTGCGCTGGACCGTGGCGGTATTGGAGCCGGCCGCTGGGTTGATCCACACGGCATAGAAGCTCTGCTCCTGCAGGTCGGTCAGGTCGTTGGTGCCAAGATAGCGACCCGTGCCGAAGTAGGCCATGAACCCGTTGTTGAACGGGTGGCGCCCGATCCGGGGGGCGGAGCTGATGGGCTGTCGGTTGTTACTCGCGTCGCGCGCAATGAAGGCGGGTCTGGGGGTACTGCCCGACTTGAAAGCCGATCCCCACTGGCTGCTGTTGCTGCTGGTCAGATCGAAGACCCAGAGGTTGCCCTTCAGATCGCCACCGACCACATACTCGATCTTGCCATCCGGGCGGTCGTAGGTGTTTGCGCCGTGGAGGTCAACCGTGGACACCTGTGCGAGGCCGCTTGTCACATCGTTTGTTACCGGGATCTTCTTGATCAACTGACCGTTGGCGATGTTAACCACGAACAGTGCTACCTCGCCGGTGCCATTGTTGTACCCGCCTGGAAAGATGACGACCGTCCGGTCGTCGCGAAGGGTAGCGATCTCCGGTACGCCGAGCACCACGCCCAGATCGGGGTCGGTGAACTCCCACATGAAGATGTTGCTCGCATTCCCCTCCGTGAATCCTGCGGGGTCGGTGATGTCGAGCGCGTAGACGGCGCCCCCGCCCTGACCAAGTGTGCCAACGAGTACGGTCTTCCAGTCGGTACCGATCTTGACGTCCGAACTGGTCAGGCCCCCGTCGACGTAGCTCGCGTGCAGGTAGTCCGAGCGAGTGTACTTGAAGAGATTCGGGTACACCGCGGCAGGGACGAAGGCGAGGAGTTCCTGCCCGGTCTGTGCGTTGAAGGCATGGAGCATGCCGTCGTTCGCACCCGTATAGATCACGGACTGTCGGTTCGCGTTGCTCGTCTTGAAGGTGCGGTAGGAGGCATCGTTGATGAACAGGCGCGGTGCGCCTACATGAAGCGGCGCTGGCTGAGAGTTCATGATGTCGCCCAGCACGCTGGTGCGATCGCGGAAGGTGATCGTGTCCGTGCCGACCACGTAGGAAACGCCCTCTTCGTTGCGATTGCCGCGCAGGTATTCCAGGCGCTTCAGCCCAAGTCCCTCGCCCTGATCGAGCGCGGCCTGCTGTGCAGCAGACAAGGCGAGCCAGTCAAATGCTTTGCCCGTGCCGTCCACGTTCGTGATGATCTTGCGGCTACCCCAACTGCGGCTGTTGAGCAGGTTGCCGGCTTCCCATTCCGCGGAGTCGCAGACTGCGCCGCGGGGCTTGGTGTTGCAGACGCTGCCCACGCCTGTGCCGTCGGAGAGCTTGTAGGCATACAATGCGCCGCTCCAGTATTCAGTGTTGAACCCGACCTGGTAGGCGAGCGCGTCGGGGGTGACGAGCGGCGAGCTTACCGACACCGCCACCGCGGACCCGTTCCGGTCGAGCACGTTGTCGATGATCTCGTCGAAGGCTGCCACCGCATCGTCCGGGCTGTCCGCACTGAAGAACTTGCCGCGGCCGTTGATTGCGGCGTGCCAGAGGTCGTAGACGTTGCCGGGTTTGATGTCGAGGCCGGTGTTCGGCCACGTTCGGGTTCCATCGACAAAGTTCGTGTATGCACCTGCGAAGGTGTCGCCCTGCCAGTCGTTGCCCAGCCAGCCGGACAGACCGACGCCCAGGGTGTAGGTCACTACGTTCTGCCAGTCGGATGGGTCGTTCTTCGGATTCCAGTAGGGCGTGAGGGTGACGCTACCGTGGGTCTCGTCGGTGGTGATCTTGATGTTCGTTTTTGCGGGTGACGAGGGAAGGTCCGAGCGGAGATCGAGGGACCATTGGCGGAAGGTGATGTCGGAAAGGTTCCGCGTCTGTGATGAGGCATACGGCGTTCTCGGCGAATAAGCTGTGCCATCCGGAAAAGTGATGGCGGTATTGTCCGCGTTACCGACCGTCGAGCTGGCGGTGTTGCCGTTCCAGATGCCGTCCGTCATCACGAGCGATACGTTCGCACGGCACTCGTACCTCGGGAGATCCCTCGTCCCTGGTGTATGCCAGTAGGGGCGGTCCGTACGGAACATGGTCTCGACGCGTTCCACGCTCGGCAGCAGGGGGGTCCCGCCGCTTGCGGGCAGGCGCTGCAGCCAGCGGTAGAAGTTCTGCCGATGTGCCCCCTCGAAGGCCGTCACGGCGGATGGCCGGGAGGAGAAGTCGCTGCCGTAGCCGCGGCAACTGTTGCCGGTGTAGAAACCCCCGCAACTGTTCAGTGCCTGCCAGCCGACGCGCACCGAATCGGGCAGCTTGGCGAACGCGATGGACGCTGCAGCGACGGTGGCGAGGTTGCGTGTGCGGTAGAAAGAATACCAGTTGGCGAAGTTCTGACGCTCATCCGTGCCGCCGGGGCCTGAGGTCGCGCTTACGGTAACTCGGGCGTAGCAGTCCTCATCGGTGTTCGTTCCATTGCAACCGGAGCGGGATGCATCAAAGACGTAGTAGAACGCCCCGTTCGGTTCTCCGGAAAGCTGGCTTCCGGTATCTTCGCCCAGTGTGCTTGGGTTGTAGCTCCAGTTCACCCTGTAGCTGGTGGCAAGATTGAGCGTCCCTGAGGCCGTGCGAAAACCGTTCTTGTAGGCAGCGCTGAAACTGGTCGTTAGCGGGGCGCTGACGCCGTTCACATCCGGGATTCCAGGCGGAGCTTTGTAGACGATGTTGGGGTTGTAATACTGAGGGTTGAAGTCTGCGGAACGGCCACGCTTCGTGTTCTTCGTGCCGCTGATACCGTCTGGTACATAGGCCCAAGCCATCGAGCCCGAGTCGTCCAGCGTGACCGAGAAGTTAGGAGGGACGCCTTCTACCGCGAACAGCGGAACGTCGCTGAGGGATACCGCGGCGTAGGCTGGACTCGAGGCAAAGAGGGCGAGTGCGATGCTCGTGGCGATGGGGCGTGGGGCGAACGGTTTCATTCCTGTTTCTCCCTGCGAATGCTCGTCTGAACCTGGGCTCAGTTGATCCGGCGCCGGACCAGCGCCTGGAGGGTGACCGATGTCTCCGGCGCGGCGCCGAGTGCGTTCGTGGTGATGCGGTAGTTCTGGATTCCTCGCTGCATTGCAACGGCCGTGCCTTCGATGTCGTCGGACATGAACTGCCATTCCTCGATGACGACCCGGGGCTGTCCGGCAAGGCCGGCGATTACGGCGCCATTCTGCAGCGGATAGGCTTGACCGACCGTTGTCCAGTTCGCGGTCGTCCATTCCATGTAGTCATCTTGCCCTGCCGCCGTCTGGGGCTCCTTGACGATCCAGACGCCGGTGCTACCGTCGTCGGTTGCGTCCGGCTTGGTCCCCCCCGCAAACTGCGCAGCGAGCCAGCCCTGCGCGTCGCGCAAGGCGGCTTCAGCGGCTTCGAAGGCCAGGCTGCGGTCGCGCATGGCCGTCGCCATTCTGGTCTGCATGGTGGTGCCCTGCAGGGCAGTAAGCCCGATGATGGTGATGACGAGCATGAGGATCAGGCTCACGATCAGGGCGGAGCCCTGTTCGGCGCGGATTCGGCCGGGGCAGAGATGTCTGGCTCTCATGGCGCGCGGTTTCGCAGTGTGATGGTTTGGGAGAACGTCCGGTAGATGCGGCGGTCACCTGCCACGACGTTTGCCGGGGCCAGGGCGGCGTCCGCCAGCCAGGCGTAGGTTTGCGGTGCCGGGATCAGGTTCGACGCCGGGTCGCTTGCCATCAGCAGATTGATCTGCGCGGCGACGACCCGGCTCCAGTTCGCCACGGCGCCGGCATTCACGAATGCGTCGGCACTCAGGTCGCCGGTCTGGTCGACCCCGTACAGGATCTGCATGTTTTCGACGTTCTCGGCCAGAACCGGGTTGTTGGGCCCATTGCCCGTGTCGATCACGAGTGCGCGGCGGCCGTTGCGGATGGAGATGTAGAATCCGCGCGTGACCAGGCTGCTTACCGTGGCGCTGTCGTCATACGCAATCTCCCGATTGGCAGTATTCAGATTCATCGCGTGGTTGATTGTCAGTTGATTGGCGTTCGGGTTGTTCAGGTTGCCTCGGAAAATGACGGCGCTCGTGCAATCCGAAATGATGAAAACTTGGCCGTCTTCAAACCCACAAGCGTTGGCAGAAGCTGGCAGCATGATATTGGCATTGGTAGGAGCAAGATTTCCTGTCAATGAGGCGCCGCAATCACCAGGTCTCCCGATTCTTAGACCATCCGTCCCGCCGACCACTGCATCCCCGACTGCTCCCATCACCGGGTAATTGCCGCCGTCGAATCCGCGGATTTCCTCACCAAGCGCCAAGCCGCCGAGCAGAGGTGGGTTGGCGACGACATTGACAGTGGCTGTGCGTCGGACGCCTGCAGCGAGATCGGCCAGTTCGTTTTCTGGAATGCGAAGGCAACTCGTTCCCCCTGCGCCCCGAACGTCACGTCCGATGTAGTCCAGTGCCGTGCGGGCGTTTTCCTGCAGCCGGCCGACGTTGTCATTGATGCGGAAAGTGTGCTGGTTGGAGGTGAAGACCTGGACTACCCCGATCAGCAGGACGGTGCCGAGGGTCAGTGCGATCATCAATTCCACGAGGGTGACGCCGCGCGCCCATTTGGATGTGGGGGCGCTCGTGAGGAAGGTCTTGTTCATGGTCATTGCGCCACCATCATGGTGGTGACGGCCACCCGCTCGTTCGCGGCGCCGCCCGCCACTGCGCTATCGTCCCAGGATACGGTCACGGTGAGCATGAAGTTATTGACAGCCACTGTGGCGAGTCCGGAGGGGAAGGTGGCCGACAGGTCGTAGTTGCGGCCGTTGTAGGTTTGCCAGTTCGGGAGGTCGGCACGAATCTCGTCGAGGATGTCGTATGCCTGTGAAACTGCCTGGGTACGGATGTAAGCGCTCTGGTTGGCCCGCAGGCTGCTCACTTGCAACCCCGCCATGCCGAGCAGTCCGACCGACAGCACGACGATCGCCACCAGGACCTCGATGAGGGTGACGCCCCGTTGCGGAGTCATGCCCTTTGCAGTTGGGAGAAGGGTGGCAAGCCGTTTCATGGACACGCTCCCGTGGTGGTCTGCACCGTCGCTCGGCCGGCAATGTTGAACGAGAAGGTGCGGACGTTGTCGGTGTTGATCGCTGCCGAGCATAGCCGGATCGTGTTGGCGGCCATGGCGACGTCGAGCCGGCCTGCCGAGCCGAAATCAATCCGGCCGTTCCATGCGGCTGCGGTGCGAATGGCTACGGGGTTGTCGATCTCGCCGCGGCGGCGGGTGGCGTTGGTGGCGACACCGGTCGGGTCGGTGGTGACGATCCACCGGTCCCAGTTGCCGTTGGCCACGCAGACATCGGAACTCGCCGCGGCGACGCGGCAGACGGAAACGATGCCATTCGTCCGTACCGCCTCGGAGCGTGCATACATCAGCGATGCCAACAGATCATTGGATGCGGAGGCGAGCCGGCTGCGGGCGATGAGCTGTGTGAAGGATGGTACGGCCACTGCCATGAGAATGGCCATGATGGCGACCGTTATCATCATTTCGACCAAGGTGAAGCCCCTGTGTTGCCTCTTGTTCATTGGCTTGGTGTCCGAATTCTGTGCTTATAGTCTGCCGCGTCGCACTTGCGGGGACTACCTGGTGCTGACGAGCGGAGCGCTTTTGCGGATGGGCGTCACCGTCTGTACTACGGCTACGGGTGAGATAATGCGCACGCCCGGCGCAGCATTCTGTTTCACCCCAGCAGGGTTCATATCAGCACGAAATGAGGAAGCCAGCCGTGTCGTATTACCCGTCCGTCGGCGATATCGCGACGCTGCGAGAACGCCTCGCCGCCGCGCCTGCGCGTGCGCCCTCCGGAGACTGGGCCGAGCTTGCCGACAATCGCGCGCCCACGCCGGCTGCGGTGCTGGTGCCCGTGGTGGTGCGCGCCGAGGCGCCCGCGCTGCTCTTCACCAAGCGCACCGACCACCTGCACCACCACCCGGGCCAGATCAGCTTTCCAGGGGGGCGGGTGGAGGCGGGTGATGCGTCGCCGGTGGAGACTGCGCTGCGTGAGACGGAGGAGGAGATCGGCCTGCATCGCCGCCATGTGGAGCTACTCGGTGCCTTGCCCGATTATCTGACCGGAACGGGGTTTCGCGTGACGCCGGTGGTGGGGGTGGTGCGGCCGCCGTTCGAGCTCACGCTGGATGCCTTCGAGGTGGCGGAGGCGTTCGAGGTGCCGCTGGCGCACTTTCTCGACCCGGCCAACCACGAGGCACACAGCATCGTGCACGAGGGGCGGCTGCGCACCTTCCATGCCATGCCGTACCAGGGGTATTTCATCTGGGGCGCGACGGCGGGGATCATCATGTCGCTGTACCGCTTGCTGGGACAGCGCAGCTGATCTGTACGGCGTCGATGTCACATGCAGGCGCGGGCGCGGATGCCACAGCTGTTGCGTGCATACGTCGCCTGCGCAGCATGTCCGATAGGGTGCTGCGGTACTATTCTGGAGTCGTTCCAGTCTTTCGGTCTTTCAGTCTTTCAGTTTTATTCCACGTTTCGCTCCTGATGCCTTCCTGGGCTGCCGCATGACCCTTCTTTCCTTGTTTGTTGCGCTCGTGCTGCAGCAATTCTGGCCGGCAGGTGCCGGGTCGCTGGCGGGCAGGCTCGGCCGGGGCTTCGTCGCCTGGTTCGAGCGCCGCGTGCAGGCGAGCACCGGGGCGGGTGGGCGGACGGCCTGGTTGCTGGTCGTGCCCGCGACTGCGCTGGCGAGCGCCGTTCTGTACGGCATGCTGTGGTCGCTGCATCCGCTGCTGGCCTTCCTGTTCAACGTGGCGGTGCTGTTCGCCGGCATGGGGTTTGCGCGCGACAGTCGGTTCTTCAACGAAGTGCACGTGGCGCTGCGCATGGGGGATCTCGATGGCGCGCGTGCCCTGTTGTCGGACTGGCGTGGCGTGCGCCATGACGCCGCGACCACCGGAGAGGTTGCGCGGCTGTCGATCGAGCAGGCGCTGGTTGCAGCGCACCGTTCGGTGTTCGGGGTGATCTTCTGGTTCGTGCTGCTGCCCGGGCCGAGCGGGGTGGTGCTCTATCGCCTGGCGGCGCTGCTGGCGGTTGGGCGCGCGGTGCAGTCCGGTGCTTGCGACGGATTTGCGCAGCGCGTTTTTCTCGCCCTCGACTGGTTGCCGGCACGGCTGACGGCGCTGGTGTTTTCGGTGGTGGGGAACTTCGAGGATGCGGTGTATTGCTGGCGGTCGCAGGCGGTGCTGTGGCCGGAGAGGTCGTCGGCTATACTGATTGCAAGCGGTGGTGGCGCGCTGGGTGTCCGCCTGGGCGGGCCGATTCACGAAGCGGGTGCGCTTGTCGAACGGCCCGAGATGGGGCTGGGCAGCGAGGCGGGCGTCGACCACATGCAAGGTACGGTGGGTCTGCTCTGGCGGGCTCTGCTGGTGTGTCTGTTCCTGCTGGCGCTGCTCGCGGTTGCGGGCGCGGCGGGCGGGTGACACGTTTCATCTCAACAAGGGAGTGGGTTATGGCAAATCGTGAAGTCGTTGTTCTGAGTGCTGTTCGTTCCGCGGTGGGTGGCTTTGGTGGCTCGCTGAAAGACATGGAGCCGTCCGACCTCGGTGCGGTGGTGATCAAGGAGGCGATCGCACGCGGCGGTGTCGATCCGAAGGAAGTTTCGTTCGCTTCCGTGGGTCATGTGATTCCGACCGACTCCCGCTACGCCTACGTGTCTCGTGTTGCTACCATCAACGCCGGCATGGCAATGGATTCCGTGGCCTTCCAGGTCAGCCGCCTGTGCGGTTCGGCGCAACAGGCCATCGTCAGCTCGGCCCAGGCCATCATGCTGGGCGATGCCGACTACGCGATCGGCGGCGGCGTCGAGGTGATGTCGCGTGGCGCCTATCTGCTGCCCGCACTGCGCAGCGGCGCGCGCATGGGTGACACCAAGGCCATCGACTCGATGGTTGCGGTGCTGACCGACCCCTTCGGCGTCGGCCACATGGGCATTACCGCGGAGAACCTGTGCACCAAGCATGGCATCACCCGCGAAGAGCAGGACGCCTTTGCGCTCGAGTCGCAGAAACGCGCTGCGGCGGCGATCGCCGAGGGCCGCTTCAAGAGCCAGATCGTCCCGATCACCTTCGAGACCCGCAAGGGCACCGTGGTGTTCGACACCGACGAACATCCGCGCATGACCACCCTGGAAGCACTGGCGAAGATGAAGCCCGCTTTCAAGAAGGACGGTTCCGTCACGGCGGGTAACGCCTCGGGCATCAATGACGCTGCCGCTTTCCTGCTGCTGGCGGATGCGGCCAAGGCTTCGGCCGCCGGCCACAAGCCGATCGCCCGCCTGGTGTCGTACGCGATCGCCGGCGTGCCCAACGAGGTGATGGGCGAAGGCCCGATCCCCGCGACCCAGCTCGCGCTCAAGCGCGCTGGCCTGACGCTGGACCAGATCGACGTGATCGAGTCCAACGAGGCCTTTGCGGCGCAGTCGATCACGGTGAACCGCGGCCTCGGCCTCGACACCGCCAAGGTCAACCCCAACGGCGGCGCGATCTCGCTCGGCCACCCGGTGGGCGCGACGGGCTCGGTGATCATCACCAAGCTGCTGCACGAGCTGATCCGCGTGAATGGCCGCTACGGCGTGGCCACCATGTGCATCGGCGGCGGCCAGGGCATCACCACGGTGTGGGAACGCGTGTAAGCGCTGTCTTTGCCCTCTGATAAAAGAAACCCGCGCGGCCGTGAGGCTGGCGCGGGTTTTTTCATCCGGGTAATTTGTGGACAAAACTCTAGACGTAATGAAGCAACATGCTAGCCTAACAATATGATTACTAGAGATTAATTTTTATTTTAACGATGCAGTTAGCTCGACATTATGCGCCCCAGGAATCTTGAAGTACGCCAGCGGCTGATTGCCCTCCTGCGGCGAGGGCCTGCGCGTGCGGCCGATCTGGCGCGGCAACTGGACGTGTCGGCGCGAACGGTGCTGCGCCTGTTTGAAGAGTTGGGCACGGATGTATGCCGTGGTGGGGCGGCGGGTAGAACGCGGTACGCTGCGTGCCGCCCGTTGCGTGGTTCGTCGGCGCCGGTTCCGGTGTTTCATGTCGGTGCCGACGGTCGATTGCAGGAGGGTGGGGTTCTGCGCCTGCTCCAGCCAGAGGGGGCCTGGTGCGCGCTGGACAGGCTCGGATTTCCGGTCGATGGCGAGGCACGAGACGGGTGGTGGCCGGGTTTGCCTTATCCGTTGTACGACATGCAGCCGCAGGGATACCTCGGGCGCCAGTTCGCCCGCCAACTTCACCTGGATCTCGAGGTGTCCGATGATCCCCGCGGCTGGGGCGATGACGAAATCGCCTGGATCCTGAGCCGCCGCGGCGTTGACCTTCCCGGTCACCTGATTTTCGGCGAGCAGGCAGCGCGGCTGTGGCAGGCCGAGGCGCTGGCGCCTACGCCGGTCCTCACCGAGTCGACGCTGCTCGCGGCTTATCACGATTCGGCGGAGCGCAGCGTGTCAGTCGGTATCGCGGGGAGCAGCGCGGCGGGTGAGTTTCCGAAGTTCCTGTCACTACGCGAGCTACCGGGTCAGCGCACACCGCATGTGCTGGTGAAGTTTTCCGGTGCGGGGGAGAGCAGCCAGCGCTGGGCCGATTTGCTGGTCTGCGAGCACCTTGCATTGGGCGCGGCGCAGGGACTGACGGGTATCGAGGTTGCGCGAACTCGCATCCTCGCCAGCAAGGGTCGAACCTTCCTCGAGTCGGAGCGCTTCGACCGGCTGGGTCGCTTCGGTCGGCTGCCGGTCGTAAGCCTGCAAGCGGTCAGCGCGCATCTTCTTGGCTTGGGCGCGCGTGACTGGCGGGAACATGCCAGTGCGCTGGTCGAGGCAGGGTTCTTGTCCCCGGTGGATGCAGCAAGCATCGGCCGGCTGTGGTGGTTCGGGCGCCTGATCGCCAATGGCGACATGCACCTTGGCAACTGCGCCTTCCGCGTGGCCAATGGCCGGCTCACGCTCGCGCCAGCCTACGACATGGTGCCAATGGACTACGCTCCGCTGCCCGGCGGCGAACTACCTACGAAGGTATGGCAACCGCCCTTGCCGCTCCCCGGAGAGCGCGCCATCTGGCTGGAGGCCTGCAGACAGGCGCTGGTCTTCTGGCGCGCGGCCGCTGGTGATCGCCGGATCTCCGACCCCCTGCGCGAGGTGTTCCGCGATAACGCAAACCGGCTCGAGAATGCAGCGGGCCGCGTGTGAGCGCGCTCAGCCCGCATCCCTGAGCCTTCCTTCAGCCTGCGTCCTTTTCCAGCTTGATCGACGCCGAGTTGATGCAGTAGCGCAGGCCGGTGGGTTGGGGGCCGTCTTCGAAGACGTGGCCGAGGTGGGCGCCGCATGCGTGGCACAGGACTTCGGTGCGGATCATGAAGTGGCTGCGGTCTACGGCAGTTTCGACATTGTCGGGCTCGGCGGCGGTCCAGAAGCTGGGCCAGCCGCAGCCCGCGTCGAACTTGTGCTCGGAGCGGAAGAGCGGGGCGCCGCAGCACACACAGTGGTAGGCGCCCTTGTCCCAGACGTTCCAGTATTCGCCGGTGAAGGCGCGCTCGGTGCCTTTCTCGCGTGTGACGTGGTATTGCGCGTCGGTGAGTTGGGTGCGCCACTCGGCTTCGGGTTTGACGATCTTGCGGGACATGGGCGACTTCCTCAGTGCAGGTGACGCGGGATCTGCTCGGTCTGCTCGGCCGGCATCTCGGCGTGGGCGGCTTCGCCCTCGGGCGAGGGGTAGAGCGGAACGCCACAGTCGTCGCAGTATTCGAGCGGGAAGTGGTGGTCGAGTGCGAGGATCTCACTGACCCCCGATTCACGCAGCACGGCTTCGATCTCGCCGATGCAGTCGGAGGTTTCGTCCTCGGCGCCGAGCAGCGGCCACACCACGCCGTGCACGACCTGGTCCTGATCGCGGACGGTGAAGCCGATCCGGTATTCCTCCAGCGCGCGGTCCCAGTACGGGGCGACCACGGCGCGCAGGTTTGCGGCCGGGGTTTCGAGCGTGGTGGCGAGGTAGGCAACCGAGGCGCGCACCGAGTAGGGGCGGCTCTCCTTGTCGGCGGCGCGGCTGGCGGCAAAGTAGGACTCGGGCAGCACCAGATCCACGACGCAGCCCGGCAGCAGCGGCGTCAGGCAGGCGCCACCCTGGGTGCGCCAGTGCTCGAGTGCGCCATCGCGCGAGCCGTCTTCTTCCTGCCAGCGGAAGATCGGGGCGTCGCGCGGGACGGCGACCGCAGCGAGCAGGTAGCGCGTGTCGGAGAGGAACTGGGCGGTTTCCGGCATGCCTTCGGTCTCGATGTGCAGATCGAGGCCCTCGAGGGCGGCAGCGCAGATCACCTTGGCGAATTCGGCGGTGGCGCAGTAGCCCTGCGGCAACTGGTCGGGGCTGAACAGGAAGTCGGCCACCGACAGCCGCGCGTCCTTCGCGAGCACGTGCGCCTGCAGGTGCACGCGGAGGTTGGCGAGCACGGCGGGCGAAATGCTGGTGGCGCCGATGCGGTAGCGCGACCAGGCGAGCACCGGCGCGGCGATGAGCACCACGTCGTGCTCGGGCAGGGCGCCCGCGGCGCATTCGGCGCGCGATTCGATGCTGTCTGCGAGCTCGTCATAGGCACGCGGCTCGGTGCTGTAGAGGTGGTCGAGCGCGGTGTTGAGCACTTCCTCGTCGTTGTCCGCAAGCATTTCATCGATCAGGCCCGCAAGCTGGCGCTCCCAGTAGCGGTCTTCGATGCGGCTGCCGGACTGGGCGAGGCCGGTGGCTAGGCGGACGAGTCGTTCGGCGCTGCGGCCGAGGCCGCCTCGGCGCTTGATGCGCGTTCTTTTCATGTCTTGTCCTGTGTTGGGCGTTGTTTTGGTCCGTTCGATTTTCGTGCTTGCCCGCCCTTGGGCAGGTCAGAAGCCGGGGCGTTCCACGCGCACGGTCTGGAGGATGGTGGCAGAGATCTCTTCGATGGACTTGGTGGTGGATTCGAGCCAGCGGATGTTCTCGCGGCGCATGAGCTTCTGAGCCGCGTCGATCTCGTAGCGGCAGTTGTCCAGCGAGGCGTAGCGGCTGTTGGGGCGACGCTCCTGGCGGATCTGAGAGAGGCGCTCCGGCGCGATGGTAAGGCCGAAGAGCTTGGCGCGGTACTTGTGCAGTTCGCCCGGGAGCTTGTTGCGCTCGAAATCCTCGGGGATCAGCGGATAGTTGGCGGCCTTCACGCCGAACTGCATGGCGAGGTAGAGGCTGGTGGGGGTCTTGCCCGAGCGCGACACGCCTACCAGGATCACGTCCGCTTCGGCCAGTTCTCCGTCGCTGGAGATGCCGTCGTCGTGGGCCATGGCGAAGTTGATCGCCTCGATGCGGTGCTTGTAGTTGAGACTGTCGGCAATGCCGTGGAACCGGCCGACGGCGTGCGTGGAGCGCTGCCCGAGCTCGGATTCGAGTGGTCCGATGAAGCTGTCGAAGAGATCCAGGAAGAGCGCGTCCGCTTTGTGCAGCGCAGCAACGGTGTCCTCATGCACCAGGGTACTGAACACGATCGGGCGCACACCGTCTTCCCGGGCGACCTCTCGGATGTGGTTGGCGCAGTCGATCGCCTTGTCGATGTCGTCGACGAAGGGGGCGCGTATCTGGCGGAATCTCGCCTCGGGAAACTGCGCCAGCAGGCTGTGGCCCAGGGTTTCTGCGGTGATGCCGGTGCCGTCGGAAACGAAGAAGACGCTGCGGCTTGGAATGTCGGTCATGTGTTGGGCCTTGTGGCTCCTGCATCAGCGGCTTCTATACATACATACAAGCCCGGATGCGGCAGAGCACAAAAAAAACGTTAAACTTCGCGCTCGGTTATTTTGCTTTCTCTCCAACATTTGCGGAAGCCACCCATGACACGCTATGTGATCCCCTTCAACGAACTGCGCATGACCGATGTCGAGAAGGTCGGCGGCAAGAACGCCTCGCTCGGCGAGATGATCAGCCAGCTTCCTTCGAGCGTGCGTGTCCCGGGCGGCTTTGCGACCACGGCCGAGGCCTATCGCGAGTTCCTGGCCCACGACGGCCTTGCCGACCGCATCAATGCCGCGCTCGACGCACTGGACGTCGAAGACGTCGAAGCCCTGGCGAAGACCGGCGCGCAGATCCGCCAGTGGATCATCGACATTCCGTTCCCGGCCGAGCTCGAAGCCGAGATCAAGACGGCTTACGAGGCGATCACTGCCGAGGGCGAGGGCAGCTTCGCGGTGCGCTCGTCGGCGACCGCCGAGGACCTGCCGGATGCGTCCTTCGCCGGCCAGCAGGAAACCTTCCTCAACATCCACGGCTACGAGAACATCCTGCATGCGATGAAGGAAGTGTTCGCGTCGCTGTACAACGACCGTGCGATTGCCTACCGCGTGCACAAGAACTTCGCCCACGCTGACGTGGCGCTGTCGGCAGGCGTGCAGCGCATGGTGCGTTCCGACTCGGGCGCTTCGGGTGTGATGTTCTCGATCGACACCGAATCCGGCTTCGATCAGGTGGTGTTCATCACCGCCTCCTACGGCCTGGGCGAGACGGTGGTGCAGGGCGCGGTGAACCCGGACGAGTTCTACGTGCACAAGCCCACGCTGGCGCTGGACAAGCCCGCCATCGTGCGCCGCAACCTGGGTTCCAAGCTGATCAAGATGGTATTCACCGACAAGGCCGTCGCTGGCAAGTCCGTGCGCACCGTGGATGTTCCCGAGGCGGATCGCAACCGCTTCTCGCTGACCGACGAGGACGTGCTGGAGCTGGCCCGCTACGCGGTGATCATCGAGAAGCACTACGGCCGCCCGATGGACATCGAGTGGGGCAAGGACGGTGTCGACGGCAAGCTCTACATCCTGCAGGCCCGCCCCGAAACGGTGAAGAGCCAGGATACGGGCCTGGTGATGGAGAAGTACCGCCTCAAGCAATACGGCAAGGCGCTCACCCATGGCCGTGCCATCGGGCAGAAGATCGGCGCCGGTGTGGTGCGCATCGTCGGCGATGCCTCGGAGATGAACCGCGTGCAGGCGGGCGACATCCTCGTCACCGACATGACCGACCCCAACTGGGAGCCGGTGATGAAGCGTGCGAGCGCCATCGTCACCAACCGCGGCGGCCGCACCTGCCACGCGGCGATCATCGCGCGCGAGCTGGGCATCCCCGCCATCGTGGGCTGCGGCAACGCGACCGAGGTGCTCAATGAAGGCGAGTCGGTCACCGTGTCCTGCGCCGAAGGCGATACCGGCTACGTGTATCGCGGCAAGCTCGAGTTCGAGGTCATCACCACCGACATGGGCAACCTGCCCGAGATTCCGGTGAAGATCATGATGAACGTGGGCAACCCCGAGCTTGCCTTCGAGTTCGCGCAGATCCCCAATGGCGGCGTCGGCCTGGCGCGCCTGGAGTTCGTCATCAACAACATGATCGGCATCCACCCCAAGGCCATCCTCGACCTTGGCCAGGTGCCGGCCAGCCTGCGTGACGAGATCAATCGCCGTTCGCGCGGCTACGCCACGCCCAAGCAGTTCTTCATCGAGAAGCTGGTCGAGGGTGTGGCCACGATCGCCTCGGCCTTCTATCCGAAGCCCGTGATCGTGCGCATGTCCGACTTCAAGTCGAACGAGTACCGCAAGCTGCTCGGCGGCGACATCTACGAGCCGGAGGAAGAGAACCCGATGCTGGGCTTCCGCGGCGCCTCGCGCTACATCGCGCACAGCTTCCGTGACTGCTTCGAGATGGAAGTGGCGGCGATGAAGAAGGTGCGCAACGAGCTGGGGCTGACCAACGTGCAGATCATGATCCCGTTCGTGCGTAACCTCGAAGAGGCCGCCGGCGTGGTGGATCTGCTCGCGGAGCACGGCCTCAAGCGCGGCGAGAAGGATCTCAAGCTGATCATGATGTGCGAGATTCCGTCCAACGCCATCCTGGCCGAGCAGTTCCTGCAGTACTTCGACGGCTTCTCGATCGGCTCGAACGACCTGACCCAGCTCACGCTGGGCCTGGACCGCGACTCCGGTCTGGTGGCGCACGCCTTCGACGAGCGCGATCCGGCGGTCAAGCAACTGCTGTCGATGTCCATCCAGGCGGCCAACAAGCTCGGCAAGTACGTGGGCATCTGCGGCCAGGGTCCGTCCGACCATGCGGATTTTGCCGAGTGGCTGATGGACGAGGGGATTCAGACCATTTCACTGAACCCGGATACGGTGGTCGATACCTGGCTGAAGCTGGCTGCGCATCGCGCGCAGTAAGGCGGCGGCCGGTGAGCCGGTGCTGAAGTGAAGAACGGGGAGGGGCGTGAAGCCTGCTCCCCGTTTGTTTTGTCTGCCCATGAAAAAGCCCGGCCGGGGTTCGCTTCCCTTGGCCGGGCTGTGTGTGGTGCTGCGCTGCGGGTGGCGGCGCAGGCTGCGTTGCTCAGGCGACGGTGACCGGAATCTTGCCGATCTTCGCCTGCCATTCCTTCGGGCCGGTGTTGTGTACGCTGGTGCCGTTGGCGTCGACCGCGACCGTCACCGGCATGTCCTGCACGGTGAACTCGTAGATCGCTTCCATGCCCAGGTCCTCGAAGCCGACCACCTTGGCTTCCTTGATCGCCTTCGACACCAGGTAGGCTGCACCGCCCACCGCCATCAGGTAGGCCGACCGGTTGTCCTTGATTGCCTCGATGGCGATCGGGCCACGCTCGGACTTGCCGATCATCGAGATGAGGCCGGTCTTCTCCAGCATCATGCGGGTGAACTTGTCCATGCGGGTGGCGGTGGTGGGACCGGCCGGGCCGACGACCTCATCACGCACCGGGTCGACCGGGCCGACGTAGTAGATGACGCGGTTGGTGAAGTCGACCGGCAGCTTCTCGCCCTTCTCCAGCATGTCGGCGATGCGCTTGTGCGCGGCGTCGCGACCGGTGAGCATCTTGCCGTTGAGCAGCAGGATCTGGCCCGGCTTCCAGGAGGCGACCTCTTCCTTGGTGAGAGTGTCCAGATTGACGCGGGTGGCGACGTTGGTGTCGGCCTTCCAGGTGACCTGCGGCCAGTCCTCGAGCCTGGGCGTGGGCAGATGCGCCGGGCCCGAGCCGTCGAGGTGGAAGTGCACGTGGCGGGTGGCGGCACAGTTGGGGATCATCGCGACCGGCAGGCTGGCGGCGTGGGTCGGGTAGTCCATGATCTTGACGTCGAGCACGGTGGTGAGGCCACCCAGGCCCTGGGCGCCGATACCGAGCGCGTTGACCTTGTCCATCAGTTCGAGGCGCAGCGCCTCCACGCGGCTGAGCTGGGCGCCCGAGGCAGCCTTCTCGCGCAGCTCGTGGATGTTCACCGGGTCCATCAGCGATTCCTTGGCCAGCAGCATCGCCTTCTCGGGCGTGCCGCCGATGCCGATGCCGAGGATACCCGGCGGACACCAGCCGGCGCCCATGGTCGGAACGGTCTTGAGCACCCAGTCGACGATGGAGTCGGACGGGTTGAGCATGACCATCTTGGTCTTGTTTTCCGAACCGCCGCCCTTGGCCGCACAGATGACCTCGACGTCATCGCCCTCGACGATCTCGTAATGGACCACCGCCGGGGTGTTGTCCTTGCTGTTCTGGCGCTTGCCGGCCGGGTCGAGCAGCACCGAGGCGCGCAGCTTGTTGTCAGGGTTGTTGTAGGCGCGGCGAACGCCTTCGTTGATCATGTCCTGGACACTCATCTTCGCGTCCCACTGCACGTTCATGCCGACCTTGAGGAAGACGACCGCGATGCCGGTATCCTGGCAGATCGGGCGGTGGCCTTCGGCGGCCATGCGCGAGTTGGTCAGGATCTGCGCGATGGCGTCCTTGGCCGCGGGACTTTCCTCTCGCTCATAGGCCTCGCCGAGCGCCTGGATGTAGTCGAGCGGGTGGTAGTAGCTGATGTACTGGAAGGCATCCGCGATCGACTGGATGAGGTCTTCCTGGCGAATGATCGTCATGACGCTTGGTCTCCGGAATGACATGGGGGCAGAATGACGTGCACGGGCCGGCCGGCCCGGACAGGCGTCGGATTCTACCACCGGGGGCGTTCAACCGCCGCTGGCCGGGCTGTGTAAGTCCTGTGTAAGATAGACATCACTAAAATGCCGGCGATTCGAAGGCATCGAAGCGCCCGAGCGGGAGGCCCCCGAGGGGCTTTCGGTCAGGCGATCAAACAGGCTGGAACCAACCAGCCCGCCCGTAACCGGGTCAGCTTCAACCATTTGAACAGTTGAGGAGAGGTGAGTATGTCCAACGAGCAAGTCCGCATTTACAACCCGTCGGAAGAGATGGTCAAGAACGCAGCGGTGTCCGGCATGGACGGTTATCGTGCGCTGTGCAAGGAAGCCGAGGACGACTACGAGGGTTTCTGGGGCCGCCGTGCCAAGGAACTGCTGGACTGGAAGGAACCCTTCACTCAGGTCCTCGACCAGTCGAACCCTCCGTTCTTCAAGTGGTTCGCCGACGGCAAGCTGAACGTTTCCTACAACTGCCTCGACCGCAACGTCAATAATGGCCTGGGCGACAAGGTCGCGCTGATTTTCGAAGCCGACAGCGGCGAAGTCACCAAGGTCACCTACAAGGATCTGCTCGCCCGCGTCAGCAAGTTCGCCAACGCCCTGCGCGGCATGGGCGTCAAGAAGGGTGACCGCGTCATCATCTACCTGCCGATGTCGATTGAAGGTGTGGTCGCGATGCAGGCCTGCGCCCGCATCGGCGCGACCCACTCCATCGTCTTCGGCGGCTTCTCGGCCCAAGCCCTGCGCGACCGTATCGAGGACGCCGCGGCCGTGGCCGTGATCACCTCCGACGGCCAGTTCCGCGGCGGCAAGGCGCTGCCGCTCAAGCCGATCGCCGATGAGGCGCTGTCGCTGGGCGGTTGCGACTCGGTCAAGAACGTCATCGTGGTCAAGCGCACGGGCGCAGACATCAACATGGTCGCCGGCCGCGACAGCTGGTACCACGAGGCAGTTGCCAGCCAGTCCGAGACCTGCGAGCCGGAGTGGGTCGAAGCCGAGCACCCGCTGTTCATTCTCTACACCTCGGGCTCCACCGGGAAGCCGAAGGGCGTGCAGCACTCCTCGGGCGGCTATCTGCTTCAGGCCATGCTGTCGATGAAATACACCTTCGACATCAAGCCCGATGACATCTATTGGTGCACCGCCGACATCGGCTGGGTTACGGGCCACACCTACATCACCTATGGCCCGCTTGCCTGCGGTGCGACCGAGATCGTGTTCGAGGGCGTGCCTACCTACCCGGACGCCGGCCGCTTCTGGAAGATGATCCAGGATCACAAGGTCAGCATCTTCTACACCGCGCCGACCGCGATCCGTTCGCTGATCAAGGCTGCCGACAACAACCCGTCCGTGCATCCGAAGCAGTACAACCTGTCTTCGCTGCGCATCCTGGGTTCGGTGGGCGAGCCCATCAACCCGGCCGCCTGGGAGTGGTACTACGAGAACGTCGGCGGCGGCCGCTGCCCGATTGTCGATACCTTCTGGCAGACCGAGACCGGCGCACACATGATCACGCCGATGCCGGGCGCCACGCCGATGGTTCCGGGCTCCTGCACGCTGCCCTTCCCGGGCATCATGGCTGCAGTGGTCGATGAAACCGGCACCGAAGTATCGTGGGGCCAGGGCGGCATCCTGGTGGTCACCAAGCCGTGGCCGGCGATGATCCGCAACGTCTGGGGCGACCCCGACCGCTTCAAGAAGACCTACTACCCTGAGGACTTCAAGGGCAAGCTCTATCTTGCGGGCGACGGTGCCATCCGCGACGCCGAGACCGGCTACTTCACCATCACCGGCCGTATCGACGATGTGCTGAACGTCTCCGGTCACCGCATGGGCACGATGGAGATCGAGTCTGCGCTGGTGGCGCACGAGAAGGTGGCCGAAGCTGCCGTGGTCGGCCGTCCGGACGATGTGACCGGTGAAGCGATCGTGGCTTTCGTGGTGCTGAAGGGCGCACGTCCGACCGGCGAAGATGCCGCCAAGGTGGTCAAGGAGCTGCAGGCTTGGGTCGGTCACGAGATCGGCCCGATCGCCAAGCCCAAGGACATCCGCTTCGGCGAGAACCTGCCCAAGACGCGCTCGGGCAAGATCATGCGCCGCCTGCTGCGTCAGCTGGCCAAGGGCGAGGACGTCACGCAGGACACCTCGACGCTCGAGAACCCGCATATCCTCGAGCAGCTCAAGGGCTGACGACCGCGGGGGCCGCTCTTCCAGGGTGGCCCCGACCTGAACGACAGGAGGAGATCCGGCGCACAAGCCGGACATCGGGGGAGACCGGCCGCGCATGACGCGCGGTGCCTGATCGTGCGATGCGCCGACCCTGCCGCAAAGAGCGGGGCGGCGCCTCGTCATTTTTCGACGCCGAATCGGACATCATGGGAGACTCATGATGCGCAAGGGACTCGCCGGCCAGCGCCTGATGGCGGTGTTCATCGCCGGCCTGCTGCTACTCAATTACCCGATTCTTTCGCTGTTCGATCGTCCGCTGAGCGTGTTTGGCCTGCCCTTGCTCCATCTCTACCTGTTCGGGGTGTGGCTGGGCCTGATCGTCGCTGCGGCGTGGATCGTCGAGCGCGGAGCGCGCTGATGCGGAGCATGCGATGCTGCCCGGCTGGCTGATCGTCGCGGCGTCCTTCGCCTACCTGCTGCTGCTGTTTGCCGTGGCGTATTTCGGCGACCGCAGGGCGGATCAGGGGCGCTCGGTCATCGACAACCCGTGGGTGTTCAGTCTTTCGCTCGCCGTCTATTGCACGGCGTGGACCTACTTCGGCAGTGTCGGTCGTGCGGCTTCGGGCGGGTTGTGGTTCCTGCCGACCTATCTCGGGCCGACCTTGGGCCTGGCACTGGCCTGGCTGGTGCTGCTGAAGATGATCCGCATCGCCCGCAGCCAGCGCATCACCTCAATCGCCGACTTCGTGGCCTCGCGCTACGGCAAGAGCCATCTGCTGGGCGGACTGGTGACGCTGATCGCGGTCGTCGGCATCGTGCCGTATATCGCGCTGCAGCTGAAGGCCATCTCCAGTGGCTATGCACTGCTGGTCGGCGAGCACGACAACCTGTTTCGCGTCGCAGCTTCCGGTGGCTGGTGGCAGGACGGGACGCTCTACATCGCACTGACGCTGGCGGCATTCACGGTGCTGTTCGGCACCCGCCACCTCGACACCACCGAGCGCCACGAGGGCATGGTGGCCGCGATCGCCTTCGAGTCGGTGGTCAAGCTGCTGGCCTTCCTCGCGGTCGGGATCTACGTGACCTACTGGCTCTACGACGGTTTCGGCGACCTCTACGCGCGCGCGGTGGCGATGCCCGAACTGCACAACCTGCTGGTCTTCGATGGCGGGGGCAAGCTGGGCTACGGCGGCTGGTTCGCCCACGTGCTGCTGGCGATGCTGTCGATCATCTTCCTGCCGCGCCAGTTCCAGATCGCGGTGGTGGAAAACGTGAACGAGCAGCACCTGCGCCGCGCCACCTGGGTCTTTCCCGCCTACCTGCTCGCGATCAACCTGTTCGTGGTGCCGATCGCCATCGGCGGTCTGCTCCATTTCGGCCAGGGCACGGTCGACCCCGATACCTTCGTGCTGACGCTGCCGATGGCGCACGACAACGTGGCGCTGGCGCTGTTCGTATTCATCGGCGGCCTGTCGGCAGCGACCGGCATGGTGATCGTGGAGGCGATCGCGCTGTCGACCATGGTGTGCAACGACCTGGTCATGCCCATGCTGCTGCGCAGTAAGCGCCTCGACCTGGCGCGCGAGCGCGACCTGACCGGACTGCTGCTTGGCATCCGGCGCGGGGCGATCGTGGTCCTGCTGCTGCTGGGCTATCTCTACTTCCGGCTTGCGGGCGAGGCCTACGCGCTGGTGAGCATCGGCCTGATCAGCTTTGCGGCGGTGGCGCAGTTCGCTCCGGCGGTGCTCGGCGGGATGTACTGGCGCGGCGGCACGCGCGAGGGGGCGCTCGCCGGGTTGCTCGCGGGCTTCGTGGTGTGGGTCTACACCTTGCTGCTGCCCTCGTTCGCGAAGTCGGGCTGGCTCGACCCGGGCTTCCTCACCCATGGACCGTATGGGCTCGGCTGGCTCAAACCGGAGCAACTGTTCGGCCTGGCAGGCTGGGACAACATCAGTCATGCGCTGTTCTGGAGTCTGCTCGCCAACATCGGTGCCTATCTGCTGGTTTCGCTCGCGCGCGTGCCTACGGGGGCCGAGGCCACGCAGGGCGCGCTTTTCGTCGATGCGTTCCGGCGCGCAGATGGGCGTCCCGCAAGCTTCTGGCGCTCGGGTGCGGAGGTCCGTGACCTGCTGCCGCTGGTGGCACGGTTTCTGGGCCAGCGCCGCACCGAGGAGGCTTTCGGTGCCTACGCCCGCAGCCACGGCCTGGATGACCTGTCGCGGCTCAAGGCCGACCCGGAGCTTGTGCACTTCGCCGAGTCCTTGCTGGCAGGGGCGATCGGGGGGGCGTCGGCGCGCGTGATGGTGTCCACCGTCGTGCAGGAGGAGCCGCTCGGTCTGGGCGAGGTGATGGACATCCTCGACGAGGCCTCGCAGGTGCGCGCCTACTCGCACCAGCTCGAGGAGAAGTCCCGCGCACTGGAGGCGGCCACAGCCGAACTGCGCGCCGCCAATGAGCAGCTGAAGGAGCTCGACCGGCTGAAGGACGATTTCATGTCCTCGGTGACGCACGAGCTGCGCACGCCACTTACCTCGATCCGCGCGCTTTCCGAGATGCTGCTCGACGATGCGGAGATCGCGCTTGAGGATCGGCAGCGCTTTCTCGGCATCATCGTGTCGGAAACCGTGCGCCTGTCGCGTCTGGTCAATCAGGTGCTGGACATGGCGAAGATCGAGTCGGGACATGCCGAATGGCACAACACCGATATTGATCCGTGCGAGCTGGTGCGGCATTCGGTGGATGCGACCCTGCAGCTCTTCCGCGACCGCGGCGCGGTGGTGGAACTGCATCTCCCGGCTTCGGCGCCCACGCTGCGCGCCGATCACGACCGCCTGCTGCAGGTGATGCTGAACCTGCTTTCGAACGCCGCGAAGTTCGTTCCTGCAGGTAGCGGCCGGGTGGATGTCACGCTCGCATGCGACGATGCGCACATGCGCGTGGATGTGAAGGACAACGGACCGGGCATCGACCCTGCAACCCAGGCGGTGGTGTTCCAGAAGTTCCGCCAGGGTGGGGACGAGCACTCGCGGCCGCAGGGCACCGGGCTGGGGCTGCCGATCAGCCGGCAGATCATCGAGCACTTTGGCGGCCGTCTGTGGCTGCAGTCCGCGCCCGGAGAAGGCGCGACCTTCTCGTTCGAGCTGCCACTGACTTCGGCGGCGAGCGAGGGATGACATAGAATAGGCGCGGGGAGGAGAGAGATCGATGAACAAGAAGATCCTGATTGCCGACGACGAACAGAACATTGTCATCTCGCTGGAGTTCCTGATGAAGCGGGAGGGCTTCGACGTGGTCGTGGCCAACGACGGTGAGGAAGCCGTGCAGCGCATCCGGGCCGAGCGCCCGGACCTGGTGCTGCTCGACGTGATGATGCCGAAGAAGACCGGATTCGAGGTCTGTCAGGAGGTCAAGGCGGACCCCGCGCTTGCAGCGGTGCGCGTCCTGATGCTCACCGCCAAGGGGCGGGATACGGAGGTTGCCAAGGGGCTTGCGCTCGGTGCCGACGCGTACATGACCAAGCCCTTTTCCACGCGTGAACTGGTGGACAAGGTGCGCAGCATGCTGGAGCAATGAACCATGTCCGCCCGTGTGCGCTTCATTCTCGCGGTCATGGTGCTGTTCATGCTCATGACCGGGCCTTTCCTGCTTACGGCCCTGATCGTCTGGCTGGAGACGAGCGGTGAGGGGCGAACGCTGCTGATCGATGTGCTCACGCCGCACCTGACCCTGGGCACCGTGCTCACCGCGGTCGGTTTCGCGGCGGGGGTGGGCGTGGTGCAGAGTCTGTTCCGCCAGTACGTCCAGGGGCTGTTGCGCATGGCCGAGCACCTGCGGCTCATGGTGGGCGCCAATCGCGGTTTCCGCGTGCAGCCCGAAGGACCGCCCGAGGTGCAGGCGCTGGCCGCGGCTGCGAACGAGCTCGCGAGTCAGCGCGACGCGCTGATGTCCGATGTCGAGGCGCAGATCATGCGCGCCAAGGAGTCGGTGGAGCTCGAGAAGAACAGGCTCGCGGCGCTGATGTCGGAACTTACGCAGAGCGTGGTGGTGTGTAACCTCGACGGCCGTGTGCTGCTCTACAACAACCGGGCGCGCACCCAGTTCCGCGCGCTCTCCGATGCCCCCGGCGTCGCGGGTGGCGGCGAGTTGATCGGCCTGGGACGCTCGATCTACGGCGTGCTCGAGCGCAACCTGATTGCCCACGCGCTCGACTCCATCCAGCAGCGCCTTCGCCGCGGCGTTGCACAGCCGCAGGCCAATTTCGTCACCACCACGCGGGCGGGGCAGTTGCTGCGCGTGCAGATGTCTCCGGTGCTGTCTGTGGCTGGGGCCGCCCAGGAGGAAGAGGCCGCGGCGGCGCAGCCTGAGCGCGCCCTGACCGGCTTCATCCTGATGCTCGACAACATCACGCGCGATTTCGAGTCCGAATCCCGCCGCGACCAGATGCTGCATGGCCTGACCGAGGGCAACCGCGCGGCGCTCGCCAATGTGCGCGCAGCGGCCGACATGCTCGAGTACGACGACCTGCCCGAAGAGATGCGGGTGCGCTTCCGCAAGGTGGTGCGCGACGAGGTTGCGGCGATGAGTCAGCGTCTCGACCAGGCTGCGGCCGAGTTCGCCGACTCGGTCAAGGCGCGCTGGGAGCTCGAGGATATGCTCGGTGCGGACCTCATCGCCGCCGCCCAGCAACGCGTGGAGAAACGCATCGGCTTGCCCACCAAGATCGAGGAGGTGGATGAGTCACTCTGGGTCCGGGTGGACAGTTTCGCGCTGCTGCAGGCCATCACCTATCTCGCGAACCGGCTCTCCGACGAGTTCGAGGTGCGCGAGGTGCGTTTCCGTCTCACGCCTGCCGGCCGCCTCGCCCATCTCGACCTGATCTGGTCCGGGCAGGCGATGAGCACCGAGACAGTGATGAGCTGGGAACTCGAGCCCATGCAGATCGAGGGCGAGAACAGCCCGCTCAGCGTGCGCGATGTCATCGACCGCCATGGCGGCGAGATGTGGCTGGAGCGCGAGAAGGTACGCCATCGCGCGTTCTTCCGCATCCTGCTGCCGACCGCGACGCCGCAGGAGCAGGTCGAGGCCGACACCTACCTGCGCGGTGAAAGCCGGCCGGAATACTACGACTTCGATCTCTTCGCGTGGTCCGAGCGCTCGCATGGGCTGGAAGACCGGCTGCTGTCGGAGCTGACCTATACGGTGTTCGACACCGAAACCACCGGCCTGAACCCGTCCGGTGGCGACGAGATCATCCAGATCGGCGCAACGCGCGTGCTCAACGGCAAGCTGCTGCGCAGTGAATCCTTCGAGCAGCTCGTCGACCCCGAGCGACCGCTGGCGCCGGAGTCCGCGAAGATCCATGGCATCACCTCCGACATGCTGCGCGGGCAGCCGACCATCGACAAGGTGTTGCCGGCCTTCCACGCCTTTGCCGCCGATACGGTGCTGATCGCGCACAACGCTGCCTTCGACATGCGCTTCCTGCAGCTCAAGGAGGCACAGACCGGCTTGCGATTCGACCAGCCGGTGATCGACACGCTGCTGCTTTCGGCGGTGGTGCATCCGAACCAGGCGTCCCACCGTCTCGAAGCCATCGCGGAGCGCCTCGGGCTGACCATCGTGGGGCGGCACACCGCGCTGGGCGATGCGATCGTCACCGCAGAGGTGTTCCTGAAGCTGATCCCGCTGTTGGCCGAGATGGGTATTCGTACCTTGCGCGATGCGCGCGAGGCGGCGGAGAAGTCCTACTACGCACGGATCAAGTACTGATGCGGGCTGCGGGCGTGAGGCGCGTGGGGCGGCGGTCTTGAAGCGCAACGTCGGTTTCACGCGCCGGCTGCGCAAGTATTACGGGCTGTACACGCTCACCTTCGCGTTTTTCGTCGTTGCACTCGCGATCGGTGAGTCGCTGGGGCTTTCTGAGCGCGTGATCGGGCATGTTTTCCTGTTCGTGACCATCGCCATCTACGCCACGATTGGCGTGATGAGCCGCACCTCGGACGTGTCCGAGTACTACGTGGCCGGGCGGCGGGTGCCGGCGGTGTTCAACGGCATGGCGACCGCAGCCGACTGGATGAGCGCCGCATCCTTCATCGGTCTCGCCGGCACCTTGTACTTCAGCGGCTTCGAAGGGCTGGCCTTCGTCACCGGATGGACGGGCGGCTTCGTGCTGGTGGCGCTGCTGCTCGCACCCTATCTGCGCAAGTTCGGGCAATACACGATCCCGGACTTTCTTGGCGCGCGCTACCAAGGCAACGTCGCGCGCCTGGTGGGGCTCGCCGCCGCGGTGCTGGCGAGCTTCGTCTACCTCGTGGCGCAGATCTACGGCGTGGGGCTGGTGACCAGCCGCTTCGTCAGCGTGGAGTTCGAGATCGGACTCTTCATCGGCCTGGCGGGCATCCTGGTGTGTTCCTTCCTCGGCGGCATGCGGGCGGTCACCTGGACCCAGGTGGCGCAATACGTGATCCTGATCATCGCCTATCTGGTGCCGGTGGTGATCCTGTCCTACAAGCTCACCGGCATTCCGATTCCACAGGCGGTGTACGGCACCGTGCTGCAGCAGATCAGCGAGCGGGAGGAGGTGCTGTTTGCCTCGCCCACGGAGCGCGAGGTGCGCGACATGTACGCGGCGCAGGCGAACAACCACGCGGCGAAGATCGCGGCCCTTCCTGATTCACTCGAGGTCGAACGCCAGGCACTGATCGATCAGGTCAATTCGATGCGCATCAACCATGCGCCTGCGCGGGACATCGCGCTGACCGAGCGGGCGCTGCGCGATCTGCCCGCCACCCCGGCGCAGGCCCGCGAGCAATGGGAGCTCAAGCGCCTGGAGGCGCTCGAGCGTTCGAAGCCCCCGCCACGGCATGCCGAGGCCCATCCGGGCAGCACGCCCGCGCTGTCCGCGGTCGCACGCAACAACTTCCTCGCGCTGATGTTCGTGCTCATGGTCGGCACTGCGGCGCTGCCGCACATCCTGATGCGCTACTACACCACGCCAGGTGTCATGGAGGCGCGGCGCTCGGTCGCGTGGTCGCTGTTCTTCATCTTCCTGCTCTACGTGACCGCACCGGCCTACGCGGTGTTTGCGAAGTGGGAGGTGTATCACAACCTGGTGGGCTCGAGCATTGCGATCCTCCCCGACTGGGTCGCCTCCTGGGGCAGGGTCGGGTTGGTGACGCTCGACGACCTCAATGGCGACGGGGTGCTGCAGCTTGCGGAGCTGCGCTTGAACACCGATGTCATCGTGCTCGCAACGCCGGAGATCGCCGGTCTCCCCTACGTCGTATCGGGCCTTGTGGCGGCCGGGGGGCTGGCCGCTGCGCTGTCGACCGCCGATGGGCTGTTGCTGACGATCTCGAACGCGCTGTCGCACGACCTGTACTACAAGGTGATCAACCCGCAGGCCTCGACGCACCGCCGTCTGGTGATCTCGAAGTCGCAGTTGCTGGTGGTTGCGGTGGTGGCGGCGTGGGTGGCCTCGCTGCGCCCGGACAACATCCTGTTCATGGTCGGGCTGGCCTTTTCGATCGGCGCTTCGGGGTTCTTTCCCGCGCTGGTGCTGGGGATCTTCTGGAAGCGGGCCAACCGGCCCGGGGCGGTGACGGGCATGATCGTCGGGCTGGCGGTCGCGCTGTTCTACGTGGTGCGCACGCACCCCTTCTTCGGCGGCTCCATGGCGAACGCATGGTTCGACATCAACCCGATCTCGGCCGGGGCCTTCGGCGTACCCTTGGGCTTCCTGACGATCTTCGTCGTCAGTCTGCTGACCAAGCCGCCGCCGCAGGAGATCCAGGATCTGGTGGACTATGTGCGCTACCCCGACCTGCCGGGGCAGGACCGACCGCAAGGCTGATCCGGCCCTTGAAGCGTGGCCGATGCACCCCACATAGGGTTCAGTTCAACGATTCCCGAGGATGCCCGCGATGCGCTTCGACAAGCTCACTACCAAATTCCAGCAGGCCCTGGCCGATGCGCAAAGCATCGCCGTGGGGAACGACCAGCAATTCATCGAGCCGCTGCACCTGCTGCAGGCCCTGCTCGAGCAGGACGACGGCGGCAGTGTGTCGCTGTTGCAGCGTGCCGGTGTCAATGTGCCACCGCTCAAGGCCGCGACCGTTAAAGCCATCGGCCGGCTGCCCAAGGTCGAAGGCCATGGCGGCGAGGTCAGCATCGGACGCGATCTCAACAATCTCCTCAACGTCACCGACAAGGAGGCGCAGAGGCGCGGCGACCAGTTCATCGCCAGCGAGATGTTCCTGCTCGCGTTGTGCGAGGACAAGGGCGAGGCCGGCCGGCTGCTGAAGGAGAACGGACTGAATCGCAAGGCGCTCGAGGCCGCGATCGAGGCCGTGCGCGGGGGTGCCAGCGTGGGCAGCCAGGATGCCGAGGGACAGCGCGAGTCGCTGTCGAAGTACTGCCTTGACCTGACCGAGCGTGCACGCAGCGGCAAGCTGGACCCGGTGATCGGCCGTGACGACGAGATCCGCCGCGCGATCCAGATCCTGCAGCGTCGCACCAAGAACAACCCGGTACTGATCGGCGAACCCGGCGTAGGCAAGACCGCGATCGTGGAGGGCCTGGCGCAACGCATCGTCAACGACGAGGTCCCCGAGACGCTCAAGGGCAAGAAAGTGCTGTCGCTCGACATGGCCGCGCTGCTCGCCGGCGCCAAGTACCGCGGCGAGTTCGAGGAGCGTCTCAAGGCGGTGTTGAAGGAGATCGCCCAGGAAGAAGGGCGCATCATCCTCTTCATCGATGAGATCCATACCATGGTCGGCGCGGGCAAGGCCGAGGGCGCGATGGATGCCGGCAACATGCTCAAGCCCGCGCTTGCCCGCGGCGAACTGCATTGCATCGGCGCGACCACGCTGGACGAGTACCGCAAGTACATCGAGAAGGACGCCGCGCTCGAGCGCCGCTTTCAGAAGGTGCTGGTCGACGAGCCGACGGTGGAGGCGACGATCGCCATCCTCCGTGGTCTGCAGGAGAAGTACGAGATCCACCACGGCGTCGACATCACCGACCCGGCCATCGTTGCCGCGGCCGAGCTGTCACACCGCTACATCACCGACCGCTTCCTGCCCGACAAGGCGATCGACCTGATCGACGAGGCGGCCGCGCGCATCAAGATGGAGATCGACTCGAAGCCGGAGGTCATGGACAAGCTCGACCGCCGCATGATCCAGCTCAAGATCGAGCGCGAGGCGGTGAAAAAGGAGAAGGACGAGGCCTCGCAGAAGCGCCTGCAGCTGATCGAGGAAGAACTCGCCAAGCTGCAGCGTGAGTACAACGACCTCGAGGAGATCTGGAAGGCCGAGAAATCCAAAGCTGCCGGCTCGGCCCACATCAAGGAAGAGATCGACGCGCTGCGTGCGCAGATGGCGGAGTTCCAGCGCAAAGGCCAGCTCGACAAGGTGGCTGAGCTGCAGTACGGCAAACTGCCGCAACTCGAGGGCCAGCTGAAGATGGCCGAGCAGGCGGGCGAGAACGCCACGCCAAACAAGCTCTTGCGTACCCAGGTTGGTACTGAGGAGATCGCCGAGGTGGTGTCGCGCGCCACCGGCATCCCGGTGAGCAAGATGATGCAGGGCGAGCGCGAGAAACTGCTGAAGATGGAGGACAAGCTGCACGAGCGCGTGGTCGGTCAGGACGAGGCCGTACGCCTGGTGGCCGACGCCATCCGACGTTCGCGCGCGGGCCTGTCGGACGAGAACCGGCCGTACGGCTCCTTCCTGTTCCTTGGTCCGACTGGCGTGGGCAAGACCGAGCTGTGCAAGACGCTGGCGAATTTCCTCTTCGACTCTGAGGAGCACCTGATCCGCATCGACATGAGCGAGTTCATGGAGAAGCACTCGGTCGCACGCCTGATCGGCGCCCCCCCGGGCTACGTCGGCTATGAGGAGGGTGGCTATCTGACCGAGCAGGTGCGGCGCAAGCCCTACAGCGTGATCCTGTTCGACGAGGTCGAGAAGGCGCACCCGGACGTGTTCAACGTGCTGCTGCAGGTGCTCGACGATGGCCGCATGACCGACGGCCAGGGGCGCACGGTGGACTTCAAGAACACCGTGATCGTCATGACCTCCAACCTGGGCAGCCAGATGATCCAGGCCATGGCGGGTGACGACTACGGCGTGATCAAGCTCGCGGTGATGGCGGAAGTCAAAACGTATTTCCGCCCCGAGTTCATCAACCGCATCGACGAGGTGGTGGTGTTCCATGCGCTCGACGAGAAGCATATCGCCGGCATCGCTCGTATCCAGCTTCAGTACCTCGAGAAGCGTCTGGCGCGGCTGGAGATGGGGCTTGAGGTGACCGACGGCGCGCTGGCCGAGCTGGCGAGTGCGGGCTTCGACCCGGTTTTCGGCGCCCGGCCGCTCAAGCGCGCGATCCAGGAGCGCATCGAGAATCCGCTCGCGAAGGCGATCCTGGAAGGCAGATTCGCTGCCAGGGACCGCATCCGGGTCGACGCCCGTGAAGGCGTGCTGGTGTTCGACAGGCTCGCCTGAAGACGACTGGAATTGTGCCCGCGCCCGGGTGGCTGAGAAGCCCCCGGGCGTTGTCGCGCCTGCAGCCAGATCAGGCGGTGAATGCGTTAAACTGCTGCCTTTCGTGCGCGGAGGGGTTCGTTCGGACCCGTCATGCGCATACGACTCCCGTCAGTTCCCACGGAAATCGAGATGTTCGAATCCATTCGCAAAAACAAGCGGGTCGCACAGGTCATCCTGGCGCTGCTCATCATTCCTTTCGCGTTCTTTGGCATGGATGCGTATTTCAGCGACTCCGCCCGGGGCAACGATGCCGCCACGGTCGGTGGCAGCAGCATCAGCACCTTCGAGTTCGACGATGCGTTGCGCAACCAGCAGGACCGTCTGCGCGAGAGCGCAGGGGGGCAGATCAACCGCGAACTGCTCGACTCTCCCGAGCTTCGCAAGGCCGTCCTGGACAACCTCATCAACCAGCGTGTGCTTGCGTTGTACGCGCTCGACAGCCGGCTGGTGGTGACGCCCGCCCAGCTTCAGGACACGATCGCGGGCGTGCCCGCATTCCAGGAGGAGGGGCGCTTCTCGCTGCAGCGCTACGAGACCATGCTGCGCGCGCAGGGGATGACGCCCGCGAGCTTCGAAGCGCGCCTGGCGCAGGACGTGCGCATCCAGCAGGTCGTGGCCGCGGTGGGCGATGCGGGTTTTGTGCCGGAGGCCTCGGCGCGCCGCTTCCTCGACGCGCAGCTTGAAGAGCGCAAGGTGCGTGAGTTGCGTTTCGCGGCTGCCGACCATGTCGAAGGCGTCGAGATCACGGACGAGCAAGTCGCGGCGTTCTACGCACAGAACCCGGCGCGCTTCGAGCAGCCCGCCCGCGTGCAGGCCGAGTACCTGATCTTCGACCGTGCAGCCGTCGAGCAGAAGATCGAGATCGCAGACGATGCTGTACGCGCCTTTTACGACGGCAACCCGCAGCGCTTCGGTGTGGCCGAGGAGCGCCGTGCCCGCCACATCCTGCTCGCGCTCGATGCGGGTGCGGAGCAGGCCGAGGTTGATCGGGTGATGGCGGAGGCACGCGGCCTGGTCGAAACCCTGCGCTCCGATCCGGCCCGCTTTGCGGATCTGGCGAAGGAGAAATCCCAAGACCCGGGTTCAGCCAGTCGTGGCGGCGACCTCGGTTTCTTTGGGCGCGGTGTCATGGTCGGCGCCTTCGAGGAGGCCGTTTTCTCGCAGGCACCGGGGCAGGTTGGGGATCCGGTGCGCAGCGAGTTTGGTGTGCATGTGGTGGAGGTCACCGAGATCAAACCGGCTTCGCTTCGTGCCTTCGACGAGGTACGCGGCGAGATCCTCGCCGAGTTGCGCGCGCAGGAGGCCGGGCGGCGCTTTGCCGAGCTGGCCGAGCAGTTCGCCAACACGGTTTATGAGCAGCCCGATACCCTGGCGCCGGCCGCAGAGGCGCTCGGTCTGGAGGTTCGTACCACCGACTGGATCAGTCGGGATGCCCCGGCTGCGGCGCCCTTCGACAACGCACGCCTGATCAGTGCCGTGTTCAGCGAAGAGGCGGTGCAGAAGGGCCACAACACCGAGGCGATCGAGATCGCTTCAGGCGCGCTGGTTTCCGCGCGCGTGAAGACCTTCGAGGCTGCAACCCAGTTGCCGCTGGAGGCCGTTCGCGAGCGCATCGTCGGTATGCTGCGCGACGAGCAGGGCAGGGCGCGGGCCGAGGCGGCGGGCAAGGCGACGCTGGCCCGCCTGGAGAAGGGGGAGTCGGTCGAGGCGAAGTGGAGCGAGGAGCGCGCCGCACAGCGTGGAGCGCCGAGTCTTCCCGCGGCAGCCATGCAGGCTGTGTTCTCCGCGGCGACCGAGGCGCTCCCGGCGCACGTCGGCGTGCAACTGCCGGAGAGCGACTATGTGATCTACCGCATCGAGGCGGTGACCCGCCCCGATCTGGACAAGGACGATCCGCGCGTGGAGGCGGTGGCTTCGCAGTATGCGCAGCTGCTTGCAGGGCGCGATTTTGGCGCCTTCCTTTCCGATCTGCGTCAGCGCTACGAGGTGCAGGTCAATCAGGCAGTGTTGCAGAAGCCCTGAGCGATGAGCGCCCCGTGGCGCTCAGCGGCAGGCACGCCGACAGGCTCTCTGCAGCGAACGCTGCCCGCTGTACAGACATGAAAAAGCCCGGGCTCTCGAGTCCGGGCTTTTTGCTGGCTAGGAGATTGCCGACCGGAACTGCTGGTCGGCAGGCATTGCCAGGCTTACTGCGGCAGGGGCAGGGCGTTGCCGAGGGCGGTGGTGTTGAAGCCGCCGTCCACATACATGATCTCGCCGGTGATGCCGCTGGCGAGGTCCGAGCAGATGAAGGCTGCGGCGTTGCCGACCTCTTCGATCGTGACGTTGCGGCGCAGCGGTGCGTTATGTTCGTTGAAGGCGAGCAGCTTGCCGAAGCTGCCGATACCCGAGGCGGCCAGGGTCTTGATCGGGCCGGCGGAGATCGCGTTGGCGCGCGTCCCTTCCGGACCGAGGGTCACGGCGAGGTAGCGCACCGAGGCCTCGAGGCTCGCCTTGGCCAGACCCATGATGTTGTAGTTGGGCATGGTGCGTACCGCGCCCAGGTAGGACAGGGTGAGCACCGAGCCGTTGCGGCCCTTCATCATCGGGCGTGCAGCCTTGACCAGCGCGGGGAAGCTGTAGGTGCTGACTTCCTGCGAGATGCGGAAGGCTTCGCGGGTGAGCCCATCAAGGAAGTCGCCCTCGAGCGCTTCACCGGGGGCGAAGGCGATGGAGTGCACCAGGCTGTCGAGCCCGTCCCAGTGCTGGCCGATCTGTTCGAAGAGGCCGGTGATCTGTGCGTCGTCCTGCACATCGAGCGGGAAGATCAGCGTGCTGTCGAAGTCGGCCGCCAGTTTGGCGACGCGGTCCTTGAAACGTTCGTTCTGGTAGGTGAAGGCGAGCTCCGCGCCCTCGCGGTGCATGGCCTTGGCAATACCGTAAGCGATCGAGCGGTTGCTGAGCAGGCCCGTGATCAGGATTCGTTTGCCGGCAAGAAAGCCCATGGATCGATACTCCTATTGTCAAGGCGGGAATTATAGCCAAAACCCCGGCCGGGATAGGCGCCCCCGATCGCGTCCGGCACCAAAAGCTGCCAGAATCCACGGCTCCGACGCCCCGACCGCCCAACTGAAGCCTCCACGTGCGCTGGACCCAAAGCCTTCTCCGAGCCCTACGCTGTGCCTGCGCCTTCCCCGCTGGACGGGGAGTGGGCCTTGTGCGTGCGCGCCCTGCGGTGCTGTTGCGGGTGGGCATCGCTGTGCTCGCCGCCTCGCTTGCCGCGGGCTGCGGCGATGTATGGAATGACCCGTATCCGGTTGCCGAGCGTGGCGGCAACGTGCTCTATACCGCCTTCACCGAGCGCCCGAAGCATCTGGATCCAGTGCAGTCTTACAGCGAGGATGAGGCCACCTTCCTGTACCAGATCGTCGAACCCCCGCTGCAGTACCACTACCTGAAACGGCCCTATGCGCTGGAGCCGGCGACAGCCGACGGGATGCCGCGGCTGCGTCGCCTCGATGCGGCCGGACGCGAGCTGGCCGCGGACGCCGATCCGGCCAGGGTCGCCCGCACCGTGGTGGAAGTACGCATCCGCCCAGGCATCCTGTACCAGCCCCACCCTGCGTTTGCTCGCGGGGAAGATGGTCGCCCGCGTTATCTGGGTCTGAGCGCGGCCGAGCTGCGCAGTGTGCGCGGCCTGGCCGATTTCCCCGAAACCGGGACGCGCGAGCTGCGTGCTGCGGACTACGTCTACCAGATCAAGCGCCTTGCCCATCCGCGGCTGCATTCGCCGATCTTCGAGCTCATGGCGGAGTACCTGCCGGGCTTGAAGACCTTGCAGGCGGATCTGCAGGCCGCGCTGGACGCAGGGCGTGCAGCAGACGGAAAGCCGCATGTGGCTGACGGGGCGGCGGGGCCGGCCACCGGATGGCTGGACCTCGACCGCTTCGATCTGCCCGGGGTGGAGGTGGTGGATGAGCAGGTCTATCGCATCACGCTGCAGGGTGCCTACCCGCAGTTCCTGTACTGGCTCTCCATGCCCTTCTTCAGTCCGGTGCCGCGCGAGGTCGACCGCTTCTTCGCCCAGCCGGGCATGGTCGAGCGCAACCTCACGCTGGACTGGTGGCCGGTTGGCACCGGGCCCTACATGCTGGTCGAGAACAATCCGAATGCGCGCATGGTGCTGGCGCGTAACCCCAACTACCGCGGCGAGGCCTATCCCTGCGAGGGCGAGCCGGGGGATGTCGAAGCCGGCCTGCTCGCCGACTGCGGCAAGCTCATGCCCTTCATCGACAAGGTGGTGTTCTCGCGTGAGCGCGAGGGCATTCCATACTGGAACAAGTTCCTGCAAGGCTATTACGACGCTTCGGGCGTGTCCTCGGACAACTTCGATCAGGCCGTGTCGCTGACCAGTCAGGGCGAGGTCTCCCTGTCCGAGGACATGGAGGACAAGGGCATCCGCCTGCTGACCTCGGTTTCGCCATCGATCTTCTACCTCGGCTTCAACATGCTTGATCCGCTGGTGGGCGGCGGCGCGTCGAAGGCGGAGCAGGCGCGTGCGCGCAAACTGCGCCAGGCGATCTCGATTGCGCTCGACATGGAGGAGTTCGTGTCGATCTTCCTCAACGGGCGGGGACTGCCGGGCATGAGCCCGTTGCCGCCGGGCATCTTTGGCGCGCGCGAGGGCAGGGCGGGCATCAACCCTGTCGTCTATGCGTGGCAAGGCAACGAGGCGGGAGGCCGCCCGGTGCGCCGGGGCGTCGACGCGGCGCGCCAACTGCTCGCAGAGGCTGGCTGGCCCGACGGGCGCAATGCGCAAACCGGCGAGCCGCTGGTGATCCATCTCGACACCACGCCCGGCGGGCTGGGCGACAAGGCGCGCTCGGACTGGTTGGCGAAGAAATTCCGGGATCTGGGGGTGCAGTTCGTGGTGCGGCCGACTGATTTCAACCGCTTCCAGGACAAGGTGCGCAAGGGCAATGCACAGCTCTTCTTCTTCGGCTGGAACGCGGACTACCCGGACCCGGAGAACCTGCTCTTCCTGCTCCATGGTCCGCAGGGCAAGGTGAGGTTCAATGGCCAGAACGCGGCCAACTACGAGAACCCCGAGTACGACGCGCTGTTCGAGCGCATGAAGGCCATGCCCGACGGCCCCGCGCGCCAGCAGATCATCGATCGCATGGTGGCGATGCTGCAGCAGGATGCGCCCTGGATCTTCGCCTTCCACCCGATGTCGTATTCGCTTCAGCATGGGTGGTTGTTGAACCGCAAGACCGGGGCGATGGTGCGTAATACGATGAAGTACCAGCGCCTCGACATCGAGCGCCGCGAGGCCGCGCGCGCGCAGTGGAACCGGCCGGTGCTGTGGCCGCTGGGGCTGGTTGCGCTGCTGCTGCTGGCGCTGGTGGCGCCGGCGGTCCTGCACTGGCGGCGGAGCGAAACCGCCACCGCGCAGACGGACACGGGGACTTTGCGCTGATGCTGGCCTATCTCCTGCGCCGCGTGCTGTACGCGGTTCCGATCCTGATCGGGGTGAACCTGCTGACCTTCGTGCTCTTCTTCGTGGTGAACTCGCCCGACGACATGGCGCGCATGCACATCGGCGTCAAGCGGGCCACGCCGGAGGCGATCGAGCGCTGGAAGGTGGAGCGCGGCTACGACAAGCCCATGTTCGTGAACGCCTCGGCCGAGGGGCCGGCGCGTTTCACCGAGACGATCTTCTTCGACAAGTCGCTGCGCATGTTCGCGCTCGAGTTCGGTCGCGCCGACGACGGTCGCGACATCGGCCAGGAGATCCGCGACCGCATGGGGCCGTCGCTGGCGATCGCGGTTCCGACCTTCATCCTCAGCCTGTTCGTGTCGATCAGTCTAGCGCTGCTGCTGGTGTTCTTCCGCGCCACCCGGCTGGATTTCTGGGGCGTCGTGCTGTGCGTGGCGATGATGTCGATCTCCAGCCTGTTCTACATCATCGGCGGGCAGTGGCTGGTATCGAAGATGTGGGCGCTGGTGCCGATCTCGGGCTACGCCCCCGGACTGGATGCGGCGCGCTTTCTGGTGCTGCCGGTGCTGATCAGCGTGCTGGCCGGAATCGGCTCGTCTGCGCGCTGGTACCGCACCATCTTCCTCGAGGAGATCTCCAAGGACTACGTGCGCACCGCGCGTGCGAAGGGCCTGTCCGAACTCGCGGTGCTGTTCCGCCACGTGCTGCGCAATGCGCTGATCCCGATCCTGACCGGCGTGGTGGTGGTGGTCCCGCTGCTGTTCATGGGCAGTCTGCTGGTCGAGTCCTTCTTTGCGATTCCGGGGCTGGGCAGCTACACGATCGACGCGATCAACGCGCAGGACTTCGCGGTGGTGCGGGCGATGGTCTTCATCGGCTCGGTGCTGTACATCATCGGCCTGATCCTGACCGACCTCTCCTACACGCTGGCCGATCCGCGGGTGAGGCTGGAATGAGTGCGCCACTGGAGACCGCGATGCGCTTCCAGCCGGTGCTGCTGTGGACCGACGCGCTGCTGTTCCTGCTGCTCGGGCTGGGCGTGCTCGCGGTCTTCCATGTCCGCAGCCAGCCGCCCTTGTGCGAAGCGTGGCGCAAGGTGGGCCGGCGACCGGTCGGTATGGCGGCAGCCACCGTGCTGCTTGCCTTTGTCGCCATAGGGGTGCTTGACAGCCTTCATTACCGCGAACTGCTGCCGCCGGCGGGCGCGGGCGCGGAGGTGGGGCGGTCGGCGAACGAGGCGAATGAGGTGGGCGAAGCAGGCGGGTCCGGGCGTACGGGGGCGATGCCGGCGGCGCGGTACTCCACCGAGGTCGTTTCGGTGCTCGATGCCCTGCTTTCGCCGCTGCGGGCGCAGACCGAAAAGACCTACTCCGCACCGTTCGCATGGACGCTGTACCAGCGCGAAACCATCGAGTTGCCCGATGGCCGACAGGTGCGCGAGTACCCGCGGCTCGTGCACGGAGCCGTGCATCTCGATCTGCCCGCTGAAGCGCGCACGGGGGACGTGGGCGCACGCCTGCTGCGCGCGCTGGGGCAGGCCGTGCTGTGGTGGTGTGGTGCGTTCCTGGTCCTCGCCACCGCGGTGTGGCGGGGCAGCGGTCTGGGCTGGAGCGAGGTCGCGGGGGCGATGCTCGTCGGCCGGACCGTGCTGGCGTGGCGTGCGGCGCTGCTGACGCTGGGTGTGCTGTTGCTGATCGCAGCCGCCTGCGTGCAGCTCGCGCCCTACTACCATGTGCTGGGTACCGACAAGGTGGGGCAGGACGTGCTGTACCTGGCGCTGAAGAGCGTGCGCACCGCGCTCGTGATCGGCACAGTGACGACGCTCGTGATGATGCCCTTCGCGGTGGCGCTCGGCATCGCCGCAGGGTATCTCGGTGGGTGGGTGGATGATGTGGTGCAGTACCTCTACACGGTACTCAATGCCATCCCCGGGGTGCTGCTGATCGCGGCCGCGGTACTGATGATGCAGGTGGTGATCGATACGAACCCGCAGTGGTTCGACACCGCCGCCGAGCGGTCGGATGCGCGCCTGCTGGCGCTCTGCTTCATCCTCGGCATCACCAGCTGGACGGGCTTGGCCCGTCTGCTGCGCGGCGAGACGCTGAAGCTGCGCGAGCTGGAGTACGTGCAGGCGGCACGCGCCTTCGGTGTGCGCACACCTGCCATCCTGCGCCGCCACATCCTGCCCAACGTCATGCATATCGTGATGATCGCGTTGGTGATGGATTTTTCCGGCCTGGTGCTGGCCGAGGCGGTGCTGTCCTACGTCGGTATCGGTGTCGATCCGACCACGATCAGCTTTGGCACCATGATCAACATGGCGCGTGCCGAACTTGCGCGCGAGCCGATGGTCTGGTGGTCACTGGCCGCAGCCTTCGTGTTCATGTTCGTGCTGGTGCTGGCAGCGAATCTGTTCGCGGACGCGGTGCGCGACGCTTTCGATCCGCGCCGGGGCTAGTGCGTCGCAGCCTTGGCCGGCGTGTGCGCCCCGCGGCGACTATATAAAAAAAGGATTCCCCATGAGAGCGCCTCGATTCGACAACCGCTTCGTGCGCGAGCTGCCCGGCGACCCGGAGGAAGGGCGGCATGTACGCCAGGTGTATGGCGCCTGCTATTCGCGTGTCGAACCCACACCGGTGCGTGCGCCGGCGCTGCTGGCGTGGTCGCCGGAGGTGGCCGGCTTGCTGGGCATCGACGATGCGGACATCCGCAGCCAGGTGTTCGCCGAGGTATTTGGTGGCAATGCGCTGCTTCCGGGCATGGAGCCCTATGCCGCATGCTATGGCGGCCACCAGTTCGGCAACTGGGCGGGCCAGCTTGGCGACGGGCGGGCGATTACGCTGGGCGAGACGATCAACCCGCAGGGCGAGCGCTGGGAGTTGCAACTCAAGGGCGCCGGCCCGACGCCGTATTCGCGCCGCGCGGACGGCCGTGCGGTGCTGCGCTCCTCCATGCGCGAGTTCCTGTGCAGTGAGGCCATGCATCACCTCGGCGTGCCGACCACGCGTGCACTCAGCCTTGTCGCCACGGGCGAACAGGTGGTGCGGGACATGTTCTATGACGGACATCCGCGCCCAGAGCCGGGCGCCGTCGTCTGCAGGGTGGCACCTTCCTTCATCCGCTTTGGCAACTTCGAGATCCTTGCTTCGCGCGGCGAGGAGGCCGTGCTGGGGCAACTGATTGACTTCACTATCGACCGTGACTTTCCCGGATTGTGCGCGGCCGAGTCGGACCCTGCGCGCCGGCGGGTGCGCTGGTTCGAGGAAGTGTGCCAGCGTACCGCGGAGTTGATCGCGCACTGGATGCGGGTCGGTTTCGTGCATGGCGTGATGAACACCGACAACATGTCCATCCTCGGCCTGACCATCGACTATGGGCCCTATGGCTGGATCGACAACTACGATCCCGACTGGACGCCGAACACGACTGACGCGGGTGGTCGCCGCTATCGCTTCGGCCATCAGGCCCGGATCGCGCACTGGAATCTGTGGCAACTCGCAAATGCCCTCCATCCGGCGATCGGTCAGGCCGAAGCGCTGGAGCAGGCGCTGGCCGCCTTTCCGGATCGGTACGATGCGGCCTATCGGCGCATGATGCAGGCCAAGCTCGGCCTTGCGCAGTGGCAGGGGGGCGACGATGACCGGCTGCTGGAGCAACTGCATGCAGCACTGCAGGCCGGTGAGATCGACATGACCCTGTTTTTCCGCACCCTGGCCGGGCTCGACGAGCATGCCCCGGAGAGCGGTCCGTTTGAACCGGCGTTCTACGACCCCGTACGCCGTCAGCAGAGTGCCGAGGCCCTGCAGGCTTGGCTGGTCCACTATGCCGCGCGCCTGCGACAGGAGGGGCGCCCGCAGGCGCTGCGCAAGGCGGAGATGAACGCAGTGAACCCCCTCTATGTGCCCCGAAACTATCTTGCGCAACAGGCCATCGACGCGGCCGAACAGGGGGATCTGTCCGAGTTGGAACTGCTGATGAAGGTGCTGCGTACCCCCTATCGCGAACAGCCTGGCTATGAGCGCTTTGCGGCACGCAGGCCGGACTGGGCGCGTGCGCGTGCTGGCTGCTCGATGCTCTCCTGCAGTTCCTGAGCGGGTACTGCAGGAGTCCGCCTCGCCTTGAGTAGGGTGTAGCCTAGTTCTTTCGACCTAGGCCGGCATTCGATTGGGCAATGGAAACCTGGGGCGAACGGGCTTACGATAGGAAAAAAATACGGCCCGCGATCATGTGCACTTGGCGCAGGACGTGGGTCGTCATTCATCGATGATGGCCGGCACCGATTCCAGGGGGCTGTTTCGCGTGCATTCGATAACAAAAAGAGCGTCCGTCCGGGAGGTGCTGGCGGACATGCCGATTCTGCAAGGCAGTGATCCGCGCGTGCTGGATATCCTGGCAAGCGAAGCTGCATTCGTCCGGTTCTCGCCTTCCGCCTCGATCTTCGAGCGTGGTTCGGTGCCGACCGGGATCTTCTTCGTGTGCAGTGGCGCGGTGCGCCTGATGTCGCATGGCCCGGAGGGGAGGCCGAAGGTGGTGGAGATCTTCGAGACGGGCGGAATGTTCGGCGAGATCGGGGTCTTCACCGGACACCGTTACCGGACCTGGACGCAGGCCGTGGGCACCGCGTTGCTGATCCACGTTCCCAGGGAGCGGATCCTCGAGGCGGTGGCGCTCGACGCCGCCTTGTCGAACCGCATGCTGGAGGCGGTCTGCGCGCGGATCCAGCGTCTTATCGATGCGATCAGTTGCACTGCTGCCGGAACCGCTTCGGTGCGGGTTGTGAGCTACCTGCTCGATCAGTACGACCGGCTGGAACGGCCCGAGGCGGGCGTCATCCTGCCCGCGCCCAAGAAGACCATCGCCTCGCTCCTCAATCTCACGCCCGAGACCTTCTCGCGGGTGCTGCGCAGCCTGGTCGAGGACGAGCTTCTCAGCGTGACGGGGAGGCGGATTCGTGTGCGTAACCGTTCGCAGCTGGCTCGTCTGCTCGAATGCGCTGCGGCCGAGTCACAGCCGGCCGAAGGCTGATCCGCGCCTTCCCTGCGCTGCTGAAGAACAAAAAAGAACGCCACCACATTTTGTGGTGGCGTTCTTGCGTGGCTTGAGGAGCCCGATCAGGCGCTATTGGCCTGTTGCGCTTCGAGTGCGATCTGGCGGTCGACCGACGACTCGTAGTATTCCTCGGCGAACGCTCCCTCCGGCTCCTTCAACCAGATGAAGCACACGAGCCAGCTGACGAAGGCGCCGCCGGCGATGATGAAGAAGAACTGCTCGGCGGTGGTGAAGGTGAAGAGCGTGAGGTAGAACACCGCGCCCACGTTGCCGTAAGCGCCAGCCATACCGGAGATCTGTCCGGTCACACGGCGCTTGATCGACGGGATGATGCCGAAGGTGGCACCTTCGGAGCCCTGCACGAAAACCGAGCAGGCGATCGTCACGGCGACCGCGATGAACAGCGGCCAGGTTTCGTTCATCAGCCCCATCAGCACGAAGCCGACGCCGATGCCGAACATGTACGACAGCATCACGAAGCGGCGGTTACCCATACGGTCGGAGACGAGACCGCCGATCGGGCGGGCGAAGAGGTTGACAAAGGCGAAGGAGGACGCGATGAGACCGGCGGCTGCTGCCGAAAGACCCCAGGTCTGCTCGAAGAACATCGGCAGCATCGACACCACGGCCAGTTCCGCACCGAAGTTGGCGAAATAGGTGGTGTTGAGCGCCGCGACGCTATTGAACGGGTATCGGTCGTCCTCGGGCACGCCCTGCTTGAGGATGGGCACGTTCACTCGAAGGATCTGGATGATCTGGTAGATCACGCCAAAGGCGATCAGTGCATGGAAGAGCCAGGCCGTGCCGCTGTCGATGTAGCCCATCTTTTCGACCCGCCATACGAGCACTGAGAGGATGCCCAGCAACGGAATCGTCATGATGATCAGCTTGATCATGTCCGCCCAGGTGCTGACCTCGAGTGCTGCGGTCTTGCGCGGCTTGCTGTGGGTGTTGGTGGGGCCGTCGGTGATTGCGAACCAGTAGAAGACGCCATAGACCGCCATCACGATGCCGCTCATCGCGAGCGCCCATCGCCAGCCATCATCGCCGCCGAACATGGTGAGCGCGATGGTCGGGAGCGTCATGGCTGCCGCGGCCGAGCCGAAGTTGCCCCAGCCGGCATAGAAGCCCTCGGCAAAACCGATGCTGCGCGGCTTGAACCAGAGCGCGGTCATGTGGATGCCGACGACGAAGCTGGCGCCCACGCTCGACAGCACCAGGCGCGACACCAGCAACTGCGTCTTGGTGGTGCCGAATGCGAAGAACAGGGCGGGGATGGCCATGGTGACCATCAGGATGGAGAACACACGGCGCGGACCGAAGCGGTCAAGCGCGGCGCCGACCAGGATGCGGGCCGGGATGGTGAGTGCGACGTTGCAAATTGCGAACAGCCGGATGTCGTCCTTCGTCAGCCAGTCGGCGCTGCGCAGCATGCTCGATGCCAGCGGCGCCATGTTGAACCAGACATAAAAGCAGATGAAGAAGGCAATCCAGGTCAGGTGCAGTGCCCTGATTTCGGGATTCCGGTACTTGAAGAGATCGGCTACGACCATTTTGGGGCCTCGATGCGTGATGAGGAGAAATCGTTTTCTCTGTCAGGCGCTTGTTCTTGTTTTGATGTTCCGGCTCAGCTCGGCAGGATCAGCAGTGGGCATTCCACGCGGCGGGCGAGGAATGCGCTGACGCTGCCGAAGGTCATGTAGTCGACCTCGTCGACGAAATAGGTCAGGGATTTCGCGATGAAGCCACCGTCGGGCTGATGGCTGTGGCGGGCCACGACGAGGATGTCGGGCGTGTGTTTCTTGGTGGCGGCGAGAATCATCTTGCGCGCGTCGCCTTGCGCGAACAGCGCATGCGCCTTGATGCCTTCCTTGGAGCAGAAGGCCAGGGCTTGATCCACCCCCTGGCGCAACTCCTCGGTTTCCTGGTCGAAGAACTCCAGGTTCTTGTCGGTGGAGTCGCCCGGGTTCTCCACCACGGTCACGAGGGTGATCTCGGGGGAGAGTCTGCCGAACAGGGTGACGACCTGCGCGAGGGCAAGCTTCGCATTACGTGAGTCGTCGTACGCAATCATGATCTTCATGGAACACCTCCAGTTGGCGGTCTGACCAGCCGGAGTGCGCTTGCGGACGATGACCTCGGATAGTGCTGAACACAGGCCGTGTTTCAGCCGAACCCTGGAGACGAACGATTCACTCCCCGGCATTTCGGAAATCAGTCTAGACCCCGCTTAGGAGGGTCGCCATAAGCCGGAAGGAGGGTAGGGCAATTCGAAAAAAGGCGCCTGTTAATGCGAATGGGGAATTGATGCCAATGTGCTTTCTGTGTTAGCAAATAGCTGTTTTATATTGATTTTTGATTTAGCTCAAAAAATATCCGCCAATTAATATCACGGCTTGACTAAAGAAAGTCAAGGCGTGATGTAAAAACTCGCCGAGAAAAACCATTCAATTTTTTTAGAGCTGGATTTGTTTGGTCTTTGATTTCATCTTGATTTTTTTGATTGAAGTGGATCATGTTTTTGGCATGTTCTGGAATCTGAGTAGTTCCGGGGGGAGGTGGTGATACGGGGTGTGGCCTAGTTCGAAAGGTGTAGGTTGAGAGGCTGCGCCCTTTGTGCCTCCTGCTTTTGGCGAATGGTGCGCAGGCAGTTGCATGCCTATGCTTCGGACTGTTCCCGAGGGGGTCGGGTGTGCAGGAGTGGTCCGACGTGGCAACGCGCAGGTATCAGCAGCTTTCCGTGCTCATCATGAGCACGACGGCATTCACGATGTGTTTCGCGGCGTGGATGCTGTTCGCGGTGATCGGCATCCCGATCAAGGAGATGCTTGCGCTCAATGAGACCCAGTTCGGCCTGCTTGCGGCCACGCCGGTGCTGACGGGCTCACTCGTCCGACTACCGCTGGGGATGATGACCGACCGATTTGGCGGCAGGGTCGTCTTCTTCGTGCTGATGCTGTGCACGGTTCTGCCCATCTACCTGATAGGGCACGCCACGGAGTACTGGCAATTCCTGCTGGCCGGTCTGTTCGTAGGTCTGGCTGGAGGGTCGTTTTCGGTGGGGATCGCCTACTGCGCGCGCTGGTACGAGCGTGCGCAGCAGGGGTTTGCGATGGGCGTGTTCGGCGCGGGCAACTCGGGCGCCGCCGTCACGAAGCTGGTGGCGCCCACGCTGGTGGTGCTGTTCGGCTGGGCTGCGGTGCCGCAGATCTATGCTGCGGCCATGCTGATCATCGCGCTCGCGTTCTGGTTTTTCACCTATGACGATCCTTCGCATCGCGTGTCCTCGACGGTGACCTTCCGCGAGCAGCTGCGTGTGTTGAAGGATCCGCGCGTGTGGAAGTACTGCCAGTACTACTCGATCGTGTTCGGCGGCTATGTGGGCTTGTCGCTGTGGATGACCAAGTACTACGTCGCCGAGTTCGGTCTGGGGATCCAGGTGGCGGCACTGCTTGCGGCCTGCTTCTCGCTGCCAGGCGGGGTCCTGCGCGCCGTGGGCGGGTGGCTGTCGGACCGCTACGGCGCGCACAAGGTCACCTGGTGGGTGATGTGGGTGTCGTGGATCTGCCTGTTCCTGCTCTCGTACCCGCATACCGAATTCACCGTCCAGACCGTGGATGGGCCGCGAACCTTCGCGATTCATCTGAATGTCTGGGTCTTCACCGCGCTGTTGTTCGTCGTTGGCGTGGCCTTCGCCTTCGGCAAGGCCTCGGTGTTCAAGTACATCTCGGACGAGTTTCCCAAGGAGATCGGTGCAGTGTCGGGCATCGTCGGCCTGGTGGGTGGCATGGGTGGCTTCCTGCTGCCCATCATGTTCGGCGCGCTGCTCGATCTCACCGGGGTGCGCTCGAGCGCGTTCATGCTGCTCTACGGCGTGACCTGGGTGT
>NZ_JBLWFG010000007.1:0-183358 GCF_048321015.1 Thauera sp. WH-2 | reverse complement strand
ACACCCCGGCTCACCACCAAGACCCGATCCACCGCCCAACAACCTCCCGCTTCAACCTCCTCAACCCCGCACACCGCTTCCGAAGAAACCGCTGCAGCGCTGAAGAGGTGCGCATTATAGACCCAGCAGAAACAACGTCAAGCACTATCTGCACAAAAACCTAAACGATCCACTCGGGCGGATCAGAGCACCTGGAAGGTGCAGATACGATAGTCTCGCTCGACAAGTTCCTGCTGGAGCTTGCGCAGGGTGAACAAGCCCGCAACTGAGCGCAGGAAGACTCGCTCCGATACGAACTCGCAGTCGGATGGCAGCACCACCCGCACCAACTCCCCTTTCAATACTTCGTCGCACAGAATGCAGCGCACCGGCGAGCGCCCGTCATCGAGATCCGCAGCCTGCGGTTTACGCGCAATCAGTTCGATACCAAGGTCCGTCAGCGGCTGCCCAAAACCAAGCCGGCGGACGACCCCAAGCTGCCAGCCCTGCCCATCTACGAAATGCACAGCAACCAGCCCTCCGATGTCAGGCCAGCCCCCCGGGGGTTCAAGGTCCATGGAAAAGTGCAAGCCGCTATGGCTGAAGTCCAGTGTGCGGCACCTCTGGCGTGAGATTGAGGCACGCTCATCCAGTACGGCAAGGCAGTTCTCGAACCCATGCGTCACGTCGATCTCGGCTTCCTGAGGGAAGCGTCGACGCAGACGGATGGGCGGGTCCGCAGACCATCTACGGAGGAGCGCCTCGACGGCATCGTGCAGTACCGGAAGGGGTTGCCCCGCAAGTGCTGCCGGCACTTCCCCACGCTCGAGCGCCGCCCGGAATCCGCGCAGAAGCTCGCCTGCAGCGTCCGCCTGGAAATGCCACGCTCCCGACGACGGCTCTCCCGCCCGGCGCTCCGGCATCGGCGCATCCGGTGGCGAAACCACATACTGGAGCGGCAGACTCTTCTTGCGGGACAACTCGATGAAGGGCAGCGCACGGTCGATCAATGCGCAGGCCGCGAGCGCCGTATCGAGCACCATCTGGTCAAGACCCGCGCTATGGTAAGCGATCGCACGCAGATACTCTCGCCCGATGCCCGGCAGGTCGCCCCCGACCAGTCGTCCATACGACTCGGGAGCGTCAGTGAAGAGAACGGCCAGACGCCCCCATACATCCAGGGGCGGGCGGCTTCGGCTGCAGGCGGACCACTTGACCACTTCCGCAGCGCTCGACGCCAGACGCAGGCGGTACGCAGCGGGCGCCGAACCATCCGCGCCCCTGCACGACGCCCAGTACGCATCACTCAAGGCGATCGCGCAGTCACGTACGCTGGCCACCCAGCGCACAGCCCAGCCCGCATCCCGAACACGCCCGGCACCGGCTCCCGGAGCAGAGGAAGCGACAGCATCTCCGAAGGCATCGCCATAGCTGCAGACGATGCCGAATGCTGCATCCCCCGCGCTCTCATGACCGGGTCCGGCAAGCGAGCGCAACGCGAACGCCGCTGCATGAAAGCCGGCAACAACGTCTCCGGCACCCGCAAAGACGGCAACAGGGGAATAATCGAGAGGCCTGGGGGCGTGCAAGACGGTCTCCGAATGGGCGGGCAGAGGACGCCGCTCAGGGGCACACCCTACCCGCCGATGTGTTTGCGGCATTCTGCGCCTCGCAGCCGCGCAATGTCCAGATCATATAGGCTGTCGCGACGCCGCGGCTCAAATGGCAGGAGCGGGTACTCACCCGTTAGAATCGAGGCTTTTGCGAGGGCCCCCATGCAACAGTACCTCGACCTGATGCGCCACGTGCTCGAGCACGGCGACGGCAAGACCGACCGAACCGGAACCGGTACCGTGTCGGTGTTCGGTTGGCAGATGCGCTTTAACCTGCAGAAAGGCTTTCCACTCCTGACGACGAAGAAGCTCCACACCCGCTCCATCATTCATGAACTGCTCTGGTTCCTCCAGGGCGACACCAACATCCGTTACCTCAAGGAAAACGGGGTCTCGATCTGGGACGAATGGGCAGACGAGGACGGTGAGCTTGGCCCGGTTTATGGGAAGCAGTGGCGCCGCTGGGAGAACGCCGATGGCACCCGCGTGGACCAGATCGCCCGACTGATCGATGGCATCCGGAGCAACCCGGACTCCCGCCGCCACATCGTCTCGGCCTGGAATCCGGGGGAGGTAGACCGCATGGCGCTTCCCCCCTGCCACGCACTCTTTCAGTTCTACGTGGCAAAGGGCAGGCTCTCATGTCAGCTCTATCAGCGCAGTGCGGACATCTTCCTGGGCGTCCCGTTCAACATCGCGTCCTACGCGCTGCTGACGCACATGGTGGCACAGGTGTGTGATCTCGAACCGGGCGATTTCATCTGGACAGGCGGGGACTGCCACCTTTACCTGAACCATCTCGATCAGGCGCGGGAGCAACTGTCGCGCACGCCGCGCGCGCTGCCGCAACTTCGGCTCAACTCTACGGTCAAGGACATATTCGCGTTCCGCTTCGAGGACTTCAGCCTCGAAGGCTACGATCCCCACCCACATATCAAGGCTCCGGTGGCCATATGAGCAAGACCCCCGAGATCGTCATCGTCGCCGCCGTCGCGCGCAACGGCGTGATCGGCCGCGACAATGGCCTACCCTGGCGGCTGAAGGCGGATCTGCAGCGTTTCCGTGCGCTGACCATGGGGCACCCCATCCTGATGGGGCGCAAGACCTGGGCATCGCTCGGACGTCCTTTGCCCGGGCGGCGCAACATGGTGGTGTCCCGCAGCAAAGACTTCAACGCCGACGGCGCCGAAGTCTTTGCCAGCCCGGAGGCTGCGATCGCAGCCGCTATGGACAGCGGCACGCTGTTCGTCATCGGCGGCGCGCAGCTTTACGACACTTTACTTCCCCTGGCTGACCGACTGGAGCTCACCGAAGTCTGGGCGGACGTCGAAGGGGATGCGCACTTCCCGCCCTTCGATCTGTCCGAATTCGTGGAAGACCGGCGCGAAGCGCGCAGCGCAGACGAAGAGAACGAGTACGACTTCGACTTCGTGCAGTACCGGCGACGCTGAGCCCCCGACACCACACACCATGAAGAAGGGCCGCAATCCGCGGCCCTTCTTCCTTCTTCAATCGAAGCGCCCAGGTACCCGGGCGCCAGCGCTCATCCCTTCACGCAATCGACGTGGTAGCGGCCGTCCTCGCCCTTGACCAGACCGTGGATGTCCGTCTCGAAGCCGGGGAAGCGCGCATTGAAGTCGCGCGCGAACTTCAGGTAACGCACGATCGTGGCATTGAAGCGCTCGCCCGGGATCAGCAGTGGGATACCCGGCGGATAAGGCGTGACCAGCATCGCCGTGACGCGGCCCTCGAGTTCGTCGAGCACCACACGCTCGATCTCACGGTGGGCCATCTTCGCGAAGGCATCGGCAGGCTTCATCGCCGGCACCATGTCCGAGAGATACATCTCGGTGGTCAGTCGGGCAACATCGTGATCCTTGTAGAAGCTGTGGATCTGGTTGCACAGATCCTTCAGGCCGACGCGCTCGTAACGGGGGTGCTTGGCGATGAACTCGGGCATCACCCGCCACAACGGCTGGTTGCGATCGTAGTCGTCCTTGAACTGCTGCAACTCGGTCACCATCGTGTTCCAGCGGCCCTTGGTGATGCCGATGGTGAACATGATGAAGAAGGAGTACAGGCCAGTCTTTTCGACGATGATGCCGTGCTCCGCCAGGTACTTGGTGACGATCGCCGCCGGGATGCCCGTGTGTTCGGCGAAGTCGCCGTCCATGTTGAGACCCGGGGTGATGATCGTGGCCTTGATCGGGTCGAGGATGTTGAAGCCTTCGGCCAGGTTGCCGAAGCCGTGCCAGCGCTCGCCCGCCTTCAGGGTCCAGTCGTCACGGTGACCGATGCCTTCCTCGGCGAGATAATCCGGCCCCCAGACCTTGAACCACCACTCGTCCTCGCCGAACTCGGCGTCCACCTTGCGCATCGCGCGGCGGAACTCCACCGCCTCGGACAGTGATTCGTTCACCAGCGCGGTACCGCCTGGTGCCTCCATCATCGCGGCCGCCACGTCGCAGGACGCGATGATCGCGTACTGCGGCGAGGTCGAGGTGTGCATCAGATAGGCCTCGTTGAAGATGTCGCGGTCGAGTTTGCGAGTCTGCGAGTCCTGCACCAGGATCTGCGAGGCTTGGCTCAGGCCGGCGAGCAGCTTGTGGGTCGACTGGGTGGAGAACACCATCGACTCGCGGCACCGCGGACGATCCGCGCCGATCGCGTGATAGTCGCCGTAGAAATCGTGGAAGGCGGCGTGCGGCAACCAGGCTTCGTCGAAGTGCAGGGTGTCGATCTGGCCGTCGAGCATTTCCTTGATGGTCTCGACGTTGTAGACCACGCCATCGTAGGTCGACTGCGTCATCGTCAGAATGCGCGGCTTCTTGTTCTTCGCCTCGCGAGCGAAGGGGTTGGCCTCGATCTTTTTCTGAATGTTCTCGATCGAGAACTCCTCCAGCGGGATCGGGCCGATGATGCCGTAGTGGTTGCGCGTCGGCGTCAGGAACACCGGCACCGCACCGGTCATGATGATCGAGTGGAGGATGGACTTGTGGCAGTTGCGGTCGACGACGACGATGTCGCCGGGCGCCACCGTGGTGTGCCACACCATCTTGTTCGAGGTCGAGGTGCCGTTGGTGACGAAGTACAGGTGGTCGCAGTTGAAAATGCGCGCCGCATTGCGCTCCGAGGCCGCCACCGGACCGGTATGGTCGAGCAGTTGACCAAGCTCGTCCACCGCGTTGCAGACGTCCGCACGCAGCATGTTCTCGCCGAAGAACTGGTGGAACATCTGGCCCACCGGGCTCTTCAGGAAGGCGACCCCGCCCGAGTGCCCCGGACAGTGCCACGAATACGAGCTGTCGGCGGCGTAGTGCACCAGTGCGCGGAAGAAGGGCGGCGCCAGCGAATCGAGGTAGTTCTTCGCCTCCCGCACCACGTAGCGCGCGATGAACTCCGGTGTGTCCTCGAACATGTGGATGAAGCCGTGCATCTCGCGCAGCACATCGTTGGGGATATGGCGCGTAGTGCGCGTCTCGCCATGCAGGAAGATCGGGATGTCGGCATTGCGGAAGCGAATCTCGACGACGAAGGCGCGCAGATCGGCGATGGCCTTGGCCGAAGCCTCGGGCGAGGAAAACTCCTCGTCATCGATCGACAGGATAAAGGCAGAGCCGCGGCTCTGCTGTTGCGCGAAGGAGGTCAGGTCGCCATAGCTGGTGACACCGAGCACCTCCATGCTTTCGTCCTCGATCGCCTTCGCCAGCGCGCGGATCCCCAGTCCCGAGGTGTTCTCCGAGCGGAAATCCTCGTCGATGATGATGATGGGGAAGTGAAATCTCATCCTGGTCCTCTCCAGCGGTGTCCTTGCGGGACGGACAAAATGGGCAGGGTAGCCGTCGTGGGTTGCCTGCGCGTTACCGAAAGTGCTTCGGAAAAGTACAAGGGGCCGTCAGGCGGCCCCGTGGATGCATCCTCTCTGCGCGTCGTCGCTTCAGATCTTTGGCAAGGTGACGCCAGTCTGGCCGAGATACTTGCCACCGCGATCTTTGTAAGAGGTCTCGCACACCTCGTCCGACTCGAAGAACAGCATCTGCGCCACGCCTTCGTTGGCGTAGATCTTGGCCGGCAGCGGCGTGGTGTTGGAGAACTCGAGCGTCACGTGGCCTTCCCACTCGGGCTCGAGCGGGGTGACATTCACGATGATGCCGCAGCGCGCGTAGGTGCTCTTGCCCAGACACACTGTCAGCACGCTGCGCGGAATGCGGAAATACTCGACCGTGCGCGCCAGTGCGAAGGAATTCGGCGGGATGATGCAGACGTCGCCCGTGAAATCGACGAAGTTGCGCGCATCGAAGTCCTTGGGGTCGACGATGGTCGAGTTGATGTTGGTGAAGATCTTGAATTCGTTTGCCACGCGCACGTCGTAGCCGTAGCTCGAGGTGCCGTAGGAGACGATGCGGCCGCTGTCGTTGCTGCGCACCAACTCCGGCGCGAAGGGCTCGATCATGCCGGCCTCTTGGGCCATGCGGCGGATCCACTTGTCGGACTTGATGGACATGGGCGCGGGTTCCAGCGGAGTGCGTTGCGGCCGGCAGCAGGGCCGGTCGTAAAAGCGGCGTAGTGTAGGACAAGCGCCGCAGCGGGGAAAGACCTCGCCACGGCATTGTTGCTGCACCGCACACCGGGACGGCCGCCGTGGCGCTCCGCCCCGGAAGCACCCGGGTTCAGGTGCTCTTGATGACGATGTTCGGGAACTTGTGCGTCATGTCCTTCGAGCGCTCTGCGATGCGCACCGCGACCCGGCGCGCGATCTGCTTGTAGGTCGAGGCGATGCGCCCCTCGGGGTCGGCGACGACGGTCGGCGAGCCACCGTCGGCCTCGCTGCGAATCTGGATATCCAGCGGAAGCGCGCCGAGGAAGGGCACATTGAAATCCGCGCACATCTTCTCGCCACCGCCGTGGCCGAAGATGTGCTCCTCGTGGCCACACTTCGAACAGATGTGGATGCTCATGTTCTCCACCACACCCAGGATGGGCACACCCACCTTCTCGAACATCTTCACGCCCTTGCGCGCATCGAGCAGGGCGATGTCCTGCGGCGTGGTGACGATGACTGCACCGGTCACCGGAACGCTCTGCGACAGGGTGAGCTGGATGTCGCCGGTGCCCGGCGGCATGTCGATGACGAGGTAGTCGAGATCGTCCCAGGCGGTGTCCTTGAGCATCTGGTTCAGCGCCTGCGTAGCCATCGGCCCCCGCCAGACCATCGGCGTATCAGGGTCGATCAGGAAGCCGATCGACATGGCCTGAAGTCCGTAGGCCTGCAGCGGGATCATGGTCTTGCCGTCTGCCGACACCGGACGCTGATCGCCGATGCCCAGCATCTGCGGCTGCGAGGGACCATAGATGTCGGCGTCGAGGATGCCGACCCGAGCGCCTTCGGCCGACAGCGCCAGCGCGAGATTCACCGCAGTCGTGCTCTTGCCCACGCCGCCCTTGCCCGAAGCGACGGCAATGATGTTGCGCACACCCGGCAGCAGCTTCACACCCTGCTGCACCGCGTGCGCCACGACCTTGCTGGTCACCTTGATCTCGACGCGCTGGACACCGGGCAGCTTCGACACGGCCTCGCTCAACAGGGCACGGATGGGCTCATGCTGGCTCTTGGCCGGATAGCCGAGCTCGACATCGAAACGGACGGCGCCGTGCTCTACGCTCAGGTTACGGATGCTGCGGCCAGCCACGAAATCCTTGCCGGTATTCGGGTCGATCACCTGCTTGAGCGCTTCGTTTACGGTTTGCTGATCAAGACTCATCGCGTTTTCCTCGAAAATCGGTGCACCCGCTGCGGGGTGAAAGCGGCAGAATCATACCGGAGCGGGAGCATTCGCTCACCCGCGTTCTGAACAGGGTTTATTCCTGCAGTTCCGCTGCACCCACGATCTGGCGCGACGCCTTGCCACGGCAGGCGCCCCCCAAGAGGCATCCATCCACGCCCTCCATGAATACGCAACGCTGCTGCCGTCTCCTCCCCCTTGTCGGTTCCGTCCTGCTGCTCGGCGCCTGCGCGACCCTCCCCGCCCCCGAACCCACCGACCCGATCAATCGCCATGCACTCGTGCGCGTGAGCACGCCCGAGCCGGACTGGCCGGCGCTCCGCCAGCGCCTGCTCACAGCCACCGCCGAGGTGCACGGCATCGAGATCGGCGGCCCCGAAGTCCAGGGGCTACGCCTGCAGATTCCGGTGCCCGACGGGTTCGCGAGCGGCAGCGCAGAGATCCGCCCACCCCTGGCCAAGGCGCTCGATACGCTCGCAGCCGTCCTCGCCGGCGAAGGGGGTGCGGCGGTGAAGGTGGTCGGCCATACGGACAGCCAGGGTAGCGAGATGGTCAATCTGCAGTTGTCGATCACCCGGGCCGAAGCGGTCGCCGAGCACCTCCGCCAGCGCGGCATCGCGCTGGAACGCCTGAGCGCGGACGGCCATGGCGAAGCTGACCCGCTCACCAGCAACGCCACCGATGAAGGACGCGCGCGGAACCGTCGGGTAGAACTGATCCTCAGCCGGCAACCTTGAGCATCAGGTGCATCCAACCGCCCCCTGCCCGCCGTGGAGGACGTGTTCATGAAGAGAAGGCGCCCGGAGCACCCGATTCGCGAGCAGACCCAGATCCTTGCGCGCGACCACAGTGCGGGCGCCCGCTTTGTTAAACTCCTGACTTTATTCAGCAGGCCCGTCCGCACACATCATGTCTCGCAAGATCCTCGTCACCAACGCCCTGCCCTACGCCAACGGCGACATCCACCTCGGCCACCTGGTGGGCTACATCCAGGCCGACATCTGGGTGCGCTACCAGCGCATGCGGGGCCATTCGGTGCACTACGTCTGCGCGGACGACACCCACGGCACGCCGGTCATGCTGCGCGCCGAGAAGGAAGGCCTCACCCCCGAGCAGCTCATCGACCGCGTGCATGGCGAACACCTGCGTGACTTCACCGCCTTCGGCGTCGCCTTCGACAACTACCACTCCACGCACAGCCCCGAGAACCGCTTCTACGCCGAGGACATCTACGGCAAGCTGAAGACCGGCGGCCTGATCGACACGCGCTCGATCGAGCAGTACTACGACCCGGTCAAGGAGATGTTCCTGCCCGACCGCTTCATCAAGGGCGAATGTCCCAAGTGCGGCGCGGCCGACCAGTACGGCGACAACTGCGAGGCCTGCGGTGCGGCCTACGCTCCCACCGAGCTCAAGAACCCCTACTCCGCGGTGTCCGGCGCCAAACCGGTGCTGAAGACTTCGGAGCACTATTTCTTCCGGCTCTCGGACGAGCGCGCGGTGGCGTTCCTGCGCGAATGGACGCGCGGCACCAACACCGCCGGCGAGCGCCGCCTGCAGGCGGAAGCCGCCAACAAGATGAAGGAGTGGCTCGGCGAGGAAGGCGAAAACAAGCTCTCCGACTGGGACATCTCGCGCGACGCGCCCTACTTCGGCTTCGAGATCCCGGGCGCGCCGGGCAAGTACTTCTACGTGTGGCTGGACGCGCCGATCGGCTACCTCGCCAGCTTCCGCAACCTCGTCGAGAAGCGCGCCGCCGCGGGCGAGACGATTACCGTCGAGGACTACACGGACGCCGCCCGCGCCGCCACGGCCGGCACCGAGATGGTGCACTTCATCGGCAAGGACATCCTCTACTTCCACGCCCTGTTCTGGCCGGCGATGCTGAAGTTCGCCGGCTACAACACCCCCAGCCAGCTGTGCGTCAACGGCTTCCTCACCGTCGATGGCGCCAAGATGAGCAAGAGCCGCGGCACCTTCATCACCGCGCACTCCTACATCGCGCAGAAGCTCAATCCCGAGTGGCTGCGCTACTACTTCGCCGGCAAGTCCAACGGCACCATGGAAGACGTCGACCTCAACCTCGACGACATGATCGCCAAGGTCAATTCCGACCTCGTCGGCAAGTTCGTGAACATCGCCAGCCGCTGCGCCGGCTTCATCGGCAAACGTTTCGACGGCAAGCTGGGCGAAGTTGATGCCGCCGCCTGTGCCGAGTTCGCCGCCGCATGGAGCGAGGGCCGGATCGCCACCGCCTACGACGAGCGCGACTACAGCCGCGCGCTGCGCGAGATCATGCGCCTGGCCGATGTCGCCAACCAGTACGTCAACGACCACAAGCCGTGGGAACTCGCCAAGCAGGAAGGCCAGGAAGCGCACCTGCACACGGTGTGCAGCACCGCGCTGACGATGTTCCGCGATCTCACCCGCTACCTCAAGCCGGTGCTGCCGGCGCTGGCCGCGCAGGTCGAGGCCTTCCTCACCATCCCGACGATGGACTGGCAGGGCGAATGGGCGCCGCTGCCTGAAGGCCACGCCATCCAGGCGTACAGCCACCTGATGACCCGCGTCGAGCGCAAGCAGATCGACGCCCTGCTCGAGGCCAACCGCGAGTCGCTCGCGCCGGCCGCTGCCCCGGCGAAAGAGGCGAAGGACGCGAAAGCCGCGACCTCCCAGCAGCGCCACGCCGAAAAGCAGCAGCACGCCGCGCAGGCGGCCGAGACGGCATCGCCCCACATCTCGATCGACGACTTCACCAAGGTCGACCTGCGCATCGCCCGCATCGTCGATGCCGAGCACGTCGAAGGCGCCGACAAGCTGATCCGCCTGCAGCTCGACATCGGCGAAACCGACGAAGCCGGCAATGCCAAGCCGCGCCAGGTCTTCGCCGGCATCAAGTCGGCCTACGACCCGGCCACACTCGTCGGGCGCATGACGGTCATGGTCGCCAACCTCGCACCACGCAAGATGAAGTTTGGCATGAGCGAGGGCATGGTGCTCGCAGCCTCGGACACCGAAGGCGCCACGCCGGGCCTCTTCATCCTGTCGCCCGACGACGGCGCGGTGCCGGGCATGAAGGTGAAGTGATCCGCCACGAGTAGCCGCCATGCCGCTCACACCCTCGAAACGCTGGATCGTCCTGCACCACGCGGGCCGAGGGTGAGTCTCTCCGCCGCTCGCGTCGGCCCTCGATCCGAAGGCGGCGCCGCATGGGCCTCGTGCCCCGTCCTGAACCAGTACGCAGCGGAGAAAGCATGAAACTCGACTTCCGTCCCAAACTCTTCGACACGCTGCCCGGCTATGGCCGGGCCACCTTCATCGGCGACCTCTCCTCGGGCATTACCGTTGGCGTACTCGCGCTGCCGCTGGCGATGGCCTTCGCGATCGCCTCGGGCATGTCGCCCACCGCCGGCATCTGGACGGCGATCGTCGCCGGCTTCCTGATCGCGCTGCTCGGTGGCTCCCGGGTGCAGATCGGCGGCCCCACCGGCGCCTTCATCCCAATCATCTACGCCATCGTCGCCGACCTCGGCGTGCAGAACCTGCTCATCGCCACGATGATGTCGGGCGTGCTGCTGTTCGCCATGGGCGCGCTGCGCCTGGGCAACATGATCCGTTTCATCCCGCTGTCGGTCGTGATCGGCTTCACCAACGGCATCGCGGTGGTGATCTTCATCTCGCAGATCAAGGACTTCCTCGGCCTGCAGATCACCGACCTGCCAGGCGAGTTCTTCGCCAAGATGGCGGCGCTGATCGACGCCCTGCCGACCCTGCACCTGCCCACGCTGGCGGTGGCGGTCGTCTCGCTCGTCATCCTCATTGGCTGGAACCGCCAGGCGCGGCGGGTCGCCTGGATGCGGCGCTTGCCAGGTCCCTTGGCCGTGCTCATCGTGATGACCGCGGTCAATGCGCTGCTCGCCCTGCCGGTCGACACCATCGGCAGCCGCTTCGGCGGCATCCCGCAGGAGATCCCGGCCTTCGGCCTGCCCGAGCTCAGCCTGTCGATGCTCGGCAAGCTGATCGCCCCGGCGATCACGATCGCGCTGCTGGGCGCGATCGAATCCCTGCTCTCGGCGCGGGTGGCCGACAGCCAGATCGACGACCGCCACGACCCCAACCAGGAACTCATGGCACAAGGCATCGCCAACGTCGCCGCGCCGCTGTTCGGTGGCTTCGCCGCCACCGGCGCGATCGCACGCACCGCCACCAACATCCGCACCGGTGGGCGCACCCCAGTCGCCGGCATCATCCACGCCGGCGTACTGCTGGCGATCGTGCTCGCGCTCGCTCCCGCCGCCAGCCACATCCCGCTCGCCACGCTGTCGGCGATCGTGGTCATCGTGTCGATCAACATGGGCGAATGGCATGCCTTCGCGCCGCGCGAACTGGCGCGCTACTCGCTGCAGTACCGGACGATCCTGCTCGGCACCTTCTTCATCACCGTGGTGTTCGACCTCACGCTGGCGGTGGAGATCGGCATGGTGCTGGCGAGCCTGTTCTTCATGTACCGCATGTCGGATCTCACCCGCATCGAGCGCATCACGCTGCCCGAGCTGGACGGCGCGGAGACCCAGCTGCGCGCAGACGGCACACCGCGCGTGCTCGCCTACAAGCTCTCCGGCAGTCTGTTCTTCGGTGCCGCCAACAAGCTCGAAAACCTGCTGCTGATGCAGGACGGCCACCCCGATGTGGTCATTCTCGACATGGACCGGGTGCTCAACCTCGACACCACCGGACTCGACATCCTGCAGACCCTGCATCGCAACCTGCAGAAGCGCGGGGCGCAACTCATTCTCTGCCAGCTCGGCTCGCAGCCGGGATCGATCGTGTTCCGCTCGGGCTTCCTCGACAGGCTGGGCGACGACAACATCACCGCCACGCTCGAAGAGGCCGTCGCCCGCGCACGCCTGCTGAGCGGCAAGGAACCGGAGATTGCCTATGTCTGACCTCAACGATCCGTCTTCGGAGGGCGCCGTCGCGCGCCTGCTCGCCATCCATGGCAAGGTGCAAGGCGTGTGGTACCGCGCCAGCGCGCAGGCCGCGGCTGCCCGCCTAGGGCTGCGCGGCTGGGTGCGCAATCGTCACGAAGGCTGGGTCGAGGCACTTGTGATCGGCCCCCAGGCGCGCATCGACGACTTCATCGACTGGGCACGCCAAGGGCCGCCGAAAGCCGACGTGGCGCGCATCGAAATCAGCGCGGCCGACGCGGACGCCATCGAGGGCTTCGAACAACGTCCGACGGCGTGAGACCGCAGCGCGGCGGCCCGGTATCTGCCGCCCCGGTCCCGCGCCTTACTGGTAGATCACCTCGACGGCCTCCGGCGCCAACCAGTCGCGCAGGCTTTCCAGCAGCGCGTCTTCCAGCCGCACCCGCCACTCGTCGCCGAGCGGCAGTTCGGCCTCGGCGGCCTGGTTGCGGTAGCTCACCCGGATCGGGCAACCGCCTTCGCGGAAAGGCTCGAGCAGGGTCTGCAGCTTGCCGGCCGCAGCCACCGGGCCACCGCTTGCGCCCACCTCGCCGTTGATGCGCAGGGCCAACGCACGCGCAAAGCGGCTGCGCGCCTCGCCGAGCGTCAGGATGCGGTCGGCGATGATGCGCAGCCCGCCGGAGAAGTCGTCGTTGCTGACCTTGGCCTCGACCACGACCACTTCGTCGGTGACGATCTTGCCGCGGCTGGCATCGAGCACCTCGGAATACACCGTGACTTCGCGCGGCTCGGTACCGTCATCGATCTGCACGAAGGCCATCTTGCCGCGGCTGCCGACCTTGGTGCGCTGTTCCATGACCACGCCGGCGAGCATGGTGATGTCGCGCGAGGGTTCGAGCTGAGCCAGCGTGCGGCGCACGAAGCGCCGTACCTCGGGCTTGAAGGCGTTGAAGGGATGTCCGGAAAGGAAAAAGCCGATCGCGAGCTTTTCTTCCTTGAGCCGCTCGCGTTCGCTCCACGGGCGAATCTTCGCGAACGCGGGCGCCGCGCCGGCAGCTTCCGGCATCAGGTCGAAGAGCCCGCCCTGCATCGCGTTGGCCGCCGCCTGCTCGGCCGCCTCCATCGCCAGGGCCACGGTCGCCATCAGCTGCGCGCGGTCCAGGCCGGCGTGGCCGGAGAGCGTATCCATCGCACCGGCGCGGATCAGCGCCTCGATGACGCGGCGGTTCACCATGCGGCGGTCCACCCGCTCGCAGAAGTCGAACAGGTCACCGAAAACGCCACCCTTCTGACGTGCGGCGAGGATCGCGCGCACCGCCGGCTCGCCGACGCCCTTCACCGCGCCCAGACCGTAGCGGATGGTCTTGCGATCGACCGGCACGAAGCGATAGTCGGAGGTATTCACATCCGGCGGCAGCACCTTGATGCCGTTGGCGAGCGTGTCCTCGTAGAAGATCTTGACCGTATCCGTGTTGTCCAGATCGGACGACATCGTCGCCGCCATGAAGGCCGCGCAGTGGTGCGCCTTCAGCCAGGCAGTGTGGTAGGTAACGACTGCGTAGGCCGCAGTGTGCGACTTGTTGAAGCCGTACTCCGCGAACTTGGTCATCAGGTCGAAGAGCTGCTCGGCGAGCGCCGGATCGTAGCCCTTCTGCTTCGCGCCCTCGGCGATGGTGGCGCGGTGCTTGGCCATCTCGTCGGCCTTCTTCTTGCCCATCGCGCGGCGCAGCATGTCGGCGCCACCGAGCGTGTAGCCGCCGATGATCTGGCTGATCTGCATCACCTGTTCCTGGTACACGATCACGCCGTAGGTCGGCTCCAGGCAGGCCTTGAGGTCGGGGTGGAAGTAGTCGATCTCCTGCTGGCCCTTCTTGCGCAGGATGAAGTCGTCCACCATGCCCGAGCCGAGCGGGCCGGGACGGTAGAGCGCGAGCACCGCGATGATGTCCTCGAAGCGGTCGGGCGCGAGCTTCTTCAGCAGCTTCTTCATGCCGTCCGATTCGACCTGAAAGATCGCCGTGGTGTTGGCGTCCTTCAGGATCTGGTAGGCGGCAGGATCCTCGAAGCCCAGGCTCATCAGGTCGGGCCGGCTGCCCTCCAGGCGCGCCACGTATTCCAGCGCGAGCTCGATGATGGTGAGGTTACGCAGCCCCAGGAAGTCGAACTTCACCAGGCCTACGGCCTCGACGTCGTCCTTGTCGAACTGCGACACCGGGGTGGCATCGTCGCCGTCGGCGATGTAGAGCGGGCAGAAGTCGGTGAGCTTGCCGGGCGCGATCAGCACGCCGCCGGCGTGCATGCCGACGTTGCGCGATAGCCCTTCCAGCGGCTGCGCCAGGCTCCACAGGTCGCGCACCGACTCGCCGTCGTTGCCGTCGGCCATCATCTCGCCGATCTGCGGCTCCATCTCGTAGGCTTTATTCAGCGAGACGGGCTTGGCACCCTCGATCGGGATCAGCTTCGACAGTCGGTCGCACAGGCCGTAGGGCAGGTCGAGCACACGGCCGACGTCACGCACCACCGCCTTCGAGGCCATGGTGCCGAAGGTGGCGATCTGGCTCACCGCATCCTTGCCGTAGCGCTCGCGCACGTACTCGATGACGCGGTAGCGGTTGTCCTGGCAGAAGTCGATGTCGAAGTCGGGCATCGACACCCGCTCGGGGTTCAGGAAGCGCTCGAACAGCAGCGCGTACTCGAGCGGGTCGATGTCGGTGATCTTGAGCGAATACGCCACCAGCGAGCCTGCGCCCGAACCGCGCCCCGGGCCGACCGGCACGCCGTTGTTCTTGCCCCACTGGATGAAGTCGGCCACGATCAGAAAGTAGCCGGGGAAGCCCATCTGGATGATGGTGTCGGTCTCGAACTTGAGCCGCTGCTCGTAGCGCGGGCGCTGCTGCTCGCGCTCCTCGGGGTGCGGGTAGAGCTGGACGAGGCGCTCCTCCAGCCCCTTCTTCGCCTCCGCGACCAGGAAGTCATCGAGCGTCATGCCCTCGGGGGTCGGGAACAGCGGCAGGAAGTTCTTGCCCAGTTGCACCGTCAACGAGCAGCGGCGGGCGATCTCGACCGCGTTCTCGAGCGCCTCGGGCAGGTCGGCGAAGAGTTCGCACATCTCGGCCTGGCTCTTGAGGTACTGCTCCTCGGTGAAGTCGCGCGGGCGGCGTTTGTCGGCCAGCACGTAGCCCTGCGCGATGCACACCCGCGCCTCGTGGGCCTTGAAGTCGTCGCGCTTGAGGAACTGCACCGGGTGTGTGGCCACCACCGGCAGGCCGAGCTGGCCAGCGAGCTCCACCGCGTGGCGGATGTAACCCTCGGTACCGGCGTGGCCGGCGCGCTGGATCTCGATGTAGAAGGCATCCGGGAACAGTCGCGCCCAGTCGGCGGCGAGCTGCTCGGCAAGCGCGAGGTTGCCGGCGGCGATCGCCGCGCCGATGTCGCCGCTCATCGCGCCCGACAGGCACAGCAGCTCGCTGGCGGCGCCGCCCTCGAACCACTCGCGGCGCATCTCGGCGCGGCCGCGGTGCTTGTTCTCGAGGTAGGCGCGCGTGAGCAGCTCGCACAGCTGACCATAGCCCGCGCGGCTTCTGCAGATCAGCAGCACGCGGTGCGGCTTGTCGCGCTCGGCCTCGTTCTGGATCCAGGCATCCACGCCGATGATGGGCTTGATGCCCTTGCCACGCGCGCCTTTGTAGAACTTGACCATGCCGAACAGATTGGCCAGATCCGACATGCCGAGCGCCGGCATGCCGTCTTCGACGGCGGCGGCGATCGCCTGGTCGAGCTGGACGATGCCGTCGGTGATCGAGTATTCGGAGTGGACTCGGAGGTGTACGAAGCGCGGTGCGCTCGGCGCCAGGCTCGATTCGGCCGGAGGGTGGGCTGCAGGATTCATGGCGCAAATTTTACCCGAGGCGGGCGCAAGGACCGGCGCCCGATGCCGACTCCGTTACACCTTTTGCGCCCGCTCCGGTGGGCAGCGCCCGCCGCCCACCGGAGCGGCTTCAGGGCAGGAGGATCGTAGAGCCCGTGGTCTTGCGTGCTTCGAGGTCGCGGTGCGCCTGCGCAGCATCAGGCAGCCCATAGCGTTGGTTGATCTCGACCCGGAGCCTACCGCTGCCCACCACCTCAAAGAGTGCGGCGCTACGCTCGCACAGCTCATCACGGGTGGCGATATAGTCGAACAGCCCTGGCCGAGTCACGAAAATCGACCCGGACTTCTGCAGCAAGGCGCAGTCGAAGGGCGCGACCGGGCCAGTGGCATTGCCATAGCTCACCATCGTTCCGCGCCGACGCAGGCTGGCGATCGAGTGCAGGAAGGTGTCACGCCCGACCGAGTCGTACACCACCGCCACCCCCTCGCCCGCGGTGATCTCACGTACACGGCCGACGAAGTCCTCGCGGCTGTACACGATGACGTGGTCGCAACCCAGCGCCCGCGCACGCACGGCCTTCTCCTCGTTGCCCACCGTGCCGATCACGGTGGCACCGAGCAGCTTGGCCCACTGCACCAGGATCGAACCCACACCGCCGGCCGCGGCATGGACCAGGATAGTTTCGCCCGCCTTCACCGGGTAAGTGGCATGCAGCAGATAGTGGGCGGTGATCCCCTGCAGCATCATCGCCGCACCCTGCTCGAAGGAGATGTTCTCGGGCAGGCGAACCAGATGGCGGGCCTCGATGTTGCGCGCCTCGGCATAGGCGCCGAGCGGCCCGCTAGTGTAGGCGACGCGGTCGCCCGGTGCGAACGCGTCCACGCCCTCGCCCACCGCCTCGACCACGCCGGCAGCCTCCAGACCGATGCCGGAAGGCAGTGGCAGCGGATAGAGCCCGCTGCGATGATAGGTGTCTATGAAATTCAGCCCGACCGCATGGTGGCGCAGACGCACCTCGCCCGCGGCGGGCGGCGGCAGATCGACCGCCTCCCACTGCAACACTTCTGGGCCGCCGGTGCGGTGAAAGCGGATGGCATGGGTCATCGGATTCTCCTTCTCTGTCCTGTGCGCCGCAGGCGCCCTGCGGCAGGCCTTGGGGGCAGTCAGCGTACCAGCGAAACGCCGACCCTGAACTGCGTTTCCTTGTTCTCGTCGTACTCGAGCAGGGTCTCACCATATCCCTTGTACGCCTGCACGTGCACGAAGGCCCCCACCCCCGAGAACACGCTGCGCCGGATCGGATAGGAGAGGTCGTACTGCGCCCCCATCTTGCCGGCCGTGCCACGACGCAGCAGCGTAGAGAACATCAACCCGTCGTCGCGCCCTAGGCGCAGACCGAGTTCGCCATAGCCGCGGTAGCGCGCAATGTCCGGGTTGTCCTCGCGATCCAGGTAGGTCCAGAGCTTGGGGGCGATGCCAAGATAGGTTCCTTTTTCGTCGAGCCGCATGCGCGCATCGGCGCGAAGGAACAAGGTATCGATGCTGCGCGAGGGTCTGTCCTCCCGGCCATTCGACTCGTGCTCGTAACCCCCGTAGAGCGCAAGCGAACCGCGACGGTCGGGATCGTCCAGCGCCAAGCGGTAGAACAACGACGGACGAAAGCTCGAATCGCGGAACGGCTTGGATTCGGACTCCAGATCCCACAGCGAAGTCTGGGTAAAGCCGAAATAGAGGCCGCGTGCCACCGGAATCTTCTCTGCCACCGCCCCGTGGGCGTCAAAAATCCGGTATCTGAAACTGAACTGGAAGCGGGCAGATGTCGGATCCTTGCCACCGACGAGGAAGTACATCGGTTCATGGAAACCGATGGCCGAAGGCTCGACGGGCGCCGCATCCGGCGCCACTGCTACTACAGGAGCGAGCGGGTCGAGGCCCTTCTCCGCCTGCTCCGCGGCTGGCTCCACGCGCTGCGTGTCCGCCCTGGCGTCAACGAGCAGGCGTGCAGAGGAATGCTCATCGAGCACGACACGGACCACGCCCGTCACCTCCATCGGCCAGCGCACGAAATAGCGCCGCTGGGTGACCCCCGCCTCGACCGGCCCGATCGCAACCAGTTGCAAGGCGATCCGCGGCCCCGCACCGGGAAGTTGGATGGTGGCGGGCAGACGTTGCGGCCAGTGGCTCGCATCCTCGCCGGCCCCGCCCACCACCACGAGCTCGAAGTTCTGTCCGGGCACCGCCTGGAGGTCGGCAGCGGCGAGCAGCCAGTCCGCGGCGGCTGCGGGCAGCGCACACAGGAGCAGCGCGAGCGCGCACCCCGGGAGGCGCAGGAAGCGAGCGGATCGAGAGCCGTTCATCATCGGAAAAGGAGAAAGCACGGAAGGTCAGAAAATAAAGCGGGGCAGCCCCAAACAGGACTGCCCCAACGATGAAGGAGATCCACGGAGCCCATGCGCCCCGTGCGCATCAACCCTGACTGGCGCGCGTTTCCTTGGCGTCGACCACCGCCAGCGCGGTGATGTTCACCAGCCGGCGGACGGTCGCCGACGGCGTGAGGATATGCACCGCCTTCGCCGCGCCGAGCAGCATCGGTCCAACCGAGACACCGTCTCCATTGGCCACCTTCATCAGGTTGAAGGAGATATTCGCCGCATCGAGGTTCGGCATCACCAGCAGGTTGGCTTGCCCCTGCAGGTGCGAGTCCGGGTACAGCGCGTCGCGGATCTCCTGCGACAGCGCGGCATCGCCGTGCATCTCGCCGTCCACGTTCAGCTCCGGCGAAGTCTCGTGCAGGATCTCGCAGGCACGACGCATCTTGCGCGCCGAGGCGGAGGTGGAACTGCCGAAGCTCGAGTGCGACAGCAGCGCCACGCTCGGCTCGATGCCGAAGCGCTGCAGTTCCGCGGCCGCCATGCGGGCGATCTCGGCGATCTCCTCGGCGCTCGGCGATTCGTTCACATAGGTGTCGGCGATCGCGAGCATGCGCTTGGGCAGCAGCAGCAGGTTCATGGCAGCGAAGAGCTTGGCATCCGGCGCCAGGCCGATGACGTTGCGCACCTGCTCGAGGTGGTAGTCGTAGGTGCCGAAAGTGCCGCACACGAGCGCATCCGCATCGCCGCGGCGCAGCAGCATGGCGCCGATCAGCGTGGTGTCGCGGCGGATCTTGGCCTTCGCCACTTCGGGGGTCACGCCGTCACGGCTCATCAGGCGGTGGTATTCGGTCCACAACTCGCGGTAGCGCGGATCGGACTCCGGGTTGACCACCTCGAAGTCGCGCCCGGGCTGCAGGATCAGGCCGAGCTTCTTGATGCGCATCTCGATCACCTCGGGGCGGCCGATCAGGATCGGCTTGGCAATCCCCTCGTCCAGCACCACGCGCACCGCATGCAGCACGCGCTCGTCCTCGCCCTCGGCGTAGATCACGCGCTTCTGCTCGGCCGGCACCTCCTTGGCTGCGGCGAACACCGGCTTCATGACGATGCCGGACTGATAGACGAAGGCGTTCAGGCTCGACACGTAGGCATCGAAGTCCTCGATCGGTTTGGTCGCAACCCCCGAATCCATCGCGGCCTTCGCCACCGCAGGCGCGATCTTGACGATCAGGCGCGGATCGAAGGGCTTCGGAATGATGTACTCGGCGCCGAAGCTCAGCTCCTGTCCGCCGTAGGCGCTCGCCACGATGTCGCTGGCCTCGGCTTCGGCCAGCTCGGCGATCGCCTTCACGCAGGCCAGCTTCATCTCCTCGTTGATCGTGGTGGCGCCCACGTCCAGCGCACCGCGGAAGATGAAGGGGAAGCACAACACGTTATTAACCTGATTCGGGAAGTCCGAACGGCCGGTCGCGATGATGCAGTCCGGGCGCACGGCCTTGGCGTCGGCCGGCAGGATCTCGGGATTGGGGTTGGCGAGCGCGAAGATCAGCGGCTTGTCAGCCATCTTCGCCACCATCTCGGGCTTGAGCACCCCAGCGGTGGAGAGCCCCAGGAAGACGTCGGCGCCGGCGATCACGTCGCCCAGCGTGCGTGCGTCGGTCTTCTGCGCATAGCGCGCCTTGGTCGGCTCCATGTTGGCTTCGCGGCCTTCCCAGATGACACCCTTGGAGTCGCAGACGTAGATGTTCTCGCGGCGCAGGCCCACGCTGACCATCATGTCGAGGCATGCGATCGCCGCAGCGCCGGCCCCGGAGCACACCAGCTTGACTTCTGCAATGTCCTTCTCCACCACCTTGAGGCCGTTGACGAGGCCGGCGGCGGAGATGATGGCGGTACCGTGCTGGTCGTCGTGGAAGACCGGAATCTTCATGCGCTCACGCAGCTTCTTCTCGATGTAGAAGCATTCCGGCGCCTTGATATCCTCAAGGTTGATGCCGCCCAGCGTGGGCTCGAGCGAAGCGATGATCTCGATCAGCTTGTCGGGGTCGTTCTCGGCGAGCTCGATGTCGAAGACGTCGATATTGGCGAACTTCTTGAACAGGCAGCCCTTGCCTTCCATCACCGGCTTGGCAGCGAGCGGGCCGATGTTGCCCAGCCCCAGCACGGCGGTGCCGTTGGTCACGACGGCGACGAGGTTACCGCGGCTGGTCAGCTCGAAGGCTTCGGCGGGGTCGGCGACGATCGCGTCGCAGGCCGCGGCGACGCCGGGCGAATAGGCGAGCGCAAGGTCACGCTGGTTGGTGAGGCCCTTGGTGGGCACGACCGAAATCTTGCCGCGGGTGGGAGAGCGGTGATAGTCGAGCGCTGCGGCGATGAAATCCTGATCCATGATCTACCCTCTTCAGCAGTGAGGTGTGTTTTGTGGCGGTATGGTGGCGCGGCGCTGGTCGGCGACGACCAGCGCGGCACGTGCCGGCCGGGCAGCTCGGACACGCATGCATCGTTCGGGATGTTCGCAAGGCTTGCTTGTTGTTGTTCGCATCCGGGGGGTCTTGAAACCCCGAGCGCGGGAACGGCCTCGATTGACGTCGCGAAAGTTTACCGCAGCGGCACCCCCTTGGGCAGGGCTCATGTGCACTGCCGCATATCGGCGAGGCATTTTCCGCGCCCCCCGAGCGCCCCATGTTTTGGCAGAATGCGGGCTGCGGTTGCGGCGCCAGGCCGAAACCGCAGCCATAACGGGGAGAAACGCATGCGTCGAGTGGTGTTCAATCAGAAGGGCGGGGTCGGCAAATCCACGATCACCTGCAACCTGGCGGCAATCAGCGCCCAGCAGGGCAAGCGCACCCTCGTCGTCGATCTCGACCCGCAAGGCAACTCCACGCAGTATCTGCTCGGCGCCAGCGGCGAGGATCTGCAAGCGACGCTCGCCGACTTCTTCGACCAGACGCTGAACTTCAAGCTCAACCCGCGCGACACCGAAGAATTCATCGTCGCCAGCCCGTTCGAGCACCTGCACGTGATGCCCTCGCACCCCCAGCTCGAGGAACTGCAAGGCAAGCTCGAATCGCGCTACAAGATCTACAAGCTGCGCGATGCCCTGGAAGAACTAGCGCAAGATTTCGACTGCGTGTACATCGACACCCCGCCGGCGCTGAACTTCTTCACGCGCTCGGCGCTGATCGCGGCCGATGCCTGCCTGATCCCCTTCGATTGCGACGAATTCTCGCGCAGGGCGTTGTATTCGCTGCTCGAGAACGTGCAGGAGATCCGCTCCGACCACAACCGCAAGCTCGAGATCGAGGGCATCGTGGTCAACCAGTTCCAGCCCCGCGCAAGCCTGCCGCAGAAGGTGGTGCAGGAGTTGATCGACGAAGGCCTGCCGGTGCTGCAGCCCTACCTGTCGGCTTCGGTGAAGATCAAGGAATCGCACGAACAGGCCAAGCCGATGATCCACCTCGACCCGAAGCACAAGCTCGCACAGGAATTCGTCGCCCTGCACGACACGCTGGTACGCAAGTACGGCGCCTGAGCCGGCGCCCGGGCGGGCCATCGCTCAGCGCGGCGCCTGCTCCCCGCCCGTGTCCTCGACCGCGGGCGGCTGCACGCCGGTCAGCTGCCCGAACTCCGACTCCTCAATCCACTCGCGCCACACCGCCATCAGCACCGCGAGCACGACCGGGCCGAGGAACAGCCCGACCAGCCCGAACGCTGCCAGTCCGCCGAGCACCCCGAACATCACGAGCAGGAAGGGAATGCGCGTCGCGCTGCTGATCACCAGCGGGCGGATGAGGTTGTCCACCCAGCTCACCACCAGCGCACCCCACAGCAGCAGGCCCACACCCTCGACCGTGTTCCCGGTCACCAGCAGCCAGATGCCGATCGAGCCCCACGCGAAGGGCGTGCCGAAGGGCACCATCGCGATCACCGCGGTCACCGCGCCGAGCAGCACCGGCGCCGCCACGCCCGCCCACCAGTACCCCAGGCCCGCAACGAAACCCTGGCCGATCGCGGTCACGATCAGCCCCCAGACCACGGCCTTGGTCATGCCGCCGACCGCGCCCAGGTAGGAATCGACACGCTCGCCGAGGAAATGGCGCAGCACCCCATGCACCTGGGACAGCACGCGGTCGCCATCGCGATACAGGAAGAACACCGTGATGAGCGCGAAGCCCAGCTTGGCTGCGTTGCGACCGACGTCGCCGATCAGCGCCACGACCTGATCGCTGCCGCGCCGCACCCAGTCGGTCAGTTGCGCCTTGAGTGCTTCGGGGTCGTGGGTGAGCTCGTCGAGCAGGCCCTGCAGCGCATCCCCCACCCACGGCAGGGTGCGAACGAACTCCGGCAGAACCAGCGCACCCTGCTTGATCTGTGCCGTCATCGCAGCGATCGCCAGCGCCAGCTCGCTCTGCAGCAGCATGCCGATCCACAGCGCCGGCAGCACGAAGGCAGTGCTCAGCAGCAGCGTCATCAGCAGCGCGCTCGAGGTCGGATAGCGCGGCATGGCCGCACGCAGGCGCCGATAGGCCGGCCAGGTCGCGAAGGCGATGATTACCGCCCACGCCACTGGAACGATGAACATGTGCAGCACCGCATAGCTCAGCAGCAACAGGCCGCCGAGCACGAACGCGAGGATGACGCGGCGAGCGACTTTTTCGGCGACCTGGTCGATCATGCCGCCTCGCCCCCCTCGAGCGGCGACGCTGCGTTCGCCTGCTCTTCGGGTGCCGCCGGCAGCGCGGTCGCCAGCACCTTGTCGATGCGCTTGCCGTCGAGGTCGACCACCTCGAAGCGCCAGTTCTCCCAGGTAGCGATGTCGCCCGTGTTGGGCACGCGCCCGAGCAACCACATGACCATGCCCGACAGTGTGTGGTAGCGCCCCTTCTCCTCTTCCGGCACCGTCCGGATGCCGAGCCGGTCCTTCAGTTCGACGATCGGGATCAGCCCCTCGAGCAGCCAGGAACCATCCTCACGCTGCACCGCCCAGGCCTCTTCCTCGTTGCCCTGCGGCAGGAACTCACCGGTCACCGACTCGATCACGTCGTGCAGCGTGACCATGCCCTGGATCTCGCCGTACTCGTCGATGACGAACACCGAATAGGTGCCCGAAGCACGAAACTGATCGAGGAGTTCCATGCCGGTGAGCGATTCGGGCACGTAGACGGCAGGCAGCAGGTCGCGCATCAGGTCGATCGGTCGGCCGCACAGCGACTGGTTGAAGAGTTGCTTGGTGCTGGCGATGCCCAGGATGTCATCGAGACCGCCGCGGCACACGGGGAAGCTCGAGAAGGACACCGCCGCGACCAGTTCGAGGTTTTCCGCAAGCGGACGCTCAACGTCGAGGGCGACGATGTCGGCGCGCGGCACCATCAGCGATCCGATCTGCCGGTCGTCGAGGCGGAACACGTTGCGTACCATGTCGTGCTCGCTCTTCTCGATCACGCCCGCCTCTGAGCCTTCGACCAGCATGGCGTGAATCTCCTCTTCGGTGACACTCGGGCCGCCGCTTTCGCGCTGCCCCATCAGGCGCAGCATCAACGCGGTCGAGCCGGAAAGCAGCCAGACGAAAGGTCGCGAAGCCGCCGACAGAAGGCTCATCGGCCGCGCTACCAGGCGGGCGATGCCCTCCGGGTTGAGTTGCCCGATACGCTTGGGCACCAACTCGCCGACCACGATCGAGACGTAGGTGATCACCACCACGACCAGCACGGTCGAGCCGATCTCGCTCACCCGCTGTTCCATGCCCGCCCCCTGCAACCAGTCGGCGAGCGGGCCGGCGAGCGCTGCTTCACCGACGATACCATTGAGAATACCGATCGATGTGATACCGATCTGGATCGTCGACAGGAATCGGGTTGGATCCTCACCGAGCTTGATTGCCACCGCAGCCGAGCCGTCACCGTCCTCCGCCAGGCGTGCCAGCCGTGCCCGGCGCGCAGTTACCAGCGCGATCTCGGACATGGCGAAGACGCCGTTGAGGACGATGAGCGCAACGAGGAAGACGATTTCCATGAGTTCTGGTCGATTGAAATGAGGGCGCAGAGTGCCTGTGGGGAAATGGGAACGGCGCCGGACGCCGGCGATCATGCCCGAGCCCCGGGCAGGTGTCGACCAGGCGGCCCCGCGAGCGTTCGCAAACCCCCTTGACTTTGCCGTGGTGCACCAGACACACTCGCGCCCCATCAAGGGGAGTAGCTTTTTCGCCTCGGCATCGTCATCACGGCAGACCGGTCGCAAGATCGTCTCCCGGTGCCGAGGGCAACGATCGAATCCGTTGCAAGCAAGACCTTGCCCTAGGGCAAGGTCCGTGCATCACAGCGCGCAAGGGTCTGTGTCCTTCGGGAGCAGGCCCTTTTCGTTCTTTGTGCGGAGTGCGCGGTGGAATCGATCGGAACGTGGTGGTTGTGGGCGGCCTTTGCCGCCATTGTGGTGACGATGCTGCTTGTCGACCTGTTCGCCTTCGGCGGCGGCAAGCAGCACCGCGTGTCGCTGAAGGAGGCGGCAGGCTGGTCGATCGCCTGGGTGACGGTGGCAATGCTGTTCGCCGCCGGGCTGTGGTGGCACCTCGACGGCAGCGCCGGGCGTGCGTTCGCCAACGAACAGACGCTCGCTTTCGTCACCGGCTATCTGGTCGAGAAATCGCTCGCGGTCGACAACGTCTTCGTATGGATGATGATCTTCAGCTTCTTCGCGGTGCCGCTCGAACTGCAGCGCCGCGTGCTGCTATACGGCATCGTCGGCGCGATCGTGCTGCGCACCATCATGATCTTCGCCGGAAGCTGGTTGATCAGCGAGTTCCACTGGGTCCTTTACATCTTCGGTGCCTTCCTGATCGCCACCGGCATCAAGATGGCCTGGTTCTCCGAGCACGACCCGGATCTGAACAAGAACCCCTTCATTCGCTGGATCCGAAACCACTACCCGATCACAGAGAAGCTGGAGGGCGAGCACTTCTTCGTGATGCGCGACGGCATGCGCAAGATGACGCCGCTCTTCCTCGCCCTGGTGCTGGTCGAGATCTCCGACGTGATCTTCGCGGTCGACAGCATCCCTGCGATCTTCGCGATCACCACCGACCCCTTCATCGTGCTGACCTCGAACCTGTTCGCCATCCTCGGCCTGCGCGCAATGTACTTTCTGCTCGCCGACCTCGGCGACCGCTTCGAGCTGCTCAAGTACGGCCTGGCCGCGATCCTGGTCTTCATCGGCACCAAGATGCTGATCGTCGACTGGTTCAAGATCCCGGTACTGGTGTCGCTGTCGGTCGTGGCCACCATCCTCGCCTGCTCGATGTTCGCCAGCTTGTGGTACACGGCCCGCAAGGCGAAATCAGCGCCCCTCGCACGCACGCGCTGACACGCCCCGGCAGCCGGGGCAGGACGGAGGCTGGCAAGCAGCCGTTCCCCGCCTGCGAGGCTCCGCAATTCCATCCTACTCTCCCCCTCAAACCACACACCCGGGACTTGAAATGACCGCAAGCCTCCAACGCCTTGTCGAATCCTCCGCCTTCCAGCGCTTCATCATCGCGGTGATCGTCGTCAACGCGATCACACTCGGACTCGAAACCTCGTCCTCCGCCATGCAGAAGGCGGGCGGTCTGCTGCTCGCGCTCGACCGTACGGCGCTGGCGATCTTCGTCGTCGAGCTCGCACTCAAGCTCTTTGTCTACCGTCTGCGCTTCTTCCGCAGTGGCTGGAACGTGTTCGACTTCACCATCGTCGCAGTCACGCTCGCCCCTACCGGAGAAGGCCTCCAGGTGCTGCGCTCGCTGCGCATCCTGCGCGCGCTGCGCCTGGTGTCGGTGGTGCCCTCGATGCGCAAGGTGGTCAATGCACTGCTCAAGGCCATCCCCGGCATGGGCTCTGTGCTCACGCTGCTGCTGCTGGTGTTCTATGTCGCCGCCGTGATGACCACCAAGCTCTTCGGCGCAGGCTTCCCCGAGTGGTTCGGCAGCCTCGGCGAGTCCTTCTACACCCTGTTCCAGGTCATGACCCTGGAGTCGTGGTCGATGGGCATCGCCCGTCCGGTGATGGAGACCTACCCCTACGCGTGGATCTTCTTCGTCCTCTTCATCCTGCTCACCACCTTCGCAGTGCTCAACCTCTTCATCGCCATCGTGGTGGACGCGATGAGCGCGGCCGAACATGCCGAGCAGGAACAGACACGCGAGTTGGTGAGCGTGGACCACGACGCGGTGCTCGCCGAACTGCGCGCGATCCGCGCCGAGCTGGCTGCGCTGCGGCAAGCCCGTGACACAGCGTCCGAGCTCAGTGCGGCATCGATTTCGAGAACAGATTGATCACCACCACGCCGGCGATGATCAGCCCGATTCCGATCATCGCCGGCGGGTCGAGCGCCTGACCGAACACCCGCCAGCCGATCAACGAGATCAGTACGATGCCCAGCCCGCTCCAGATCGCGTACGCCAGCCCCACCGGGACCGTGCGCAGCGTCAGCGACAGGAACCAGAATGCGCCAAGATAGCACGCCGCCATCCCAAGCGTCGGCCACAGGCGGGTGAATTGCGCCGACTTCTGCAACAGCGTGGTGCCGATCACCTCGAGCACGATCGCGGTGAAGAGGGCGGCATAAGCCGAAAGCGCCGGGGTCATGAGACGAAGCCCCCCGCTCGTGCCTGCGTCGCGCGACTCAGCGCTTGACCTCGAGCAGTTCGATGACGAAGTTGAGCGTGGCCTCCGGCGGGATCTTCCCCTCCACGCCGCGGCTGCCATAGGCGGTTTCGGGCGGGCACACGATGCGCACAGCGCCACCCGGCTTCATCTGCTGCAGCACTTCCTTCCAGCATGGGATCAGCGCTTCGAGCGGCAGCTCGGCCGGGCGGCCACGGCTGTAGGAGCTGTCGAACTCCTTGCCGTCGGCGAGCGTGCCCTGGTAGTGCACGCGCACCACGTCCGCCAGCGTCGGCGGCGAGCCGCTCTCCCCCACGCGGTAGGTCTCGACGGTGACGCCCGAGGGCAGGGTCACTGATTGTGGTCCTGCGGCGAGGGCGCCAGGCAGATGGAGAAAGGCCACTACGAACAGGAGTCGGGACACGGGGACCTCCGGATGATTGGACGGGCTCGGCAGCCGAGGAACACGCCGGACCAGCGGCGCACACGCGCAAGTCGGCGCCCTAGACGTCTACCGCAGGCAGTGATCGCACTGCCCGCGGGTATTGGCGAGGCTTCGCTTACAGCTTCCCGGCCACCCAGTCCTTCACCCCCGCCAGCGCCGCCGGCAGGTTCTCCGGCTGGGTGCCACCGGCCTGGGCCATGTCGGGGCGGCCGCCGCCCTTGCCGCCGACCTGCTGCGCGACGAAATTGACCAGCTCGCCGGCCTTGACCTTGCCGGTCTGGTCGGCGGTAACGCCGGCGATCAGGCTGACCTTGCCCTCGCCCACGCTCGCCAGCACGATCGCAGCCGACTTGAGCTTGTCCTTGAGCTTGTCCATGGTGTCGCGCAGGGTGGGCACGTCGGCGCCCTCGAGCACGGCGGCGAGCACCTTGAGGCCACCCACTTCGACCGCCTGGCTCACCAGCTCGTCACCCTGGCTGGCGGCGAGCTTGCCCTTGAGGCGCGCAAGCTCCTTCTCGAGCGCGCGCACGTTGTCGAGGATGCCGGCGACACGCTCGGCGACCTCGTCGGGCTGCACCTTGAGCAGCGCCGACATGCCCTGCACGCGACGCTCCTGCTCCTGGGCGTAGCGCAGCGCGTTCTCGCCGGTAATCGCTTCGACGCGGCGGATGCCGGCGGCGACACCGCCCTCGGCGACGATCTTGAACAGGCCGATGTCTCCGGTGCGCGTGACATGGGTGCCGCCGCACAGCTCCTTGGAGGTGCCGATCGACAGCACGCGCACCTCGTCGGCGTACTTCTCGCCGAACAGCATCATCGCGCCGGACTTCTGTGCCGCTTCCAGCGCCATGACCTCGGCCTGCGTCGCACTGTTGGCGAGGACCTCGCGGTTGACGATCTCCTCGACCTCGCGGATTTCCTCGGCGCTCATCGGCGCGGTGTGGGCGAAGTCGAAGCGGGTCTTGTCCGGATCGACCAGCGAGCCCTTCTGCTGCACGTGGGCGCCGAGCACCTCGCGCAAGGCCTTGTGCATGATGTGGGTGACCGAGTGATTGCGCGCAGTGGCGGCACGGGCAGCGACGTCCACCCGGGCGGCCACGCCCTGCCCCACCGAAAGCCTGCCGGTACGCACCACGCCATGATGGCCGAACACCGCGGCCTGGATCTTCTGGGTGTCCTCCACCCCGAAGATGCCCGCGGCGCCACGCAACTCGCCGCGGTCGCCGACCTGGCCGCCGGACTCGGCGTAGAACGGCGTGTGGTCGAGCACGACCACACCCATCTCGCCCTCCAGCAGCTCATTGACCGGCGCGCCGTCCTTGTACAGGGCGAGGATGTTGCCCTTCTCCTCGAGTGCGGAGTAGCCGTGGAAGGTGGTCTCGGGGCCGTCGTACTCCAGATTGGCGGCCATCTTGAACTTGCCGGCGGCACGCGCCTGCTCCTTCTGACGCGCCATCGCAGCATCGAAGGCGGCGGCGTCCACGGTCACATCGCGCTCGCGGCAGATGTCGGCGGTGAGGTCGAGCGGGAAGCCGTAGGTGTCGTGGAGCTTGAAGGCGGTGTCGCCGTCGAAGACCTTGTTACCCGCCTTCTCCATCGCGGCGAGCTCGGCCTCGACGATCGCCATGCCGTTCTCGATGGTGGCGAAGAAGCGCTCCTCTTCCTGGCGCAGCACGTCCATGATGCGGCGCTCGCCATCCTTGAGTTCGGGATAGGCGCTGCCCATCTCGGCGACCAGGTCGGGCACCATCTTGTGGAAGAAGGCGGCGCGCGCGCCGAGCTTGTAGCCGTGGCGGATGGCGCGGCGGATGATGCGGCGCAATACGTAGCCGCGGCCTTCGTTGCCCGGGATCACGCCGTCGGCGATCAGGAAGGAACAGGCGCGGATGTGGTCGGCGAGTACCTTCAGCGAGGGCGAGTCCATGTCGGCGGCCGAGGTTTCACGCGCCGCGGCCTTGATCAGCGCCTGGAAGAGGTCGATCTCGTAGTTGGCATGCACGTGCTGCAGCACCGCCGAAATGCGCTCGAGGCCCATGCCGGTATCGACGGAGGGCTTGGGCAGCGGATGCATCACACCCAGCTCGTCGCGGTTGAACTGCATGAACACGTTGTTCCAGATCTCGATGTAGCGGTCGCCGTCTTCCTCGGGCGATCCCGGGGGGCCGCCCCAGATGTGCTCACCGTGGTCGTAGAAGATCTCGGTGCACGGGCCGCAGGGGCCGGTGTCGCCCATCATCCAGAAGTTGTCCGAGGCGTAGCGCGCGCCCTTGTTGTCGCCGATGCGGATCACCCGCTCCGCCGGTACGCCGACTTCCTTGGTCCAGATGTCGTAGGCCTCGTCATCCTCGGCGTACACCGTGACCCAGAGCTTGTCCTTGGGCAGCTTGAAGACCTCGGTGAGCAGTTCCCAGGCGTACGAAATCGCGTCGCGCTTGAAGTAGTCGCCGAAGCTGAAGTTGCCCAGCATCTCGAAGAAGGTGTGATGGCGCGCGGTGTAGCCGACGTTCTCGAGGTCGTTGTGCTTGCCGCCGGCGCGCACGCACTTCTGCGAGGTGGTGGCGCGGGTGTAGGCGCGCTTGTCGAAGCCGAGGAACACGTCCTTGAACTGGTTCATGCCGGCGTTGGTGAACAGCAGCGTCGGGTCCTCGTGCGGCACGAGCGAGCTGGAGGCCACGATCTGGTGGCCCTTGGATTCGAAAAACTTGAGGAAGGCGTCGCGGATTTCGGCGGATTTCATGGAAGTTTGCGTGTTTTCTGGACGGGATGCCCTGGCTGCAGGCGAATGCGCAAGTTTATCATGAGCTTAAGCGCACCAATTGCCGCCCCGCGGAGCGCCAGCCTTCGCCTATAATTGACGCGAACGTCAACCAACAACGGGACACGAGCACACCATGGGTAACCGCCTCTCCAAGATCTACACCCGCACCGGCGACGCCGGCACCACTGGCCTGGGCGACGGCAAGCGCGTCTCCAAGAACAGCCTGCGCATCCACGCGCTGGGCGAGGTCGACGAGACGAACGCCATCGTCGGCCTGCTGCTGTGCGAGGAGTTGCCCGAGGACGTGCGTGCCCTACTCACAGACGTGCAGCACGACCTGTTCGACCTCGGCGGCGAGGTGTGCATCCCGGGCATGAGCATGATCACCGACAAGCAGGTGACCCACCTGGAAGAAGAGCTCGACCGCTTCAACGAGGACCTCGAGCCGCTCAAGGACTTCATCCTGCCCGGCGGCACCCGTGCCGCGGCCTATGCCCACCACGCCCGCACGGTGTGCCGCCGCGCCGAGCGCGCACTGGTCGCGCTGGCGCTGGAAGAGGCCGTCAATGACGCTCCGCGCCAGTACCTCAACCGCCTTTCCGATCTACTTTTCGTGCTCGGCCGCGTGCTCAACCGTGCCGGCGGGCGCGGCGACGTGCTATGGCAGAAGCGCAAGAACGCCTGAGCAAACCCGATCCCGGCCGCGCGGCCACACCAGCCGGGAGGTCCGCGCGCTCAGGATTCGAACAGCGAACCCTGCAGCACATCGGTGCCTCCCTCGGCCCGCTCGCCGAAGCGCACCCCCACGCCCAGCAGCCGGACGGGCATCGCACCCCGCGCATGCGCCTCGTCGAGCAGCCGCAGCCATGTGGTCTCGTCCGGGGCACTGCTCACGCACTCGGCCGTGGTACGGCTGAAATCCGCAAAACGCACCTTCACGAAAGCCTTGTGTACCGGCGGTCGGTCGCGCGCGCGCTCGAAGCGGCGGCTGAAATCGGCGAGCAGTTCCAGCAGCGCGGCACGGCAGGCGGGCAGATCGCGCAGGTCGGGCGTGTAGGTCGTCTCCACTGACAGCGACTTGCGCGCGCGATCGGGCTGCACCGGGCGCTCATCGATACCGCGGCACAGCCGGTACAGGCTGGCGCCGAAGCTGCCGAACGCATGGGTCAGGTCGGCTGCGCTCCAGGCGCGCAGATCGCCGCAGGTGCGCACGCCGAGCCCATTGAGCTTAGCCGCCGTAACCTTGCCGACGCCGAAGATCTTCTTCACCGGCAGCGCGGCTACGAAGGCGTCGACGTCCTGGGGACGCACGACGAACTGTCCGTCGGGCTTGTTCCAGTCGCTCGCCACCTTGGCGATGAACTTGTTGGGCGCAATGCCGGCCGAGGCGGTGATGCCCACCTCGTCGCGGATGCGTTCGCGAATTTCCTGGGCCATCAGCGAGGCCGAGCCGTGGCAGCGGTCCACGCCGGTGACATCCAGATAAGCCTCGTCGAGCGACAAGGGCTCGACCAGTGGCGTGTAGTCTCGATAGATGGCGAGGATTCGGCGCGAGGCCTCCCGGTAGCGATCGAAATCGGGCGGTAGCAGGATCAGCTGCGGGCACAGCTTCAAGGCCCGTGCCGTGGGCATCGCCGAATGCACGCCGAAGGCACGCGCCTCGTAGTTGCAGGTGGCGATCACGCCGCGCGTCTCCGCACGCCCGCCCACCGCGAGCGGCCTGCCGCGCAGGGCCGGGTCGTCGCGCATCTCGACCGAGGCGTAGAAGCAGTCGCAGTCGCAATGGATGATCTTGCGCGTGGGTTCTCTCATGCGCGCAGCCGTACGGGGAAAGGCGGGCCGGAGATCGAGCGCGGCACCGGCCGCCGTAAGTTGAAAGGGCCTGCACGTGGCAGGCCCCAGTAGCGCTCGTCGGCGCTGCAGCCGGTCAGAACTCGGCGGCGCGCTTGATGCGACGCTGGCGCACGCCCTCGGCAAGCGTTTCGAGGACGTCGATGCTGTCTTCCCAGCCGATGCAGGCGTCGGTGATGCTCTTGCCGTACTCGAGCGCCTTGCCCGGCACCAGGTCCTGACGTCCCTCCTTGAGGTGCGACTCGACCATCACCCCCATGATGCGGTCCTCGCCCTCGGCAAGCTGTGCGGCAACGTTCTCCGCGACCTCGATCTGCAGGCGGTGCTGCTTGCGGCTGTTGCCATGCGAGAAGTCGACCATGACCTTGTTGCACACCCCCGCTTCGGCGAGCGCCTTGGAAGCCGTATCGACACTGGCCGCGTCGAAGTTGGGCTCCTTGCCGCCGCGCAGGATCGCGTGGCAATCCTCGTTGCCGCGCGTTGACACGATGGCCGAGTGACCGGCCTTGGTCACCGACAGGAAGTGGTGCGGCGCCTGTGCCGCCTTGATCGCGTCGGCCGCGATGCGCAGGTTGCCGTCGGTGCCGTTCTTGAACCCGACCGGGCACGACAGGCCCGATGCGAGTTCGCGGTGCACCTGGCTTTCGGTGGTGCGCGCACCGATCGCGCCCCAGGAGATCAGGTCGCCAATGTATTGCGGGGTGATCATGTCGAGGAACTCGGTGCCCGCCGGCAGGCCAAGCTCGTTGATCTCCCACAGCAGCTTGCGCGCCAACCGCACGCCGTCGTTGATGCGGAAGCTGTTATCGAGGCCGGGATCGTTGATCAGCCCTTTCCAGCCCACCGTGGTGCGCGGCTTCTCGAAGTAGACCCGCATGACGATGAGCAGATCGCCACTCAGCCGCTCGGCCTCCGCCTTGAGCTTGTTGGCGTACTCGATCGCCGCCTCCGGATCGTGGATCGAGCACGGCCCGATCACCACCAGCAGCCGGTCGTCCGCGCCGTAGAGGATGCGATGGATCGCCTGCCGCGCCTCGTACGCGACTTCCGCGGCCTTCGGGGTCGCGGGAAACTCGCGCAGCACATGCGCAGGCGGCACCAGCTCCTTGATCTCCTGGATACGGACGTCGTCGATATGCACCTTGATGGAGGCGGTCATGCTTGGCCTTTGCTCGAAACTTTGCGGGGAAGTCGATTTTAGCGGAAAGCGGGCGGGCACTGGGCAACGCGCCCCCTATCGGCATGATGCAATGAACCGATCGAAGTTTCGATCGTCTGTTCGTACACTGCACGCGGCGCCACGACGCATGACGCCCGGCATCTTCAAACGCACGCCCCAACCCGGAGAACCCCGACCATGCTGATCAAGAAGCCGGCCGACATCCTGCCTTCCGAAATCACCCCACAGGCCCTTTTCGCACGCCGGCGTGAATTCCTGACCCGCAGCGGCGCGGGGCTGATCGCGGGCGCAGCCGCGTGGCACGGCATCCCGGGCATGGCCCACGCCGCGACGAAGCTGCACACCCAGCCCTCGGTGCTGAGCACGTCCGAGGAACCCACGCCCTACGATGCGCTGACGACCTACAACAACTTCTACGAGTTTGGCACCGCCAAGGGCGATCCGGCCTCGAACGCGCACCGCATGCAGGTGCGCCCGTGGACGGTGCGCGTGGAGGGCCTCGTCGGCAAGCCGCGCAACTTCGACATCGATGACCTGCTCAAGCTTGCCCCGCTGGAGGAGCGCATCTACCGCCTGCGCTGCGTCGAGGCCTGGTCCATGGTGGTACCCTGGGTCGGCTTCCCGCTCGCCGCGCTGCTGAAGGAAGTGGAACCGCTGGGCAGCGCGAAGTATGTCGAATTCGTCACCCACTACGACCCCAAAGTGATGAATACGGACGTCATCGACTGGCCTTACACCGAAGGCTTGCGTCTGGACGAAGCGCTGCATCCGCTGACCATCCTTTCCGTCGGCCTTTATGGTGAGGTGCTGCCGAACCAGAACGGTGCACCGATCCGTCTGGTCGTGCCGTGGAAATACGGATTCAAGAGTGCCAAATCCATCGTCACCATCCGCCTCACCGAAACGGAGCCGGCCACCGCCTGGAACAAGTTCGCACCGCAGGAATATGGCTTCTATTCCAACGTGAACCCGCAGGTGCGCCACCCGCGCTGGAGCCAGCACAGCGAGCGCCGGATCGGCGAGGTACGCAAGCGCCCCACGCAGATGTTCAACGGCTATGCCGACCAGGTCGCCGGCCTGTATCAGGGCATGGACCTGAAAAAATTCTACTGAGCAGCACTGCGCTCCACCCAAGCGATGACCCTCTCTCTCAAGGCACCCTCCGCGGGCCTGATCGTAGCCGCCAAGACCCTCATCTTCATCCTCTGCCTGCTGCCCGCGATCCATCTCGCGCTCGGCTGGCAGGCGAACACGCTCGGCGCCAACCCGATCGAGACGCTCACCCACGCCACGGGCGAGTGGGCCTTGCGCCTGCTGCTGATCACGCTGGTGGTGACTCCGCTGCGCCGCCTCAGCGGCCTGCACTGGCTGCTGCGCCTGCGCCGCATGCTGGGGTTGTTCGCGTTCGCCTATGCACTGGCCCACTTCGCGATCTATCTGTGGCTGGACCAGTTCTTCGACGTGAACGCAATTGCACTCGACATCCTCGACCGGCCCTTCATCACCGTCGGCTTCGCGGCTTTCGTGCTGATGATCCCGCTCGCCGCCACCTCGAACAGCTTTGCCATCCGTCGCCTCGGCGGGCGCCGATGGCAGTCGCTGCACCGCTCCACCTACGCGGTCGCGATCTTCGCGGTTGTGCACTTCTGGTGGCTGGTGAAGGCGGACATCAGCGAGCCGCTGCTCTATGCGAGCATCCTCGCCGTGCTGCTCGGTCTGCGCGCCTGGTGGCGCGAGGTCGAGCGTCGGCGGCAGCTCTCGGTGCCGCCGACGGCGAAACATCTGGAAAAGAAGGTGATCCGACTGGTGCCGCGACAGTAGGTTTTCCTTGCTTCCGGGGGCATTTATCTGCGCCCGGGAAGACGGAAAACCGTTTCCCGCAGGGTCGCTCGAAGCGAAGGCGCCGCTGTGCGGTGCGCTGAGCGGATTCCGCGTTCAGCGCTCCGCGACGCCCAAGCGCCAGAGCGAGGTCGTTTCCGCTGCACGCGCCGCATGCAGCGGATCTTCGGCGTCGGCCACCTTGCGGTGGCGCGGACGGATGTCCTCGCGGCCGAGCACGCGCAATCCGGCAGCGTCTATCCAGCCCAGGAGCTCGACACGGCTGCGCAGCCCGAGGTGTTCGGCGAGATCGGACAGGATCAGCCAGCCCTCCCCGCCCTCCTCGAGGTGTTCCGCCAAACCGGCGAGGAAACCGCGCAGCATGCGACTGTCGGGGTCGTAGACAGCGTGTTCGATCGCAGCGCTCGGCTTGGCCGGCACCCAGGGCGGGTTGCACACCACCAGCGGCGCCCGACCGGGCGGAAAGAGATCGGTCAGCAGCAACTCGATGCGACCCGTGGGCGCTTGATGGGCCGCAGAGGTCGTGCTCGAATCCGCACCGCAGGGGCTGTCCTGCTGCGCAGCCTCCGCCAGCAGGCCGAGGCGGGCGAGGTTCTCCTGCGCGCAGCCCAGCGCGCGCGGCGACACGTCGGTGGCCACCACGCGCGACACCCCGCGGCGCGCGAGCAGCGCGGCGATGACGCCGGTGCCGGTGCCGATGTCGAAGGCTTGCGTCTTCGCGGGCAGGCGCGCGCGCGCGATCAGGTCGAGGTACTCACCGCGGATCGGCGAATACACGCCATACCAGGGGTGGATCCGCGCACCGAGCAGCGGGATGTCCACGCCCTTGCGCCGCCACTCGTGCGCACCGACGAGACCGAGCAGTTCGCGCAGCGACATTACGAAGGGCGCCGCCGCCAGATCCCCATCGGGCGTGCCGGACACGGCCTCGGCGACGACCTCAAGCACCTCGGGCGCACGCCGCAGCGGAATGCGCCCACCGACCTCGAAGGGAATCAACAGCATGCCCAGCGTGCGTGCGCGCTGCGCCTGTGCCATGCGGTGGAGGTGGAAGGCCTGCGCAGGCGAAACAGGCTGCTTGCCCCGCTTGCCTGCCTTGCCCTGCTTGCGCGGGCGGGCGTCGGCGCGGCGCGCCATGGCCTGCAGCAACTGGCGGGCGTTGTGATAGTCGCCGCGCCACAGCAGCGCAGTGCCCTCACAGGCCAGCCGCCAGGCTGTGTCAGCCTTGGTGGTGTCATCCGCGACCACCACGCGGCGTGGCGGCGCCTGGCCGCTTTCGGAGCGCCAGCGTGCGCTGCAAGCACGCACGCCGCCGTCTTCGGTCACCTCTTCCCAGAACAGTTCGGTCGGCGTGTTCACCGTCTTCAGGCCTGCTTCGGCCGAATTGCGTGCTTGGGGCGGAACGCCTTGATCACTGCGCCATCCGTCTCGATGTACGGGCCGCCAACGAGGTCGATGCAGTAGGGCACCGCGGCAAAGATGCCAACATGACGCACGCTGCCGTCGGCATCACGCACGCCCTCGAGCGTCTCGCGGATCGACTTGGGCTGGCCCGGAAGGTTGATGATCAGGCACTTGCCGCGGATCACCGCGACCTGGCGCGACAGGATGGCAGTGGGCACGAAGTTGAGGCTGATGCGGCGCATCTCCTCGCCGAAGCCGGGCATCTCCTTGTCACCGATGGCAAGGGTCGCTTCGGGCGTCACGTCGCGTACCGCCGGGCCGGTGCCGCCGGTGGTGAGCACCAGATGGCAACCAACATCGTCGACGAGCTCGACGAGGGTGCGCTCGATCCGCGCCCGCTCGTCGGGGATCAGGCGGGTCTCGGCTGCCCACGGCGAGGTGAGCGCCCTCCCCAGCCAGTCCTTCAGCGCTGGGATGCCCTGGTCTTCGTACGTGCCGTCCGAGGCGCGGTCGCTGATCGACACCAGGCCGATGCGGATGTGTTCACTCATGGAATCGCTCTCCGTGGTTCTTGTGCCTGAAGGTCTGTGCGGCACCCTGCGCGGCAGTCAGCCGCATTGTTCATGCCTGTGGCGGTGCATCCTCGTCGACATCGTCGCCCATCGGCAGCCCGAGCACGGCGAGTTCTTCCTCGGCGGCCTCCTGTGCCGCCTGCAGATCACGCAGCACACGGAAAATCTCACGGAAGGACTTGGGCGGCTTCGCTGCCTCGCGCTCCTTGAGCGCATTGCGGCGCAGGGTGCGCAGGTACTGCAGGTCGGCCTCGGGCCAGGTCTCGGCGATGGTACCGATGGTCTGCTCGTCTGCCAGCAGTTGCTCTCGCAGGCGCTCGAGACGGTGCATCTTCGCCACTTCGGCAGCCGAGTTGCCGGCGAAGATCTCCAGCTGGGCCTGGATGGGCTCGGGGTCGATCTTGCGCATGAGCTTGCCGATGTACTGCAACTGGCGGCGGCGGGCTTCCATCTTGAAGCCCTGCGCAGCGCGGATGGCCTCGTACAGGGTTTCAGGCAGCGGCACTTTCTTGAGTCGCTCGGGCGAGAGCGCAACAAGCTGCTCGCCGAGGTCCTGCAGCGCCTGCATCTCGCGCTTGCGGCTGCTCTTGCTCGGCGGTTCAAGGAAGTCGTCTTCGGATTCGGGTTCTGCTTGGCCGTGGCGGCGCGATTCTGAGCGCATTGCGTGCGTGGGGGGCTGGCTTGATCGGGTTAAGATTATAGCCTTTGCACGCAGACGACCCCTCCATGTCCAGTCAAGGCTTTTCCTTCTCGCAGGCACATCTCGCGGAGATCGCCGGCGACATCCTGAAGCACGCGAAGAAGCTCGGCGCATCGGCCTGCGAGACCGACGTCTCGGAGGGCTTCGGCCAGTCCGTTGCGGTCCGTCGGAGCGAAGTCGACACGATCGAGTACAACCGCGACAAGGGCGTCGGCGTCACCGTCTATCTCGGTCAGCAACGCGGCTACGCGAGCACCTCCGATTTCTCGAAGAAGGCACTCAAGGCCACAGTCGAGGCAGCCATCTCGATCGCCCGCTTCACGGCCCCCGACCCCTGCGCAGGGCTGGCCGATGCAGCGCTGATGGCACGCACGAAGAAGCTTCCGGACCTCGACCTCTTCCATCCCTGGGCGATCGACGTCGCGGAAGCGATCGAACTCGCGCGCCGCTGCGAGGAATCGGCCTTCGCGGTGAGCCCGAAGATCACCAACTCCGAAGGCGCGAACACATCGATCCAGCAGTCGCATTTCGTTTCGGCCAACAGCCACGGGTTCGTGGGCGGCTACGCCACCACACGCCACGGCCTGTCCTGCTCGGTGATCGCCGGAGAGGGCGACGGCATGCAGCGCGAGTTCTGGTACGACGCCCGCCGCGACCCCGCCGAATTGCTGTCGCCCGAAGAGATCGGCCGGGTGGCCGGCGAGCGAGCGCTCGCTCGCCTGGGCGCGAAGAAGATCCGCACCTGCGAGGTACCGGTGATCTTCGAGGCACCGCTCGCGGTGTCTCTGGTGGGCAATTTCGTGCAGGCAGCCAGCGGCGGCGCGCTCTACCGCAAGGCAAGCTTCCTGCTCGACAGCCTCGGCCAGCCGCTTTTTCCGGCAACGGTAAACATCTCCGAGCGCCCTCACCTGCGCAAGGCATTCGGCTCCAGCCCCTTCGACAGCGACGGCGTCGCCACCCGTGACCGCGAGGTGGTCCGCGACGGCGTGCTGGAAGGGTATTTCCTGTCCGCGTACTCCGCCCGCAAGCTGGGCATGCAGACCACCGGCAACGCCGGCGGCTCCCACAACCTGATCGTGCACCCCGGGGAGCACGATCTCGCCAGCCTGATCCGGCAAATGGACCGGGGTCTGCTCGTGACCGAACTCCTCGGCCACGGCGTGAATTACGTAACGGGCGACTACTCGCGCGGCGCGGCAGGCTTCTGGGTGGAAAAAGGCCGCATCAAGCATGCGGTCGAGGAGGTGACCATTGCCGGCAACCTGCGAGAGATGTTCCGCAGCATCGTCGCCATTGGCAAGGATGCCCTGCCGCGCAGCGCCAAGCAGTGCGGCTCGGTGCTGATCGAGCACATGAAGGTGGCTGGTCGCTGAAACCAGCGCATGCAAGTCCCGGAAGCAGACGCGGGTCTATATAATCGTCTGCGCATTCAACACACCCGCAAGGAGATAACGTGGAACGTCGCTCATTCCTCAAGAAGGCAGGCGCCAGCCTGGCCGCTGGCGCTGCCGGCGCAGCCTCGACGGCAGCCATCGCCGCCCCCGCAGTCCAGACCGGCCTGCCCGAGATCAAGTGGCGAATGACCTCGAGCTTCCCCAAGAGCATCGACACGCTGATGGGCAGCGCCGACCTGCTCGCGAACCGCCTGCGCGAGATCACCGGCGGCAAGTTCGACATCCGCGTTTATCCGGCCGGCGAACTGCTGCCGGGCATGCAGGCGCTGGACGCGGTGCAGCAGGGCACCGTCGAGATGTGCCACACCTGCTCCTACTACTACACCGGCAAGGACAAGGCCTTCGGCTTTGGCACCGCCATTCCCTTCGGCCTCAACGCGCGCCAGATGGACGCCTGGATCATCGCCGGCGGCGGTCAGGAATTGCTCGACGAGTTCTACAGCAACTACAACGTCTACTCCTTCCTCGGCGGCAACACCGGCGTGCAGATGGGTGGCTGGTTCCGCAAGCAGATCAACACGGTCGATGACGTCAAGGGCCTGAAATTCCGCATCCCCGGCATCGGCGGCGAGATCCTCGCGCGCATGGGCGCGATTCCGCAGCAGCTGGGCGCCGGCGACATCTACGCCGCGCTGGAGAAGGGCACCATCGACGCAGCCGAGTTCGTCGCCCCGTACGACGACGAGAAGCTGGGCTTCCACAAGGTGGCGCCCTACTACTACGCCCCGGGTTTCTGGGAGCCGGGTCCTGCGGTTCACTTCTATGTGAACAAGCAGGAATGGGAGAAGCTGCCCGCGGAGTACCAGGCCGCCTTCCGCGCCGCCGCGCGCGAAGCGCACATCCTGATGACCGCCAGCTACGACCACAAGAATCCGCAGGCCCTCGCCCGCTTGCTCGCGCAGGGCGTCAAGCTGCAGCGCTTCTCGAACGAGATCATGCAGAAGGCGTACGAGATCAGCCAGGAACTGTACGACGAAGAGTCGGCGAAGAACCCGGCGTGGAAGAAGATCTACACCGAGTTCGTCAAGTACCGCCAGTCGCAGAACGCCTGGTTCGGCGTAGCAGAAGCCACATACGACCGCTTCATGCAGTCGGTGCGCTGAGCTTCGCCGCTCCCTGCATCCGCAGCACTCGAGGAGCCCCGCGCGGGCTCCTCGTTTTTTTCCCGCCCGAGCCACTTCATGCACGCCCCGCCCCTCACCGCATCAAGCTGCCGTCTCTGCCTCGTACGTCACGGCGAAACCGCCTGGAACGTGGAACGCCGGCTGCAGGGACATCTGGACGTTCCACTCAATCCGCTCGGCCACCGCCAGGCCGAAGCCACCGCGATGCGCCTCGGCAGCCTTCGCTTCGCCGCGCTCTACAGCAGCGATCTCTGCCGCGCACAACAGACGGCGACCGCGGTCGCCAACCGCCATGGCCTGGCCGTCGTCACGGAGCCGCGCCTGCGGGAGCGTCATTACGGACTGTTCCAGGGACTCACCTACGATGAGGCCGAGCGCCTGCACCCGGACGCGTACCGCAGCTTCGTGCAGCGCGACCCTGGCTTCGCCTTTCCCGAGGGCGGCGAGAGCCTGGAGGACTTCGCCGCGCGGGTGCACAGCGTGCTCGACGAGATCACCGTCCGCCACCCGGGCGAGCAGGTGCTGGTGGTGACCCACGGGGGGGTGCTCGACATCGTGCACCGCATCGCAGCCCGCAAGGACCTGCACGCACCGCGCGATTTTTCCATCCCCAACGCAGCGCTCAACTGGATCGAGCGGACCGACGACCGCTGGCGCTTGTTGCGCTGGGCCGAGCAGACGCACCTCGAAGGCGCTCGCGACGAATTGCCGAACGCATAAAACGCCATATCCATAAAATCCCTCGGATAAGGGTTTTCCTCGGTTTTCGCCAGTACTGGCACGCTCCTTATAATCGGTCGCGGTTGCAAACCAACACCAAAGGAGACACCGTGGAACGTCGCAAATTCATTCAGGGCGCCGGTATGGCCGGCATTCTCGCGGCCGGCGCCGCCCCCGCCATCGTGCACGCGCAGGAACAGATCCGCTGGCGCCTCGCGTCAAGCTTCCCGAAGTCGCTCGACACGGTCTTCGGGGCATCGGAGATCTTCGCGAAGAACGTTTCCGACGCGACCGGCGGCAAGTTCAACATCACCGTCTATCCGGCCGGTGAACTGGTCCCCGCCTTCGGCGTAGTCGACGCCGTGCAACAGGGCACCGTGGAATGCGCTCACACCGCGCCCTACTATTTCTTCGGCAAGGACGAGACCTTCGCACTCGACTGCGCAGTGCCTTTCGGCATGGCCTCGCGTGCGATGACCGCATGGATGAACGAGGGCGATGGCCTCAAGCTCATGCGCGAGTTCTACGCGCAATACAACATCGTAAACCTGCCCTGCGGTAACACCGGCGCGCAAATGGGCGGCTGGTACCGCAAGGAGATCAACTCGGTCGCCGACATCAACGGCCTGAAGATGCGCATCGGCGGCTTCGGCGGTCGCGTGCTGAGCAAGCTCGGTGCCGTGCCCCAGAACATCCCAGCCGGCGAAATCTACCAGGCGCTGGAGAAAGGCACGATCGACTCCGCGGAGTGGATCGGCCCTTACGACGACCTCAAGCTCGGCCTCTACAAGGTCGCGAAGAACTACTACTTCCCCGCATGGTGGGAGGGCAGCACCCAGTTCTCCGTCTACATCAACGACAAGCAGTGGAACAGCCTGTCCAAGGAGTATCAGGCGATCGTCCAACTCGCGGCAGCCGATGCGCATGTACGTTGCCAGGCGCGCTACGATGGGCGCAACCCGGGTGCGCTCAAGCAACTGGTGGCCGAAGGCGCCAAGCTGAACCGCTTCCCGCGTGACGTGATGGATGCCGCCTTCAAGGCATCGCGCGAAGTGTACGAGGAGATCGCGGCGAAGAACCCGAACTGGCAAAAGGTCTTCCCCGACTACTCCCGCTTCATGGCTGACCAGGTGCAGTGGTTTGCGGTCGCCGAAGGCAACTACTCGCAGTACATGGCCGCACAAAAGCTTTAAGATGCGCGGCGCTTCCCGGCTTCTGCGCGGGAGGCGCCCGTTTCTGCATCTTCGACTCCTCGCTGACCGGGCCTGCATCACGCAGCGTCCGGCAGTGTCGTCCGACCACCGCATCCAGGCCACCCCATGGGAAACCTCCTCCGCCTATCCAGGCTGATCGACGGGCTGACACGCATCGTGGGCAAGTCCACGATGTGGTTCGTGCTCGCCGCCACGCTGATCAGCGCCACGAACGCGATCGCGCGCAAGGCGTTCAACGTCGGCTCCAACGCCTACCTCGAAATCCAGTGGTACCTGTTTGCGGCCGTCTTCCTGCTCGGTGCAGGCTATGCATTCCTGCAAAACGCCCATGTGCGCATCGACGTGCTCGCCAGCCGCCTGTCCATGCGTACCCGAAACATCATCGACATCGTCGGCATCGTGCTGTTCATGCTCCCGATGTGCTGGTTCATGATCGAGTTCTCCTGGCCGCTGGTGAAGAACGCGTATCTTTCGAACGAGATGTCCTCCAATGCGGGTGGCCTGATCCGCTGGCCGGTTTACGCCCTTGTTCCTGCCGGCTTCACCCTGCTGGGGCTGCAGGCGATCTCCGAACTCATCAAGCGGGTCGCCTTCCTCAGGGGACTCGCGCCCAATCCGCTTCTGGCGGCCGTCGATGAGGTCGCCGACGCGACCGAGATCGCCCTCGCCTCCGTCAGCGAGACCCGCAAATGATCGAAATGCTCTCTTCCAGCCTGCCGCAACTGATGTTTCTCGCGCTGGCGATCTTCCTGCTCAGCGGCTTTCCGGTCGCCTTCGCGCTAGCGGCAACGGGGCTGATGTTCGGCTTCATCGGCATCGAGATGGGCCTGCTGCCGGTGAGCCTCTTTCAGGCCCTGCCGCTGCGGGTGTTCGGCATCATCCAGAACGACACGCTGCTTGCGATCCCCTTCTTCACCCTGATGGGTCTGGTTCTCGAACGCAGCGGCATGGCGGAGGATCTGCTCGACACCGTAGGCCAGGTGTTCGGCCCGATCCGGGGGGGGCTCGCACTCGCGGTCATCCTCGTGGGCGCGCTGCTCGCCGCCACCACCGGCGTGGTTGCCGCGTCGGTGATCTCGATGGGCTTGATCTCGCTACCGATCATGCTGCGCTACGGCTACAGCCGCGCGATCGCCTCGGGAGCGATCACCGCCTCGGGCACGCTGGCCCAGGCCGTACCCCCCTCACTGGTGCTGATCGTGATGGCCGACCAGCTTGGCCGCAGCGTCGGCGACCTGTACCGCGGAGCTTTCCTGCCGGCATTCATGCTGATCGGCATGTACGTGCTCTTCATCATCGGCCTGGCCATGTTCAAGCCGAAGATGGTGCCCGCACTGCCACCCGAAGCACGCCAGTATAGAGAACCGAACGGCAGCTCAGGCATGCGCTCGCTGGGCGTTTTCTCCATCTTCGTCACGGTCCTGACGGTCGCCTTCGGCTACTTCTACGCCGACATCGCCTCCGCCATCTCGGGTGCGGAGCGCACGCCCCCCACGGACGAAACGGTGGTCGTCTCGCTGACCGTCGGCACGCTGATCGCATTTTTCGGCGCCGCCCTGAACAAGCTCTTCCGCCTTGGCCTGCTGTCGCGCATCACCGAGCGCGTCACCTTCGTGCTGATTCCGCCGCTCACGCTGATCTTCCTCGTGCTGGGCACGATCTTCCTGGGCGTAGCCACTCCCACCGAAGGCGGCGCCATGGGTGCGGTCGGCGCGCTGCTGATGGCGCTGATGCGACGCCGGCTCGACATGCCGCTGCTCAAGCATGCACTGCAGTCGACCGCCCGCCTGTCGACGTTCGTGCTGTTCATCCTCATCGGCTCGACGCTGTTCAGCTTCACCTTCATCGCGGTCGACGGTCAACTCTGGGTGGAGCACCTGTTCGACAAGCTGCCCGGCGGCCAGATCGGCTTCCTGCTCTTCGTGAACCTGATGGTCTTCGTGCTCGGCTTCTTCCTCGACTTCTTCGAGATCGCCTTCATTCTGGTCCCCCTGCTGGCGCCGGTGGCCGAGAAGCTCGACATCAACCTGATCTGGTTCGGCGTGATGCTGGCGATGAACCTGCAGACCTCCTTCCTGACCCCGCCGTTCGGCTTCGCCCTTTTTTACCTGCGCAGCGTCGCACCCGCGAAGCCCTTCCTCGATCGCGTCACCGGACGTGAGACGGAAGGCGTGAAGACGATGGACATCTACCGCGGCTCGATCCCCTTCGTGCTCATCCAGCTGTTCATGCTCACCTTGCTGCTGGTCTTCCCGGAGATCGTGACGTTCAGCCTCGACAAGCCGGTGGAGTTCGACCCCAACTCCATGCAGCTCGAGATCCCCGGCAGTTTCGGTGGCGGCTGGAACGACGGTGGTGGCAATGGTGGCGGAGCCGGGAACGGCGGCTGGTAAGCCCCCGCGACGGAGATCCTCACGAGGCGCGCATCGTGTTCGATGCGCGCCTTTTTTTGTGCATGCGCGCACGTGATAAACTCCCGCGCTGAACCCAGCCCGCAGGCGAGCATGCGCCTGCGGCCGAACAAATCCTTCTTCGAGCTTCCGACATGTTCTCCTCGCAAGACACCCTCGCCAAATTCGACCCCGAACTGTGGTCCGCCATCCAGGCCGAAAACAAGCGCCAGGAAGACCACATCGAACTGATCGCCTCGGAAAACTATGTCTCCCACGCGGTAATGGAAGCCCAGGGCTCCCAGCTCACCAACAAGTACGCCGAGGGCTATCCGGGCAAGCGCTACTACGGCGGATGCGAGCACGTGGATGTGGCCGAGCAGCTCGCGATCGACCGCCTCAAGGCCCTGTTCGGCGCCGAAGCCGCCAACGTGCAGCCCAACTCCGGCTCGCAGGCCAACCAGGCCGTATTGATGGCCTTCGCGAAACCGGGCGACACCATCATGGGCATGAGCCTGGCCGAAGGTGGCCACCTCACCCACGGCATGCCGCTGAACATGTCGGGCAAGTGGTTCAAGGTCGTTGCGTACGGCCTGAACGAGAAGGAAGAGATCGACTACGACGCGATGGAGCGCCTCGCCCACGAGACGAAACCGAGGATCATCGTCGCCGGCGCGTCGGCATATTCGCTGCGCATTGACTTCGAGCGTTTCGCAAAGGTGGCGAGGGATGTCGGCGCGATCTTCTGGGTCGACATGGCCCACTACGCCGGCCTGATCGCTGCAGGCTTCTACCCCAACCCGGTGCCGCACGCCGACGTCGTCACCTCGACGACCCACAAGACCCTGCGTGGCCCACGCGGCGGGGTGATTCTGATGAAGGCCGAACACGAGAAGGCGCTGAACTCGGCGATTTTCCCGGGCCTGCAGGGTGGTCCGCTGATGCACGTCATCGCAGCCAAGGCGGTGGCCTTCAGGGAAGCAGCCTCGCCCGAGTTCCGCAACTATCAGGAACAGGTGATCGCCAACGCCCGCGTCATGGCGCGCGTACTGGGCGAGGAGCGCGGCCTGCGCATCATTTCCGGCCGCACCGAGTCCCACGTCTTCCTGGTCGACCTGCGCAACAAGAAGATCACCGGCAAGGCTGCGGAGGCAGCGCTGGGCAAGGCCCACATCACGGTCAACAAGAATTCGATCCCGAACGATCCCGAGAAGCCCTTCACCACCTCCGGCATCCGCATCGGCTCGCCGGCAGTTACCACCCGGGGCTTTACCGAGATCGAGGTCGAGAAGGTCGCACACATGATCGCGGACGTACTGGATGCGCCGGACGACGAGGGCGTGATCGAACGCGTGCGCGCCCAGGCGGCCGAGCTGTGCGCAAGATTTCCGGTGTACGGCGAGTAAGGCGCACAAAGGGGGCGGTCGACGCCCCCATGCGCCGCGCAGCCCATGAAATGCCCTTTCTGCGGTGATCCGAACACCCAGGTCACCGACACTCGCGAGAACGAGGACGGCGACGTCGTAAGACGTCGCCGTCGCTGCGTGAAATGCGACAAGCGTTTCACCACCTATGAGCGCATCGATCTGAAGATGCCGCACATCGTCAAACGCAACGGCAACCGGACCGAGTTCGACCACGCCAAGCTCGCCGGAAGCATGAAGCTGGCCCTGCGCAAGCGCCCGGTGACAATCGAGGCGATCGACGCCGCCCTTGACCGCATCGAGGCCAGGCTGCTGGCGCTGGGCGAACAGGAAGTGCCGAGCGAGAAGATCGGCGAACTGGTCATGAAGGAGCTCAAGAAGCTGGACAAGGTCGCCTACATCCGCTTCGCCTCGGTGTATCGGAACTTCGCCGACGTCGATGAGTTCTCCGAAGTGATCCGCGAGGTGCAGACGCGTCCACGCCGCGCCAAGGTCTCCAAACCCGAATCCGACCCCGAGCATGACCTTTTCGGCGGCTGACCATGCTGCCATGGCGCGCGCGCTGCAACTCGCAGCCCGTGGCCTGGACACTACCTCCCCCAATCCGCGCGTCGGCTGCGTGCTGGTGCGCGACGGAGAGATCGTAGGCGAAGGCTGGCACGAGCGCGCCGGCGAGCCGCACGCCGAAATCCACGCCCTGCGCGCAGCGGAGGGCGCAGCCCGCGGCGCCACCGCCTACGTGACCCTCGAGCCCTGCTCGCACTTCGGTCGCACACCGCCCTGCGCCGATGCGCTCATCGACGCGGGCGTGACGCGCGTGGTGGTCGCCATGGTGGACCCCAACCCCCTGGTTGGCGGTCGCGGTCTGGAGCGCTTGCGCGCGACGGGCATCCGCACCGAGTACGGCCTGCTCGAAGATGAGGCGCGCGAACTCAACATCGGTTTCGTGTCCCGCATGACGCGCGGCAGGCCCTGGGTGCGCTTGAAGGCCGCAGCCACCCTGGACGGCAAGACCGCGCTCGAGAACGGCGTCAGCCAATGGATCACTGGTGCCGCCGCCCGTGCCGATGGCCACCGCTGGCGCGCCCGCGCCTGTGCGGTCCTTACCGGCATCGGTACCGTGCGCGAGGACGACCCCCAACTCACCGTGCGCGACGTCCCCTGCACGCGACAGCCGCTACGCATCCTGGTCGATGCAGGTCTGCAGGTTTCACTCGCTGCGCGCATCCTTCAGGGCGCGCCCATCCTGATTGCCACCGCAAGCGCGGACGCAGCGCGCATCACCGCGCTACGCGACCGTGGCCACGAGGTACTGATCGTGCCCAATGCCGCGGGCAAGGTGGATCTCCCCCAACTGTTGCTGCAACTGGGCGCGCGCGGCCTCAACGAGATCCACGTGGAAGCCGGTTTCAAACTCAATGGATCGCTGATGCGCGAAGGTTGCGTGGACGAAGTGCTGCTGTACCTCGCGCCAATGCTGGTCGGGGACGCGGCACACGGACTGTTCAACCTGCCCGCACTCGCGGCACTCGAGGGCGCCACGCGGCTCGACATCCGCGACCTGCGAATGATCGGGCCGGATCTGCGCCTGATCGCCCGTCCGCGCTCCGCTGCCTGAAAAGCAGGCTCGGTCCGCTCAGGCCCGTTGGCTACAAACGGCGCAGCCCGGGTCGCGCGAAAGCGAGACGCTGCGCCACTCCATGGACAGGCCGTCCAGCAGCAGCAAGCGCCCATCCAGGGTGGTGCCGCAGCCGATCAGCAGCTTCAGGGCCTCGGCCGCCTGAATCGTGCCGATGATGCCGACGATGGGTGCAAACACCCCCATCACCGCGCAGCGAACCTCTTCCAGATCCTCACCCTCGGGAAACAGGCAGTGGTAGCAGGCGCCGTCGGAGTTGCGCAGGTCGAACACCGAAACCTGCCCGTCGAAGCGGATCGCGGCCCCGGAGACCAGGGGCTTGCGCAAGCGCACGCAAGCGCGGTTGATCGCATGGCGGGTGGCGAAATTGTCGCTGCAGTCGAGCACCACGTCGGCACGCTCGACTTCCTCTTCCAGCGCCGCGCCCGAAAGGCGCTGCCGGATCGGATCGATGTGGGTCTCCGGATTGAGCCGATGCAGGGTCTCGCGCGCAGAAACCACCTTGGGCGCCCCCACCCGGTCGGCGCTGTGGAGGATCTGGCGCTGCAGATTGGTGAGATCGACCTCGTCGTCGTCTGCAATGGCGAGTGTGCCCACACCCGCTGCCGCGAGGTACATCGCTGCCGGCGAACCCAGTCCGCCCGCCCCGACGATCAGCGCACGCGCATCAAGCAAGCGCTGCTGCCCTTCGACATCGACCTCGGGCAGCAGGATGTGGCGGCTGTAGCGCAGCAGTTGATCGTCGTTCATCGAATGGAGGCTACTTGTACTCGCGCAGCTCGGGGGGCGTGTCGTCGTGATCACCGTGCAACTGGTGGTCCCAGGCCTGAATGTACACCTCGTGCGACTGTTTGATCAGCCGCTCGGGCGAAAGCAGGTTGTGGCGCTGCGTTTCCTCGCAGAAATACACCAGGGCGCGCACCAGCTTGACGTATAGCGAATTCTCAAGCGCGAAGCCGGCATCACGCAGGGCGTCCTCGAGCGTCTCGAGCGAATAGTCGAGCACCGAGTAACGCACGACGATCGTCAGGGTCTCGTCGTCACGCTCTAGTTGCAGGCCCTTCAACGCCTGAAGCGCCTTCCAGGCCCGCTCGACCTGCCCGGGAGGCAGGCCCTTGAAGCGGATCTCACGCTGCTTGTGGATGTCGGCGCCAGGCAAGGGACGGTCGTGATGCCTGCCAGCCAGCTTGTAGGCGGTCTCCCTGCGCATCATTCCCCTCCCGTCCTCATGGTTTATTTTTCATTCTGGACGATCTGCTCACCCTTGAGAAGGCGAATTGCCTGCTGGAGTTGGTAGTCGTCCTCCCCTCCGAAATCGAAACGCACCGGCTCCGTCTCTTCCTCGCTCTCGGCGGGCTTGCCCTCCGCCTTCTCGGCGGCGGCCTTGGCTTCGGCCTCGGGGTCACGATCATTGCCGAGATGGCGAAGCAGGTCAGCCTCGCGCACGCGGCGGCTCGAGCCGTTGGCGCTTTCCTCCACGATGACGTCGGGCTCGATGCCCTTTGCCTGGATGGAGCGGCCGCTGGGGGTGTAATAGCGCGCCGTCGTGAGCTTGATCGCGGTGTTGTTGTTGAGCGGCAGGATGGTCTGCACCGACCCCTTGCCAAAGGTCTGGGTGCCGATCACCGTGGCCCGCTTGTGATCCTGCAGCGCGCCGGCCACGATCTCCGAAGCCGAAGCCGAACCCGCGTTGACCAACACCACCATTGGCACTTCGCGCGCCACCGAAGGCAGGCGACGCAGGAAGTCGTCCCGCGTTCCGCGCAGGTAGTCGGCCGGAGCGGCGCGGTATTCGCGGCGCGCATCCTCGGTGCGACCGTCAGTCGACACCACCAGCGTATCCTGCGGCAGGAACGCCGCCGACACCCCGACTGCACCGTGCAGCAGGCCGCCCGGATCATTGCGCAGGTCGAGCACCAGACCCTGCATCGGCCCCTCGGCGGCGAGCTTGTTCAGGTGATCCACCACCGAAACGGCCGTGTTCTCCTGGAACTGCGCGACACGCAGATAGGCATAACCCGGCTCGATGAGCTTCGACTTGACGCTCTGGACCTTGATCACCTCGCGCGTGAGCGTGATGACGATCGGCTGGGACTGCCCCTTGCGCATGATGGTCAGCGTGATGTCGGTCTTGGGCTTGCCGCGCATGCGCTTGACCGCATCGTTCAGACTCATGCCCTTGACCGGCGTGTCGTCAAGTTTGACGATCAGGTCGCCCGCCTGCACTCCGGCACGGAACGCGGGGGTGTCCTCGATCGGGGAGATGACCTTCACGAAGCCATCCTCCATGCCGACCTCGATGCCCAGGCCGCCAAACTCGCCCTGGGTACCCACCTGCAGATCCTTGAACGCCTCCGCGTCGAGGTAGGCCGAGTGCGGATCCAGGCCCGACAGCATGCCGCTGATCGAATCGGTGATGAGCTTTTTGTCCTCGACCGGCTCGACGTAGCCCTGCTTGATCGCGTTGAACACATCCGCGTACGCGCGCAACTCATCGACCGGCAGCGGCACCTGCACGCTGCGGTCGGCACTGGCGGAAAAATTGAGACTGATCAGGACGCCGGCGACCATGCCGGTCATCACGAGGCCGAACTGTTTCAGCTTGCTGCTGCGCATGAGAACTCCATTGATGCGCCGGCGACTTGGCCGGCCTTGCCTTCGGTCAGTTGAGCCGCACCCACTGCATCGGGTCGAGCGGCTGACCGCCGTGGCGGATTTCGAAGTATAAACCCGATTCGTTGCCCACTCCGCCGGCGCCCACGCTGGCGATCACGTCACCACCGCCCACGCGCTCGCCCACATCCCGGAGCAGGGTGTCGTTATTACCGTAGATGGAAAGGTAGTCGCTGCCGTGGTCGACGATGATGAGGTTTCCGTACCCGCGCAACCAGTCCGAAAAGACCACCTCTCCGCCCGCGATCGCGCGCACCTCCATCCCCGAACCAGCGCGGATGAACACACCCTTCCAGGTTGTGCCACCCTCGGCTCTTTGAGCGCCGAAGCGCCCGACAAGTTCGCCCCGCACCGGAAAGCGCATCTGGCCGCGCAGATCCTTGAAGCGCACCCCGGATGGGGTCGGCGCTGCCGCGGCCCGCACCTCGCCCACCACCGGCTCCACCCTGCGCGGGAGGCTCGGCCGCGCATGGCCCGCGGCCGAGGCAGCGGGCTGCTCCGCCGCCTTGCGCTCGGCCTCGCGCTGCGCGGCGAGCAGCCGGGCGGCCTCACGCTCCGCCTGGGCACGGGCGCGCTTCACCAGCGTGTCAATTACCTGCCCGAGACGCTTCTCGTCCTGCTGCAGGCTGCCGACCGCCTTCTTCTGCGCCTGGAGCTCGCCCGCAACCCTCGCCAGCACCTGCTTGCGCTGCTGCTGCTCGTGTTCGAGGGACTTCCTGCGCGCACGCTGCTCGTCCTCGAGGATCGCAAGTCGGTCGCGGCGCTGCTGGATTTCCTCAGAACGGCGCTGCGTCTCCCGCATGTCGGCGCGCAAACCATCGATCAGCGCGACCCGCGCCCGCCCGAGGTGCTCGAGATAGTGTGCATCACGCGCAAGCTGGTTCGGGTCGCGGGCGGACAGGAGGGGCGCCACGCCGTCGGCCGCGCCATGCACGTACTGGCGGCGCAGCCATTCGCCAAGCTCACTGCGCCGGCTGTCGATGCGCCCCGCGGTTTCGCGCTGCTCAGCCTCCAGCACGCCCAGCTTCTTCTCTGCATCCTTACGCTCCGCCTCAAGCTGCGCGAGCTCCCTGGCTGCACGCGACACGGCGCGCTCGGCCTCGGCAAGCGCCTTCGCCGCTTCGGAACGGCTTGCCTCCGTACGGGCCATCTCCTGCTGCAGGTCGCGGATGCGCTGCTTCAGATCAGCCAGATCCGAACGGTGCTCGTCGATCTGGCCGGAAGGAGGCTGAGGCTGCGCCTGCGCGGGCGAGACGCACCACAAGGCGCCAACAAACCAGGCGCAGACGAACAATCCACAAAAACGTGGGCGCGGCATGCTGCGTCCCGGACGCGATGGAGAAATGGGAGGAGTGGAGGCAGGCACGAAACTGGTGGTAAACCCTTGCTTGCAGGATGTTCTGCATGGGCGCAACGCAATATTTTATACTAACGTTTTGCCCGCGCCGCCCCTATCGTGAACCAGAATGACATCCTCACGCTCATCGACCGCCATGAGCACATCGAAACAGCGGCCCGCGCGCTCAAGGCCATCGCCCACCCCCTGCGCCTCAAGATCCTCTGCGTACTCGGCGACGGAGAGGAGTGCGTGCAGGAAATCGTCGATGCCGTCGGCACCTCGCAAAGCAATGTCTCGCAGCACCTCGCGATCCTGCGTGACAAAGGCGTGCTGCAGACGCGCAAGGACGCCAATCGCGTCTTCTACCGCGTCGGCGATCAGCGCACGCTCCAGCTCATCGTGCTGATGCGCGAGGTCTTCTGCGGCGTGGACGCATCCGAAAGCTGAGCACGCGCTCATTCACGCATTCCTTCCCACCCTGACGGAGCCCCTTTCAAGTGGAATTCCTGCAACAAAATTGGCATTGGGCGGCCCTTGCAGCCGTCTCCGGGGCCTGGTTGATGGTCGAGCTGATCCGCAGCCGCGGCGACGAAAGCCAGGTCTCCCCGGTCCAGGCAACACTGCTCGTGAACCGCGAAGATGCGATCGTCATCGACGTGCGCGAGCAGGGCGAATACGCCCAGGGCCACATCCCGAACGCGCGCCACATCCCCTCGGGCGAGTTCGAGCGCCGTGGCAAGGAGCTGGAAAAGCTGAAGGATCACCCGGTGATCCTGTGCTGCGCCACCGGCGGCCGCTCCAACAGCTGCGCCGCCCAGCTCCGCAAGACCGGCTTCACCCGCATCTACAACCTGCGTGGCGGCATGATGGAATGGCAGAAGGCCGGCCATCCGGTGAGCCGCAAGCGGAAATGAGCATGCAGCCCCACGTCCGCATGTACGCCACCGCGACCTGCCCTTTCTGCATCCGCGCCGAACAGCTGCTGATGCACAAGGGCGTGGCCGGGCTCGAGAAGATCCGCGTCGACCTCGACCCCGTCCGCCGCGAGGAAATGATGAAGCTCAGCGGTCGGCGCACGGTTCCACAGATCTTCATTGGCGACTACCATGTCGGCGGCTGCGACGACCTCTTCGCGCTCGAAGAAGCCGGCCGCCTCGACCCGCTTCTGCAGGGCGAATCCGCTTGACCGCCTGAACATTCTGCCGGCGTGTCCCCGGCCGGCGCACCCATCACCAATCCACTCCAACCCGGATCCATCCCAATGTCTGAACAGAACACCCAGCCCGTCTTCTCGATCGAAAAACTCTACGTCAAGGACCTCTCCGTCGAGGTACCGGGCGCACCGCAGATCTTCCTCGAGCGCGAAAACCCGCAGATCAATGTGCAGCTGAGCACCGCCGGACGCGCCATCGAGGATGGCGTGTACGAGATCACTCTCACAGTGACCGTCGACGCCAAGATCAGCGAGGACCGCACCCTGTTCCTGATCGAGGTTGCACAGGCAGGCATCTTCCAGATCCGCAACGTTCCGCAGGACGACCTCGAACCGGTGATGATGATCGGCTGCCCCAACATTCTCTTCCCCTACGCTCGCGAGGCTGTGTCCGATGCAGTCACCCGCGCAGGCTTCCAGCCAGTCCTGCTCGCGCCGGTCAACTTCGAGACGCTCTACCAGTCGCAGCGCCAGCAAGCCGCCGCGCGCGCCGACGGTGAAGTGCCGATCCAGTAAGGAATCCCCCATGAAGCGCACGCCCAGCAGCACTGCAAAGCGCCGTCCGGGGCTGCGCCTCGCCACCCTCCTCGCACTTTGCTCGGCCTCCAGCCTCGCGGGTGCGCAGGCAACCGGGCCCGGAATCCAGTACAAATCCGCCGGCGCCTCGCTGGTCATGCACGACGCGCCTTCCCCCCAGGCCCGCGCGCTCTTTCGCCTGCTCCCCGGCACCCCGGTCGAGGTGGTCGTCACCCAAGGCGCCTGGCTACGGGTGCGCGAACCCGAAGGCGCACTGAACTGGGTCGAGAGCCACGCGCTCAGCGAGCAGCGCACGGTCATCGTCACCGCCGAACGCGCGACCATCCGGCGCCAGCCGCAAACCGACGCTCAGGCGGCCTTCGAGGCGACACGCAACGTCGTGCTGCAACTCGTCGAACCGCCCCAACTGGGCTGGGCGCGGGTGCGCCATGCCGAAGGCCTGGAGGGCTACGTGCGCGCAAATGAGGTCTGGGGCCTGTGAGCCGCTGCCGGATCACGGTGTTCGGTGCGGGCGCCTGGGGCACAGCGCTCGCCCAGGCATTCAGCGCCTCGCACGATGTTCGACTGTGGGCGCGCGACCGCGCCCAACTGGCCAGCATCGCGGAGAACCGCGAGAACCTTCGCTACCTCCCCGGCGTGCGCCTGAATGACGCGCTCGCCATCGACCCCGACTTCGAACACGCTGCCCGCCACGCCGAACTGCACCTGGTGGCCACCCCCCTGGCCGGCTTGCGGAGCACGGTACACACGCTGCGCGCGCTGACGCCCGAAACCCCCCTGCTGTGGGCGTGCAAGGGCTTCGAAGCGGGCAGCGGCCGTCTGCCGCACGAGATCGTTGAAGAGGAACTCGGCGCTACTGCACCCTGCGGAGCCCTCACCGGGCCGAGCTTTGCAGCGGAGGTTGCACGCAGCCTGCCGGCAGCGGTCGCGCTCGCCGCACGTGACGGCGAATTCGCGCGCCACTGGGTCGGCGTGCTGCACCAGCCGCGCCTGCGCATCTACGCCAACACCGACCTTGTCGGCTGCGAGGTCGGCGGTGCGGTCAAGAACGTGATGGCGATCGCCGCCGGCGTTTCGGACGGCATGGGCTTCGGGCTCAACGCACGTGCAGCGCTGATCACGCGCGGCCTGGCAGAGATCACCCGTCTGGCGCGCGCGCTGGGTGCTCGCTCCGAGACCCTGATGGGGCTCGCCGGCATGGGCGACCTGATCCTGACCTGCACCGGCGATCTTTCGCGCAACCGGCGCGTTGGCCTGGCGTTGGCGGAGGGGAAAAGTCTGGGCGACATCCTGCGTGAGCTCGGCCACGTCGCCGAAGGGGTCTCCACCGCGCGCGAGGTGGTACAGCTTGCGCACCGGCACGGCGTGGAGATGCCGATCTGCGAGGCCATCGACGCTTTGCTCCACCACGGCATGAATGCGCGCAGCGCAGTCGAGCGCCTGCTCGCACGCGACCCCCGCGAGGAGTGAGCGAGGCGCTACGGCGCGGCCACGGCTGCTGCGCCAGGAGCAGCCTCATCCGCCCCGGCCGCACCCTCAAAACCACGCTGACGCCAGCCTTCGTACACCACGACCGCCACTGCATTCGACAGGTTGATGCTGCGGTTCGTCGGCCGCATCGGGATACGGATCCGCCGTCCGGCCGGAAATCCATCCAGCACGGTCTGGGGCAGGCCGCGGCTCTCGGGTCCGAAGACCAGCGCGTCTCCGGGCTGGTAAGCCACCCGGTCATGGCGCTCGCTTCCCCGGGTGCTGAGCGCAAACATGCGCCTGCCCGCAAGCGCCGCCAGACAGGCATCCCAGTCCTCGTGCACCGTGACACAGGTGAGATCGTGATAGTCCAGCCCCGCGCGCGCCAGATGCCGATCGGAAAGATCGAAGCCGAGGGGCGCCACCAGATGCAGACGCGAACCCGTATTGGCCGCGAGGCGAATGATGTTGCCGGTATTGGGCGGAATTTCGGGCTGATAGAGGACGATTTCGAACATCTGCGGGACACATGATCATGGATACGCACCCGGCTTCGTAACAGACGCTGGGCGCGGAATGCTGGACGGGAGTCTAACGCCCCGCAGCATCGAGCGCATCGTGCCCCGACCAGAAAAGACCGGCACAGGCGAGGCGCAGGATGCGCCTTTCAGGCGGGCGTCAGCGTGCGGGCGACAACCAGGTTGCCCACCCAGCTCGCCCCTTGGCGCTTGAGACAGCGCGCCAGCTCATCCAGCGTGGCGCCGGTGGTCATCACGTCATCGACCACGATCACGCGCTGCCCCGCCAGGGACGTGCTGCCCCCGAAAGCGCCGCGCGGACTGCGCAGTCGAGCCTCGCGATCGAGCCCCGCCTGCGGCGGGAGGTCGCGCAGTTTGTTCACCACGGCCAGTCCGAGCGGCAAACCACACGCACGCACCACCGGCCGGGCGATCTCAACCGCCTGATTGAAGCCGCGCTCGGCCAGTCGGCGCGGATGCAGCGGCATCGGAACGAGCAGGTCCGCGCCCTCGACAAAGCCCGCACCACGCTCAAGCAGCGCCTGCCCGAAAAACTCGGCCAGCGCCAGGCGACGCTGGTACTTCAGCGCATGCACCATGACATCCACCGGAAAGGCGAACTCGAACACCGCCAACGTTGCATCGAAGGCAGGCGTCTCGCGGGCGCAGGCACCACACACCCCCCCGTTCAGTCCGGGTAGGCCGCAGCACGGACAAGCTGAATCAGGCCGGCGCGGCAGACCCGCATTGCACGCGGCGCACAGGGCCATGCCCTCGGTGCGCACCCCGCACAGGAAGCAGTCCTGAGGCGCGAGCAGATCGACGACCTGCAGCCAGAGCGCGCGCAGCGCGTGCGTTGAATTTGACAAGGTTTCCGTCCTTGGAAGAACATGCGGGCCTCCATAATTACAGCCTGACGGGCCAGAAATGACAACGCATTCCGCCATCCTCCAGCGCATCGATGAACCCCGCCGGGCCGAGCCGGCCGAACGCAAACGCTGGGCCGTCGCCGAGGTCGAGGCGCTCTTCGACCTGCCCTTCTTCGATCTGGTGTTCCGCGCCCAGCAGGTCCACCGTGCGCATTTCGACGCCAGCGCGATCCAGCGCTCGACCCTGCTCTCGATCAAGACCGGCGGCTGTTCGGAAGACTGCGGTTACTGCTCCCAGTCCAAGCGCCACCACACGGGCCTCGAGTCCGAGCAGCTGATGCCGATCGACGAGGTGCTCGACAAGGCACGCGCGGCGAAGGCCCGCGGCGCAACGCGCTTCTGCATGGGTGCAGCCTGGCGTGGCCCGAAGGACCGGGATCTGGAGCCGGTGGTGGAGATGGTGCGCGAAGTCAAGGCACTCGGCCTGCAGACCTGCGTGACCCTGGGCATGCTGAGGGATGGCCAGGCCGAGCAGCTCGCCCAGGCCGGGCTCGACTACTACAACCACAACATCGACACCGCGCCCGAGTTCTATGGCCGCGTGATCACCACGCACACCATGCAGGACCGCCTGGACACGCTCGAGCGCGTACGTTCGGCCGGTATCAATGTTTGCAGCGGCGGCATCATCGGCATGGGCGAATCGCGGCTCCAGCGAGCCGCACTGATCGCCCAGCTCGCCAACCTGCCCAAGCCCCCGGAGTCCGTGCCCATCAACAACCTGGTGGCGATTCCGGGAACCCCCCTCGCCGAGGCCGAAGCCCTCGACCCCTTCGAGTTCGTCCGCACCATCGCCGCTGCCCGCATCACGATGCCGGCAAGCTTCGTCCGTCTTTCGGCCGGCCGGCAGGAGATGAGCGACGAACTTCAGGCACTGTGCTTCATGGCCGGTGCAAACTCCATGTTTTACGGCGAGCGCCTGCTCACCACCGACAACCCCGACGCCGACCGCGACGACCGCCTGTTCGAACGACTGGGCCTGCGCGCGATTTGAGCGACCAGCCCATGCCGACCTCCAGCGCCGACTCGAGCAGCGCGTTCGCGCTGGACCATCACCTGCTGCGGCGCCGTTTCGAGCGCGCCGCCGCCAGCAGCGACGACTCCGGCCCCCTGATGCGCGAAGTGGCACGGCGCATGGACGAGCGCCTGGACTACATCCGCGTCGAGCCTCGCCGCGTCCTGGACCTGGGCTGCGGCACCGGCGCAGACCTGCCGCGCCTTGCGGAGCGCTTCCCCGACGCGCTGCTGCTCGCAGCCGACTTCGCACCCGCCATGCTCGATCGCGCGGGCGCCCGTGTGCGACCGACGGCCGGACGCAGCGGACTGCTGCGACGCCTGCTCGCCCCCCCTCCAGCCCTACCGCACCTGCTTGCGGACGCCCGCAAGCTCCCGATTGCCCGCGCCAGCCTCGGTCTGGTGTGGTCCAACCTCATGCTTCCCGCGCTCGACGATCCTTCTCCCGTATTCCGCGAAGTGCATCGCACGCTGGAGGTGGGCGGCCTGTTCATGTTCACCACCTTCGGCCCGGACACGCTACGCGAGCTGCGGGCAGCGCTGCCCGCACGAAGGGGCGATCGCGTGCACCGCTTCATCGACATGCATGACCTGGGCGACACGCTGATCGAGGCCGGTTTTTCCGACCCGGTGATGGACATGGAGATCCTGACCCTGACCTACGCCGACCTCGACGGCCTGATGGCCGATCTACGCGCCAGCGGAGGCGCCAACGCGGCCGATGGACGCCCACGCGGCCTGTCCGGGCGCAGGGAATGGGCCGAGGCACGCGCCAGCTACGAACGCCTGCGCCGCGACGGCCGCCTGCCTGCCACCTTCGAGATCATCCAGGGCCACGCCTGGAAGGCCCCCCCGAGGACGACCGAGGACGGGCGCAGCGTCGTGCGCTTCGAACCCCGCCGCACGGCTCGCTGACATTACCGCCCCTGCACCAAGGACGAAGATGCCCACCCAACCCGTCTGGCTGTTCGACCTCGACAACACGCTGCACAACGCCAGCCCGCACATTTTCCCGCACATCAACCGCAGCATGACGCGCTACCTGGAGCAGCACCTGGGTCTGGCGCCCGACGATGCCAACGCGCTGCGCAACCAGTACTGGCACCGCTACGGCGCCACCATGCTCGGGCTGATGCGGCACCATGGCACCGACCCCGATCACTTCCTGGTCGAGACGCACCGCTTCGACCGCCTGCACGAGATGATGGTGTTCGAGCGTGCGCTGCGCGGCATGCTCCGCCACCTGCCCGGGCGCAAGATCGTGTTCTCGAACGCGCCGCGCCACTATGCCGAGGCCGTGTTGCGCATCATGGGCATTCACCGCCTGTTCGAGGACGTGATCGGCATCGAGGACCTGGGCTACCAACCCAAGCCCGGCATCCGCGCCTACCGGACCCTGCTGCACCGCCAGCGCCTGCGTGGAACACAGTGCATCATGCTGGAGGATTCCGTGGTCAACCTGCGCACCGCCAAGCGCCTGGGCATGCGCACCGTACTGGTGGGTGGAGGACTGCGCACGCCGTCCTACGTCGACCTGCGCATTCCGAACATCCTCTCGCTGCAGCGTCAGCTCGGGCGGCTGCTCGACTGACGGGCCGCCATCAGGCGGGCGCCATCGCCGTAGCTAGGTGGCACCGGCTGGTCGATCAGCACGAAATCGTGCCGCAGCCAGAACGCGACAGCGTCTTCCAGCGCGACCAGCACCATGCGCCGCAGGCCCGAACGCGTACACCAGTCGCGCACACGATCGAGCAGGACGGCTGCCACGCCCGCGCCACGGGCCTCAGGAGACACCGCCAGATCATGCAAGAAGGCGAGCCGCTCCCCCTCGGGCAAGCACGGGAGTTCGGCATGCAGTGCCGGGGGCTCCATGCCCGCCCACGGGTGCGCCAACACATAGCCGACGCCACGCCCGTCCAGTTCGGCAATCCAGCATGCCCCGGGCGCAAGGGCAAGCTTGCGCGCCAACACGGAAGCCGACTCCTGATAGGCGTCGCCATACGCAGCCCGCTGCACGGCGAGCACCGCATCCAGGTCGGCGACGGTCAGGGCGCGCGTGCTGGCGGTGCCGCGACTGAGGTCGTGGCCCGGCGAGCCGACCTCAGTCGCCATCCTTGAGCCAGCGTGCGGCATCGAGCGCGTAGTAGGTCAGGATGCCATCGGCGCCGGCACGCTTGAACGAGAGCAGCGCTTCCATCGCGCAGGCACGCTCGTCAAGCCAGCCATTGGCTGCAGCCGCCTTGAGCATGGCGTATTCGCCGCTCACCTGATAGACGTAGGTCGGCACCTCTAGCTCGCGCTTCACTCGCCGCACGATGTCCAGATAGGGCATGCCCGGCTTGACCATGAACATGTCCGCGCCCTCGGCGATGTCGAGCGCGACTTCGCGGATCGCCTCGTCGCTGTTGGCCGGGTCCATCTGATAGGTGTACTTGTTGCCCTTGCCCAGGTTCCCGGCCGAACCGACGGCATCGCGGAAGGGGCCGTAGAAACTGGAAGCGTACTTGGCGGAGTAGGCCAGGATGCGTGTATGAATATGCCCGCCCGCGTCGAGTTCGGCACGGATGCGGCCGATGCGGCCATCCATCATGTCCGAGGGGGCAACCACGTCGGCGCCAGCCTGCGCGTGGCACAACGCCTGCTTGGCGAGCGCCTCGAGCGTCTCGTCGTTCATCACGTAGCCACGCGGATCGGCCGGATCGATGAGGCCGTCCTGTCCATGGCTGGTATAGGGATCGAGTGCGACATCGGTGATCACGCCAAGCTCAGGGAAGCGCGCCTTGAGCGCCTGCACGGTCCGCGGCACCAGGCCCTCGGGGTTCCAGGCCTCCTCGGCACCGTCGGTCTTGCCGGCAGCGTCGATCACCGGGAACAGCGCCAGCGCCGGCACGCCGAGCGCCAGCGCCTGGTCGGCCACACGCAGGAGATTGTCGATCGAAACGCGCTCGACGCCCGGCATGGAAGGCACACCCTCGGTGCGTGCGCTGCCATCGAGCACGAACACCGGGTAGATCAGGTCATTGCTCGTAAGCACGTTCTCACGCATCAGACGGCGCGAAAACTCGTCGCGGCGCATGCGGCGCATGCGGGTGGAGGGAAACGCTCCAGTGGGTCGCATCGTGTTCTCTCTCAAATCATGGGTCGGGTCCGGTCCGACCGCAGCCCCGCCGTGTGGCGACGCAAGGGCGCCCGGGAACCGGGTGCGAAGACCGCGAATGCAAAAAACACGGAACTTCGCGCAAGAGTCTCCATCTTAGCAAGCAGATGGTGTCCGGCGCCGCGCGCCGGCCATCTCCCGCTTCACCTCCCTGAGCGGGTGCCTCACGCCCGGTGAGGCATTTTTGGCCCCCGACTATGTCCCCTGGTCGGGGGCTTTTGTTTGTTCCAGGCCCTCGGCCGGCACGCAGGCGTCACCCGCATCGGCCTCACCCCCGGAGTCGTCGGGCGCTGGCTGCAGGTCGCCCAGGAGCCACCCGCCGATCACTTTCTCGGCCTCCTCCACGCCGCTCTTCTTCAGGCTGGAAAACAGCTGCACCGTAACCTGCGGGCCCAGCGGCGCGAGCGCGCGGCGTACCTCCTGCAGGACCGCCGCAGCCGCTCCGCGCGAGAGCTTGTCACTTTTGGTGAGCAGGACATGAATGGGACGCCGGGACACCGCGAACCAATCGATCATCTGTCGGTCGAGCGGGGTGAGCGGATGGCGCGAATCCATGATCAGCACCAATCCGATCAGGCTCTCACGCTTCTTCAGGTAGGTTTCGATCAGGCCTGCCCACTCGCGGCGAACCTTCTCGGGCACCGCCGCGTAGCCGTAGCCGGGCAGGTCAACAAGCAGCGCGCCGCTGTTGAGCCGGAAGAAGTTGAGAAGCTGGGTGCGCCCCGGCGTCTTGGAGACGAAGGCAAGTCGCACATGACCAGCGAGCGTGTTGATCGCGCTCGACTTGCCGGCGTTCGAGCGCCCCGCGAAGGCGATTTCCGGGCCGGACGGTGGCGGCAAGCCGGAGGGCTTGGCGATCGATATCTCGAATTGTGCGTTGCGGAACAAAGGCATCTAGGAAGGGGCGAAAAGGCGGTTGGCTATGGAAGAAAGCCTCCATCGCATCGCGCAATCAGGCTTTCCTGTATTAGAATACCGCGTTTGAAACATTCACTCACGGCTTTCCGAGGACATCATGATCAAGCGTTCCCTGCTGCTCTCGTCGCTGCTGCTGCTTGCCGGCAGCCTTCAGGCCCAGGACCAGGCTCCGGACCTCGCCAAGGCAAAACAGACCGCCGAGACCGTCTGTGCTGCCTGCCACAACATCGATGGCAACAGCGCACTTCCGGCAAACCCGAAGATCGCCGGCCAGCACGAAGACTACCTCTTCAAGCAGTTGCGCGAATTCAAGAGCTGGAACGGCAACCCGCCGGTGCGTGAGAACGCGATCATGGGCGCGATGGTGGCCGGCCTGGAAGAAGCTGACATGCGCGGCCTCGCCCAGTACTTCGCCGGCTTCGAACTTCAGCCGGAAGCGGCGCAGAACCTCGAGACGATCGAACTCGGGCAGCACATCTGGCGCGCCGGCATCCCCGAGAAGGGCGTCCCCGCCTGTGCCGCCTGTCACGGCCCCGCCGGTTCCGGCATGCCGGCGCAGTATCCGCGCCTGTCGGGTCAGTTCGCCGAGTATCTCGATGCGCAGATGAAGGCCTTCCGCGACAACGTGCGCGCAAACGACCCGAACAACATGATGCGTGCAATCGCGATCAAGATGACCGATCCCGAGATCAAGGCCGTCTCCGACTACGCTGCCGGCCTGCGCTGAACTTCAGCGCACCCGCAACACCCGGGGGCGGCACCCGCCGCCCCGCCCTGCCGGTCCGGTGAGGCGGCAGCCCGCCTCGAACGCCGCGTTCGCGCGTCGCCCCAGCCGCCGCTCACCCGACCCTTCTCACCGAGGTCCGGATGCAACGCGGCACCGCGCGCGCCCTCTTCGAGCTCCTGAGCTCGATGCGATTCGCCATCGCCCTGCTGACGATCCTGTCGATCGCCTCGGTGATCGGCACGGTCGTCAAACAGAACGACCCACTGAACGCCTATCTCAACCAGTTCGGTCCGTTCTGGTTTCCCGTCTTCGAAAAGCTCGGCCTGTATTCGGTCTATAACGCCGGCTGGTTCATCGTCATCCTGGCCTTCCTGGTGCTGTCGACCTCGCTGTGCATCGTGCGCCAGACCGCGCCCATGCTGCGCGAGATACGCAGCTTCCGCGAACATGCGCGCGAAGCCTCGTTGCGCCAGTTCGCCCACCGCGCCAGCCTGAGTGCAACGCTGGACTTGCCCGAGGCGCAGACACGTATCGAGGAATACCTGCGCCAGCACCGCTTCAACAGCCGCAGCAACGCGCGCAGCGACGGTGCGCTGATCGCCGCGAAGCAAGGCAGCATCGGCCGCGTCGGCTACTTCTTCGCCCATGGCGCGATCGTACTGATCTGCGTCGGCGGCCTGCTCGACGGCGACCTCCCCCTGCGCGTTACGACCTGGCTGGGCGACAAGCAGCCCACCGCAGCCAACCAGCTGATCGCGGACATCCCCGAATCGGCACGCCTCGACCTCGACAACCCCAGCTTCCGAGGCGACGTCTACATCCCCGAGGGGCGCACCACCACCTTCGCCGTGCTGCGCGCCGGCGACGGGATCCTGCTGCAGGAACTGCCCTTCAACATCACACTCGAGCGCTTCCACATCGACCATTACGAGAATGGCATGCCAAAGCGCTTCGCCAGCGACATCGTTGTGGCCAACCGCATGAGCGGCGAATCCACCGCACACACGATCGAGGTGAACAAGCCGCTCACACTGCAGGGCATTACCCTCTATCAGTCGAGCTTCGAGGACGGCGGCTCCCGGCTCCGGCTCGTGGCCAGGAGCCTGCTGCCGGGGCGTGCCGGCGTGCTGACGGAACTCGAGGGCGCGGTCGGCGAGAACCTCCCGTTCCACGACGAAGCGTTCCGCTACACCCTGGAATTCATCGACTTCAAGGCCTTCAACGTCGAGGATCTCGCGACCGGTGAAGGTGCGGACGTGCAGTCGGCCAAGGGCTTGGCCAGGCTCGAGCAGCACCTCGGTAGTGGGGCCCGGACCGTCAGCCCGCGCGACATGCGTAACGTCGGCCCGAGTTTCACCTACCGGCTGCGCGACGAAGCCGGGCAGGCGCGGGAGTTCCACAACTACATGCTGCCGATCGAGCAGGACGGGCGCTGGTTCCTGTATACCGGCCTGCGCGACAGCCAGGCCGACAGCTTCCGTTACATGCGCATCCCGCTCGACGAGGCCGGCAGCGTCGACACCTGGTTCGCGGTACGCAACCTGCTGCTCGACCCGACCCAGCGCGCGCAGCTGGCGCAGCGCTTCGCCGCCCGCACCTTTGCCGGCGGACAGAACGCCGAAGCCATGCGCGCGCCGCTCGCGCAAAGCGCGGTCCAGACGCTGGAGCTTTTCGCCGAGCGCGGCTACGAGACCCTGGGCGCCTTCATCGAACGCACCGTCCCCGAGGCCGAGCGTGGCCAGGCCGCCGATGTGCTGGTGCGCGTACTGCAGGGCGCAGCGTGGGAGGCCTGGATGCAGGTCCGCGCGGACGCTGGCCTGGACGCCGCGGAAGTGAGCCCCGCGCGCGCCACTTACGTCAACGACAGCATCGCTGCGATCTCGGACAGCCTGTTCTACGGCTCGCCGGCCTACCTCCAGCTGGACAGCTTCGAGGAGCGGCTCGCGACCGTGCTGCAGGCAACGCGCTCCCCCGGTCAGCCGCTGGTCTATATTGGTTCGCTGCTACTCGTGCTGGGCGTGTTCGCCATGCTCTACATCCGCGAACGCCGCTTCTTCGTACTGGTGAAGGCGAACGAAATCCTCGTCGCCATGTCCTCCAATCGCAAGGCACTGGACGTCGACGAAACCTTCCAGCGCCACGTGGAAGGCCTCGCTGCCGCCCTGCGCGCGGCTCCGCCCGCCCCCGTTCCCGAATCGGTCAAAGGTGCATGATGGATATCGCACGTCCCTCCCCCGCAGCCCCCTCTCACCCCGCCGCTGCCGCTTCTGTGCCACCAGCGCAGCGCGCGCCAAAACACTGGCTGCGCCAACTTGATCTCTTCGACTGGCTATACGCACTGGCGCTGGTGGCCGGAGCGGTCATCGCACTGGTCCATTACCAGCACGCGATGGACGTCTACGACGACATCGTGCTGATCCTGCATGTACCGGTGCTGGCCGCGATCGGCTGGTACTGGAAGCCCTTCCGCAGCTTCCTCGCCGCCGTGGCGGTGCTGTCGCTGGCGAGCATTGCGCTCTATCAGGGCGATCTGGCGCGCGCCGAGCAGACCTTCTTCCTCAAGTACCTGATCTCCAGCCAGACCGCGATCATGTGGATGAGCGCGCTCATCTTCATCGCCACGGGTGCCTACTGGATCGGTCTGCTCGCGCGCTCGGACTTCGGTGAGCGCACTGGCTCCACGCTGACCTGGATCGCCGCAGTCATGGGCACCGTGGGTCTGTTTGTGCGCTGGTACGAGTCCTACCTGCTCGGACCCGAGATCGGCCATATTCCGATCAGCAACCTGTACGAAGTGTTCGTCCTCTTCACGCTGATGACCGCCCTGCTCTACCTCTACTATGAGGGCCGCTATGCAACGCGGCGCATGGGCGCCTTCGTGATGATCGTCCTCTCCGCCGCGGTTGCGTTCCTGCTCTGGTACACCTTCACCCGAGAGGCGCACGAGATCCAGCCGCTGATCCCCGCATTGCAGTCGTACTGGATGAAGGTGCACGTGCCGACCAACTTCATCGGTTACGGCGCGTTCGCGGTCGCGGCGATGGTCGGCACGGCCTACCTGCTCGCCGAGCGCGGCCTCCTCGCCAGCCGGCTGCCGGCACTGCGCGTGCTCGAGGACGTGATGTACAAGGCGATCGCGATCGGCTTCGCATTCTTCACCATCGCCACCATCCTGGGCGCGCTCTGGGCCGCCGAAGCCTGGGGCACCTACTGGCAGTGGGACCCGAAGGAAACCTGGGCGTTGATCGTATGGCTGAACTACGCGACCTGGCTACACATGCGCCTGACCAAGGGCCTGCGTGGCGCGGTGCTGGCCTGGTGGGCGGTCGTGGGTCTGTTCGTGACCACCTTCGCCTTCGTCGGCGTCAACATGTTCCTCACCGGCCTGCACTCCTACGGCGCGCTGTAATCGCGCGAACAGGGACCCACCGAGATGCGGAGCAAGCCCCCCCTACCCGGAATCCGAAGCATGACTTCAGCCCCCGCAGGCAGCTACCCGAGCCGCAATTTCCTCAGCGTCGAGGACGCCCGGCGCACCATCCTGGCAGCGCTGACCCCGGTCGGCGGGCGCGAGCGGGTGACCGTGCGCGCCGCGCTCGGGCGCGTGCTGGCCGAGGACGTGATCGCGCCCTACAACGTCCCTGCACACGACAATTCCGCCATGGACGGTTACGCGGTGCGCGCGACCGACCTCGCTGCGGGGGCGGAGACCCTGCTCGACGTGGTCGGTACCGCCTATGCCGGACGGCCCTTTTCGGGCATCGTAGGCCACCGCCAGGCGGTGCGCATCATGACCGGCGCAAGCATCCCGCAAGGCGCGGACACGATCGTCATGCAGGAAGTGGCGCGTCGCGAGCATGACAAGGTCTGCATTCCAGCCGGCCAGAAACCCGGACAGAACCTGCGCCGCGCGGGTGAAGACCTCGCCGAGGGCGGCGTGGCCGTTGCCGCAGGCAAGCGCTGCGGCCCGGCGGAGCTCGGCCTGATCGCATCGCTCGGCATCGCGGAGGTCTGCGTGCACCGACGTCTGCGCGTCGCGATCCTGTCGACCGGAGACGAGATCGCTTCCATCGGCCAGGCGCTCGGCCCCGGTCAGGTCTATGACAGCAACCGCTACACGCTCCATGGCACGCTCTCGCGGCTCGGTTGCGACCTGCTCGATCTCGGCGTCGTACCCGACCGGCCCGAGGCGCTCGAGGCCGCCTTCCGCGAAGCCTCGCAGGCAGCGGACGTCGTGATCACGAGCGGTGGCGTCTCAGTCGGCGAGGCAGATTTCATCCGCGAGATGATGACCCGCCTGGGCGAGGTCGCGTTCTGGAAGCTGGCCATCAAGCCGGGGCGCCCCATGGCCTTCGGGCGCATCGGCAACGCGGTGCTGTTCGGCCTGCCGGGCAATCCGGTCGCGGTGATGGTGACGTTCTACCAGTTCGTGCAGGATGCCCTGCTCAAGCTCATGGGGGTGAATCCGCTCCCACCCGCCGAGCGTTTCCCGGTACATGCAGCCTTCGCGTTGCGTAAGCAGCCCGGGCGGGTGGAGTATCTCCGTGCCTGCCTGAACCGCGACAGCGACGGGCTCTCGGCAACCCTCGCCGGTGCGCAGGGCTCGGGGATCCTGCGCTCGATGTCCGAAGCAGACTGCTTCGTGGTCCTTCCTGAAGACTGCACGAACGTGCAGCCGGGAGATACCGTTCTCGTTCAACCCTTCCACGGTCTTGTCTGACCCTTCAGACCACGCGCCGCACACAACACCAGCACATCATGACCCAGGACGAACTCAAGAAAGCCGCCGCGCTCGCCGCACTCGACTACATCGTGGAGGGTAGCATCGTCGGCGTGGGTACCGGCTCCACGGTGAATCACTTCATCGACGGCCTTGCCGGGATGCGCGAGCGCATCCGTGGCGCGGTGTCCAGCTCCGAAGCGAGCTCGAAACGCCTCGCCGCCCATGGTATCGAGGTGTTCGATCTCAACGGCATCGAACACCTGCCGGTCTATGTGGACGGCGCCGACGAGATCGATGGCGGTTTCGCGATGATCAAGGGCGGAGGTGGCGCGCTCACGCGCGAGAAAATCGTCGCGGCCGTATCCGGGCGCTTCGTGTGCATCTGCGACGCCAGCAAGCGGGTCGACGTGCTCGGCCGCTTTCCGCTGCCGGTCGAGGTGATCCCGATGGCGTGCAGCCACGTGGCGCGCGAGCTGCGCAAGCTGGGCGGCGACCCCAAGGTACGCGCGGACTTCGTCACCGACAACGGCAACCTGATCCTGGACGTGCATGGCCTGTCGATCACGGATCCGGTCGCGACGGAAACCCGCATCAACCAGATCGTGGGCGTGGTCACCAACGGCCTCTTCGCCGAGCGCGGCGCGGACGTGCTGGTGCTGGCAGGCTCCGCGGGCGTGGAACGCCTGCAGCGTTGAGCACCGGATTCACAACCGTGGTTTCAGCCTCGTTGCGCGCAACAAAAGCTTAACAATGCCCTGCTAGCCTGCTGGCTTCCCGAACAGGCCGATTACAGAAATGACCGAACACACCTACAAGCAGTTCGACGTCGAACTCGAGGAAATCCGCCGCGGCGTGCTGCAGATGGGCGGCATGGTCGAACAACAGACCCGGAATGCCCTCCTGGGCCTGCGTACCGGCGACCTGGTGCTGCTCGAGAAGGTCATCGACGGCGACAAGGCGATCAACCTCGAGCAGATCCGTCTCGACGACGAGTGCAACCACATCATTGTCCGCCGCCAGCCCGCCGCAAGCGATCTGCGCCTGGTCATGACCGCCATCAAGAGCGTGTCGGATCTCGAGCGCATCGGCGACGAGGCGAAAAAGATCGCCAAGGCGGCACGGCGGCTGCACACCGCCGAGAGCAGTTTCACCCCGCGCGTCGGACTCGAGCAGTGCGCCACCATGGCGCTCGAGATGCTGCAACTGGCGCTGGACGCCCTCGCACGCGCCAACACGAGCAGCGTGGACACGATCAAGCGCAAGGACGCCGACGTCGATGCCGGCTTCAAGAGCATCATGCGCCAGCTCATCACCTACATGATGGAAGATCCGCGCACGATCACGAACAGCCTCGAAATGCTTTTCATCGCCAAGTCGATCGAGCGCATCGGCGATCACGCCCTGAACATCGCCGAGCACGTGGTCTACCTCGCCCGCGGCGAGGATGTCCGCTTCGAGAAGGCGCAGGCGCAGCTCGGCGAGAAGCCCTGAGCGCCCGCTTCACCTGCCGAAAAAGCGAAGGGGGAGGCGCCGCGAGGCCCTCCCCCTTTTCGTCTGTCCAAGTCCGCCGCGCGCACCAGAGCTGCGTGCAAGCTCAGGGCTGCGGGGGCACGTAGCCGGCAATCTGGTCTGCACCGCCTTCGAAGAAGTGCTTTTCCATCTGCTCGGCCAGATACTTGCGCGCACGCGCATCCATCAGGTTGAGCCGGTTCTCGTTGATCAGCATGGTCTGGTACTTGACCCACTGCTGCCAGGCTTCCTGCGAAACGCTCTCGTAGATGCGCTTGCCAAGTTCGCCGGGCACCGGCGGCCGCTCCAGACCTTCGGCCTCGCGCCCCAGTTTGATGCAGTTCACCATGCGTGCCATGTTTCGATCCTTTCTGCTTGCGGGTTCATAGAAGCGTGAAGGCCGCATTCTAGCCCATTCACCGCGGCCACCTCATCCCGGCCACCTCATCCCTGCCCGCTTGATCCGCCGCACCGGCGTTCGCACATCCGGCGGAGCGCGTCCGGTCAAAGGCTCTTCACGAACACCTTGGAGCGGCGCTGGTAGTTATAGAGCTCGCGCTTCTGGCGCGGCAGGGCCTCCGGGCCGATCTCGCTGAAGCCGCGCTCGCGGAACCAGTGTGAAGTACGCGTGGTGAGCACGAACAGGCGCTCCAGGCGCTGCATGCGCGCGCGGCGCTCGATGCGCTTCAGCAACTGGTCGCCCAGGCCGGCGCGCCGGTACTCGGGCGTGACCGCAAGGCAGGCCAGCTCAGCCGCGTTTTCCTCACTGAAGGGATACAGCGCCGCGCAGCCGACAAGCACGCCATCGTGCTCGACCAGAGTGAAGCGGTCGATCTCCTGCTCGAGCAGTTCGCGCCCGCGCCGCACCAGCGTGCCATCGGCCTCCATCGGCGAGATCAGCGCCACCAGCGCGGCAACGTCGTCCACGGTCGCCTCGCGCACGCGGAACAGCGGGTCTCGAGACACCACCGTACCGACGCCCGCGTGGGTGAAGAATTCGAGCAGCAGGCCGCCATCGAGATCGTGGTCGATCAGGTGGCAACGCGCCACGCCCTTGCGCACCGCACGGATCGCGCAGGGCAGGAACAGGTGCATGTCCTCCGTGAGCCCTTCGCCCGCCTCGAATGCACGCTCGGCCTCGTCCGCCGTCACCGACTCGATCAACGCGCCCTGCGCATCGAGCAGTCCCGGCGCATCGCACAGGTAAATAAGCTTTTCGGCCTTGAGCGCGATCGCCACCGCCTCGGCCACCTCCTCCATGGCAAGGTTGAAGATCTCCCCCGCGGGCGACACGCCCAGTGGCGTGATCAGCACGACGTTCTGCTGATCCAGGTCGGCGTTGATCTCCTCGGCGATGATCTTGCGCACGGCGCCGGTGTATTGGTAATCCACGCCGTCGACCACCCCCACCGGGCGCGCGGTGATGAAGTTGCCGCCGGTGACACGGATGTAGCTGCCGGCCATCGGGGTATTCGGCAGGCCTTGCGAAAGCAGCGCCTCGACCTCGAGCCGGGTCACCGCCATGGCCGACTTGACGCACTCCAGCGCCTCCGGATCGGTGACGCGCAGGCCGTGGTGGAAGCGGGGCTCGAGCCCCCTGCGCGCGAGCTCAACATCGATCTGCGGACGCGCGCCATGCACCAGTACCAGGCGGATGCCGAGCGCGGCGAGCAGGTTGCAGTCGTATGCGAGGCTCTGCGCCCGGGCGCCGGCCGCGACCTCACCGCCAAAGCCGACGACGAAGGTGCGGCCGCGGAAAGCATGGATATAGGGCGCGGCCCCGCGCACCCAGGCGACGAACTGTGCGGTGGCGTCATCGACCACCGGCACCGGCGCAGGCACGGGCGCGGAGGACGCCGGCATGTCGAGGCCCGGCGCGGAGTTCGTCGAAGGCGTTGTACTGGCGGACTTGCTCACACGGTCACCACGAGGAAAGCGGCCGGCGGGACTTCGCCGGCACATACGGAATCGGATGTGCGGATTCTAGCCCGAACGCGGCCGGGCGATCAGCCGAGCTCCGCCTCGAGCCGCTCGCACAGGGTGCGCAGCACCTTGATGCGGGCATGGTGCTTGTCGTCTGCCTCGACCAGCGTCCAGGGCACGCGCTCGGTGCTGGTACGATCGACCATATCGCACACGGCACGACGGTAATCGTCCCACTTCTCGCGGTTACGCCAGTCCTCGGCGGTGATCTTGAAGCGCTTGTGCGGTTCGGTCTCGCGCGCCTTGAAACGCTCGAGCTGCTCATCCTTGGTGATCGCCATCCAGAACTTGACCACGATTGCTCCGGCATCGGCCAGCTGCTCCTCGAAGTCGTTGATCTCGGAGTAGGCACGCATCCAGTCAGCCTCCGAGCAAAACCCCTCCACACGCTCCACCAGCACCCGGCCATACCAGGAGCGGTCGAAGATCACCACCTTGCCGCGCGGCGGGAGATGTCGCCAGAAACGCCACAGGTATGGCTGGACGCGCTCTTCCTCGGTGGGCGCGCCAATCGGCACGATGCGGTACTGGCGCGCATCGAGCGCCCCCACCACGCGACGGATCGCACCGCCCTTGCCCGCTGCATCCATGCCCTCGAACACCAGCACCAGGTTGCGCTGGCGAAAGACCTCCGAGCGCGTGAGCAAGGCCAGGCGCCCCTGCAGGGGTTCGAGCAGCTCGTCGTACTCCTTGCGCTTCATGCGCGGGTGCTCGAGGCTGTCGACCACGTTCAGGCCATCGATGCACGGCGGCAGCGGCGCAGCGGACAGGCGCGGCATCCAGTGCTGCGAGGCCGCATCAAGACGCCTGCGCAGCGCGGCCAGCAGCGTGCGTGCGACGAACAGCGTGCGAAAGCGCGGATCGGAACCGTCGACGATCAGCCACGGCGCCTCGCCGGTGCTGGTCGTGCGCAGGGCGTGACCTGCCACTTCGCGGTAGCGATCATAGAGCTCGAAGTATTTCCAGTCGCGCTCGGTCACACGCCAGCGCGTGCGCTCGTCTTTCTCCAGGTCCTTCAGGCGCTTCTTCTGCGCCGAGCGGGAGAGGTGGAACCAGAACTTGATCAGCAGCACGCCCTCGTGCGCGAGCATGGCCTCGAAGCGACGGATCTCGTCCAGGCGCTGATCCAGTTCGGCCTTGCCACTGCGCTTCTCCACACGGTCGCGGATCGGCTGCGTGTACCAGTTGCTGAACATCACGCCGATCCTGCCACGCGGCGGCAGCGCGCGCCAGAAGCGCCACATGAAGGGGCGATCGGACTCTTCTGCGGTGGGCGTATCAAAGGCCCAGGTCTCGATGTGACGCGGATCCATCCACTCGTTGAGCAGATTGATCGTCTCGCCCTTGCCGGCCTTGTCGACACCGTTGATGAGCACGACCACCGCGAACTGCTTGAGATCGAGCAGATCGAACTGCGCATCGAGCAGCTCGGCACGCAGCCCGGGGACGGCGGCATCGAAGGTTTCCGGGTCGGTGTGGTGGCCGAGTTCGGCGGATTCGAACATCAGCTTCTCCCTTTTCGTAGTGCTGCAGTGGTGCCGCAGTGGCGGCTCAGAAGTCGCCCCAGCGCGCCTGCATCGCAGCGATCGCCGCCAGGCCGGCCGTTTCGGTGCGCAGGATGCGCGGCCCCAGCCGCACGCGCCGGCAGCCGGCCGCATCGAAGGCCGCCAGTTCCGCTTCGCTCCAGCCCCCCTCCGGCCCAACCAGCAGACGTACGCATCCGGCAGGCGCCGGCTCGTCGGCGAAGCCGGCCGCACCGCCCGGCGCAAGCACGTAGTTCAGCCCACCGCGGTGGCCTGCCAGCCAGGCCGGCAGGCCCAGCACCGGCAGCACCACCGGCACGCGGTTGCGCCCGCATTGCTCGCATGCGGCCACTGCAACCTGCTGCCAATGGGCGGCGCGCTTCTCCGCACGCTCGCCAGCAAGCCTGAGCACCGAGCGCTCGGCCTGCACCGGCTGAACCGCGCTCACGCCCAGCTCGACCGCCTTCTGCACCACCCAGTCCATCTTGTCGCCGGACGCGAGCGCCTGCACCAGCACCACCTCCAGAGGCGACTCGCGCTCGGTATCTCGCCGCGCACCGAGCCGCGCCGAAACCCGCCTTCCGTGGATCGCGAGCGTCGCATCGACCTCGCCGCCGTGGCCGTCGAACAGCACCACGGCCTCGCCATCGCGCAGGCGCAGCACCCTCGCCGCATGATGGGCGAGCGCCTCGGGCAACTCGAACTCACCCGCCTCGGGCAGGCGACCAGGAAAGTGGAAGCGTGAAATCATCGTAAGATTATAGGCCTCAGCACAGGCCGCCCGAGCGGCCAGGAGGCCCCGATGCCTACAGCAGCCCAGCGCCTGGCGCGCGCACGCGCCCTGGAATCCATGGTTCGCGACATCGCGCGCGACGAGATCCTTCCCCGTTATCTCAAGTCGGCGCGCAATCGCAAGGCCGACGGCTCGCTCTTCACCGAAGCCGACTTCGCCTCACAGCGTCGCTTCACCGAGGCACTGCCGCAGTTCCTCCCGGGCGCCGTGCTGGGTGAGGAGATGAGCGCCGCCGAGCAGGCAACCGTGTGGAACGAGGGTGCGCGCGGGATGTGGTGCATCGACCCGATCGACGGCACCACCAACTTCGCCAACGGTATCCCCCTGTTCGCGGTATCGATCGCCTATCTGATCCACCACGAGCCGGTGATCGGCGTGGTCTACAACCCGATCACCGACGAGTCCTTCTATGCCGCGCGCGGCGCGGGGGCCTATCTCAACGGCACCGAACTGCCCCTGCGCGCCGGCGCAACCAGCCTGTGCGACGCCGTGGCGGGGGTGGACTTCAAGCGCATCAGCCATCACCTCGGCGACGAACTGGCGGTGCGGCCGCCCTATTACTCGCAGCGAAACTTCGGTTCGAGCGCGCTCGAATGGTGCTTCGTCGCCGCCGGCCGGCTCGACGTGTATGTGCATGGCGGGCAGATGCTGTGGGACTACGCTGCCGGACGCCTGATCCTGGCCGAGGCGGGCGGCATTGCCGAGGCACTGGACGGCGGCGCGCTGATGTCCGGCCCCGCGATCAAGCGCGGCGTGATCGCCGCCGCCTCGCCCGCCCTGTTCACCGACTGGTCGAACTGGATCAAGGCGCACTCCTGAACCCCGCCACACCGAACCGCCTGCGGCGCCCGCGCGCCGCTTATCCGACCCTGCGCCTGCGACGGAGCCCATCATGTCCCTGAAGCACCCGATCATCGCCGTGACCGGTTCGTCCGGCGCGGGTACGACGACGGTCAAGCACACTTTCGAAGCGATCTTTCACCGCGAGAATGTCAATGCCGCCATCGTCGAGGGCGACAGCTTTCACCGCTACACCCGCGACGAGATGAAGACGCTGATCGAGGACGCGGAGCGGGTCGGCCAGCGCGGCATCAGCCACTTTGGCCCCGAAGCCAATCAGCTCTCCGAGCTCGAACGCCTGTTTCGCGCCTATGGCGAAGCCGCCACCGGCCGCCGCCGTTACTACATCCACAACGAAGCCCAGTCGATGCGCTGGAACCTGCCCATGGGCACCTTCACCGAATGGGAGGATCTTCCGGTCGGGACGGACTGCCTGTTCTACGAGGGCCTGCACGGTGCGGTGCAGACCGAGGAAGTGGACATCGCCAGCCATGTCGACCTGCTCATCGGCGTGGTGCCGACGATCAACCTCGAGTGGATCCAGAAACTGCACCGCGACACCAAGCTGCGCGGCTACACCCCCGAGGCCGTGCAGGACACCATCCTGCGCCGCATGCACGACTACGTGCATTACATCGTGCCCCAGTTCGCCCGCACCCATATCAACTTCCAGCGCGTGCCGGTGGTCGATACGTCCAACCCGTTCATCGCGCGCGACGTGCCGACCCAGGATGAGTCCATGGTGGTGATCCGCTTCAAGGATCCACGCGGCGTCGATTTCCCCTACCTGCTGCGCATGATCCACGATGCCTTCATGAGCCGCGCCAACACCATCGTCATTCCGGGTGGCAAGCTCGACCTGGCGATGCAGTTGATCCTGACCCCGCTCATCTGGAGGCTCATGGAGCGCCGCCGGCAGTACGCCTGATCCAAAAGCCTGCAGCGATCCTCCCACTCTGGGCCGCCTTGATAGTGCGGCACAGCGTTGGCATCCCCGGGGCCTTTTAAGGGATAATTCCGGTTTTTCCGATGGTGGCCTCCGGCCCGAGAACAGCATGCAGCCGACCCGCAACGTCCAGCCCCCGGTCTTCAACCCCATCACCGGTGCGATCCGCGCCTTGGCGATGGACGCCGTGCAACAGGCCAACTCCGGCCACCCGGGCGCGCCGATGGGCATGGCGGAGATCGCCGAGGTGCTGTGGCGCCATCACCTGCGCCATAACCCGGCCAACCCCAAGTGGGCCGACCGCGACCGCTTCGTACTGTCGAACGGCCACGGCTCCATGCTGATCTACGCGCTGCTGCACCTGACCGGCTACGACCTGCCAATCGAGGAGCTCAAGCGCTTCCGCCAGCTGCACAGCAAGACGCCCGGCCACCCCGAATACGGCTACGCGCCTGGCGTCGAGACCACCACCGGCCCGCTCGGCCAGGGCATCACCAACGCGGTCGGCATGGCGCTCGCCGAGAAGATCCTCGCCGCCGAGTTCAATCGCCCCGGCCACGAGATCGTCAACCACAACACCTATGTCTTCCTCGGCGACGGTTGCCTGATGGAGGGCATTTCGCACGAAGCCTGCTCCCTCGCCGGCACCTGGGGCCTGGGCAAGCTCGTCGCCTTCTACGACGACAACAACATCTCCATCGACGGCCATGTGCAGGGCTGGTTCACCGACGACACCCCCAAGCGCTTCGAGGCCTACGGCTGGCAGGTGATCCGCGACGTGCAGGGCCACGACCCGGTGGCGATCGAGGCTGCCATCCAGCAGGCCAAGGCCGACTCCTCGCGCCCGACGCTGATCTGCTGCAAGACCATCATCGGCGCCGGCGCCCCCAACAAGCAGGATAGCCACGACGTGCACGGCGCCCCGCTCGGCGCGGCCGAAATCGAGGCTGCCCGCGCCCACATCGGCTGGACCCACGCGCCCTTCGAGATCCCGGCCGACGTCTACGCCGCCTGGGACGCGCGCACCAAGGGCGCCTCGCTCGAGGCCCAGTGGAACGCCACTTTCGCCGCCTACCGTGCCGCCCACCCCAAGCTCGCCGCCGAGTTCGAGCGCCGCATGGCCGGCGAGTTGCCTGCCGACTGGGATGCCCACGTCGCCGCGGTGCTCGCCAAGGTCACCGACAAGGCAGAGACCATCGCCACCCGCAAGGCCAGCCAGAACAGCATCGAAGCCTACGCGCCCAAGCTGCCCGAGCTGCTCGGCGGCTCTGCCGACCTCGCCGGCTCCAACCTCACGCTGTGGTCGGGCGCCAAGGGCGTCAGCAAGACCAGCGGCGGCAACTACGTGTATTACGGCGTGCGCGAGTTCGGCATGGCGGCGATCGCCAACGGCGTCGCGCTGCACGGCGGCCTGATCCCCTACACCGCCACCTTCCTGATGTTCAGCGAGTACGCGCGCAACGCACTGCGCATGGCCGCGCTGATGAAGGTGCGCCAGATCTTCGTGTTCACCCACGACTCGATCGGCCTCGGCGAAGACGGCCCCACCCACCAACCGGTGGAACAGACCGCCACCCTGCGCCTGATCCCCAACATGGACGTATGGCGCCCCAGCGACACCACCGAGTCCGCCGTGGCCTGGGCAAGCGCGATCGAGCGCAAGGATGGCCCCACCTCGATGTGCTTCTCACGCCAGAACCTGCCCTTCCAGACCCGCACGGCGGAACAGGTCGCTGCAATCCGCAAGGGCGGCTATGTGCTTTCGGACGCGGCCGGCGGCACGCCGCAGGCGGTGATCCTCGCCACCGGATCGGAAGTTGCACTCGCCATGGCGGCGCAGAAGACCCTGGCCGAACAAGGCGTGGCGGTGCGCGTGGTGTCCATGCCTTCGACCAACATCTTCGACCGCCAGGACGCCACCTACAAGGCCAGCGTGCTGCCCGCCGGCCTGCCGCGCGTCGCGGTCGAGGCCGGCTGCACCGACGGCTGGTACAAGTACGTGGGCCTTGAAGGCCGGGTGATCGGCATCGACCGCTTCGGCGAGTCGGCGCCGGCCGGCGAGCTGTTCAAGTATTTCGGCATCACCGCGGATGCGGTGGTGCAGGCAGTGAAAGCGGTGCTCTGACAAGACCCAGGCGCGGGAGCGGCTCCGGAAGCGGACCGCTCCCGCTGCACATCAGGGCTCGACCCGGCGCCTGCCGGCGGGGCAGCAACAAGGACGCACACCCGGTTTTCAATCTTTATCCTCATTCCAGGGAGAAGCATCGATGAGCATCAAGGTCGCCATCAACGGTTTCGGTCGTATCGGTCGCTGCACGCTGCGCGCCATCTACGAGCAGGGCCTGCAGAACGAATTCGAAGTGGTCGCCATCAACGCCTCCGGCGATCTGGCCACCAACGCCCACCTGCTGAAGTACGATACCACCCACGGCCGCTTCGCGACCTCGGTCGAGACCGAGGGCGAGGACTGCATCATCATCGACGGCAAGAAGATCCCCTTCTACTCCACCAAGGACCCCAAGGGCGTGAACTGGGGTAGCCACGGCGTGGACGTGCTGCTTGAATGCACCGGCGCCTACACCACCAAGGCCAAGGCCCAGGCCCTGCTCGACCAGGGTGCGAAGCGCGTGCTGATCTCCGCCCCGGGCGGTGACGACGTGGACACCACCATCGTCATGGGCGTTAACGAAGAAGTGCTGCGCAGCGACATGACCGTCGTCTCCAACGCCTCGTGCACCACCAACTGCCTGGCCCCGGTCGCCAAGATCCTGGCCGATAGCGTCGGCATCAAGCAGGGCCTGATGACCACCATCCACGCCTACACCAACGACCAGGTCACGGTGGACGTGCGCCACAAGGACCTGCGCCGCGCGCGTGCCGCCGCTGCCAACATCATCCCCACCAAGACCGGCGCCGCGAAGGCCGTCGGCCTGGTGCTGCCGCAGCTCGTCGGCAAGGTCGACGGCTTTGCCCTGCGCGTGCCCACCATCAACGTCTCGCTGGTCGACCTCACCTTCACCGCCGAGCGCGCCACCACCAAGGAAGAGATCAACGAGCTGATGACCGCCGCGGCCAACGGCCCGCTCAAGGGCATCCTCGCGGTGAATAACGAGCCGTTGGTGTCGTCCGACTTCAACCACACCACCGTGTCCTCCACCTTCGACGCCACCCAGACGCGCGTCATCAAGGGCGAAGACGGCTCCGTGCTGGTCAAGGTCCTGGCCTGGTACGACAACGAGTGGGGCTACTCCTGCCGTATGCTCGACGCTGCCCGCGCTTTCTATAACGCCAAGTAAGCGCCAGGCAAGCCGGTCCAGAACCGCCAACCATCTACGCCCTGCCACGCAGGGCGTTTTTCCGGGAACGAGCGAATCATGCAAGTCAAGAAACTTACCGACCTCGACGTGCGCGGCAAGAAGGTCTTCATCCGCGCCGACCTCAACGTGCCGCAGGACGATGCCGGCAACATCACCGAGGACACCCGCATCCGCGCGTCGCTGCCCTCGATCCAGTTCTGTCTGGAGAATGGCGCCGCGGTCATGGTCACCTCCCACCTCGGCCGCCCCACCGAGGGCACGGTCGGCCCCGACGACACCCTGGCGCCGGTTGCGGTACGCCTAGGCCAGCTGCTGCAGCGTCCGGTGCGCTTGGTCGGCGACTGGGTCGAAGGCGGCTTCGAGGTGAAACCGGGCGAGGTCGTCCTGCTCGAGAACTGCCGCTGCAACAAGGGCGAGAAGAAGGACAACGAGGAACTGGCGAAGAAAATGGCCGCGCTGTGCGACCTCTACGTCAATGACGCCTTCGGCACCGCCCACCGCGCCGAAGCGACCACCCACGGCATCGCCCGCTTCGCCCCGGTGGCCTGTGCCGGCATCCTGATGGGCGCCGAGATCGACGCACTCGGCAAGGCGCTGCACGACCCCAAGCGCCCGCTGGTAGCGATCGTCGGTGGCTCCAAGGTGTCGTCCAAGCTGACCATCCTGCGCTCGCTCGCCGACAAGGTCGACCAGTTGATCGTTGGCGGCGGCATCGCCAACACCTTCCTGCTCGCCTCCGGCAAGCGGATCGGCGAGTCGCTGGCCGAGCCCGAGCTGGTCAAGGAAGCGCAGGCGATCATGGACATGATGAAGGCGCGCGGCGCCGAAGTGCCCTTGCCGGTAGACGTCGTCGTCGCCGACGAAGTCTCCGCCCTGGCGCGCGCGAACCGCATCTCGGTGGACGAGGTCGGCCCGCACGACCGCATTCTCGACGTCGGCCCGCGCACCGCCGCCAAGCTGTCCGAGATCATCGCCCACGCCGGCACCATCGTGTGGAATGGCCCGGTCGGCGTGTTCGAACTGCCCCAGTTTGCCGGCGGCACCAAGATGATGGCCTCGGCCATCGCCCACTCCGAAGCCTTCTCGATCGCCGGCGGCGGCGACACCCTGGCAGCCATCGCGAAATTCCACATCGCCGACGACGTGGGCTACATTTCCACTGGCGGCGGCGCCTTCCTCGAGTTCCTCGAAGGCAAGACCCTGCCCGCGATCGCAGCGCTGGAAGCACGTTTCAAGGACTGAGGCCTGCACCGACACCGCGCAACGGCCGCTCACAGGGGCGGCCGTTTTCGTCATGGCGACGCTTCAAGCCCGGCGCAGCCAGCGCACGCCCTGCCCCGCCATCTTGCGCCGCAGCCAGGCGAGCTGAGTCTGTAGCGAAAGCTCCTTGGGACACAGGTCGTTGCAGGCCAGCAGGCTCATGCAGCCGAAGATCCCTGCATCGTTGCCGACGAGCTCGTAGAAGTCGGCGTCGTCGCGCGTGTCGGCCGGGTCGAGGCGGAAGCGCGCGACCTTGTTGAGGCCGACCGCACCGACGAAGCCCTCGCGCATCTGCGCGGTAGCACAGGCGGCGATGCAGCAGCCGCACTCGATGCAGCGATCGAGCTCGTAGACCTCCTCGGCCAGCGCCGGCTCCATGCGCGCCTCCAGGCAATCAAGATCGGGCTCGCCATCCAGGTGGGCCCAGGTCTGCAGGCGCTCGGCGAGTTCGCGCATCCAGCTCCCCACATCCACCGAAAGATCGGCCACCAGCCGGAACACCGGCAGGGGATACAAGCTGAACGATGCCGGCAAGGTGCTCGTCAGCGTACGGCAGGCCAGCCCGGGGCGGCCGTCGATCACCATCGCGCACGATCCGCACACCCCCGCGCGGCAGACGAAATCGAAGTTCAGGTCCGGCGCCTGGGTGTCGCGAATCGCATTGAGCGCGATGAAGAGCGTCATGCCCGGTTGCTCGTCGAGCTCATAGTCGACCAGGCGCGGCACGCTCTTGGGGTCGCGCGGGTTGTGGCGGAAGATGGAGAGTTTCAGGCGGCGGCTCATCGCGGCGCTCCTTCTTCGATGCCGGCGAGGCGTTCGTTGTCGCCGCGATAGCGCTCGGGCAGGCGCATGCGGAAATCCAGCAGCGCGGCCTGCAGGGGGCTGCGCCCGGCGCCCTCCAGGCGGGCACGGATGGATTCGATCTCGGCCTCGCGCAGCGCGGTGGCCGGGTGCTCGACGATGTTGCGCGTGCCGTAGCCGCGGAAGCCGGGCGGCAGCTCCATGTGCTCGACCGTGATCGGCTCGTACTCCAGCACCGGCGCGGCGCCCCCCGTCGGCCACCACGCCAGCGTGCGGCGCAGCCAGTCCCGGTCGTTGCGCGCCGGGTAGTCCTCGCGCGCATGCGCGCCGCGGCTCTCGCGGCGCTCGAGCGCGCCCTGCGCCGCGCACAGCGCGAGCGCGAGCATGCGCGGCAGGCGGTAGGCGGCCACCAGTTCCGGGTTGGCGTCGAGATGGCGGCTGGCGATGCCGACCCGCTGCGCGCGCGCATGCAGGTCGGTCAGCGTCGCAACCGCTGCGCGCAGCCCGGTCTCATTGCGGAACAGGCCGACGTGCTCGGTCATGGTCACCTCCATCTCGCGCCGCAGCGAGGCCACGGTGTCGCCGCCCGGCGCGGGCACCGGACGCGCAGCGATCGCCTCCAGGGCGGCGCGCTCGCGGCCGACGAACTCGCGCGCGAGTCCGGGCGAGAACTTCAAGGCGCCGGCGTGCGACGCAACGAAATCGGCAACGTACTCGCCCACCAGCATGCCCGCCACCACCGTCTCGGCGAGCGAGTTGCCGCCCAGACGGTTGAAACCGTGCAGGTCCCAGCACGCCGCCTCGCCCACCGCGAACAGGCCGCGCAGCGAGGGCGATTCGCCGCGGTGGTCGGTGCGGATGCCGCCCATCGAGTAGTGCTGGGTCGGACGCACCGGGATCCAGTCGCGCGCCGGGTCGATGCCGAGGAAGTGGCGGCAGATGTCCTTCACCTCGCGCAGCTTGTGGTCGATGTGGGCGGCGCCGAGCACCGCGATGTCCAGCCACAGGTGCTCGCCGGCGGCGGATTTCACGCCTTTGCCGCGGCGCATGTGCTCGGCCATGCGGCGCGAGACCACGTCACGCGAGGCCAGTTCGGCCTTCTCCGGCTCATAGTCGGGCATGAAGCGGTGGCCATCGACGTCACGCAACAGACCGCCGTCACCGCGGCAGCCCTCCGTGACGAGGATGCCGGCAGGCACGATCGCTGTGGGATGGAACTGCACCGCCTCCATGTTGGCCAGGCGTACCACCCCGGTCTCGAGCGCAATCGCCGCCCCCATGCCTTCGTTGATCAGCGCGTTGGTCGAAATCCCCCAGATGCGGCCGAAGCCGCCGGTGGCGATCACTGTGGCCGCAGCGAGCATGGCGTAAAGCTCGCCGCTCTCCAGATCGCGCACCACCACGCCCTGGCAACGCCCGCCCTCGTGGATCAGCGCCACCGCCTCACTGCGGTTGCGCACCGGAATGCCCTCGGCCACCGCGCGATCGCCGAGCGCATAGAGCATGGTATGGCCGGTGCCGTCGGCGGTGTAGCAGGTGCGCCACTTGCGCGTGCCGCCGAAGTCGCGCGCGGTGATCAGGCCATGGGCCTCGTCGCGTTCGGTGAGCGTGACACGCTCGCCGTTGATCACCACCTCATGCGCGCCGCGCTGCACCCGGTTCCAGGGCACCCCCCAGGCCGCGAGCTCGCGCACCGCCTTGGGCGCCATGTGGGCGAACATGCGTGCGACAAGCTGGTCGCACCCCCAGTCCGAACCGCGCACGGTGTCCTCGAAGTGCACATCCTCGTTGTCGCCCAAGCCCTTGGTCGCATTACCCAGACTCGCCTGCATGCCGCCCTGCGCCGCGACGGAGTGCGAGCGTTTGGCCGGTACCAGCGACAGCACCTCGACCCGCAGCCCACGCCGCGCCGCGCCCACCGCGGTGCGCAGTCCGGCCAGCCCGCCACCCACGACCAGCACGTCCGTGTATTCGATCCTCATTGCCGCAATGCTCCGGAATCCACCCCGCGCTGCCAGCTCGGCACATAGCGCTCACCCGCACGCGGTGCATGCTCGATGCCCAGGCGGATCTCCGCCATCAGCGTAGTCAGACCGAGGGTGAGCAGGAAGGCGATCAGCGCCCACATCGCGATCTTGAGCCGGCGCCGGCTCACACGCACATCGCGACCCTCGAACCACCCCCACTTCACCGCCAACCGATATAACCCCACGCTGCCATGCACCTCAACCGCGAACAGCAGCGCAAGGTACAGCGGCCAGAAACCGCCGGTCCACACCCGGTCGGCGGACTCATACGGGCCGATAAGTTCGGGGTGCATGAACATCGCGTACAGGTGTACCGGCGCCAGGAAGAACATCGCGAAGCCGGTCACCACCTGCACGAACCACAACGTGGTGTCGCCATGGCGCAGCCGGCTGCCGTGCCGCGCAGCGATACGGTACTGGCGCCAGTCGGCCGGGAACTTGCGCAGGGCCAGCAGCGCATGCAGCGCGAGCAGCGATGTGATCCCCGCAACGAAGACGGACACCAGCCAGGCCTGCGGGCGCGGCAGGAAAAAGTAGCCCTCGAAGAACCGCGCCACGCTCCAGGCGAAATCCTCGCTGATCAGGATCGCGGAAACGAAGCCCATGTGAACCCACATGAAGAGCGCGAGCGCGAGCCCCGACAGGCTCTGCAACACATCGAGACGGGCAGGCCAGGGGGAAGATGCGGAACGGAATCCGGGAAGCGGTGAAGTCATCGGTCAGGCAGGCATCCGGCAGGGGGCACGCCGGGCGCCCGCAAAGGAAAGGAGGCGGATGGCGATACTCTATACCGGCTTTTGTTGCAACGCACAATGGATCCACCCGGAACGGGTGCAGGGCTCCTCTCGAATGCTCAGGCGCCGCGCTTGCGTCCGGGCGCCCTGCGGGGGCAGCCCATGGGATCGCACGGCAGCGATCGTGCATGGCGCACTGCTAGAATGCCGGGAGCCAACCGACCGGAGTAGCCCGGATGTCCCGCCATACCAAGATCGTCGCCACCCTCGGCCCCGCCTCGTCCGACCTGCACACCCTGGAGCGCATGGTGCACGCCGGCCTCGACGTGGTGCGCATGAACTTCTCCCACGGCAAGCCGGAAGACCATGTGGCGCGCGCGGAAGCCATTCGCGATGCATCCGCGCGGGCAGGCCGGCCGGTCGGCATCCTCGCCGACCTGCAGGGACCGAAGATCCGCATCGGTAGGTTCGAGGAAGGCCGCGTGACACTGACCCGTGACGCCCCCTTCATCCTCGACGCACGCTGCGAACTGGGCAACGTCCAGCGCGTGGGCCTCGACTACAAGGATCTGCCCAAGGACGTGAAGCCGGGTGACATCCTGCTGCTCGACGACGGCCGCCTCAAGCTGATCGTGCAGCGCGTCCTCGGCCACGAGATCCACACCCTAGTGAAGGTGGGCGGCGAACTCTCGAACAACAAGGGCATCAACCGTCAGGGCGGCGGCCTCACCGCTCCCGCGCTGACCGGCAAGGACATGGACGACATCCGCACCGCCGCCCGTATCGGGGTGGACTTCGTGGCGGTGTCCTTCCCCAAGAGCGCAGCCGACATGTACATGGCACGCCAGCTGATGCGCGCGGCAGGCAGCTCGGCGCTGCTGATCGCCAAGATCGAGCGCACCGAGGCCGTAGCCAACCTCGAGGAGATCCTGGACGCCTCGGACGGCATCATGGTGGCACGCGGCGACCTGGCCGTGGAGGTGGGCGATGCCGCCGTGCCGGCCCTGCAGAAGAAGATGATCCGCGCTGCGCGCGACCGCAACAAGCTCACCATCACCGCCACGCAGATGATGGAATCCATGATCACCAGCCCGGTGCCCACCCGCGCCGAGGTCTCGGACGTGGCCAACGCAGTGCTCGACGGCACCGACGCGGTGATGCTGTCGGCCGAGACCGCCGCCGGAAAGTTCCCGGTAGAGGTCATCGAGGCGATGAGTCGCGTTTGCCTGGAGGCGGAGAAGTCCTACGACACCGGGCTTGACCGAGAGATGCTCGACCGCGTGTTCACCCGCATCGACCAGTCGATCGCAATGGCGGCGATCTGGACGGCCTACCACCTCAAGGTGAAGGCGATCGCCTCGCTGACGCAGACCGGTTCCACCGCGCTGTGGATGAGCCGCCTGATCGCCGGCGTGCCGATCTACGCGCTCACCCCCGAGGTCTCGGCGCGCAACCAGATGACGCTCTACCGCGAAGTCCATCCGCTCCTGATGAGCCAGACTCACCAGGACCGTGACGTGCTCCTGTGGGAGGCAGAACAGGTATTGCTCGAGCAAGGCGTGGTCGACTACGGCGACCTCATCGTGCTCACCATCGGGGAGCCGATCGGCAGTGCCGGCGGCACCAACACGCTCAAGATCGTACGCGTCGGCGAACACCACATGCCGGGCACCCTGGACGACCCGGTGTAAAGCTGGCTGCAGGGGTGGGCCTGCCCGCAAGCGGCGCCTTCTCGGGCGCTGCATTCGCGGGCAGGCCCGCTCCAGCAATTCCAGCCCCGGCGCCCGCGCTCCCCACAACTCCGCTTCTCCTGCCTGCCAGCTCTGTCCCCGAACGCGCCCCACACGGGCAGGATCGTTTTCGCCACGACACAGGCTAAAATACCGGCTTTCGATCGCACTGCCGCCGAGCGCGGCCCCCTTCCGGAGAGACTCCATGCCCCTCGTTTCCATGCGCCAGCTGCTCGACCATGCCGCCGAACACAGCTATGGCCTGCCCGCGTTCAACGTGAACAACCTCGAACAGGTCCAGGCCATCATGGAAGCGGCGGCGGAATGCGACAGCCCGGTGATCATGCAGGCCTCGGCCGGCGCGCGCAAATACGCGGGCGAAGCCTTCCTGCGCCACCTGATCGACGCCGCCGTCGAGGCCTACCCGAGCATCCCCATCGTCATGCACCAGGACCACGGCCAGAGCCCGGCGATCTGCATGGGCGCGATCCGCTCGGGCTTCTCCAGCGTGATGATGGACGGCTCGCTGCTGGAAGACGGCAAGACGCCCTCCTCCTACGAGTACAACGTCGCCGTCACCCGTGAGGTGGTGAAGTTCTCGCACGCCATCGGCGTCAGCGTCGAAGGCGAGCTCGGCTGCCTCGGCTCGCTCGAGACCGGCCAGGCCGGCGAGGAAGACGGCGTTGGCGCCGAAGGCACGCTCGACCACAGCCAGATGCTGACCGACCCCGACCAGGCCGCCGACTTCGTCAAGCAGACCGACTGCGACGCGCTCGCCATCGCGATCGGCACCAGCCACGGCGCCTACAAGTTCAGCCGCAAGCCCACCGGCGACATCCTCGCCATCGAGCGCATCAAGCAGATCCACGCCCGCATCCCCAACACCCACCTGGTGATGCACGGCTCCAGCTCGGTGCCGCAGGAACTGCTCGAGATCATCCGCCAGTACGGCGGCGACATGAAGGAGACCTACGGCGTGCCGGTCGAGGAGATCGTGCAGGGCATCAAGTACGGCGTGCGCAAGATCAACATCGACACCGACATCCGCCTGGCGATGACCGGCGCAGTGCGCAAGTTCCTGGTCGAGAACCCCTCCAAGTTCGACCCGCGCGAGTTCAACAAGCCGGCGCGCGAAGCCGCCAAGCTGGTGTGCAAGGCCCGCTTCGAAGCCTTCGGCTGCGCCGGCATGGCCAGCAAGATCAAGTCGGTCTCGCTCGAGAAAATGGCGGCGCGCTACAAGGCCGGCGAACTCACGCAGATCGTGCGCTGAGTCGTCGCGGCTTCCCAGGCAGTTCGAAACGCGCCCATGTGGCGCGTTTTTTCTTGCGCGGCTCTCAGCGCTCCATCGCCCGCATCATCTCTGCCGCCTCGGTCTGCAGGAACTCCAGCAGCGCATCGAGCGCTGGCGTCAGCGGGCGGTCCATGCGCGAGACGACGTTCCACTCCCGGATCACCGGCGTATCGGCCACGTCCAGCCGCACCAGGCGCCCGCTTTCCACCTCCATCGCAAAGGTGTGATGCGACAGGAAGGCGATGCCCATGCCCGCCATCACCGCCTGCTTCAAGGTCTCGTTGCTGCCGAGCTCATCCGCAGCCAGCGGCTTGACGCCATGCGTGCGCAGGTAGCGTTCGAGGTTGTCGCGCGTGCCGGAGCCCTGCTCACGCAACAGCAGGCGCTCCTCGGTCAGCGCCGCGGGCGGGATGCGCTTGCGCCCGGCGAGGCGGTGATCCGGGCGCGCCACGAATGACAGCCGGTGCGGCGCGAAGGGAATGCGCCGCAACTCCAGGCCGCGCGGCGGCTGCCCCATGATCGCCACGTCGCAGCGCTGCTCCTGCAGCAGCGCGCGCACGTGCTCGCGGTTCGCCACTGTGAGCCGGAAGGTGATGTCTGGAAAGCGGCGGCCAAATTCCGCGAGCAGATAGGGCACGAAATACTCCGCCGTGGTGATCGCGACCACGTCCAGCGTACCCGCTGCCACACCCATCCTCGCTTTCAGCTCGACCTCGGCCAGTTCCAGGCTGTGCAACACCTGCCGCGCCGCGCGCACCAGAAGCTCTCCCGCCGGCGTCAGTCGCACCTCGCGCCGCCCATCCACCAGCACCTGCCCGACGATGGCCTCCGCGTCACGGACCTGCATCGAGATCGCCGGCTGGGTGAGATGCAGCAGCCGCGCCGCCTGCGTGAAGCTGGCGCTGTCGGCGACGGCGACCAAGGCGCGTAGCTGCTTCAGGGTCATGCGCTGGGCGAGCTTCATCAGAAAACCTTATCTGAAATACACAAAAAACGTCATTGGAGCTTATTTGAGCAAGCCCTTATTGTCCAGTCACCCCACCGCTCGAAGCACCACTCGCAGCCGATCAAACAAAGGAGACACGATATGGGCGCCGCAGACACCCCGCAGCAGATCCTCGACCCCAGGAAGCGCTACCAGGCCGGCGTGCTCAAGTACGCGCAAATGGGCTACTGGAACGCCGACTACGAGCCCAAGGACACCGACGTGCTCGCCGTGTTCCGCATCACCCCGCAGGAAGGCGTGGATCCGATCGAGGCCGCCGCTGCGGTGGCCGGCGAATCCTCCACCGCCACCTGGACCGTGGTGTGGACCGACCGCCTGACCGCCTGCGACAAGTACCGCGCCAAGGCCTACCGCATCGAGCCGGTGCCGGGCCAGGAAGGCCAGTACTTCTGCTGGGTGGCCTACGACCTCGACCTGTTCGAGGAAGGCTCGATCGCCAACCTCACCGCCTCCATCATCGGCAACGTGTTCAGTTTCAAGCCGCTCAAGGCCGCGCGCCTCGAGGACATGCGCCTGCCGGTGGCCTATGTGAAGACCTTCCGCGGCCCGCCGACCGGCATCGTCGTCGAGCGCGAGCGCCTGGAGAAATACGGCCGCCCGCTGCTGGGTGCGACGATGAAGCCCAAGCTCGGCCTCTCCGGCAAGAACTACGGTCGCGTGGTGTACGAAGCCCTGCGCGGCGGGCTGGACTTCACCAAGGACGACGAGAACATCAACTCGCAGCCCTTCATGCACTGGCGCGACCGCTTCCTGTACTGCATGGAGGGCGTCAATCAGGCCGCGGCGCAGACCGGCGAATCCAAGGGCCACTACCTCAACATCACCGCCGGCACCATGGAGGAGATGTACAAGCGCGCCGAATTCGCCCGCGAGCTCGGATCGTGCATCGTCATGATCGACCTCGTCATCGGCTGGACCGCGATCCAGTCGATCAGCAACTGGTGCCGCGACAACGACATGATCCTGCACATGCACCGCGCAGGCCATGGCACCTACACGCGGCAGAAGAACCACGGCGTGTCCTTCCGCGTCATCGCCAAGTGGCTGCGCCTGGCCGGTGTTGACCACCTCCACGCCGGCACCGCGGTGGGCAAGCTCGAAGGCGACCCGATGACGGTGCAGGGCTTCTACAACGTCTGTCGCGACACCTTCACCAGGCAGGACCTGCCGCGCGGCCTGTTCTTCGACCAGGACTGGGCCAGCATCAAGCGCGTGATGCCGGTCGCCTCGGGCGGCATCCATGCTGGTCAGATGCACCAGCTGCTCGACCTGTTCGGCGACGAATGCGTGCTGCAGTTCGGCGGCGGCACCATCGGCCACCCGATGGGCATCCAGGCCGGCGCCACCGCCAACCGCGTCGCGCTCGAATCCATGGTGCTCGCCCGCAACGAAGGCCGCGACATCCTCAACGAAGGTCCGCAGATCCTCGCCGACGCCGCCAAGTGGTGCCAGCCGCTGCGCGCCGCGCTCGATACCTGGGGCGAGATCACCTTCAACTACACCAGCACCGACACGTCCGACTTCGTGCCGACCGCCAGCGTGGCCTGAAGCCCAGCCCCATACCGGAACCGAGGAGACCCATCATGCGCATCACCCAAGGCTGCTTTTCCTTTCTGCCCGACCTCACCGACACCCAGATCGCCGCGCAGATCAACTACTGCCTCGACCAGAACTGGGCGGTCGCCCTCGAATTCACCGACGACCCGCACCCGCGCAACACCTACTGGAACATGTGGAGCCTGCCGATGTTCGACCTGCGCGACCCGGCCGGCGTCATGGGCGAACTCAAGGCCTGCCGCGAGGCCAACCCCGAGACCTACATCCGCATCAACGCCTTCGACTCCACCAAGGGCTGGGAGACGGTGCGCATGTCCTTCATCGTCCAGCGCCCCACGGCCGAGCCCGGCTTCAGACTCACCCGCCAGGAAACGAAGGGTCGCAGCCTGCGCTACACGATGGAGAGCTACGCCGTCGGCCGCAACCCGGAAGGCGCGCGCTATGCGAGCTGACGACACAGCGCATCAGTAAGCCCACGGGCACAGGCCGATCGGGTGATCTGCGAAGCGCGGCGAGGACTGTCTGAGCGCGCGCAGCGCGCGAGTTCCGCAGCCAAGCGGCGCAGATCACCCGGTCGGCCGGCGGTCCCGCGCACACGCCCACCCACGTTCCGATGAACCGACACCGACAGGAGACGCGACCATGAACGCCCCCGAGAAGGCCCCCGCCCCCGCCAGCATCGACCTCGGCGCCGAGTTCCGCGACGCCGGCATCGGCGAAGTGCTCGAGTCCCTCGACCGCGACCTCGTCGGCCTTGCCCCGGTCAAGCGCCGCGTGCGCGAGATCGCCGCCCTGCTGCTCGTCGACCGCGTGCGCCAGCGCCTCGGGCTGGCCACCGAACACCCCTCGCTGCACATGAGCTTCACCGGCAACCCCGGCACCGGCAAGACCACCGTCGCCATGCGCATGGCCGAGATCCTGCACCGCCTCGGCTACTGCCGCCGCGGCCACGTCGTCGCCGTCACCCGCGACGACCTCGTCGGCCAGTACATCGGCCACACCGCGCCCAAGACCAAGGACGTGCTCAAGCGCGCCATGGGCGGCGTGCTCTTCATCGACGAGGCCTACTACCTCTACCGCCCCGAGAACGAAAAGGACTACGGCCAGGAAGCCATCGAGATCCTGCTGCAGGTGATGGAGAACCAGCGCGACGACCTCGTCGTCATCCTCGCCGGCTACGCCGAGCGCATGGAGCGCTTCTTCGAATCCAACCCCGGCATGAAGTCGCGCATCGCCCACCACATCGACTTCCCCGACTACAGCGATGGCGAGCTCGCCGAGATCGCCCAGCGCATGCTCGCCGGCTGGAACTACCGCTTCGACGAGGCTGCGCGCCGCGCCTTCGACGAATACATCGTGCTGCGCCGCCGCCAGCCCCACTTCGCCAACGCGCGCAGCATCCGCAACGCGCTCGACCGCATGCGCCTGCGCCAGGCCCTACGCCTGTTCGAGTCCGGCGCCACGGTCGATGCCGAGGCGCTCACCACGATCACCGAGGCCGACGTGCGCGCCAGCCGCCACTTCCAGCCCGACGAGGCCGCCGGCCCCCAGTGACGCACCGCTCACCGGCCCGCGACCCCGACTGATAACGACACGCACCAATCCGGCACCACGCCGGGGGAGACCACCATGTTCAGCCTCGAGCGCAGCACACTCACCGAATACCTGATCGAACACCGCCGCCGCAACCCCGATGCCACCGGCGAGTTCAACGCCCTGATCCTGCAGGTCGCCCAGGCCTGCAAGGCGATCTCGCGCGCGGTCGCCCACGGCGCGCTCGCCGACGTGCTCGGCAGCCACGGCAGCGCCAACGTGCAGGGCGAGGAGCAGAAGAAGCTCGACGTGCTCGCCGACGAGATCTTCCTGCGCGCCACGCACTGGGGCGGCGACCTCGCGGGCATGGTGTCGGAGGAGAACGAGGCCCCCATCCCGCTGCCCGCCAGCGACCAGCGCGGCAAGTACCTGCTCGCCTTCGACCCGCTCGACGGATCAAGCAACATCGACGTCAACGTCGCCGTCGGCTCCATCTTCTCCATCCTGCGCGCACCCACGCCGGGCGAAGACGCGCCAGCCGAAGACTTCCTGCAGCCCGGCAACCGCCAGGTCGCTGCCGGCTACGCCATCTACGGTCCCTCCACCATGCTGGTGCTGTCGGTCGGCAGCGGCGTCGCCGGTTTCACCCTCGACCCGATCATCGGCGAGTTCTATCTCACCCACCCCGATCTCCGCGTACCCGAGACCACGCGCGAGTTCGCCATCAACGCCTCGAACGCGCGCTTCTGGGAGGCCCCGGTGCGACGCTACGTGGACGAGTGCCTCGCCGGACGCAGCGGCCCGCGCGGCGCCGACTTCAACATGCGCTGGATCGCCTCCCTGGTCGCCGAAACCCACCGCATCCTGATGCGTGGCGGCGTCTTCCTCTACCCACGCGACCGCAAGGACCCGGCCAAGCCCGGCCGGCTGCGCCTGCTCTACGAGTGCAACCCGGTCGGCTTCCTCATCGAACAGGCCGGCGGCCGCGCGAGCACCGGCGTGCGCCCGGCGCTCGAGGTCCAGCCCGAATCGCTGCACCAGCGCATCGGCTTCGTGTTCGGTTCGAAGGAAGAGGTCGAGCGCATCGAGCGCTACCACGGCGAACCGCTGATCGGTGGGCCGCAAGACGAACTGCCCTTGTTCCAGACGCGCTCGCTGTTCCGCGACACCGCATTCGCTTCATAAGCCTCCCGGGGAGACATCATGTCCGAACGTCATCCGATCGTCGCCATCACCGGCTCCTCCGGCGCCGGCACCAGCACCGTACAGCGCACCTTCGAGGAGATTTTCCGCCGTGAGGGCGTCACTGCGGCGGTCATCGAGGGCGACAGCTTCCACGCCTACGATCGCAAGACCATGCGTGAGAAGCTCGCCGCCTGCGACCTCGACGGCAACTGCCAGTTGAGCCACTTCGGCCCCGAAGCCAACCTGTTCGGCGAGATCGAGACCCTGTTCCGCAGCTATGGCGAGTCGGGCAGCGGCAAGCGCCGCAAGTACCTGCACAGCGCCGACGAAGCCGAGCCGTACAAGCAGGAACCCGGCACCTTCACCCCGTGGGAGGAACTCCCCGCCGGCACCGACCTGATGTTCTACGAAGGCCTGCACGGCGCAGTTCAACACGAGAACATCGACGTCGCGCGCTTCGTCGACCTGCTCATCGGCGTGGTGCCGGTGATCAACCTCGAATGGATCCAGAAGCTCAACCGCGACAAGAGCACCCGCGGCTACTCCACCGAGGCGGTCACCGACACCATCCTGCGCCGCATGCACGACTACGTGCATTACATCTGCCCGCAGTTCGCGCGCACGCATGTGAACTTCCAGCGCGTGCCGATGGTGGACACCTCCAACCCCTTCATCGCACGCGCCATCCCGACCGCCGACGAATCCATGGTGGTGATCCGCTTCGCCAACCCAAAGGGCATCGACTTTCCCTACCTGCTCAACATGATCAACGACAGCTTCATGAGCCGCGCCAACACCATCGTGGTGCCGGGCGGAAAGATGGAACTGGCCATGCAGCTCATCTTCACCCCCTTCATCTGGCGCCTGATGGACCGCCGCCGCAAGGCGCTGGCGCAGTAATGCTTCCCCGATTGGAGAAATAACGATGAACATGCGACTCACCCAGGCCCCGATCGACGCCCTGTGCGCCAACGCCCTGCGCTTCCTCGCCATCGACGCCGTCGAAGCCGCCCAGTCCGGCCACCCCGGCATGCCCATGGGCATGTCCGAGATCGCCGTGGCACTCTGGACCCGGCACCTGCGCCATAACCCCGCCGACCCCGCCTGGCCCGACCGCGACCGCTTCGTACTCTCCAACGGCCACGGCTCGATGCTGCTCTACGCCCTGCTCCACCTCAGCGGCTACGACCTGCCGCTGGGCGAGCTCAAGCGCTTCCGCCAGCTCGACAGCCGCACCCCCGGCCACCCCGAGGTCGGCCACACCCCCGGCGTCGAGACCACCACCGGTCCACTCGGCCAGGGTGTGACCAACGCCGTGGGCATGGCGCTCGCCGAGAAGCTGCTCGCCGCCGAGTTCAACCGCCCCGGCCACACCCTCGTCGACCACCGCACCTGGGTCTTCCTCGGCGATGGCTGCCTGATGGAAGGCATCAGCCACGAGGCCGCGAGCTTCGCCGGCGTGCAGCGGCTCTCGAAGCTGATCTGCTTCTGGGACGACAACCGCATCTCGATCGACGGCGACGTCTCCGGCTGGTTCGCCGACGACACGCCGGCGCGCTTCCGCGCCTATGGCTGGAACGTGGTCGAGGCGGTGAACGGCCACGACATCGCCGCCGTCGATCGTGCCATCCAGGTGGCGCTGGGCCACGCCCGGGCCGACACCGGCCCCACGCTCATCTGCTGCCGCACCAACATCGGCCATGGCAGCCCCGGTCGGGCCGGCACAGCGGACGTCCACGGCGCGCCACTCGGCGCCAGCGAGATCGCCGCCACGCGCGGCGCGCTCGACTGGCCGCAAGTCCCCTTCGAGATCCCGGGTGAAGTCCGCGCGGCCTTCGACGCACGCGCCCGTGGGGCTGCGCAGCAGGCAGAATGGGCGCGGCGCCTCAGCGCCTACGCCCAGGCCTTCCCGGACGAAGCGGAGGAATTCCGCCGCCGCACGGCGGGCGATCTGCCGGTAGGTTTCGGCATCCTGTCCAACGCCATCCTGCGCGGCGTCGCGAAGGAGGCGGCCTCCGTCGCCACGCGCAAGGCCAGCCAGCAGGCCATCGGCCGCCTGGCACGCGCGCTGCCGGAGTTGCTCGGCGGCTCGGCTGACCTGACGCATTCCAACCTCACCGACTGGCCTGGCTGCGGCGCCGTGCGCGCAGATGCGCCCGGGCGCCACATCAACTGGGGTGTGCGCGAGTTCGGCATGGCCGCTGCGCTCAACGGCATCGCCCTGCATGGCGGCTACATTCCCTTCGGCGCCACCTTCCTGGTGTTCTCGGACTACGCCCGCAACGCCATCCGCATGAGCGCATTGATGAAGCAGCGCGTGGTGTATGTGATGACCCACGACTCGATCGGCCTGGGCGAGGACGGCCCCACCCATCAGCCGGTCGAGCATATCCCCAGCCTGCGCCTGATCCCGGGGCTGGACGTGTGGCGCCCGTGCGATGCGGTCGAAACCCAGGCCGCCTGGAACGCCGCGGTCGCGCGCCGCGACGGCCCCACCCTGCTCGCCCTGTCGCGCCAGAACCTGCCGCACCAGGCGCGCGACGAAGTGCAGATCCAGGCCATCCTGCGGGGCGGCTACGTGCTGGCCGATGCCGACGCGCCTGCGCTCGTCATCATCGCCACCGGCTCGGAGGTGGCGCTGGCGATGGCGGCGCACGCGGCGCTGGCCGCCGAGGGGGTGGGTGTGCGCGTGGTGTCCATGCCGTGCCCCACGCTCTTCGACCGTCAGACCGACGAATGGCGGCACAGCGTGCTACCCGCCGGCGTGCCGCGACTGGTGATCGAAGCCGCACGCGGCGAGGGCTGGTGGCGCTACATCTGCGGCGATGGCGGCTGCGCCGGCGAAGTGATCGAAATCGATCGATTTGGCGAGTCCGCTCCGGCTTCTGCCCTGCTGCAACGCTTCGGCTTCACCCCTGGCGCAGTACTCGCCCGGGCACGTGCCCTGATCACATCCACACCTCAGAACACGTTCGCATCCACGCAGCCCCGCGCCGCGAAGGCGACGCTGAACTGAGCCGCCCACTTCCTGCGGAGATCCATCCCATGGCCATGATCACCCTGCGCCAGCTGCTCGACCACGCCGCCGAACACGGCTACGGCGTGCCCGCCTTCAACATCAACAACATGGAGCAGATCCACGCCATCCTGCTCGCCGCCGAGGCCACGGACAGCCCGGTCATCCTGCAGGCCTCGGCCGGTGCGCGCGGCTATGCCGGCGAGGCCTTCCTGAAGAAGATGGTCGAGGCCGCGGTCGAGCAGTGGCCCGACATTCCGATCTGCCTGCACCAGGACCACGGCGCCAGCCCTGCGGTGTGCCAGCAATCGATCCGCAGCGGCTTCACCAGCGTGATGATGGACGGCTCGCTGCGCGCGGACATGAAGACTCCGGCGAGCTACGGGTACAACGTCGAGGTCACCCACCGCGTGGTGGAGATGGCCCATGCGGTGGGCGTATCGGTGGAAGGCGAGCTCGGCTGCCTCGGCTCACTCGAGACCGGCCAGGCCGGCGAGGAAGACGGGGTCGGCGCCGAGGGCACGCTGGACCACAGCCAGATGCTGACCGACCCCGACGAAGCCGCCGACTTCGTCGCCGCCACCGGCGTCGACGCACTCGCGGTGGCGATCGGCACCAGCCACGGCGCCTACAAGTTCACCCGCCCGCCCACCGGCGACATCCTCGCCATCGACCGCATCGCCGCCATCCACACCCGCATCCCCGACACCCACCTGGTGATGCACGGTTCCTCCAGCGTGCCGCAGGAATGGCTCGCCATCCTCCGCGAGCATGGCGGCGACATCGGCGAGACCTATGGCGTGCCGGTCGAGGCCATCGTGCAGGGCATCCGAAGCGGCGTGCGCAAGGTCAACATCGACACCGACCTGCGCCTGGCGATGAGCGGCGCGATGCGCCGGCTAATGGCCACCGACCGCAAGGAGTTCGACCCGCGCAAGTTCTTCAAGGCCGCCCGCGACGCGGCGCGCGACATCTGCCGCGAGCGCTTCGAGGCCTTCGGCTGCGCGGGGCAGGCCAGCCGCATCAAGCCGCTGCCGCTGGACGCGCTCGCGCGGCGCTACGCCAGCACCGCGATCTGAACCTGCGGCAACGCGGTCCGGCATACGCCCTCAGCGCTCGCCGCTCCATCTGCCCGCACCGCTCGCACCGGCAGGTACCCACGGTGCGTCTTCCTTCTCTCCCTGCCTTCGGGCTTTGCGCCCGCTTCCCGTCCCGGAAGCGGGCGTTTTCTTGCAGCATCGCTGATCCTGCCCTGGTGCAACGCGATTTTCGCCAACCCTCGCTTGTCACCCCGCAGGGGCTGGGCAAGAATGCGAAAGCTTGTAACCGGCTCCGCTTGCGACCGCACCGGCCGCTCCTCTCCCGTACCGCGTCCCAGACATCATGTCCCTGTTCGAACAACACCCCCTGCGCCAGACGCTGAACGACGAGGTGCACGCCCGCCCACCGGTTCCACTCGACACCCCGGAATACGTCACCTATCTCGCCTTCCTGCATCACGAGGGCAGCGCAGAACGCGAAACCGCGCATCTCGCCGCGCTCTGTGGTCAGCTCGAACTGCCGGCCCCACGCACCGACAGCGGCCACCTCCTGCTCGATGCTGGCGACTTTCGCCTCAAGTGGGAACGCCATAACGAGTTCTCCAGCTACACCTTCTTCCGCAGAATCCACCCTGGCGATGGCGCAGAGGACAACGCACTCCTGTCCGTGCCTACTGCCTGGCGCCGGGACATCCCCGGCCAGCTCATTGCCGCAACGCACATCGAAGTGCGCAGCACCGACGACGTCGACCCCGACAGCCTGCTCAATCAGGCCTCACCACGCGGAGAAACGCTGGTTGCAGCACGCGTGGCCGAATGCGCGGGCTGGGTGTTCACGGACTTTCATATCCACGACGGCTTCTCGCGCTTCGTGCTCCTCGACGATGGCCTCACGCCGCGTCAGGCCGGGCGGATGGTGCAACGGCTGGTCGAGATCGAAACCTACCGCGTCATGGCACTGCTGGCCTTTCCGGTGGCGAAGGAGGTCGGACGCCTGCTGTCGCATGCAGAAGACGAGCTCGCCGACCTGATGGATGGCATGGGCGACGCGCGCAGCGCCGAGGACGACCACGCCGTGCTCGGCCGCCTCACCCGCCTTGCCGCGGACATCGAGCGCTCGGTCGCCCGCACCACCTTCCGCTTCGGCGCCGCCGCAGCCTATTACCGCCTGGTGCAGCAGCGCGTGGATGACCTGCGCGAAACCCGCCTTGGCGGCTTCCCGACCATCCGTGAATTCATGGAGCGTCGCCTCGCCCCCGCGATAGCCACCTGCGCCACCATCGCGCGCCGCCAGGAAGACCTCTCGGGCCGCATTGCGCGCAACTCGCAACTGCTGCGTACCCGGGTGGACATCGAGCTCGAGCGTCAGAACCAGGAACTGCTCGCGCAGATGAACCGCCGCGCCAAGATCCAGCTCCATCTGCAGGAGACGGTGGAGGGTCTGTCCGTGGTCGCCATCACCTACTACGCCTCGCAACTGGTGAATTACGTCGCCAAGGGCGCCAAGGGCTACATTGCCCCGGCCACGCCGGAGGTGATCACCGCGCTGTCGATTCCGGTCATCGCCGGGCTGGTGTTCATGGGACTGCGGCGGATGCGCAAGCTGCTGAGCGAGGAAAACGGCGGCGCGCGATGAAGAACTCGTACGCATAGCAATCCGAATGGCGCCTGTGCATCGCGGGCTCCTCCGAGAGTTGGTCGAGCATCGACTGGGCTTCCGCGTCCCCGGCGTGCTGCGCCCGCAACTCGCCAATGCGGGCCTCCATCGGTGTGTAGAAGTCGTCCCACCAGGCCTCGTCGGGCAGGGTGAAATGCCCCACCACCTCAAAGCCGCAGTCGCGGATCACCGCCAGATCGTCGGCCACCGTTCCCATCGTCGGATAGTCCGCCTCGAAGAGGGCCCGGACCTCAGCCGGCGGATCGCCCCTGCGCCAGACTGCATCGGTGAACGCAAGGTATCCCCCGGGGCGCAGCAGGTCATGACAGATCCGCAGGGCGTTGCGCAGCCCGATGTTGTACAGCGCCCCCTCGGACCAGACGAGGTCGACCTGGCCGGACGCTTGGGGCGGACAGGCAATGTCGCCCACCACGGCACTGACGCGCTGCGCGAGACCTCGCCGGGCAAGCGCCGCCTGCAGCCGCTCGACACTCGGCGCATGACGATCGACGGCCACGATGGACGCCAACGGCAGGAGTTCGGCCAAATGCAGCGTCTGCGCGCCAACCCCGCTGCCCAGGTCCACGACCGCCGGTGACGGCGGCAGGTCGCCGCACAGTCCAAGCGCCCTTGCGGTGCTCGCACGGTTGCCCGGCCCCTGTCGCGGCAGGCTCTCGAAAAGCGCCAGGAACATCTCCTGGAAACGGATAGGCATCTGGCTCATTCGTCCCCCTCTCGCTGGCGGCGGCGCGCTGCCGATCATGATGTCGATGTCGGTCACGCTCGTCGGAATGTCGTTGAGCCCGGCCAGATCGAGTTCCTCTCGCGCCGGATGCTGCCAGAGGACGAGCCCGACCTTGCGGCGATCCGCTTCGATGATAGCGCGGCCGCAAGCAGGCAGATCGAATTGCTATCGTAGCGCCATTCGACACTTCGAAGTCACCCGCCATGCAGGCCGCAACACGCACCCGGCGCCTGCACGGCCCCGAAAGTGGGCGCCCCTCCCCTATAATCCCCGCTTTGCCAGCAACCCGAGGCCCCACCGTGGCGACGCCCCTTTTTGAAACTTCCATCAAGAGCCTGCCGCTGCTCGGCCGCGGCAAGGTGCGTGACATCTATGCCGTCGACGACGAGAAGCTGCTGATCGTGACCAGCGATCGCCTGTCGGCCTTCGACGTGGTCCTGCCCGACCCGATTCCCGACAAGGGCCGCGTGCTGGTGGCGCTGGCGAACTTCTGGTTCGACAAGCTCGCCCACATCCTGCCGAACCAGCTCACCGGCATCGACCCCGAGACCGTGGTCGCCGCCGACGAGCGTGAGCAGGTGCGCGGCCGCGCGCTGGTGGTGAAGCGCCTGAAGCCGCTGCCGATCGAGGCGGTGGTGCGCGGCTACGTGATCGGCTCGGGCTGGAAGGACTACCAGGCCACCGGCGCGGTCTGCGGCATCGCGCTGCCAGACGGCCTGCAGCAGGCGGCCAAGCTGCCAGCGCCGATCTTCACGCCGTCGTCCAAGGCCGACATGGGCGAGCACGACGAGAACATCTCCTTCGAGCAGGCGCAGGCACGCTGCGAGGCGCTGATGAAGGACGCGCTGGCCGGCACTGGCAAGACCGGCGCGCAGCTGGCCGAGGAAGCGCGCAAGGCGGCGATCGCGCTGTATTCCGAGGCGGCCGACTACGCGGCCAGCCGCGGCATCATCATCGCCGACACCAAGTTCGAGTTCGGCATCGACGCCGCCGGCACGCTGCACCTGATCGACGAGGCGCTGACCCCCGACTCCTCGCGCTTCTGGCCGGCCGACAGCTACCGCGAGGGCATCAGCCCGCCGTCCTTCGACAAGCAGTACGTGCGTGACTACCTGGAAACGCTGGACTGGAACAAGACCGCGCCCGGCCCCAAGCTGCCTGCCGACGTGATCGAGCACACCGCGGGCAAGTACCGCGAGGCCTACGAACGCCTGACCGGCCAGAAGCTGGCCTGAGCCGCACAGACCTCGAGCGCGCGAGCGCCAGACAGGGGTGCCGGGGGGCGCCCTTTTTTTGCCTTGCCACCCCGGCCTCCCGCGGTCTCAGCCCCCACCTGCGCACTCCGCGGTCAGTCGAACACCCCATGTTGCATAGCATCAGCCTATCTGGACCTGGAACAGCTCTTATTCGCGAACTCTTCGTACGTGTCCTATTCTAAAAACACGAAGACCCAGCGCCTGCATGGACATTCACGCCCGGCAAGCACGTCCAGCCGGGTTGCGACGCCCCCAGAACAACGCAGATGTGGAGAACAACATGGACAAGCCCTACGACTCACTGGACCAGCATTTCAAGCTTCCCCACATCCGCTCGATCGGCACCGACCGTCCGATGCAGTGGCTGCGCATGGGCTGGGACGACATGCGCGAGAACCTGGGCGCGAGCCTCTCCTACGGCCTGATCCTGGCTGCAGTCGGTTACGCGATCCTGTCCTATGCGGCGGACAAACCCTACCTGTTCATGGCAGCCATTTCCGGGTTCCTGCTGATCGGACCGATCACCGCGGCGGGCCTCTACGAGATTTCGCGGCGGCACGAGAAGGGCCACAAGACCTCGTTCTCAGGGTCGCTGCGTGGACTCGCCGCAAAGGCTGACGGTCTGGCCATGTTCGGCGCCTTCCTCGCCATTGCGCTCATTGCCTGGGAGCGCATTTCGGCGATCATGTTCGCGCTCTTTTACCGGGGCGAGGTCAGCGACGTGACCAACTTCGTCAGCGGGCTCCTGAGTTCGGGCACGAACCTGTACTTCCTGGCGGCCTACGTCATCGTCGGTGGCGTGCTGGCGCTCGTCGTCTTCTCTCTTTCGGCGATCGCCATCCCGATGGTGATGGATCGCGAAACCGACACCGTCACCGCGGCAATGACCAGCCTGCGCGCCGTCCAGACCAACTTCGACACCATGATGCTGTGGGCCGTGGTGATCGTTGCCCTCATCGGTATCGGCTTCGCGAGCATGATGATCGGCATGGTGATCCTGCTGCCGCTGGTGGGTCACGCCAGCTGGCATGCGTATCGCGATCTGGTCCACTGAATCCACGCAGCTCCGGCGGCGGGCGTCGTGCGCGGCGCCCGCCGTCTTTTTTGCGGCAGAATAGCCGCCTTGACCGGCCACGCCGGAACGAACAGACAAGGTAGAAGATGCAGCCGAGCACGCCCACCCCCGACTCCCCTTCCAACACCAACCCCCTGCTCGACTTCACGGGCATGCCGCGTTTTGAGGACATCAAGCCGGAACACGTCGAACCCGCGATCCGCGGCCTGATCGACGAGAACCGGGCGCTGATCGAGCGCCTCACCGCCGACCCCGCCACGCCGACCTGGGACGGCTTCGTCAGCCCGATGGACGAGGCCGGCGAGCGCCTCGGCCGCGCCTGGGGCGTCGTCGGCCACCTGCACAGCGTGTTCGACGTGCCCGAGTGGCGCGAGGCCTACAACGCCATGCTGCCCGAGATCTCCCGCTTCTACGCCGAGGTCGGGCAGAACCTGGCGCTGTTCCAGAAGTACAAGGCGCTGCACGACAGCCCCGAGTTCGCCACCCTGTCGCCGGTGCGCCAGCGCATCCTCGAGCACGGGCTGCGCGACTTCCGCCTGTCCGGTGCCGAACTGCCCGACGAGCAGAAGCCGCGCTTCCAGGAAATCCAGGAAGAGCAATCCCAGCTCGCCGCCAAGTTCTCCGAGAACCTGCTCGACGCGACCAACGCTCATGCCGAATGGGTCACGAACGAGGCGGGCCTTGCCGGCATCCCCGAGGATGCGCGCGAGGCCGCCCGCGCCGCCGCCGAGGCGGAAGGCAAGGACGGCTGGAAGTTCACGCTGCAGATGCCGTCCTACCTGCCGGTGCTGCAATACGCCGACGACGGCGATCTGCGCGCGCGCATGTACCGCGCCTACGCCACCCGCGCCTCCGAGCTCGGCAACCTGGAACTGGACAACGGCCCACTCATCGGCCGCATCCTGGCGCTGCGCGACGAGGAAGCGCGCATGCTCGGCTACCGGAACTTCGCCGAGGTGTCGCTGGTGCCCAAGATGGCCGACACGCCGGAGCAGGTGCTCGGCTTCCTGCACGACCTCACGGCCAAGGCCAAGCCCTTCGCCGAGAAGGACCTCGAAGAGCTCAAGGCCTTCGCCAAGGCCGAGCTCGGCCTCGACACCCTCGAACCCTGGGACGTCGCATATGCCTCCGAGAAGCTCCGCCAGGCGCGCTACGCCTACTCCGACCAGGAGGTGAAGCAGTACTTCCCCGAGCCCAAGGTGCTCGACGGTCTGTTCGGCGTGATCCGCGCGCTGTACCGCGTCGACATCCTTCCCGACGAGGCGCCGAAGTGGGACCCGGACGTGCGCTTCTTCCGCATCGAGAAGGAGGGAGCGAACGGACCGGAACTCGTCGGCCACTTCTACCTCGACCTGCACGCGCGCAGCACCAAGCGTGGCGGCGCGTGGATGGACTCGGCGCGCAGCCGCCACCGCAACACCTGGGGCAGCGACACGCCGGTCGCCTACCTGGTGTGCAACTTCCCCGGCCCGGTCGGTGAGGGTACGAAAAAGCGGCCCGCCACCTTCACCCACGACGACGTGCTGACGCTGTTCCACGAGTGCGGCCACGGCCTGCACCACCTGCTCACCCAGGTGGACGAGCTCGCGGTGTCCGGCATCCACGGCGTGGAATGGGACGCCGTCGAGCTGCCCAGCCAGTTCATGGAGAACTTCTGCTGGGAATGGGACGTGCTGCAGGGCATGACCGCGCATGCCGACACCGGCGAGCCGCTGCCGCGCGCGCTCTACGACAAGATGATCGCCGCCAAGAACTTCCAGAGCGGCATGCAGACCGTGCGCCAGCTCGAGTTCTCGATGTTCGACCTGCGCCTGCACGGCGAGGTCGACGCCTCCGCCGGCCCGGTGCCCATCGAGCGCGTGATGGCCCTGCTCGACGAGGTGCGCCGCGAAGTCGCGGTGATGATCCCGCCCGCCTGGCACCGCTTCCCGCACAGCTTCTCGCACATCTTCGCCGGCGGCTACGCGGCGGGCTACTACAGCTACAAGTGGGCCGAGGTGCTGTCGGCCGACGCCTTCGAGGCCTTCGAGGAAGCCGGCGCCGGCCGTGGCAGCCTGCTCGACCCCGAAACCGGCGAGCGCTTCTGGCGCGAAATCCTCGCGGTGGGCGGCAGCCGCCCGGCGCTCGACTCCTTCAAGGCCTTCCGCGGCCGCGAGCCCAGAGTCGACGCGCTGCTGCGCCACAGCGGCATGGTGGCGCAGGCATGAAGATCGCCACCTGGAACGTCAACTCGCTGAAGGTCCGCCTGCCGCACGTCCTCGACTGGCTGGCGGCCAACAAGCCCGACGCGCTGTGCCTGCAGGAACTGAAGCTCGAAGACAAGGCCTTCCCGGTCGCTGATCTGGAAGCGGCCGGCTACCACGCCGTCTTCATCGGCCAGAAGACCTACAACGGCGTCGCCATCCTCAGCCCGCAGCCGATCGACGAGGCGACTGTGGTGCGCAACATCCCCGGCTTCGAGGACGAGCAGAAGCGCATCATCGCCGCCACCATCAACGGCTTGCGCGTGGTGTGCGGCTACTTTCCCAACGGCCAGGCGGTGGGGTCGGACAAGTTCGAGTACAAGCTGCGCTGGCTCGCCGCACTCACCGAGTGGTTGCGCGAGGAACTGAAGACGCACGAGCGCCTGGTGCTGGCGGGCGACTTCAACATCGCCCCGGAAGACCGCGACGCCCACCCGGACTGGAAGGACGAGATCCATGTCTCCGAACCGGAGCGCGCCGCCTTCCGCGCGCTGCGGGATCTCGGACTGGTCGACGCCTTCCGTCTCTTCGAGCAGCCCGAGCGCGCGTTCTCGTGGTGGGACTACCGCATGATGGCCTTCCGGCGCAACTTCGGCCTGCGCATCGACCACCTGCTGGTGTCGCCCGCGCTGCGCGAGGCCTGCCGCAACTGCACGGTGGACAAGGCGCCGCGCCGTCTGGAACGGCCGTCGGATCACGCGCCCGTGGTGCTGGAGTTGGCGCTGGGCGCGTGACGAATCGTCCGCCACCGGTGAAAATGTGCCGATGACTACAGGCTGCACTCTTCCCGCCTCACCCGCCACCGACGAAGAGCGGCTCGAAGAGCGTTATCCGGTGCTCTCCGCGCTCCCTGCGGACGCGCGGAGGCGCCTGCTGCAGGGCGCGCACTGGATGCGTATCCCGGCAGGGACCATGCTGTTCGACGACCACCAGGCATGCGAAGGCTTTCCCTTCGTGGTGGACGGCTCGGTGCGTGTCAGCAAGTGCGCGCCCAGCGGGCGCGAACTGCCCCTGTACCGGGTCGGGGCCGGAGAGACCTGCATCATCTCCTCGTCCTGCCTGCTGGGCCACGAGGCCTACAACGCGCGTGGCATGACCGAGGCCGACACCCTCATGATGTTGCTGCCCAAGCCGGTGTTCGACGAGATGATGATCGAACGCCCCTTCCGCGATTTCGTTTTCCACCTCTTCGCCGAGCGCATCGCCGACCTGATGCAACTCATCGAGGAGGTCGCGTTCCGCAAGCTCGACCAGCGTCTGGCCGCACTGCTGCTCGGCAAGGGACGCCTGCTTCGCGTCACGCATCAGCAACTGGCCGACGAACTGGGCAGCGTACGCGAGATCGTCAGCCGGCTGCTGAAGAGCTTCGCAGAACAGGGGCTCGTGCGTCTGGGTCGCGAGCAGGTGGAGATCGTCGATCCGGCCGGATTGCGCCGCTTGGTCACCGAGGGCTCATTGAAGCCCTGAACGCGGCATACCGTCAGCTTGCTCAAGCCTCCGCGGGAGCATTCCAGCCCGCGCACACGCAGTTGCGTCCGGCATGCTTGGCCGCGTAAACGCCGCGGTCCGCCTCTGTGAGAACCTGCTCGAAATCGCGACGATCGGACGCAGGACGCGCTGCCACGCCAATGCTGACCGTGATCGCAAGAGGGTCGCCTTCGGGGGTGCCGAGTGAGGACGCCTCCACCACCCGCCGCAGCGTCTCGGCCACCTGCAGCGCCTCCTCCGGGTCCGTGTCCGAGAGCAGCACCATGAACTCCTCGCCGCCGAAACGCCCGACCAGGTCGGTGACGCGCAAGGCGCTCGACAGCAGGTTCGCGATCCGGCGCAGGCACTCGTCTCCCACCAGGTGCCCGAACCGGTCGTTGATGCTCTTGAAGTGGTCGACATCAACGAGCAGCAGTGCGAGCGGATTCCCCGTTCCGCTCTGGCGCGCAAGCTCAAGGTCGTAGCGGGAGCAGAACTTGCGACGATTGGCGAGTCCGGTCATCGGATCGTGCAGCGCCATCTGCTCGAGTTCCTGCTGCGCGAGCGTCAGCTCCGTGATGTCGACATCCACCCCGCGATAGCCGTTGAAACACCCGCCCTCGTCGAACACGGGCTGCGCGCTGGACGACAGCCACACTGGACGGCCGTCCGCGCTATGCGTAATCAGCGTGCAGCGCTCGAGCACTGCGTGGGCACGGATCGGCGACAGCCACTGGCACGCCACCTCCGATCCGACACATGGCTTGCCACAGTGCTCAGTGCAGAACTGCTTCCAGCGCTCGGTGCCAAGCACCTCGTCGTCCGCACGACCGAGGATCTTTTCCATGCCTTGCGCGAAGGTATAGTGCCCGTCCGGCCCGGTTTCCCAGATGTAGGTCGGGGAGAAATTGACCGCGTCGCTCATCAGGTCGCGCACCCGGCGGACGGTTTCCGCATTGCGCAGCCGGTCGGTGATGTCGGTATAGGTGGTGACGAAACCGACCGGCTGTTCGCCCTCGAACACGATCCGCCCCTCGATTTCCATGACGCCGCCATCGCTTCGCCTGCGCTCCATCCTGTGGCGCTCGAAGCGGCGTGCGAGCTCGACCATCTCGCGCACCTTTTCTTCGGGATCCACGTCCCCGTACTCACCGCGCTGGGCGTTGAAGCGGATCACGTCGGCAAAGGTTCTGCCCGGCTTCATGAAGTCTTCGGGCAGATTGAGCTGCTTCACGAAAGCACGGTTCCAGAGCACGACGTCGAGCGCCTCGTTGACCACCGAGACGCCCTGCGGCAAGGCGTTCACCACTGCGTCGAGGTAATTCGCGCTGCGCCGGGCCTCCTCCTCGGCATTCTTGCGTTCAGTGATGTCGGTGTAGATGGTGACGAAACCGCCATCGGGCAGCGGGTTGCCGCGAATCTCCAGGATCCGGCCGTTGGGGCGCTTGCGCTCGAAAACGTGCGGCTCGCGTTCGCGCGCGCGAGCGACCACCGACTCAGCGATCTGCTCGGGATCCCCAGGGCCGTATTCGCCACGGCGCGCATTGAAGCGCGCGAGATCAAGCAGGGAAGGCAGGCCGTTTTCGAACAGCGCATCGGGAAATTCGAGCAGCTCGCGGAGTTGACGGTTGCACAACACCATGTTCAGTTCGCGATCGAACAGACTGACGCCGCTGGGAAGGAAGTCGATGATCGCCTGAAGGACGTCTGGTGTCGTCTGCGACCCCATAGGCCAAGCCTGCTGCGTATTCAGCATCGCCCCTCCCCTTTCGAAGCATTTTGCAATGCACCCCACGTTCAGCTAAAAATCATGAGCCTGCTGCCAGTTCCGCGCAATCATATCCACGGATGCGGGAGGGAGAATCGGGCAGCAACCGTGACGCCGGTCACACCTGAAGCTTCACCGCGCCGGCAAAGCGGCCAACGCGAAGGGAGGCGCTGTGTAACCGAGGTTACAGACGGGGAGCCGTCCGGCGTAGTTCAATGACGCTGCTTTCCATCATCCAAGGCAAGGAGAATCCACATGAAGACGAACGTTGGCGGCGCAGACAAGATCATCCGTATCCTCGTTGGCCTGGCGCTGATCGCCTGGGCTCTTTTCGGCGGCCCGGTCTGGGCCTGGATCGGCATCGTGCCGCTGGCAACCGGCGCGATGGGCTGGTGCCCGGCCTACACCCTGCTCGGCATGAACACCTGCCCGCTGAACAAGAAGTAAGTCTGCGGGGGCGGCGGCAGCACGATATGCCTGCCGCAAAAGCCCTGCGCGAGCGCACGTGCCCGCGAACGTGGCAATCGACCACCTTGCCCGCACGGGCGCGTGCGCTCGCGCGGCGCGCCTGTACCGCACACCCATACCCGATGGGTCAGTGACGGACCGTGCAGTGATTGGCGATTGCCACGTACTCTTCAACCGAGAGCTTCTCGCCCCGCAGCCCGGCATCAATGCCGAGCGCATCGAAATCGGCTTCATGCATGAACTCTCGCAGCGTGTTGCGCAGCGTCTTGCGGCGCTGGCCAAACGCGGCAGTGACGATGCGACCGAGCAGCGCCTCATCCTTCGCGCCGAGTTGATCCAGCGGTAGCGGCGCCATGCGCACGATGCTGGACATGACCTTCGGCGCTGGGCGGAAGGCGGTCGGGGGCACGTCGAAGAGCCGCCCCATGCGAAAGCGGTACTGCAGCATCACGGAGAGCCGCCCATACTCCTCGGTACCCGGCTCGGCCACCATGCGCATTACCACTTCCTTCTGCAGCATGAAGGTCATGTCCTTCACCCTGTCGGCGAAGCTGGCGAGGTGGAACAGGATCGGTGTCGAAATGTTGTACGGCAGGTTGCCGACGATGCGCAAGGACGCGCCACCCTCCGCGGCAAGGCTGCCAAAATCGAACTTCAATGCGTCGCCCTCATGCACCGTGATCTGTGCCGGCGTGTAGCGCTCGTGCAGGCGCGCGATCAGGTCGCGGTCGATCTCGACGACGTGCAGATGCCCGAGGCGCTCGATCAACGGAGCGGTCATCGCCCCGAGGCCGGGGCCGATCTCGACCATGAGATCACCCTTCAGGGGCCGGATCCCATCGATGATCTTGCGGATGATGTTGGGGTCGGAAAGGAAGTTCTGGCCGAAGCGCTTGCGGGCGCGATGGCCATCGGTTTCGAAATCTTGCATATGAGTCCCTCGCGGTCGCCCGGCTCAGTGTGCCGTACTGCGGGCCGCCGCCATGGCAAGCGCAAGCTCGACTGCGGCATACAGGCTGCCCGGGTCGGCGCGCCCGCTACCGGCCAGATCGAGCGCGGTGCCATGATCGACCGAAGTGCGGATGATCGGCAGGCCGAGCGTGACGTTGACCCCGCCACCGAAGCTCGCATGCTTGAGCACGGGCAGGCCCTGATCGTGATACATGGTCAGCACCGCGTCGCCCTTCTCGAGCGTGTGCGGCACGAACAGCGTGTCCGCCGGAAGCGGCCCCGTCAGCTGCATGCCCTCGGCGCGCAGCCTGTCGAGTACCGGGAGGATGACGTCGATCTCCTCACGGCCCATGTGCCCGCCCTCACCGGCATGCGGATTGAGTCCGGCGACGAGGATGCGCGGCGCCCGGAGGCCGAAGTGGCGCACCAGGTCAGCGTGCAGGATGCGAAGCGTCTCTTCGAGCAGCGCGGGGGTGATCGCTGCCGGAACCGCGGCAAGCGGCAGGTGGGTCGTCGCCAGCGCCACGCGCATGCCTCCGCCCACCAGCATCATGACGACGCGTGCCGTGCCGGTATGCGCGGCAAGGTATTCGGTGTGGCCGGTGAAAGGCATGGTGTCACGCGCACCCAGCCCTTCGCAGATCACGCCCTTGTGCACTGGCGCAGTAACCATGGCCGCGAACTCGGCCTCGCGACAACCGGAGATCGCGCGATCGAGCAGGGCGAGCACGTAGGCGCCGTTGGCCGGCTCCAGCACACCCGCCTGCGATGGCTGGGCGAGCGGCAGGTGCAGCACTTCGATGCAGCCGCGCGCGACAGGCACCTCGCGGCAATACGGAACGATGCGCACGGCACGCCCCAGTGCGGATGCGCGTGCGCGCATCAGCTCGATGTCGGCGAGCACGACCAGGCGCCTCGGCCAGTCACGCTCGGCCAGGCGCAGGCAGAGCTCCGGACCGACCCCTGCTGGTTCGCCGCTAGTGACGACGACGGGTAGCGCACCCGTGTCGGGCATCGTGCTCACTCCCGCTCGAGGCGGTAATCGACATAGGTGCTGTCGCGCAGCTGGCGCAGCCAGTCCTCATAGGACTGCTCGGCCTTGCGCTCGCGCAGCGCCATGCGGGCTGCGTTGCGCTTGCGTTCTTCGGTCACGTCCTGGACACGGCGCTCCACCACCTGGATGAGGTGCCAGCCGAAGGGCGAACGTACCGGCATACTGACCTCGCCGGCCTGCAGCGCATCCATGGCGCGCTCGAACTCAGGCACCGTATCGCCAGGGCTGAGCCAACCCAGGTCGCCACCCCGACCGGCGGACAGGTCCGCAGAGCTCGCCTTGGCGAGCTCACCGAAATCCGCGCCGTTGATCACGCGCTCGCGGAGCGCCAGCAGCCTCGCCTCGGCATCGGCATCGGAGAGCACTTCGGAGGTCTTGATCAGGATATGACGCGCGCGCGTCTGTTCCAGTTGCTGGACGGCGTCGGCGCCGCCGCCGCGCACATCGACCAGACGCACGATGTGAAGCCCCGCGGCGCTGCGCAGCACCGGCGAGGTCTCCCCCGGGCGCATGTTTCTGGCCACGTCGGCGAACAGCGCCGGAAGCCGGTCGAGCGGGCGCCAGCCCAGGTTCCCGCCCGACAAGCCGTCCGGTGCATCCGAGAGCTCGGCCGCTACGCGGGCAAAGTCCTCGCCCGAACGCAGCCGCATCATCACCTGTTCGGCACGCCGTGCCACCGCCTCGATCTGCTCGGGCGACGCACCCTCTGGCGTGCGCAGCAGGATGTGGGCGACCGCAAATTCCTGCCCCGAGAACGCATCCGGATTGTTGGCGATGAAGTTGTCGATCTCCGCATCGGTCACGACGATACGGTTATCGACTTCGCGCTCGCGCAGACGGGTGAGCAGAATCTCGGTGCGGATCTCGTCGCGGAAGCGACTCCAGCCCACCCCGTCCTGCTCGAGCGCTGCACGCAGCTGCTCGATCGACAGCTTGTTGTTCTGGGCGATGCGCTCGATGGCGCGCTCGAGCGTCGCGTCGTCGACCCGCATGCCTGACTCGCCTGCCAGCTGCACCTGGGCACGCTCGACGATCAGACGCTCCAGAAGCTGCCTCGCCAGCACCTCGTCCGGGGGTAACTCGACGCCCTGGCGGCCGAGCTGTCGTTTGGCCTGCTCGATGCGCGCGCGCAACTGCTGGGAGGTGATGACTTCGTTGTTGACCACGGCGACGATACGGTCAACCTCGACCGCACGCGGTGCAGCATGGGCTGGCAGCGCAAGTGCGGCTGCGGCCAGGCCGATGGCGATGGCGACACGGGAACGGGCTAGGAGTCGGTTCATGTTCATTGAGTGTGGATTCACTGGACGGTGCTCACTCGACGCCGAACACACGATCGGCCGAGGAGTCGTTGATCTTGCCATAGCCCGGCACACTGCGCCGGATCAGGTTGACCGGATTCGAGCCGATGCCGGCAAGGTCGTTCAGTTCGAGCTGGATAAAGACTGCGTTGGTTACGTTGCTCTCGTCGATCGCAAAGCGGTGCATCGCAGTACGGAAAACCCAGCAGCCGCCATCGTACTCCAGACCTGCGATCGCCTCGGTGACGCGCTTGTCCTTGAGCGAATGCGTCACCCGCCCGACACCATACCAGTTGCGCGCGAGCGGCCACTGGCCGGAGACGTCGATGTCCTCGACGCCGACGATATCCCGGTCGATCGGCAGGTTGGGCGCATAGCGGTAGCTCAGGTTGAGCGTGCGGGCAAAGCCCGCCTGGTAACGAACGCTCGCATTCAGGCGATCGGTCTGGCCGGTCTGCGTGTTGTACTGCAGATAGGAGTCGATCGACACGCGCTTGTTGATCCGTCCGCCCAGGCCGGCAAGGATTTCGTTGCCGCGTCCGGCACGGCGCAACTCGTCCTCGCTGTACAGAAAGACCTGCTGGTCGGAGAAGTAGTAGCGCTGCCCGATCAGGGCGCGCAGGCGCTCGACCCCGGTATCGGAATCGATGAAGCGCGTGGTCAACGCAGCGGTCAGATCGTTGGCATCACCGATGCGGTCGCGACCGGAGAAGCGATTCTCTGAGAAGATCTGCGCGAAGCCCACGTCGAAGCGGTTCGAATCGAAGACCGGAATGTCCTTCTGGTCCTTGTCCTGCACGCGCAGGTAGTACAGCCGAGGCTCGAGCGTCTGCAGGTAGTCTCCACCGAAGAGCTGTGTTTCGCGCTCGAAGAACAGCCCGGAATCCAGCGACAGGATCGGCACCGAGCGCGTAATCGACGTCGTATCGAATGTCGATGCGGGCGAGCGGTCGATGTCATAGCGGGAATAATGCACCCCCGCCTTTGGGGTCAGAAACCAGGCTGCGCCCTGCACCGGCAGCGAAACCTGGGGGTAGGCCACGAAACGGGTCGCCTCGTCGCGATCCTTCCTGGCGTCCTTGTGCTCGAAACGCACCAGTTCGGTTTCGAGCGCTGCGGACACCCCCCCCGGTAGATCCGCGCGCAACGCGTTGACTTCGATCTGCGGCAGGCGACGGTAGGGCTCGGTGTTGGGTGCCTCCTCGTCGGGGCTCAGGGTCTGGTAGCGCTGTGCCAGCGCCGTGGCGTTCCACCAGCCGCCGGAGTACATCAGGCGCCCCTCACGCAGCAGGTTCACCCGCGAAGCCACACCGACGCTTGAGGAAAGATCCTCGAAATAGCTGTCGTCGGATACCGCGTTCAGATCGAGCGTGCCATAGAAATTCGGCGCAAAGCGGTGCTGGTGCTGGATCGAGCCCAGCCGCCGCTCCTCGCCCGTCACGCGGTCCTCGGGCATCCACTCGACACGCGTGATGCCACGATAGGCCTCGGCGAGATAGCGGAATTCGCCGCCGATCTGCACGCCGCGCCGGCCCATGAAGCGCGGCGCAATGGTGGCATCGTAGTTGGGCGCGATGTTCCAGTAATACGGTTGAGTGAAATCCAGCCCGGTCTTGTTCGACGAGCCGAAGGTCGGCGGCAGCAGGCCGGACTGGCGCTGTCCGCTGAGCGGGAACTCCGCCCATGGCAGCCAGAAGATCGGCGTATCCATGAACACGATCGAGCCGCCACGCGCAGTGCCGACCTCGCGGTCGTAGTCGAGGTCGAGCTCGCGGGCCCGGATGTACCAGTCGGGATCGCTCGGGGTGCAGGTGGTCCAGGTCGCGTTCTCGAGCCGGTACTGGTTCTCGCCCTCCAGCCGGAGCATGTCGGCATGGCCGCTGCCGGCGACGGTGCGAGGCGCATCGCCCGCCAGCGCGGGCGCCGTCGTGCGTGAGAGTTCGTATTGCGGAGACTCGACCTCGCCCACCCGGTCGCCCACCACCAGCCGCGCACGCGGGCCGCGAATGACGTCCCCCGCGCGGTCGAGCACCACGTTGCCCTCAGCCACCACCTCGTCGGTGAGTTCGCGATAGGTGACCTTGTCCGCCGTGAGCAGGGTATCGTCGCGCTGCAGTTCCGCCTCACCTTCTGCGACCAGTTCGATCCCGCGCGTGCCATGGATGCGCAGCGCAGTCACAGCCGTTCCGCCCGCAGCCGGGATCTGCCGTGAACCGGCCTGCCTCGCCCGCTCAGTGGCTGGCTCGGGGGCCGGCTCGGCGGTCGGTGCGACCGCAGGCGCGGTGGCGGGCGCGAGCGGCACGGCCGCAACCGGCTTGGTCGGCAGCGTGGCATCGCCCTGGACGCTGCCTTCCGCCCCGTCAGATGCCGGAGCGCGGGACGGAGGCGTCTGCGCAGCAGCGGGCCTGCGCAGCAGATCGGGCGAAACCTTGAGCACCGGCAGCGACTCGGCATGGGCCGCGCCCGACATGCAGAGCAACAGCAGCGGAATCAGACGAATGCGGGTGTTTGGAGCCATACGCGGAGCCATGCGGATCAAGCCTTTTCCGTTGTTCGCAATGTGCGTCTGCCCACCCGAACCACCGTGTTGATAAACTCGCGGATTCTACACGAACACCCGCGGAGATCCGGTTTGCATCGCCTCGAACAACTCAGGACCTGGCTCGCCGCCACGCTGCCCGGCCATCCTTTCGAACTCGCACCGGCCTCGGCCGACGCCAGCTTCCGGCGCTACTTTCGCGTCACCTTCGCCGACGGCAACCCTTCGCGCGTCGTCATGGACGCTCCGCCGGAGAAGGAAGACGTGCGCCCGTGGCTGCACGTGGCCGAGCTCTTCCGCGCCGCGGGCGCACACGTCCCCGAGGTGCTCGCGCAAGACCTCGACCAGGGCTTCCTGCTGCTGTCCGATCTCGGTTCGACCACCTATCTGCAGGCGCTCAAGGCGCAGGACGACCCGAAACGCGCGGCGCACCTGTACGCCGACGCACTCGGTTCGCTGGCGGCGATCCAATCCGCCAGCCGTCCCGGGGTGCTGCCGGAGTACGACCGCGCCCTGCTGATGCGCGAACTGCAACTCTTCCCCGAGTGGTACATCGCCCGCCACAAGGGCGTCACCCTGACCGAAGCCGAGACCGCCACGCTGAACGCGACGTTCGACAAGATCCTCGCATCCAACGTCGCCGAACCGCAGGTCTTCGTACACCGCGACTATCACTCGCGCAACCTGATGCTGCTCGAACCCGCCGAGGGCCGCGGCGCGAACCCCGGCATCATCGACTTCCAGGACGCGGTCTATGGCCCGATCAGCTACGACCTGGTGTCGCTGTTCAAGGACGCCTACATCCGCTGGGACGAGGAGTTCATCCTCGACCTGCTGGTCCGCTACTGGGAAACCGCGAAAAAGCTCGGCCTGCCGGTGCGCGAGGCGTTCGCCGACTTCCACCGCGACTTCGAGTGGATGGGCGTGCAGCGCCACATCAAGGTGCTCGGCATCTTCGCCCGCCTGTATCACCGCGACGGCAAGGACGGCTACCTCGCCGACATGCCGCTGGTGACGGACTACCTGCGCCGCGCCTGCAAGCGCTACCGCGACCTCGGCCCGCTGCTGAAGCTGCTCGACCGCCTCGAGCCCGAGGACGTGCAGGTCGGCTACACCTTCTGAGCGCGATGACGAAAGCGATGATCCTCGCCGCCGGGCGCGGCGAGCGCATGCGCCCGCTCACCGACCACACGCCCAAGCCGCTGCTGCCCGTCGGCGGCAAGCCCTTGATCGTGTGGCACATCGAGCGCCTGCGCGCAGCCGGCTTCAGCGAGCTTGTCATCAACCACGCCCACCTCGGCCACCGGCTGGAGGAAGCGCTCGGCGACGGTACCGCCTTCGGCGTGCGCATCGCGTGGTCGCCCGAGGCCACCGCACTCGAGACCGCTGGCGGCATCCGCCACGCCCTGCCGCTGCTCGGCGACGCACCCTTCATCGTCGTCAACGGCGACGTGTTCTGCGACGCGGATTTCACCGCTCTGCGTTCCGCCGCCGCGGATCTGCGCGCCGACGGCGCGCTCGCCCACCTGCTGCTGGTCGACAACCCCGCGCACCATCCGGACGGCGACTTCCATCTCGCCGCCGACAGCCGCATCCGCGCCGATGGCCAGCCGCGCCTCACCTTCTCCGGCCTGGGCGCCTATCACCCTGCGCTGTTTGCCAACCTGCCCGACAACAACCCGGCCAAGCTCGCCCCACTGCTACGCGACGCCATGAGCGCTGGCCAGGTCCGCGGCGAGCACCACAAGGGCCGCTGGATCGACGTCGGCACCCCCGAACGCCTGGCGGAACTCGATTGCCAACTCACCCGCGCAGGCTGAACCTCGCACCGGGTCACCCGTCGAACCGCAGGGGGCGCGGCGCCGGCGCCCCGACGCTCGACCGTTTCCCTGCCAGTGCCATAATCTCGCCCATGAACGCTCCCACGACTCCGAACCTGAATACCGCCGTGGCGGTCGCACCCTTCCGTGCCCGCCGCGATCGCCTGCTCGCCCGCATGCAGGCTGCCGGCGGCGGCGTCGCCATCCTGCCCACCGCCCCCGAGCGCGTGCGCAACCGCGACGCCCACTACGCCTACCGCCACGACAGCTACTTCTATTACCTCACCGCCTTCCGCGAGCCCGAGGCGGTCGTCGTGCTCGTCGCCGGCCAGGAGACGAAACAGATCCTCTTCTGCCGCGAGAAGAACGAGGAACGCGAAATCTGGGACGGCTATCGCTGGGGCCCCGACGCGGCGCGCAAGGCCTTTGGCTTCGACGAGGCGTGGACCATCGGCGACCTCGAGAAGCGCCTCCCAGACTACCTCGCCGACCAGCCCCTGCTGTGGACCAGCCTTGGCTACGACAACGACTGGGACGCGAAGGTGCTCGGCGCACTCAACGCCGTGCGCGACAAGGCCCGCACCGGCCTCACTCCACCGCATTCGGTGCGCGACCTGCGCGCCGAGCTCGACGAAATGCGCCTCGTCAAGGACGTCTCCGAGCTCGCAACCATGCGCCGCGCCGCGCAGATCTCCGCCGACGCCCACTGCCGCGCCATGCGCGCCACCCGGCCGGGGCGCTTCGAGTACGAGATCGAGGCCGAGCTGCTGCACGCCTTCCGCGCCGCCGGCAGCCAGGCACCGGCCTACACGTCGATCGTCGCCGGTGGTGCCAACGCCTGCGTGCTGCACTACGTCGACAACGACAAGCCGCTCGCCGACGGCGACCTGCTGCTCATCGACGCCGGCTGCGAGCTCGACGGCTACGCCTCAGACATCACCCGGACCTTCCCGGTCAACGGTCGCTTCTCCGGCCCGCAGCGCGCGGTCTACGAGATCGTCCTCGCCGCCCAGGCGGCTGCGCGTGAGGCCACCCGTCCCGGTGCGCACTGGAACCAGCCCCACGACGCCGCGGTGAAGGTGCTTGCCCAGGGCATGCTCGACCTCGGCCTGATCAAGGGCAGCCTCGACGGCGCGCTCGAGAATGGCGACTACCGCCGCTTCTACATGCACCGCACCGGCCACTGGCTGGGCATGGACGTGCACGATGCCGGTGAATACAAGCTCGGTGGCGAGTGGCGGCCGCTGGTCGAAGGAATGGTCCTGACCATCGAACCGGGCTGCTATATCCGCCCCGCCGACGACGTGCCCGAGGCCTTCTGGAACATCGGCATCCGCATCGAGGACGACGCAGTGGTCACCGCAGCCGGCTGCGAGCTGATCACCGAAGGCGTGCCCAAGACGGTCGCGGACATCGAGGCCCTGATGCGAGACACGCGCCATGCCTGAGAACGCTCCCGAGCACGTCCATGACCTCCTGATCGTCGGCGCCGGCCCGGTCGGCCTCGCTCTGGCGCTGGCACTGAAGGACGCCGGCCTTGACATCGTGCTCGCCGACGCGCGCGCCCGCGAAGCGGTCACGAAGGACCCGCGCGACCTCGCGCTCGCCCACGGCACCCGGCTCACGCTGCAAGGCCTCGGCGTGTGGGATGGGCTGCCGAGCACCGCGATCGAGCACATCCACATCTCGCACCAGGGGGGGCTCGGTCGCACCCTGATCGACGCCGCCGAACACGACCTGCCCGCGCTGGGCTACGTCGCCTCGGCCGGCGCGCTCGCCGCGGCCCTGCGCAGGGCGGTGGACGCGGCGGGCATTCCGGTATTCGACGAAACGGAGATCACCAACCTCGCGGCCGGAGAGGACGACGTGATCGCCAGCCTCGCCGGCGCCGGCCGTCCCACGCCCACGCTGCGCGCGCGCCTGGCGGCCTGCGCCGAGGGTGGCCTGCGCGCGGGCGACCCCAACGTGGTCGAGCACGGCTACGGCCAGCACGCGCTGATCGCCGACGTGCAGGTCGCCGGCGGGCATCGACACACCGCCTTCGAGCGCTTCACCCCGCAGGGCCCGGTGGCACTGCTACCCAAGGGAGACAACTACGCGCTGGTGCATGTCTCCCGCCCCGAGACCGCCGACGAGCTGCTCGCGCTCGACGATGCCGCCTACCTCGCCCGCCTGCAGGCCCACATCGGCGGGCGCGCGCGGCTCACCGGCGTCGGCCCGCGCCTACGCTACCCGCTGGTGCTGCGCTACCGACGCTCGACGATCGCGCAGCGCACGGTGTGGCTCGGCAATGCGGCGCAGACCCTGCATCCGGTCGCCGGCCAGGGCTTCAACCTGGCGCTGCGCGACGTGTGGGCGCTGGCGGACGCGCTGCTGAAAGCGCGCGAGGCTGCGCGCCAGCATTCCGCCAACACGGCTGCGAAACCGTTCGACGCCGGCGCCCCCTCGGTCCTTGCAAGCTATGCGAACACCCGCGGCCTGGACCGCCTCGGGACGATCCGCCTCACCGACACCCTGGTGCGCGTGTTCAGCAACGACTTTACCCCGCTGCGCCACGCGCGCGGCGCTGCGCTGTTCGCACTCGACCTGATCCCGCCGCTGCGCAACTTCCTTGCGCGCCGCATGCTGTTCGGCGCACGCGCCTGGCCGTGATCGTCACCGCGTAGCCAGCAAAAAGGCCTGCCCCCGGACACGAGATTGCAGGCCTTTCGCTTCATGAGCGCCGCCATCGGGCGGCGCGATCTTCACGCGCCGATCAGAACGCCGGCACCACAGCGCCCTGGTACTTGTCGGCGATGAACTGCTTCACCTCGGGCGAGTTCAGCGCGGCGGCGAGCTTCTTCATCGCCTCGCTGGTGGCGCTCTCCTCGTGCGCCACCAGCAGGTTGGCGTAGGGCGAGCTGGCGTCCTCGATGAACAGCGAGTCCTTCAGCGGGTTCAACTTCGCCTCGATCGCGTAGTTGGTGTTGATCACCGCCAGGTCAACCTGGTTGAGGATGCGCGGAAGGGTCGCGGCCTCGAGTTCGCGGATCTTCAGCTTCTTCGGGTTCTCGGCGATGTCCTTCTGCGTGGCCGAGATGTTGTTCGGATCCTTCAGCGTGATCAGCCCGTTCTTCGCCATCAGCAGCAGCGCGCGGCCGGAATTGGACGGGTCGTTCGGAATCGCCACCGTCCCGCCCTCGGGGATGTCCGCCACCGCCTTGTGCTTGCCCGAATAGGCGCCCAGCGGCTCGACGTGCACCTTGGTCACCACGGTCTGGATGTCGTTCTTCTGCTTCTTCTTGAACTCGTCGAGGTAGGGCTGGTGCAGGAAGAAGTTGCCGTCGACGCGCTTCTCGTTCGTCTGCATCGAGGGCTGCACGTAGTCGGTGAACACCTTGATCTCGAGCTCCACGCCTTCCTTGGCCAGCATCGGCTTGACGAACTCGAGGATCTCCGCGTGCGGCACCGGGGTAGCAGCGATGACGAGACGGTCGGCCGCGAAGGCGGCGGAGCCGGCAGCCAGGGAGAGCGTGCCGAGGGCGGCCGCCAGCAGTTTGCGCAGGGTAAACGACATCGTTGAAGTCTCCTTCGTGGGGATCACTTGCGGGTGAAATACAGCACCAGGCGGTCGCCCGAGTACTGGATGATCTGGACGAGCACGACCAGCAGGGCGACGGTGATCACCATCACCTCGGTCTGGAAGCGCTGATAGCCGAAACGGATCGCGAGGTCACCGAGGCCACCACCGCCGATCACGCCGGACATCGCAGCATAGGACATCAAGGTGATCGCCGTCACGGTGACGGCGGCGATCAGCCCGGGCAGGGCCTCGGGCAGCAGCGCGCCGAAGATGATGCGTGCGGTGCGAATGCCCATCGCCTGGCAGGCCTCGATGACGCCGCGGTCGACCTCGCGCAGCACGTTCTCGACCAGGCGCGCGAAGAAGGGTGCGGTGCCCACCACCAGCGGCGGAATCGCGCCCTCGACGCCGAGCGAGGTGCCGATCAGGATCACCGTGACCGGGATCATCACGATCAAGAGGATCAGGAAGGGCACCGAGCGCAGCACGTTGACCACAAACGAGAGCACCGTATAGACGAAGCCCTGCTCCAGCAGCTGACGCTTGGCGGTGACGAACAGCAGGATGCCCAGCGGCAGCCCGAGCAGGATGGTGAAGAACAGGGACACGCCGGTCATGACCAGGGTTTCCCAGGTCGCGATCCAGATGTCGCTCCAGTCGATGACGGACAGGTCCATTACTGCAGCACCTCGTGGTGAATCTGGTGGCGGTCGAGCTCGGCGAACACCGCGCGGATGTCGTCCTCGCCGCCTTCGAGCTCGAGCAGCAGCTGGCCGAAGGGCACGTCCTTGATGCTGGAGACCTCACCCTGCAGGATCGTCACCTGCACCTTGGCGCCGGCCATGATGCGGCTGAGGATGGGCTGGTAGGTCACGTCGCCGATGTAGGTCAGGCGCACCAGCGTGCCGCGCAGCTTGTCGCTCATGTAGGCGCGCGCCGGGTCGAAGCTCGCCGCAGCGAGCGCGTCGCTCTGCGCCACCATGCTGCGCGTGACCGGATGCCGGGGATGCAGGAATACGTCGGCCACCCTGCCCGATTCGACGATGCGCCCGCCGTCGATCACCGCGACGCGGTCGCAGATCGTGCGGATCACCTGCATCTCATGGGTGATCAGCACGATGGTGAGACCGAGCTGGCGGTTGATGTCCAACAGCAGCTTGAGGATGGACTGCGTGGTCTCGGGGTCGAGCGCCGAGGTCGCCTCGTCGCACAGCAGCAGCTGCGGCCGGTTGGCGAGCGCACGTGCGATGCCCACACGCTGCTTCTGCCCGCCGGAGAGCTGCGAGGGGTACTTGTGGCCATGCTCGGACAGCCCCACCAGCGCCAGCAGTTCCTTCACCCGCGCGGCACGCTCGGCGGCATTGCCCTGCCCGGTCGCCTTCAGCGGCCAGTCGATGTTGTCGGCGACCGTCTTGGCATTGAGCAGGTTGAAGTGCTGGAAGATCATGCCCACGCGGCGGCGCAGCGCGTAGAGGCCTTCGCTGTCGAGCGTGGTGATGTCCTCGCCATCGACCAGCACGCGCCCGGCGGACGGACGCTCGAGCAGGTTCAGGGTGCGGATCAGGGTGCTCTTGCCCGCGCCCGAGCGGCCGATGATGCCGAACACCTCGCCGGTACCGATCTCGAGGTTGATGTCGGTGAGCGCCTCGACCTCGCGGCCGTCAGCCGCGCGATAGGTCTTGCGCAGGTTTTCGATACGGATCACGGCGAATGCCCCGGCGGGGAAAAAGCCGGCAATTTTACCTGCGGGCCGGGCTCGACACCACCACGTCGAGCTTGTAGGCTCCCCGCCACCCGGAGGCCGCCGCACACGCTCACCGCACCGATCCTGCAATGTCTGGCGCTCCTCCGCTCTCCCCCTCCGCATCCTCGCCCGAAGGACCGCGCATCATGCCGCATGACGACACGCTCTCCCCCGCCACCCTCGCCGCCCAGGGCATGGGTGCAACGACAATGCCACACCGCGACATCGTGCCGCCCATCCACATGGCGAGCACCTTCGAGCGCGACCCGGACGGGAGTCTGCCCGGCGGACGCATCTACGCCCGCGACCTCAGCCCCGCCTACGACCCGGCCGAAGCCTTGCTGTGCCGCCTTGAGGGTGGCGCAGCTGCGGCGCTGTTCGCCTCGGGCATGGCCGCGGCCTCCGCGGTGCTGCTCGCACTCAAGCCCGGCATGCGCATCGTGGCACCGCGCGACATGTACTGGTCGCTGCGCAACTGGCTGGTGAGCTTCACCGGTAACTGGGGCCTGACCCTGGATTTCTACGCCGACAGCGACGAGCTCGCCGCCCTGCTCGCGCGCCCGGCAGACCTGGTCTGGGTGGAGACGCCCGCAAACCCAACCTGGGAGGTCCTCGACATCGCCCAGGCAGCCGGGCGTGCACATGCGGCAGGCGCACGCCTGGTGGTGGACTCCACCGTATCCACGCCGGTGTTCACCCAACCATTGGCGCTCGGTGCCGACATCGTCATGCACTCGGCAACGAAATACCTCAACGGTCACTCCGATGTCGTTGCCGGCGCACTGATCACGCGCGCCGAGGACGACTTCTGGTCCCGCATCCGGACCGCGCGCCAGAACGGCGGCGCGGTACCCGGCCCCTTCGAGGCCTGGTTGCTGGCACGCGGCCTGCGCACGCTGTTTCCGCGCGTGCGGACCGCCGCCGCCTCGGCACTACGCATCGCACAGCACTTCGAACACCATCCGGCGCTGGTCGCGGTGCTCTATCCCGGCCTACCCTCGCATCCTGGCTACGACATCGCCTGCCGCCAGATGAAAGGCGGCTTCGGCGCCATGCTGTCGCTGCGCGTCAAAGGCGGCGAAGGTGCCGCACGCCGGGTCGCGGGCACCGTGAAGATCTTCCGCCGCGCAACCTCGCTCGGCTCGGTCGAAAGCCTGATCGAGCACCGTGGTCCGATCGAGGGCCCGGGCACACGCTGCCCGCTCGATCTGCTGCGGATCTCGGTCGGCATCGAGGACACCGACGATCTGATCGCAGACCTCGAACAGGCCCTTCGGGACGCGAGCCAAGACTGAGGAATCGGGGCGCCGGAGCGCCCCCGCCGCACGGTGGGTTGCATGCATGCAACGGCCTTCGCGCCCAAGGGCCTGAGCGATGGGGTAAAATGCCGCCCTTTCCCCTGTCCGCTCCCCAGCCCGTCCCCGCCATGCAGTTTGCCGGCTTCACCTTGCGCAACAATCTGTTCGTCGCCCCCATGGCCGGCGTGACGGATCGACCCTTCCGCCAGTTGTGCAAGAAGCTGGGCGCAGGCGTAGCCGTGTCCGAGATGGTCACCTCCAACTCGCTGCTGTACGGCAGCGAGAAGACCCGCCGTCGCGCCGACCACACCGGCGAGGTGGATCCGATCTCGGTACAGATTGCAGGCGCCGACCCGGCGATGATGGCCGAGGCGGCAAAGTACAACGCCGACCGGGGCGCGCAGATCATCGACATCAACATGGGCTGCCCGGCCAAGAAGGTGTGCAACGTGATGGCGGGCTCGGCGCTGATGCAGGACGAGCCGCTCGTGGCGCGCATCCTCGAAGCGGTGGTCCGGGCCGTGCCGGACACCCCGGTCACACTCAAGTTTCGCACCGGCTGGAACCGCGCAAACAGGAACGCCCCCACGATTGCCCGCATCGCCGAACAATCCGGCATCCGCGCGATCGCCATTCATGGCCGCACGCGCGCCGACCAGTACATGGGCGAGGCCGAGTACGACACGATCGCCCACGTCAAGACCCTGGTGAGGATCCCGGTGATTGCCAACGGCGACATCACCAGCCCGCAAAAGGCGAAGCACGTGCTCGACTACACGGGCGCGGATGGCGTCATGATCGGGCGCGCGGCGCAGGGCCGGCCGTGGATCTTCCGCGAGATCGAGCACTACCTCACGACCGGCGAGTTGCTGCCCGCGCCGTTGGTGAGCGAGATCCTCCAGGTCTGCCGCGAGCATCTCGCCGATCTCTACGCCTTCTACGGCGAAGACCGGGGTGTGAAGATCGCCCGCAAGCACATCTCCTGGTACACCAAGGGACTGGTCGGATCGGCCGCGTTCCGGCGTACGATGAACCAGATCCCGGACGTTCCCGCTCAGCTCGCGGCGGTGGACGACTTCTTCGGCCAACTCGCCGAAGCCGACGCGCGCCTGAGCTACGAGCACGACCAGGACGACGCCCCCGCCGAATATCCGCAGGAACTCGCCGCATGACCAGTCGCAGCAACGAAATCGCCGACGCCGTCGTCCGCACGCTGGACCAGTATTTCCGCGACCTGGACGGAGAACGGCCGGCCGCCATCCACGACATGGTGATCCGCAATGTCGAACGTCCGATGCTGGCGTTCGTCCTCGAGCGTGCCAACGGCAACCAGACGGTCGCTGCCGATATGCTTGGCATCAACCGCAACACCCTGCGACGCAAGCTCAACGACTACGAGCTGCTTTGAGCGACGCCGGGCACCGCCCGCCTTCCTCGACCGTGTTTCCGCCCGACCTTTCCTTTCCGACCTTCGCCTCAGGCCCCCAAAGATGAACGTGTCCCAAGCCCTGATCAGTGTTTCCGACAAGACCGGCGTGCTCGACTTCGCTCGCGAACTCTCCTCTCTCGGCATCAAGCTGCTGTCGACCGGAGGCACCGCCAGCCTGCTGCGCGAAGCCGGCCTGCCGGTGACCGATGTCTCCGAGCACACCGGCTTCCCCGAAATGCTTGACGGCCGGGTCAAGACGCTGCACCCGAAGGTGCACGGCGGCATCCTCGCCCGTCGCGACCTGTCCGAGCACATGGACACGATTGCCGCACACGACATCGGCCGTATCGACCTGGTCGTGGTGAACCTCTACCCCTTCCAGCAGACCGTGGCCAAGCCCGACTGTTCGCTGGAAGACGCGATCGAGAACATCGACATCGGCGGCCCGACGATGGTCCGCGCCGCAGCCAAGAATCACGGCAACGAGCAGGGTGGCGTGGGCATCGTCACCGACCCCGAGGACTACGGCTGCATCGTCGAGGAGCTCAAGTCCAACGCCGGCAAGCTCAGCCACAAGACCCGCTTCGCGCTCGCGGTGAAGGCCTTCACCCACACTGCGCGCTACGACTCGGCGATCTCCAACTACCTCACCGCGCTGGTCAGCAACGAAGCCGGCGACGTATCGCTGCAGACCTACCCCGAGCGCCTGCAACTGGCCTTCGACAAGGTGCAGGACCTGCGCTACGGCGAGAATCCGCACCAGACCGCAGCCTTCTACCGCCAGCCCGGCGCGGCCGACGGCGGCGTCGCCGGCTACACCCAGCTGCAGGGCAAGGAGTTGTCGTACAACAACATCGCCGACGCCGACGCAGCCTGGGAATGCGTCAAGGCCTTCGACGGCCCGGCCGCCGCCTGCGTCATCGTCAAGCACGCCAACCCCTGTGGCGTAGCCGTCGCAGCCAGCCCGCTCGAGGCCTACAAGAAGGCCTTCTCCACCGACCCCACCTCGGCCTTCGGCGGCATCATCGCCTTCAACGGCGAAGTGGACCGCGCCGCAGCCGAGGCGGTGTCGGCACAGTTCCTCGAAGTGCTGATCGCGCCTGCCTACGCCGCCGACGCGCTCGAATTGCTCGCCAGCAAAAAGAACGTGCGCGTGCTCACCTGTCCGCTCGGGCAGCCCGCGGGCGCCTTCGACTACAAGCGTGTGGGTGGTGGCCTGCTGGTGCAGAGCGCGGACGAAGCGCGCATCCAGATCGTCGACCTCAAGGTCGTCACGCAGCGCGCCCCCTCCGATACCGAGATGCGCGACATGCTGTTCGCCTGGCGCGTGGCCAAGTACGTCAAGTCCAACGCCATCGTGTATTGCAAGGACGGCATGACCATCGGCGTCGGCGCCGGCCAGATGAGCCGGGTCGACTCCGCCCGCATCGCCAAGATCAAGGCGGAGAACGCCGGCCTCCAGATCGGTGGCTGCGTGGTCGCCTCGGACGCCTTCTTCCCCTTCCGCGATGGCCTCGACGTGCTCGCCCAGGCCGGTGCCACCGCGGTGATCCAGCCCGGCGGCTCGGTGCGCGACGAGGAGGTGATCGCCGCGGCCGACGAGCAGGGCATCGCCATGGTGTTCACCGGCTACCGGCACTTCCGCCACTGAGCACGACCGTCCCCGCAGAGAATCGGAGCAGCCCATGAAAGTCCTCGTCATCGGTTCCGGCGGCCGCGAACACGCGCTGGCCTGGAAATTCGCCCAGTCGCCCAAGGTCACCCGCGTGCTGGTGGCGCCGGGCAACCCCGGCACCGCGAGCGAGCCGAAGCTGCAGAACGCACCGGTCACCGACATCCCGGTGCTGGTGGAGCTGGCGAAGCGCGAGCAGGTGGCGTTCACCGTAGTCGGCCCCGAAGCGCCGCTTGCAGCGGGCGTGGTGGACGCCTTCCGCGCGGCCGGCCTGCCGATCTTCGGCCCGACCAAGGCCGCAGCGCAGCTCGAGAGCTCCAAGGACTTCGCCAAGCAGTTCCTGATCCGCCACAACATCCCGACCGCAAAATACCGCACCTTCTCCGATGCGGCCGCGGCCCATGCCTACATCGATGCCGAGGGTGCGCCGATCGTGATCAAGGCCGACGGCCTTGCTGCGGGCAAGGGCGTGGTGGTGGCGATGAGCGCCGAAGAGGCGCATGGCGCGATCGACATGATGCTGCTGGATAACCGCATGGGCAATGCGGGTGCCCGGGTGGTGATCGAAGAGTTCATGGAGGGTGAGGAGGCGAGCTTCATCGTCATGGCCGACGGCCGGAATGCGCTCGCACTCGCCACCAGTCAGGACCACAAGCGCCTGAAGGACGGGGACGAAGGCCCGAACACGGGCGGCATGGGCGCCTACTCGCCTGCGCCGGTCGTGACCCCGGACGTGCATGCGCGCGTGATGCGCGAGGTCATCAATCCGACCCTTGCGGGCATGGCCGCAGACGGCCTGCCCTACACCGGCTTCCTCTACGCCGGCCTGATGATCGACGGCGAGGGGCGTCCGCGCGTGGTGGAGTTCAACTGCCGCATGGGCGACCCCGAAACCCAGCCGATCATGATGCGCCTGAAGACCGACCTCTCCGACCTGATCGAAGCCGCGATCGCAGGCAAGCTGGATCAGATCGAAGCGGAATGGGACCGGCGCTTCGCGCTCGGCGTGGTGCTCGCCGCTGCCGGCTACCCGGAGAGTCCGCGCAAGGGCGATCCGATCGCAGGGCTGCCGGCCGGCGAGATCGAGGATGCACACGTCTTTCACGCCGGCACGGCAATGCAGGACGGCAAGATCGTCACCGCCGGCGGCCGCGTGCTGTGCGTGACCGCACTCGGCGACAACGTGCGCACTGCACAGAAACGCGCCTACGAACTTGCGGACGCCATCACCTTTGACGGTCGCCAGTACCGTCGTGACATCGGCCATCGCGCACTCACCCGCAAGAACTGAATTTCCCGGAGCGGGGAATCCGGGCATCCGAATGCGCACTGCGGCGCCAGCCACGACTGACAAGGTGGGGCGGGCGGGCTATCCTGCTGTCAAGCGTGCGATCCCCGCACGCTTGACCCAGAAACCCGTCAAGGAGGCGCGGATGTCCGTGAAATTCGAGATCACCAAGAACGACAAGGGCGAGTTCCACTTCAAGCTGGTCAATGCCGAGGGCAAGACCCTGTTGCGCAGCGAAGGCTACAACGCCAAGGCAAGCTGCACCAACGGCGTCGAGTCCGTGCGCAAGAACGCCGCTGAAGACAAGCGCTACGAGGCATGTACCGCCTCGGACGGTCGCCCTTATTTCAATCTCAAGGCGAGCAACGGCCAGATCATCGGCACCAGCCCGATGTTCGCGGACGCAGCCGCCTGCGATGCGGCCATCGCCGCAACCAAGTCCGGCGCCGCCGATGCATCGGTCGACGACAAGAGCTGAGACGCAATGACGAATCCCGCCATCATCAAACCCTGGTTCACCGATCTTCAGCAGCGCATCGTCCGCCGGCTCGAAGCCTTCGACGGCAAGCCTTTCAGGGCGGACGGCTGGGAGCGCCCGGGCGGTGGTGGCGGGCTCACCCGCGTCATCGAGGAGGGAGACTTCTTTGAACGTGCCGGAGTGAATTTCTCGCATGTGATGGGCGACGGCATGCCGGCCTCGGCCACCGCACACCGTCCCGAACTGGCCGGTCGCCGCTTCGAGGCCATGGGCGTCTCGCTCGTGCTGCACCCCCGCAACCCCTACTGCCCGACCGCGCACATGAACGTGCGTTTCTTCGTCGCGCTGGCCGACGGAAGACCGCCGGTGTGGTGGTTCGGCGGCGGGATGGACCTGACACCTTACTACGCCTTCGAGGAAGACGTCCGTCACTTCCACGCCACCTGCAAACGGGCGGTGCTGCCCTTCGGCGGCGAGGCCGAATACGCCCGCCTGAAGGACTGGTGCGACCGCTACTTCTTTCTCAAGCACCGCAACGAAGCGCGCGGTGTCGGCGGCCTGTTCTTCGACGACCTGGGCGCCGACGGTTGCACGGATTTCGACACCGCCTTCGGCCTCACCCAGGCGGTCGGGAATGCGTTCGAGTACGCCTACCTGCCCATCGTCGAGCGACGCAAGGACATGCCCTATGGCGAGCGCGAGCGCGATTTCCTCGCCTACCGCAGGGGGCGCTATGTCGAATTCAACCTGGTCTTCGACCGCGGCACCCTGTTCGGGCTGCAGTCAGGCGGGCGCACCGAATCCATCCTGATGTCCATGCCCCCGATGGTGAAATGGCGCTACGACTGGAAGCCCGAGCCCGGTTCGCCCGAGGCCGAGCTGTACGAAAAATACCTGAGCCCGCGCGACTGGGCCTGAGCGGCCGCACAACCGGCCCTCTGGCAGCTGCGCGAACACCCCCGAACCCCCCCGAACACCCCCGAACTCGTGCGCATCCGGCGGAATGAAAAACGCCCCGCAAGATTCCTCGCGGGGCGTTTTCATTCCGGCCAGCAGGAATCCTCAGACGCCTGCGCCGACCGCTACCCACTCGGCTGCAGCCCGGTAGTGCCGTTGGGCATCGGCCGGACGCTCCAGGGTTTCGAACAGATGCGCGAGCGCAAGATGGGTGTCCACCTCGGGTTGAATACCCAGCGAGGCCTCGAGGTAGCTCTGCGCCTTACCCCAGAGTTCGGTGCGACGGCAGAGTTGCCCCAGCGCGAAGAGCAGGCCCGCATCCTTGGGCTGCTGTTCCAGCCAGGACTCCGCCTTGTGCAGACAGGCATGCGCGTCATCAAGCGTACCCGTGCAGCAATCCGCATACAGGCGCGCCAGCCCGCTATCCCACTGCTCGTCCAGCAGCCGCTCCGCCTGCTTGCGCACGCGCGCGGCAAAACCGGCCTTCGCCATGAGCGGCAGCGCCTCCTCGACCAGGCCCCGATCCTCGAGCTCCTCTGCGGGAATATCGAGCCAGTAGCGCTCCAGCGTCGCCGGATCGCTCGCCAGAATCTGCCGCATGCGCCCGACATGCGCACTGCGCAGCCCCGGTGCAGCCTGCTCGGGCGTAAGCGCCTTGTGCTTGCGCAGCTGGCGCAGCGTATGAATCAGGTCGTCCCACTGGCCGAGCGCAAGCTGAACCTCCGACTCCAGGCGGAGCATGGCGATGTGCTTGTGGCCACGCTCCCGCAGTTGGGCGAGCCGTGCCCCCGCCGCCTCGAAATCGCGGCTCAGGATCGCCAGCTCGGCCTCCGTCATCAGGCAGGCGACCTCGCTCTCCTTTCCGCCCTCCGCTGCATGGCCAAGCCATTCCTGGTAACGGGGCTGATCCTGCAGCGCGTGCGCGGCACGGGCCGCCACCAGCGCCGCCATCGGGGATCCCTCACTTGCCGCATATGCATTCGACGCCGACTTAAGTGACTGCGAATAGCGGCCTTCGAACAGCGCGCTCATCGCGGCATTCAAGGCACGGTCAGCCTTCTGCCGGCGGCGGCGCTCACGCCACTGCGCGACCCTGGCCGGCAGCGACAGCGTGCGCGTGACCACGCGCAGCAGAATGTGTACCAGCGCCACGCCCACCACCAGGAGCACGATGAACAGGTTGAGGGAAATTTGCGCCCGCCAGGGCGACAGGACCACGAGGACGTAGCCATCATTCACGCCGGCGACCATCGCCACGCCGACGGCGACGGCGAAGATCGCGATAAGCCAGATCAGTGCGCGCATCGCCCCGTCCTCATTCGCTGGCCGCAGGCGCGGGCACGGGTTCTTCGGCAGGCTTGTCGGCGGCTCCGTCCGCAGCCTCGCCCGTCCCTGCAGCAGCATCCGCAGCGCCCGCTGCCTCGCCGTTCGGCACCAGGCCGTCGGTGGCTGGGGCGGATTCGGGCTCAGGCGCCTCCGACGCTGCAGACGCGGCCTCCGTTTCGACCTCATCCGCAGGCGCGGCGGCGGCCTTGGGGGGTTCAACCGGTTGCGGCGGACGGCCCGCGCGTACCTGCAGGTTGCGCAGCGCAGTGAATGTTTCGCTCAGATCGGGCGGCGTGTAGCGAATCTTCACTGCGCCAAGCGCCTGGAGTTCGCTAAGCACCAGCTTGACGCGCTCGTCGCCCTGGTCGAAGAAACGCTCGACCCAGCCGCGCGCCTGCGCGAGGTCGGTCTCGTAGGTGCGTCCATCACGTGCCAGCAGTGCAAGCCGTGCAGTGAGCAGGCGCAGCTTGAGATTTTCGCGCAGGAAGCTGCTCTGCTCCGGGGCGAGCAGTACCGGCTCCTTGCCGTCCATGCGCTCGACGCGGATCACGGTACGCACCTCATGCCACACGTCTGCAGCCACGGCCTGCGAAAAGCGCCAAGCCTTCTCCACCCAGCCAACGAAGCCGCCGCTCTGGGCGGGCCCAAGGTCGGCACCCACAGCGGCATCCGCCGACAGGGGGCGCTCGAAGGCAAGCGGCATCGCGTCGGCATGCTCAAGCAGGCGCTCGAGGCGGATGCTGAGCCCCGAGACGTCCAGCGCGGGCAGCAGGCGCAACTCGTCGATGTCACCCCCCAGCGCGCGACGCAAAGCCGAGAGCTGGCCACGGTCATGCAGCGCGAGCCGAGCCTCTGCTTCCTGCAAGGCGATCAGCGCGGCCTCCACGTTACCGGCGATCTGGAGTTGCTGTGCGGCGAGCGCGACGGCCTGTTCGACCTCCGCCACTACCCCTTCCTCGCGGCTGCGGGAGAGCTCCTGGTACATGGCCTGGAGCGCCTCAGCCTGCCCCTCGGTCACTTCTACCTTGGATTCGAGGGCGCCCAGCTTGCCCTGCAGCGAAGCGATGACTTCCTGCTGCTGGCGCACGATGCCCCGCGCTTCGGAGGCCACCGATTCGCCTTCCGAGAGGCGCTTGGCGAGTTCTTCGCGCAGCGTGACGGCCTGCGCCTGCGTATCGCGCACCTGCCAGATCGACCAGCCGGCGCCGCCGACGGCCACCACCGCAACCAGCAAGGCCCACCAGCCCAACGTGCTGCGTCCGCGTTCAGGCTGAGTGTCTTCGCTTACTGCAGGTTCCGCCGGGGGCGGTACGGCAGGAACGTCCCCGGCTGGGGCCTGCTCGCCATCCGGCTGCTGGCGCGCACCTTCCGACTGCTCCGGCACGCGGTTTTCGGGAAGGTCTCGGGTCTCCCCCGGAGAGGATCTTTCAGCGTCCTCGGCCGACGCTTGCTGAGACGCTGGCGGCTGAGTCAGGGCGGGGATCTCTTCTTTCATGGTCCAAGTTTAGCCAAAGTGGTTCACGAGCGTCTGCATCAGACCGTCGTCGCCCGCCGGCGTCTCCACCACGTGGGTGAAGCCTGCCTCCCGGGCCTGCGCAACGATGCGCGGGTGCGATGCAAATACGGTTACTGCACACAGGGCGGCCAGACCATCGGCGCCCAGCATCTGACGAAGGTTGCGCACGCCCTCGCTGCTGGTAAGCAGCAGGCCGTCCACCTCTCCGCGCGCTACCGGATCGAGCAGTTGCGCGGGATCATTGTCGGGACAGAATCTTCGGTAACAGGTGACATATTCCACGCTTGCGCCCCGTTCACGCAAGGTGTCCGCGAGCAATTCACGCCCCCCGTCCCCACGCAGGATCAGAACCCTGCGCCCGGCGACCGCCTGCGCGGAGAACTCCGGCAGGGCGATCACTGCCTCGCTGTCGAATCCGTGCTGCGGCGCAATGATCTGCTCGAAGCCATAGCCGCGCAGCACGCGCTCGCTGCCCTTGCCCACCGTCGCCACGCCGAGCGTGCGAGGCCAGGCACGGCGCGCCAGCACGAACTGCATCGCGTGATGAACGGCATTGGGGCTTACGAAGAAGGCGAGATCGAACTCGTCCAGGCGCGGAACGATCGCCTCGAGCGGCGCAGAATCAAGCGCGGGACCGACGGCAATGACGGGAAACAGCAGCGCGTTGCCGCCGAGGGCACGAATGCGCTCACACAGGCTGCCCGCCTGTTCGCGCGGGCGCATCACCACGAGCGTGCGTCCCGCCAGGGAACCTGCGAGGTCCGGAACGGCGGAGACGTCAGCGGTTGGGGGCATCATCGCACGTCTCCGAAGGCCGCTTAGCCGATATCGGCAAGGATGGCTTCGGCGCCTTGCGCGCGCAGCTCTTCAGCCAGCGCGCGACCTAGCACCGCAGCGTCTGCCGGCGCGCCCTCGCGCTCGGCACGCACGATCTCGCTGCCGTCGGGACGCGCGACAAAGCCGCGCAGCCACAGGCGCCCCGCACGCATGATCGCGTAGGCACCGAGCGGAACCTCGCAGCTGCCGGCCAGCGCGCGGGCAACCGCGCGCTCGGCCACCACGCAGGCGGTGGTCTCGGCATCGACCAGCGGCTGCAGCCACTCGATCACGTCGGCGCGCGCGGCTAGACACTCGATGCCCAGCGCGCCCTGCCCCGCGGCAGGCAGCGAAACCTCCGCCGGCATCACCGAGCGGATGCGCTCGCCCATGCCCAGACGGGTCAGGCCTGCAGCAGCCAGTATGATTGCGTCGTACTGGCCTTCGTCGAGCTTGCGCAGGCGGGTGTCGAGGTTGCCACGCAGGCTGGTCACGCCGAGGAACGGGTATTGCGCGTGGATCTGCGACTCGCGGCGCAGGGACGAGGTCCCGACCACCGCCCCCGGAGGCATGTCGGCCAGGCTCTCGTAGCGGTTCGAGACGAAAGCATCGAGCGGCACTTCTCGCGCGCAGATGCAGGGCAGCGCGAACTCGGCCCCCATCTCCATCGGCACGTCCTTCATTGAATGCACTGCGATGTCGGCCCGACCGTCGAGCAGGGCGGTTTCGAGCTCCTTGACGAACAAACCCTTGCCGCCGACCTTGGCCAGGGGACGGTCCAGGATCTGGTCACCCCGCGTCGTCATGCCGAGCAGTTCGACCTGGCAGCCAGGATACAATGCCTCGAGCCGGGCCTTGATGTGCTCGGCCTGCCACAGGGCGAGACGGCTTTCACGGGTGGCGATGACGATGCGCTCGGGGCTTTTCTGGCTCACGATGGATACTTACCTGACAGGATGGGTTCATGCGGACAACACCTGGACACCGTCCCGGAGCAGCATCCGGGCTGGCATCGTTGGTGCGTGCGTTCGGCGGCATTCTAGCATGCGTGCCGATCGCGCTCTCGGCCGCCGGCACGGGCCTGACCGGCGCCCTGGATCTGGCGGGTGACGCAGCGGCGATGCGCGCTGCGAAGATGCCGATGGTCGTGCTCTTCAGCCAGGCAGGATGCACGTATTGCGACGCTGCGCGCACCTACCTGGTGCCGATGGCACAAGACCCCGCCAACACCGGCCGCACCCTCTTCCGGCAGATTGACATCGACTCGGACGTCCCGCTCAGCGACTTCGCCGGACGCAAAACCACCCATCGCAAGCTCGCCAGAACACTGGGGGGTCGCTTCACACCGACCGTAGTCGTGCTCGACGCCGATGGCCGCCTCCTCGCCGAGCCCATCATCGGCATGCGCCTGGCGGACTTCTACGGACAGTACGTCGAGAACGCGGTCGATGAAGCGCGCGCACGCCTTGCAGCACGCCCCTGAGCCTGCCACGCGGGCCGGCAGCGCGCACACTACAGGCCGAGCGCCTGGCGGACGTGTGGCCACTGCCGCCGGCTGACCGACAGGCGTTCATCCACGCCTTTGAGGATCACCTCCCAGTGCGCATCGCTGCTCTCGTGATCGCCTGCGCGCTCGACACCCTGCACGGCTTCACGCGCAACGAGGCAGTTGCGGTGCAAGCGCAGGAAACGCTGAGGAAACTCCTCCTCCAGATGCACCAGCGATTCATCCAACAGATATTCGCGCTCACAGGTGCGCGCTGTCACGTATTTCAGCTCGGCACGAAAATACAGGACATCGCCCACCGGCAGCAGCAGGATGCGCCCGCGCTCACTGACGCTGAAATGACGCCGCTCGCCCGGCGCCATGGCCGCCAGCGCGTTGTCGTCGGGCACGCTGCGCCGGACCTCGACCTTGGCGAGCGCCGCTGCAAGCCGCTCTGCCCGCACCGGCTTAAGCAGGTAGTCGACTGCGGCCAGCTCGAAGGCCTCGACCGCGTATTGGTCGTAGGCAGTCACGAAGATCACTGCCGGCGGCGCCTCCAGCCGCGCGAGATGGCGGGCCAGTTCCACACCGTCCATGACCGGCATGCGGATGTCCGCCAGCACCACGTCGGCCGGCGCGTCCTCGAAGAGGCGCAGCGCCTCCTCGCCATTGGCGGCCATCCCGACGATGCGGGTCGGGTGCGGACCGGAAATGTCGCCGAGCAGGTCGCGCAGGCGGGTGCGCGCAGGCGCCTCGTCATCGACGATCAGTACGCGCAGCGCCGCAAGAATCGGCGTATCCATGCTCATTGTCTGCATCAGTCCCTCGTCCGGTAAGGCAGTTGGATGCGCACACGATAGCGCCCGCCGCTCTGCTCGATCTCGAGCCCCGCCTCAAGATCGTAGAACAGGGTCAGCCGCTCACGGATGTTGTCGAGCGCCATGCGGTTCCCGGCATGATGGCGCACCGCATCGCACACCGGGTTATCCACCTCCAGGTGCAGCATCTCACCGCGCCGGGCGATGCGTACCACCACCTCGCCCGCTTCGGTCGAGGGCTCGATACCGTGGTAGACGGCATTCTCGACCAAGGGCTGGAGCAACAGCGGAGGCACCCGCGCGCGCAGCAAGGCCTCTCTACCCTCCGAGCCGGGGCCAGCATCGAGGGCCGCGCCATGCCGAACACCCTCCGCATCTGCCCGGGCGCCACCATCGAAAACCCAGCGCACCGTCAGGCGCTCACCCAGGCGCAGGCGCTCGAGATCGACATAGCGCTCACACAGCGCCAGCTCGTCGCCGAGTGGCACACGCTCCCGGTTGTCCTGCATCAGGGCACGAAACAGATCGGCGAGTTCCTCCAGCGCACGCTCGGCGCGGCGCGGATCGGAACGGATGACGCCGAGTACGCCATTGAGACTGTTGAAGAAGAAATGCGGTCGGATGCGTGCAGTGAGCGCCATCAGCCGCGCTTCGGCCAGCGCGGGAGAGTAGCGCCGATTGCGGTAATCAAAATAAAGCAGGGTCGCCGCACTCGCCAGCCAGCTCCACGCTAACGCACGCAGCAGGGTTGCTCCGCCGGCGCCGAGAAGCGGCGCACTGACGACCACCGCAGCGCTGGCCAGGCCGAACACCGCCAGTGGCCCGTAATGCCCCCTGCACTGGTGCAGCCAGGGCGAGAATAGATACAGCAACAGCACCGCAAGCAGCAAGGGCAGCTCGACCCGCCCAGCCATCAGCGCGAGCTGGGCGCCGAGCTGATCGAACTCGTCACCGCGGATTGCCACCGTGAGCAACGCCAGCAGATTCACCACCAGCAGCACACGCAACATCACGCCGAGGTTACGGAAATCGGGCAACCCCGCCACGGCGAGTCTGGAAGGCTTTTGCTTTATACTTTCCGGCATTTCTGTGCGCCGCAAACGCGGCGTTCCCCCTGGCTCCCGGCTGGATGCAACCTGCCGGTCCGATCGTCTTTCGCACCCCCATTATGACAGACACCACGATACCGGCCGCTGGCGAAAACGAACCCGCCAAGGCCTGGTCCGGCCGCTTCACCGAACCCGTCTCCGACCTCGTCAAACGCTACACCGCCAGCGTGTTCTTCGACCAGCGCATGGCCGCACAGGACATCCGCGGATCGCTCGCACACGCGAAGATGCTGGCGAAGCAGGGCATCATCGGCGCGCAGGATCTGGCCGAGATCGAGCGCGGCATGGCCCAGATCGCCGGCGAGATCGAGCGCGGCGAGTTCACCTGGAGCCTCGATGACGAGGACGTCCACCTCAACATCGAGAAGCGCCTCACCACGCTGGTCGGCGACGCGGGCAAGCGCCTGCATACGGGCCGCAGCCGCAACGACCAGGTTGCCACCGACATCCGCCTGTGGCTGCGCGACGCGATCGACCAGATCCTCGCGCTGATCACCGACTTCCAGCGCAATCTGCTGGATCTCGCCGAAGCCCACGCCGGCACGCCGATGCCTGGCTTCACCCACCTGCAGGTGGCGCAGCCGGTGACCTTCGGCCACCACCTGATGGCCTATCTGGAGATGAGCCGGCGCGACGCCGAGCGCTTCGCCGACTGCCGCAAACGCGTCAACCGCCTGCCGCTCGGCAGCGCGGCGCTCGCCGGCACCAGCTACCCGATCGACCGCGAGTTCGTAGCGGCCGAGCTCGGCTTCGATGAGGTCTGCTACAACTCGCTCGACGCAGTGAGCGACCGCGACTTCGCGATCGAGTTCTGCTCGGCTTCCGCGCTGCTGATGACGCACTTGTCGCGGCTGTCGGAAGAACTGATCCTGTGGATGAGCCCGCGCGTGGGCTTCATCGATCTCGCCGACCGCTTCTGTACCGGCAGCTCGATCATGCCGCAGAAGAAGAACCCGGACGTTCCCGAGCTGGTGCGCGGCAAGACCGGTCGCGTCAACGGTAGCCTGATCGCCCTGCTCACCCTGATGAAGGGCCAGCCGCTGGCATACAACAAGGACAACCAGGAAGACAAGGAACCACTGTTCGACACCGCAGACACGGTCATCGACACCCTGCGCATCTACGCCGACATGATGGGCAGCCGGATCGAGAACGGCAGCAAGGTGTTCAACGTCCGCGTCAAGCAAGAGGCGATGCAGTCCGCCCTTACCCAGGGCTATGCCACCGCCACCGACCTGGCCGACTACCTGGTGAAGAAGGGCCTGCCTTTCCGCGACGCGCACGAGGCGGTTGCGCTCGCGGTGCGTGCAGCGGACATCAAGGGCTGCGACCTGCCGCAATTCACCCTGGACGAACTGCGCATCGCCATGGCCCACGTGCCGGGCGCCGCAGACCGACTCGGTGAAGACGTGTTCGCCGTGCTGACAGTGGAAGGCTCACTGGCATCGCGCAAGCACGTCGGCGGCACTGCACCCGAGCAGGTGCGTGCCGCGGTGGCCCGCGCGCGTGCCGCGCTCCTTGGCTGAAGACTGCCTGCCACGACCGGCGCAGCCCCGGCCCCGGCACCGTTTCCAGCCATGAGCACGGGCCTCTCCCATCCCGGCCTCCCCGCCATCGAACTGGCGGTGCGGGCAGCGACAGGAAACCGGTTCCACGTCGCCAGCGCGCAGCCGGTGGGTGGCGGCTCCATCCACGCCGCATTCATCGTTCAGGACGCAGGCGGCCAGCGCTACTTCGCAAAACTGGGCGAAACCTGCCACGCGCCAATGTTCGCAGCGGAGGCCGAAGGCCTTGCCGCCATCGCCGCGAGTGACAGCTTCCGCACGCCGGCGGTGGTCGCGTGTGTGAGTGACGAGCGGTGCGCCGTGCTCGTTCTCGAGCACCTCGTGCTACGGCCGCTACAGTCCCCCGAAGACGGCACCCGCTTCGCCGATCTGCTGGTGAAGATGCACCAAAGGCGGGGAGAGCAGTTCGGCTGGGAGCACGACAATTTCATCGGCGCGACACGGCAGGCCAATCCCACACACGACAACTGGGCGCATTTTTTCGCCGAACAGCGTCTGCGCCCGCAGTTCGAGCTTGCGCGCATGAACGGCTTCGGCGGCGATCTGTACCGCCAGGGCGAGCGCCTGATCCCCCGTGTTCCAGCGCTCTTTCTCGACTACCGCCCGCAGGAGAGCCTGCTCCACGGCGATCTCTGGCACGGCAATGCCGCAATGCTGGACGATGGCACCCCCGTGGTATTCGATCCTGCGGTGCATTACGGCGATCGCGAATCGGACCTCGCCATGAGCGAGCTGTTCGGCGGCTTTCCATCGAGCTTCTACGCCGAATACCGCGCGCGATGGCCGCTCCACGAGGACTACGAGCAGCGCAAGCCGCTCTACAGTCTGTACCACCTGCTCAACCACCTGAACCTGTTCGGCAAGGGCTACCTGCGCGAGGCGCTGCGGCTGGCCACGCGGCTGAACGAGGAACTCGCTCGACGCAGGGACTAGGTCTTCAGCCTGTCCGCCGGCTGCGGAGCCGGCGCCAGCCCTTCGCCACGCCATGCCGCAGCAGCAGTCCGGGCGGCATGCGCATGTGGTGGTAACGCAGCCAGGCAAGGCGGCGCGCAAGCGGATCGCCGAGGCGCGGACGTGCCTCGGGCAGACGCGGCAGCAACACGCGCGCCAACATCCAGTCCATGAGCCGACGCGCAGCCGGCGGCGGCGGATCCGGCCAGAGCGCGGCGGGAACCGGGGTGTCGAGCCAGCGCTGGCAGGCCTGCAGCGCATGCCAGAACAGCCGCTGCGCGCCGAACTGCGCCACACGGGCAGCGAGCGCCCGCAGCGTCGCTTGATCCTGCGGCAGAGCACGCAGCATCGCATCGATGTCGAGCAGATCGCGCAGCCGTCCGTCGAGCTCGGTATCCTGAAACAGATGCACCACCGCATGGATGAGCTGATCAAGCGGGTCGAGCACGAAGTAGCGCGAGCCCGGCAGGCTCCGCTTCGCATCCCACAGCGCCATGGGATCGGGCCGGCAGCGACTGGTCACCGGCGCGATCCCATGATGCAGATCCAGCTCCAGCGCATGGCCCTCGGCCTGCATGGGGGGAAGCTCATGGCTCCACTCGCGGTAGTAGCGCAGGTCGTAGGGGTCGGTCACGGTCGAGCGCCAGCCGCCAGCTGCCAGCGCAGCCTCGGCCGCATCGAGCGCATCGCGACGAACCAGCAGGTCGATGTCGGCTGCAAGCCGCCCCTCGGCGAACGCCAGTCCCTGAGCGTGATACGCGGCACCCTTGATCAGCACCACCTCGATCCCGGCAGGCAGGATCCCGTCCAGCGCACGCAGCTCCTGCGCCAGCAGCTGGCGCCGCCAGGCGGCAAAATTCATCGCTGACTGGAGGTGACCACGCGGCGGCTCGGGGAGCGCCCCCCAGCGCGCTGGATCGCTCGCCAGCCGGTGGCCGAGGGTGGCATGCACACGCGCCGCGCGCGCGAGGCGAACCACCCCCTCCCATTCGTGAAGCGCAAGCTCGCGGGCCTTTTCAGGGGTCTGCAGCACCGAGAGCAGCTCTGTCAGACCCGGTGCCTGCATGTCAGCCATCCGCCCCTCCCACCTGCTGGTCCAGCAGCGCATGCACGCACCGCACCGCATCATCCAGGCGTCCATACACGAGCTGATACGCCGGGCAGGCCTCCGCAAGATCCGCCACGGCATCGAAGCCGATACGCCCGAGCAGGCCGTAGTTGAAGCTGTTGAACGCGAGCCGCGTGAACGCCTGCTCCGGCGCCTGCGGCTGCAGTGTCAGCGCAGCCCCCTCGCGCCAGGCCGGAAAGAGGATCAGCCTCGGCTGTGCAGGGCGACGGATCGCCGCGACACTGGCCGCATCCGGCGCCAGGTGCGCCACGTCGCCCTTACGTGTGCCAGGGAAGGTCGGCCCAAGTTCAGCCCCGGGGTGGAAATCACGGATCACCTCGATCGAGGCATTCTTCAGCGCGACGGGCTTGAGCATGGGCAGGAAATCGCCCTCCTGCGGACGCAGTACACCGAATTCGTCCGACAGCAGGCGCAGACCCGACAGCATCAGCGCCGCGGTCAGCGTACTCTTGCCCGAGCCTGGAATGGCAGGCAGCACCACGGCGGCATCACCCCACGCGAGGGCGCCTGCATGCAAAAGCACATACTGGTTGAAACGCTGCGCGAAGCTCCAGTTGAGCCCCCACTCGTAATGAGGTAACGCGTGGCTGGCGGCGAAGGGATCGAAGGGCTGCACGCGATCGATCAGGAAACGCGACTGCGGGCGCAACCAGCGGCGAAGCCCGGCACCAGGCTCGATATCGACGTGGAAATCGACAAAGGGGAACGCATCCCCCAGCGAAAAATGCCGATACACGGATGCGAACGGCCCGCTGAACGCTCCCACTGCGCTGCGCACGCGTACCACACACGCGCCATAGTCCAGGCAGACGCCCTCGCCCCCCAAGCGTTTCTCGACCGACCCGACTCCCGCCGCGGCCCCTGGCCCCGCTCTTCCCGTAGGCGTCATGCGTCAAGCAACCCAATCTCTGCGAGCGCCGCGACCAGCGCGTCGAAATCCTCGCAAGACAGACCAGATTCGCGAGCGAGCTGCTGTTGCAACCGCTCCGGCGTCGCGGCCCCGGACGCAGCGAGTTCACAAACCACTGCTGCAATCGCCGCAAGCTCTTCGGGCAGGAGATGCGTCTGCCAGGTCAGGGAATCGAAGACGACCGCTCCCTCGCCGAGGAAGCGCACTGCCGAGCGCCTTGCCAGCACCGTGCGGGGTCAGGAGAGGATGACGGTATTACTGGCTGGGATGTTTGCCGACGGCATCAGGGAGTTCCAGCACGACGCCCCCGCGACCGGCGCGATGTTGAACTGCGAGGCGTCGAGAACCAAGTCCTGGTCAGGGTAATTCAGCAGCACGTAGTGATACTCCCCTGCCCGCTGCCTGGGCGCATTCGCGCCGTTCGTGTGAACTTCGGCCAGGACAAGGGACGCAGAGCCATTCGACACGACGTACCACTGACTGCCATAGTTGAACCCGATCGAACGCGAACTCTGCCCCTTGATCCGGAACGTCCAGGACTGGAACTGGGCCCGCACCCAACCGTCCCCTGCTGTGCTCACGACAGCCTGCACTGAGCCGGGATCGAAGCGGGCGAGGCTCTTTGCGTCACAGGTCGCGCTCGTGGCGGCAAGCGCCGCGCCGCTCGGCAGCGTAAAGACGACCGGCGCCGCGGCGGCTGACTTGATCAGGCGGCGGCGCTTCTCGTTGCTGGTTTTCTCTGGAGCGGACATAACGAATCTCTCTGCCTTGACTGTTCAGGACTCAGCTTAGTCCTTGCGAGTTCCTTTCGGGCGGTATTTGATCACACCTGCCATTCCATAAGCAAAAAACGCGCCTTGAAGGCGCGCCTTTCGGTCAATCCTTTATCTTTCATCAGCTTGCGCACGCAAGCAAGTTGAAGTCCCGCATCCGGCAATCATCCGATGTAAAAAAAACCGACATGCGGCCGGTTCAACCGCTGCGCTGCCGGGTCAGGCAGCGCCTTCGTCGGCTGCACCCGCGTCCTTCAGCAGTTGCTGCAGTTCACCGCTGTCGTACATCTCGCGCATGATGTCGCTGCCACCGACAAACTCGCCCTTGACGTAGAGCTGCGGGATGGTCGGCCAGTTGGAGTATTCCTTGATGCCCTGGCGGATGTCGTTGTCCGTCAGCACGTTTACGGCAAGCACTTCACGAACGCCACAGTTCCGGAGGATCTGCACCGCGGCGGAGGAGAAGCCGCACTGCGGAAACTGCGGCGAGCCCTTCATGTAGAGCACGACGGCGTTGTTGGTGACCTGATCGCGAATGACGTCCTGAATGTTCATGTTGGGAGCTTCTTAAAGTTGAGTTAACTGCTCGGGAATTCTAGAGAGCGACAAATGGGGCGTCAACCGCCACGCCCCAGCCATCGCCCGCCGCTCGCACGCTCGATGCCTGCGAGATCCTTCCATGAGGCAATGGCGGCGAATCCGGCGTCGGCCAGCAGGCCGCGCACCGCCACGGCCTGATCGTAACCGTGCTCCATGAGCAACCAGCCATCGTCGACCAAGCGCGCCGGCGCGCCTGCGACGATGGTCTGCAGGTCGTCCAGGCCTTGCGGCCCCGAGACCAGCGCACCGTGAGGCTCGAAGCGCACGTCGCCCTGCTCCAGGTGGGGGTCGGCTGCAGCGACATAGGGCGGATTGGCGACGATGAGATCAAACTGCTCCTCTCCCAGCGCACCGAACCAGTCGCTCTGCACGAAGGATACGCTCGCGCCGAGCCTTGCCGCATTAGCCATGGCCACCCACAGCGCCTCGCGGGAACGATCGAGTGCAATCACCTCGGGTGCGTCCATCTCCAGCGCCAGGGTCACTGCCAGCGCGCCGCTGCCCGTACCCATGTCGAGCACGCGCGCACCACTGCGCCCGGCAAGATGGCCGAGTGCGAGCTCGACCAGCAACTCGGTGTCCGGACGGGGAATCAGTACGGCCGGCGTGACCATGAACTCGCGCCCGTAAAACTCGCGCTGCCCGACAAGATAGGCCACCGGCTCGCCCGCGCAGCGCCGCTCGACGAATGCGCGGTACGCCGCCCAGTCCTCCTCGGCAATCCGCTGCTCGGGGAAGGCGACGAGACGGGAGGCTGCGCACTGCAGCACATGGCGCAACAGCACACGCGCATCCATCAGGTCGATCCGTGTGCGCGCCCAAGCAAGGGCGCTTGCGATATCGACCTCATCCTGGCGGGGCTGGGCATCGGCGTGCATCACTCTTCCACCATTGTGGCAAGCAGGCTGGCCTGGTGCTCCAGCGTCAGCGCGTCGACGAGCTCGTCCAACTCGCCCTGCATTACCGCATCGAGCTTGTAGAGGGTGAGGTTGATGCGGTGATCCGTCACGCGTCCCTGCGGGAAGTTGTAGGTGCGGATGCGCTCGGAGCGGTCCCCGCTGCCGACCAGACTCTTACGCTGCGCAGCCTCGGCGCTCTGCTGCGCACGCACCTTCGCGTCGTAGAGGCGTGCGGCCAGCACGGCCATCGCCTGCGCCTTGTTGCGGTGCTGCGAGCGGTCGTCCTGGCACTCGACGACGATGCCGGTGGGGATGTGGGTGATACGCACCGCGGAGTCGGTCTTGTTGATGTGCTGACCGCCTGCGCCCGAGGCGCGGTATGTATCGATGCGCAGGTCGGCCGGATTGATATCCACTGCCTCGACCTCGTCGGCCTCGGGCAACACCGCAACGGTGCATGCGGAGGTGTGGATGCGGCCCTGCGTTTCGGTGACGGGGATGCGCTGCACACGGTGCCCACCGGATTCGAACTTAAGCTTCGAGTAGGCGCCCGCGCCAACCACGCGGGCGATGACTTCCTTGTAGCCGCCGAGGTCCGATTCGCTGGCCGAGACAATCTCCACCTTCCAGCGCTGGCGCTCGGCATAGCGGCCGTACATGCGCAGCAGATCGCCGGCGAACAGCGCCGCTTCGTCACCGCCGGTACCGGCGCGGATCTCGAGGAAGAGGTTGCGCTCGTCATTGGGGTCGCGCGGCAATAGCGCGCGCTGCAGCGCCAGCTCGAGCTCATCGATGCGCGCCTCTCCACTGGTCAGTTCGGCTTCACCAAGTTCCCGCATTTCGGGGTCGGCAAGCAGCTCACGCGCGGTGGCGCAGTCGCTCTCGGCCTGTCGATAGTCACCGTAGAGCAGCACCACCGGCTCGATCTCCGCGCGCTCGCGCGACCATTCGCGGAAGGCGCCCATGTCCTGCGCCGCATCCTCGGCTGCGAGGGCGCGATCCAGCTCTTCCAGCCGGCGGGTCAGGTGTTCGAGTTTGTCGCGGATGCTCTGCTTCATGAGGACGGACGAAAAGGGCCGCTCCGCCAGCATGCGGCAGAGACGGCAGGCGCCGCGGCTAGTGGTGGTCGCCGGACAGGTTGAACAGCTCGCGCACCACGCGGCCCGCTTCGGCCTTGTGCTCCCCTTCCGCCTGGCTCAGGAAGCGTGTGGGGCCGTGCATCAGCTTGTTGGTGAGACCGTGCGACAAGGCCTCGAGCACGCGCTGCGGATCCTCCCCCTTGGCGAGCAGACGCACCGCGCGCTCGAGTTCGGTCCGCCGCAGTCCCTCGGCGTGCTCGCGCAAGGAACGGATCACCGGCACCGTCTCGCGCGCGGACATCCAGTGAAGGAAGCCATCGACCCGGGTGTCAATGATCTGCTCGGCCTCGATCACCGCCTGCTGGCGCGACTCGATGCCCTCTTCAACCACCTGCGCGAGATCGTCCACCGTGTAGAGGAAGATGTCGTCCAGCGCGCCGACCTCCTGCTCGATGTCGCGCGGCACGGCGAGGTCCACCATCACCATCGGGCGGTGGCGGCGCGCCTTGACCGCGCGCTCGACCATGCCGAGACCCACGATCGGCAGCGGCGCTGCAGTACAGGACACGACCACGTCGAAGCGCGGCAGCGCGTCGCCGATCTGATCGATGCGCATGGTGCTCGCACCAAAGCGCGCAGCGAGTGCCTGCGCGCGCTCCTCGGTGCGGTTGGCAACCGTCATGGACTTGGGCTTTGCGCCGCCGAAATGCGCGGCGCAGAGCTCGATCATTTCGCCCGCCCCGATGAAAAGCACGTGCTGATCGGCGACGCGCTCGAAGATGCGCTCCGTGAGATGCACCGCAGCAGCAGCCATAGAAACCGTATTGGCGCCGATCGCGGTGGTTGAGCGCACTTCCTTGGCCACCGCGAAGGTGTTCTGGAACAGCTTGTGCAACAGCACCCCCATGGTGCCCGCCTCTTCGGCGTAGCGTGCCGCATCCTTCACCTGACCGAGGATCTGCGGCTCACCAATCACCATCGAATCGAGTCCGCTCGCCACCCGGAAGACGTGGCGGATCGCGTCGCGCTGCGGATAGGCATACAGGTAGGGGGAGACCTCGACCAGCGGCAGCTGGTGGAAGCGTGCCAGCCAGTCGGCCGCCGTCTGCGGCTGTTCAGCGGCGAAATAGAGCTCGGTGCGATTGCAGGTCGACAGGATCGCAGCCTCTCGCACGGAATCCGCATGCACGAGATCGTGCAGGGCCTGGGCCAGCCGCTCAGGCTGGAACGCAACGCGTTCGCGGATTGCGAGCGGTGCGGTGTGGTGATTCAGGCCGAGGGCGAAGAGTTGCATGCGGGGCTGGAGTCGATCGGAGCGAAGCGGATTATATCACCGCGCCACAGCCCCAAAATTGAGCCGAATCAGCAACTTCAGGAGCGAAACGGAGGCCGCAAAGCAAATGGGCCGACACGAAGTCGGCCCATTCTCGAGTTCTGGTGGCCAGTCGCGGAATCGAACCACGGACACGCGGATTTTCAATCCGCTGCTCTACCAACTGAGCTAACTGGCCAGCGAGATGCGCATTATAGCGGCAAATTCTCCGAAGTCAAAGGGGTCTTTGATCTTTTGGCCTGCTATCTCTTCTAGAAGCGCCTGTCGCAACCTACAGGGCATCGTAGTCGCCCTGCACGATCGGGGGCGGATGCAGGTGGGTACGGGGGAACACCACCCGAGCCAGGGTGCCTTTCCCTCCAGGTGCCGAATCGAGCGTAACGGCTGCGCGGTGCAACTCGGCGATCTCGCGCACGATCGGCAGCCCTAGGCCAGAGCCATCCACGCCGCTGCCGAGCACGCGAAAGAAGCGCTCGAAGACCCGCTCGCGGTCGCCCTCGGGAATCCCTGGGCCAGTATCTTCGACCTCCAGGATCGGCGAGCCGGCGAAGCGCGTGCGGGCCGTGACACTGCCTCCGGACGGCGTGTATTTGACCGCATTGTCGACCAGGTTCTTGACCAGCTCCCGCAGCAGGACGGTGTTTCCCTCAATGAACAGTTCCTGCTCGCCCGCCTCGACCCCCAGGTCGATGTGCTTGGCCTGCGCACGTGGGAAGAGATCGAGGGCGACCTCCCTCACCACGGCATCCAGGCTCACCCGCTCAACCGCATAGAGCTTCTCGAAGCTGGCCTCTGCACGCGCCAGCGACAGAAGCTGGTTGATCAGGTGCGCGGCGCGGTCCGTACTCTCGGCAATCCGGGCCAGCGACTCGCGCAACTGGTCGGGATCGGTTTCGTGCATCGCCAGGTCAGTCTGCATCTTTAGACCCGTCAGCGGGGTGCGCATCTGGTGGGCCGCGTCGGCGATGAAGCGTTGCTGCGCCTGCAGGTTCTCTTCCAGGCGGACCATCATGTCGTTGTAGGCAACGATCAACGGCCGCACCTCCTCGGGCACCGCTGACGGTTCGACAGGAGAGAGGTCCGTCGGCCGCCGTCGCCGGATCAGACTCTGCAGGCGGTTGAGCGGGGCAATGCCTCGGCTCAGACCCACCCACACCAGCACCACCGCAAGCGGGATGATGGCGAACTGCGGCAGCAGCACGCCAGTCACGACGCGCGAGGCCAGGTCGGTGCGCTTGTTCCGCGTCTCCGCCACCTGCACCACCACCAGTCGGTCGGAAACCTCAGGAGCCGGCCTCAGGAAACGGTAGGCAACCCGAACCTCTTCGCCATGAATGAGCTCGTCGCGCAGCAGTACCTCCTCGCCGACGAGACTACGGGGCGTGGGCGCAGGCGGGATCTCGGCGTCGCCGGAGAGTGTGCGGCCCTCATCGTCGGCGACCTGGTAATACACCACGTCGTCCTGATCCGCCCGGAACAGCGCCCGTGGCGGCGCAGGGAAGCTCACCGCGACCTGCCCGCCATCGATCGACACGAATCGCGCCAGCGTGCGCACGCTGTCGGCGAGCGCGAGATCGTAGGGCTGGTTGGCGATATTGTCGGCAACGTTGTGCGTGACGATGATGGAAATCGGCCACAGGAACAGCAGCGGCGCGAGCATCCAGTCCAGGATCTCGCCAAACAGGGAGTTCGGCGGGCCGGACTTGCGCGGCGCAGCGCCGCCCTTGTCAGCCTTGGGCTTTCGCCGCAGGGGCAGCATCGGGGTTTTCCAGGCAGTACCCCAGACCGCGCACCGTCACGATGCGTACACCGCTGTCCTCGAGCTTCTTGCGCAGGCGATGCACATAGACCTCGATGGCGTTGCTGGAGACTTCCTCCCCCCAGCCACACAGGTGATCGACGAGCTGGTCCTTGCTCACCAAACGTCCCATGCGGAGAAGGAAGATCTCGAGCAGACCGATCTCGCGGGCGGACAACTCGATGAGCTGACCGCCGATCTTCACGACCCGATCGGCCTGATCGTAACTGAGCTGCCCCACCTCGACACAACGCGGCTGGCCCGTACCGCGCCGGGTCAGCGCCCGCACCCGCGCTTCCAGCTCAGGAAGCGCGAACGGCTTGGTCAGGTAGTCGTCTGCGCCGGCATCGAGCCCGCGCACACGGTCGTCCACCCCGTCCTGTGCGGTCAAGATCAGCACCGGCTGCGCGGACTTGCGCGCGCGCAGGCGCTTGAGCACGTCGATCCCGTTCATGCGTGGCATGCCAAGATCGAGAATGGCGAGATCGTAGGTCTGGCCCGCCAGCGCAGCGTCCGCCTCCATGCCATCCGCTACGTGATCAAGCGCGTAGCCACCGCGACGCAGCGCACGGCAGATGCCATCGGCGATCACGGGATCGTCTTCCGCCAACAGAATACGCATAGGACCTGAGCTGTAAGTTCGTTGTAAGCGGAGCTTCCGAGAATGAAGCCGCTGTTCTCCTTTTGCTCGGTCTTCGGGAACGTTGCCGTCAGCGCGGCGACGTTCCGGGGAGCGGCGCCGGACCGAATCCGCACGCTCCCCACCGACCTTTCTCCCTCGAACACGGCCAGATTATCCCACGCTTCGGCATGCTTCGCGCACCGAGGATCCGTAGCACTGTCGACTCGCAGCCCGGTAAACGAAGAACGGCCCCGCACTTCGCGGAGCCGTTCTTCGTTTACCGCGGCTTGCGCCCCGCCCCAAGAAGAAGGCGAGGCGCGGGCACATTACATGCCCATACCGCCCATGCCGCCCATACCACCCATGCCGCCCATATCGGGCATGCCGCCCATCGGCTTGTCTTCCGCCAGCTCGCCGACCATGCAGTCGGTGGTCAGCATCAGACCAGCGACGGACGCGGCGTTCTGCAGCGCGGTGCGGGTGACCTTGGTCGGATCCAGCACGCCCATCTCGACCATGTCGCCGTACTCGCCGGTAGCGGCGTTGAAACCGTAGTTGCCCGAACCCTCGACAACCTTGTTCACCACCACGCTCGGCTCGTCACCGGCGTTGGCGACGATCTCGCGCAGCGGCTGCTCCATGGCGCGCAGCACGATCTTGATGCCGGCATCCTGGTCGTGGTTGTCGCCCTTCAGCTCGCCCAGTGCAGCACGGGCACGCAGCAGCGCAACACCGCCGCCGGGGACGATGCCCTCTTCCACTGCAGCGCGGGTGGCGTGCAGGGCGTCTTCGACGCGGGCCTTCTTTTCCTTCATCTCGACTTCGGTGGCGGCACCGACCTTGATCACCGCAACACCGCCCGCCAGCTTGGCGACGCGCTCCTGCAGCTTCTCGCGGTCGTAGTCGGAGGTGGCTTCCTCGATCTGCACGCGGATCTGCTTGACGCGGGCTTCGATGCGCTCGGCCTGGCCGGCGCCATCGATGATGATGGTGTTTTCCTTGCCGATCTCGATGCGGGCAGCCTGGCCGAGGTCGTCCAGGGTGGCCTTCTCAAGGGTCAGGCCGACTTCTTCGGCGATGACCTGGCCGCCGGTCAGGATGGCGATGTCTTCCAGCATGGCCTTGCGACGGTCGCCGAAGCCCGGAGCCTTGACGGCGCAGGTCTTGAGGATGCCGCGGATGTTGTTCACCACCAGGGTGGCCAGGGCTTCGCCCTCGACGTCTTCGGCAATGATCAGCAGCGGACGGCCGGCCTTGGCGACCTGCTCGAGCACCGGCAGGAGGTCACGGATGTTGGAGATCTTCTTGTCGAACAGCAGGACGAAGGGCTGCTCGAGGATCGCAACCTGCTTGTCCGGGTTGTTGATGAAGTAGGGCGACAGGTAGCCGCGGTCGAACTGCATGCCCTCGACGACGTCGAGCTCGTTCTGCAGCGACTTGCCGTCTTCGACGGTGATCACGCCTTCCTTGCCGACCTTGTCCATCGCCTTGGCGATGATGTCGCCGATGTCGCTGTCCGAGTTTGCGGAGATCGAGCCGACCTGGGCGATCTCCTTGTTGGTCGAGCAGGGCTTCGACAGCTTCTTCAGCTCGTCGATGGTGGCGATGACGGCCTTGTCGATGCCGCGCTTCAGGTCCATCGGGTTCATGCCGGCGGCAACGAACTTCATGCCTTCACGCACGATCGACTGGGCCAGCACGGTGGCGGTGGTGGTGCCGTCACCGGCGATGTCGGAGGTCTTGGAAGCAACTTCCTTGACCATCTGCGCGCCCATGTTCTCGAACTTGTCCTTCAGTTCGATTTCCTTGGCGACGGAGACGCCATCCTTGGTGACGGTGGGGGCGCCGAAGGAGCGCTCCAGCACCACGTTGCGGCCCTTCGGGCCCAGGGTGACCTTGACCGCGTTGGCCAGGATGTTGATGCCGGCGACCATGCGCTCGCGGGCGGAATCGCCAAACTTGACTTCTTTAGCTGCCATTCTTCAGAACTCCGGAAATATTTCGGTTAGCGTTTCTGGGATTCGGGGGAGGCTCAGGCCTCGACCACGCCCATGATGTCTTCCTCGCGCATCACGAGGAGCTCGTCGCCTTCGACCTTCACGGTCTGGCCGGCGTACTTGCCGAACAAGACCTTGTCGCCCACCTTGACGGCCATCGGACGCACCTTGCCGTCGTCCAGGATCTTGCCGTTGCCGACGGCCAGGACCTCGCCCTGATCGGGCTTCTCGCCGGCGCTGTCCGGGATCACGATGCCGCTCGCGGTCTTGCGCTCGGCTTCCAGACGCTTGACGATCACGCGATCGTGCAGGGGACGAATCTTCATCGAGTTCTCTCCTTTCGGTTCGACTGTTTGGGTTGGTTCGCGGGACGAGCCCGCAGGACAAAATTCGCAGTGACGCGGATCGGCGCAGGAAGCGCCGCCCGACGCTTGTTAGCACTCACCGCTAACGAGTGCTAATAATAGGGACGGGGTCGGTGGATTTCAAGTCCGAGCCATGCAACTTTTTCTGCGCCGGTCCGGCACACCGGATGGAAGTTCGGCCAGCGCCGGGTTGGGTCGTTCCGCAGGGGCGGTTAAGATGACGCCGAGACGCCCGAATGCGCGAGGCCCCGTCATGCCCAAGCTCGCCCCGCTTGCTGCTGCACAGCTGCATACCGCCTGCGACCCGGAAGCCCTCGGCTTCCAGCGCTCCGACGAACTCCCCGAACTGGACGCCGCAGACCTGCATGGCCGCGCGGTGGACGCAATCCACCTGGGACTCGACATTGCCGGAGAGGGTTTCAATCTGTTCGTGCTCGGCGACGCCGGAAGCGGCCGCCACGAGATCGTCGCACGCCTGCTCGACGAAAGGCGGCAAGAGGGGCCACCGCCGGGCGACTGGTGCTATGTGTGGAACTTCGAGCACGCCTCGCGACCACGCCTGCTGCGCCTGCCCTGCGGTCGCGGCCCTGCCTTCCGCGACGACATGCAGCACTTCGTAGAGGAGCTGATCCCAGCGATCGCCGCGGTGTTCGAAGGCGACGAGTACCGCGAGCGCATCGAAGCCCTGCAGGACGAAGCAAAACAGCGCGAGGAAACCGCGCTGCGCCAGCTTGGTGACGAAGCCCAGCAACTGGGCATCGCCCTGCTGCGCACCCCGCACGGCTTCGCCTTCCTGCCTATGAAGGACACCGAGAACACGCTCACGCAAGAGGAGTTCGAGAAGCTACCCGAGGACCGCCAGCATGCTCTGGGCGAACACATCAAGGCCCTTCGCGAACGCATGCACCGTCTGGTCGCTGAGTTCCCACGCTGGCGGCGCGAGCTGCAGAATCGCATCCGCGATGCCGGCCGTGACGCACTCGGCGCGACCGTCACCCACATGATCGAGGAGCTCAAGCCACGGTACGCCGATCTGCCCGAGTTGTGCGAGCACCTGGACGAGGTGCTCAAGGACATCATCGCCAGCGGCGAATCGCTACACACCTCACCGCGCAGCGATGAGGACACGGAGACGCTGACCTTTTCGGGCAGCATTTCCGTGCAGCGCTACCTGGTGAATGTGCTGGTGGCCAACCCCGCCGACGGGGCCCTGCCCGTGGTGTACGAGGACCACCCGACCCTGCAGAACCTGGTCGGCCGCATCGACCACCTGGTGCACATGGGTACACTGGTGAGCAATTTCACGCTGATTCGCGCCGGCGCCCTGCACCGCGCAAACGGCGGCTTCCTGGTGCTGGATGCAATGAAGCTGCTCGCCCAGCCCTTTGCATGGGAAGGCCTCAAGCGCGCACTGAAGTCCGGCTGGCTGCGCATCGAGTCTCTGTCAGAACTGATTGGCGTCGCCGGTTCGGTGCAACTCGAACCCGAACCGATGCCGCTCGAACTCAAACTGATCCTGATCGGCGAACGGGTGATCTACTACCTGCTCGGCCAGTACGATCCGGAGTTCCCGGCACTGTTCCGCATCAACGCGGACATGGAGAGCGAGATCGTGCGCAGCGCGGACAACACCGCGGCCTACGCACGCCTGATCGCCGCCCTCGCCCGCCGCGCCGCACTGCCTCCGCTCTCGGCGCCCGCGATGGCGCGCCTGATCGATCAAGCGGCGCGGATCGCCGGCGATGCAGAGCGCCTGAGCACGCATACCCAACCGATCGACGACCGCCTGCGCGAGGCAGCGCACTTTGCCACCGCGAGCGGCGCCGACCGCATCGAGCGCGACCACGTGGAGGCTGCACTTGAGGCCCATCGGCGGCGCCACGAACGCATCCGCTTGCGCCACCAGCAGGAGATCCTGCGCGGGCAGTGGCTAGTGGACACCGACGGCAGCCATGTCGGACAAGTCAACGGGCTGGCCGTGGTGCCCCTCGGCGAGGACAGCTTCGCCCATCCGGTCCGCATCACCGCCACCGTGCGCGTGGGCGAAGGCGAGATCATCGACATTGAGCGCGAGGTGAAACTCGGCGGACCGATCCATTCCAAGGGCGTGCTGATCCTGTCCTCCTTCATGGCTGCGCGTTTCGGCTGGACGATGCCGCTCTCGCTCAAGGCCAGCCTGGTGTTCGAGCAGTCCTACGGCGGCGTCGAGGGAGACAGCGCCTCGCTCGCCGAGCTCACGGCCCTGCTGTCGGCGCTCTCGGGCGTAGCCGTCCGGCAGGCGCTGGCCGTCACCGGCTCGGTCAACCAGTTCGGCGTGGTGCAGCCGGTCGGCGGCATCAACGAGAAGATCGAAGGCTTCTTCGACATCTGCGTAGCGCGCGGCCTGAGCGGTGCGCAGGGCGTGCTCATCCCGCGCGCCAACGTGTGCCACCTGATGTTGCGCGCGGATGTGGTTGAGGCCGTGCGCAGCCGCCGCTTCAGTGTGTGGGCGGTCGCCGACGTCGATGAGGCCCTGGAGTTGCTCACCGGCGTCCCTGCGGGGAAGCCGGATGCGGACGGCGCGATGCCAGTGGGTTCGCTCAACGCAAAGGTGCTTGAGGGGCTGAAGAAGCTCGCCGACCTGCGCGCGCTGGCGGGGCGACTGGACCGGCCGTAGAGTTGAGCCGTCCACAGCTCAGAAAGCGATCGCCACCCCGAAGTGGAGGCGCAGGCGGCGTTCCTGATGGCCCCAGGCAAGATCGATCGCGAGCGGGCCGGCTGGGCTGCGCCAGCGTGCGCCAAGTCCGTAGCCCACGCGCAGGTCGATGTCTTCGCGCGTGTCGGCTGCGTCCCCTGCATCCACAAACACTGCGGCACCCCACTGGGGCTGGAACCAGCGCACGTATTCTGCGCTGGCGGTGGCGAGGTAGCGCCCGCCTACCGTGGCGCTGCCTTCCCTGACGCCCAGGCTCTGGTAGTCGTAGCCGCGCACCGATTGCGCACCCCCGGTGCGGAAAAGGAAATCCTGTGGAATCCCTTCGCGGCTGTCGGCAAGGGTCACCCCCGCCTCGCCACGCAGGATGAACACATCGGTGCCTCGCACGGGCTGGTAGCGCACAAAGCGCGAATACAGCCGCAGAAAGTCCTGCTCGGCGAGGGCGATCTCAGGCGCACCACCGACCTGGAACTCGAGCAGATAACCATCGGTGGGGTCGAGCAGATCGTTCACCGCACGCTTGATCCACGTCCAGTTTGCGGTGAGCGTGTTGCTGCTGCGCGCGTCTGCGCCCGCGGGCTGGATCTTCTCGTGCTGCAGCCGCAGTGCGAGCTGGGTCTCGGTGTCACCACGCTGGCTCGCGCGGGTCGCACCGAGGATCTGGGTGTCGACCTTCAGGCCCTCGAGATCGCTGCGTTGGATGAGCGCGCCAACGCTGTCGCGATGCTCCCCACGCGGCGGCAGGAAGATGTCGGCATACAGCGACTGTCGGTACTGCTCGTAGCGCAGGCCGGTGGAAAACTCCCAGCCACGCTGGCGCAGGTTGGAATCGCGATAATTGAACTCCACCCGTGCGCCGGTGTTGGTCGAGTAGCCCACGCCCATGCCCGCATAGCGCGGCAGCGCCTCCGTCACCTGCACCCGCACCGGAACCGCGGCTGCAAGCGCGGGATCACGCTCGATATCGACGATCACCGAGCCGAAGTGCGGCGTGTTCTGCAATCCCGTCTGAAATGCGAGCAAGGCCTCGCGGTCGTAGGGCGCGCCGCGCTCGAGCTGGCTGTAGCGCGCCACGAGGTCCTCGGGCAGATGTTCGATGCCCTGCACGTCGAGCTCGCCAAGGTAGAAGCTGGGGCCACTGTCGATACGCACGCGCAGCCAAGCCTGAGCGGTCTTGGGATCGATCTCCGCGCGGCTCTCCGCGATGCGCGCGGCGGCATAGCGTCGGGCGTTGATGGCGTCGAGAAGTCCCTGCTTGGCGGCGTCCCACGTCGTCTGGCGGAAGGCTTGCCCGACCGGCAACTGCCAGCGCGCACGCAATTCCTCCAGGTAGGCTGCGGCCCCTTCGCCGCCTGCAGCCCCTTCCACGCCCGCAACCACTTCACCTTCGAAGACGAGCTCCACGCCGGCCACCACGGTCCGCTCGCCGGGCTCGACCTGCAGCACCCAGCGCCGGTCGTCACTGCGGTCGAATCGAATGCGCGGGGAAAAATACCCCTCGGTCGCGAGCAGATCCGCCACTTCGCGCCGGGTACGCCGGGTCATCGCAGCACGATCGGCGCTCTCCTCGGGCAGCACGAGCGGCGAGCGTTTGAGCAGCCGCACGTGCTCGGACAGCAGGCCACGCACCGAATCCGGCGTATCGAGACTGACCACCAGCGTGGGCTGCGCTTCACCCCCATCCTGCGCGGACGCAGGAGACGCCAGAAGGATCGCCGCCAAGCCACAGGCCGCGATGCAGCGGTGCATGTCGCGCGCCCTGCTTCCCGCCACGGGGGTCAGCCGCCCTGGTGGTAGGCGGTCACACGCTCGACTTCGTTCTTCGAGCCCAGAATCACCGGGACACGCTGGTGCAGGTGGGTGGGCTTCAGGTCGAGGATGCGCGCACGCCCGGTGGTGGCTGCACCGCCCGCCTGCTCGATGAGCATCGCCATCGGGTTGGCCTCGTACATCAGGCGCAGCTTGCCGCCCTTGGCGCGGCACTTCTCGTCCATCGGATACATGAAGACGCCGCCACGGGTGAGGATGCGATGCACATCCGCGACCATCGAGGCCACCCAGCGCATGTTGTAGTCCTTCCCAAGCGGCCCCTCCTTGCCGAGGGTCATCTCGTCGACGTAGCGCTTGACCGGCGCCTCCCAGTGGCGGGAATTCGATGCGTTGATGGCGAACTCGTGCGTATCGGGCGGGACCGTCATGTAGGGCTGAGTGTAAATGAAGCTGCCCATCTCGCGATCGAGGGTGAAACCATGCACCCCCTTGCCTACGGTGAGCACCAGCATCGTCGATGGACCATATACCGCATAGCCTGCGGCCACCTGCTCATCGCCAGGCTGAAGGAAGTCCTCCTCGGTCGGCTCTGTGTGGTCGGGCGGGTTGCGCAGCACGGAGAAGATCGTGCCAACGGAGATGTTCACGTCGATGTTGGAGGACCCGTCGAGCGGATCGAACAGCAGCAGATAACCGCCCTTGGGGTAGTCGAACGGGATCTGATGCACGGTCTCGACCTCCTCCGAGGCCATTGCAGCCAGGTGGCCGCCCCATTCGTTCGCCTGCAGCAGGATCTCGTTGGCGATCACGTCGAGCTTCTTCTGCGCCTCGCCCTGCACGTTGTCGGTGCCGGCCTCGCCGAGAACACCCGCGAGCGCACCCTTGGAAACGTTGACGCTGATCGCCTTCACCGCGCGCGCGACCACCTCGATCAGGAGACGCAGCTCGGGGTTGATGCGGCCGGCGCGCTGCTGTTCGATCAGAAACTGGGTAAGGGTCACTCGACGCATGAAAGGGCTCCACAAGACACTTAACGGACAGCCTGCGATTATCCCGGTTCCGCACCGCAAGCGCACGGATTAACGCGTCCCCGGAACGGCGCGGCACGGGCAGGTCAGCAGGCAAGGGGGTATCATCCGGGGCAAGTTCATTGCGCAGCACTTCAAATGCACGTCCTGGTTCTCGGCGCCGGCCTGTCCGGTGTCACGACCGCTTGGTACCTGAGCCAGGCGGGGTTTCGCGTGAGCCTGGTCGACCGGCAGGCCGAAGCGGCCTGCGAGACAAGCTTTGCCAACGGCGGACAGATCTCGATCAGCCACCCGGAGCCTTGGGCCAACCCCTCTGCGCCTGGGCTGATCCTGCGATGGCTGGGGCGCGACGAAGCGCCGCTGAAGTTCCGTCCGAGCGGAGATCCCGCACAGTGGCGCTGGGGCGCGCGCTTCCTGTTCGAGTGCCTTCCTGCGCGCGCACGACGCAACACCGCGGCGATCGCAGCACTGGCCGTGTGGAGCGGTATGCAGTTGCGCGCGCTCCGTACGCAGCTCGGCCTCGAGTACGATCAGCTCGAACGCGGCATCCTGCATCTGTTCCATGATCGGGCGGAGTTCGCCCGTGCAAGCGCCCGCGCCGAGGCGCTGCGTGCATTCGGGATCGAGGCCCGCCCCTGTTCTCGCGATCAATGTCTCGCACTGGAGCCGGCGCTCGCTCCACACGCGCACAGGCTCGCCGGCGGGCTGTTCGCGCCTGGCGACGAATCCGGCGACGCGCGCCGTTTCACACGCGCGCTGGCAGCCGAAGTGAGCCGCACAGGCGCAGCGCTGCACTGGAACAAGGAGGTCACCGCACTGCACGCGAACCCCGACGGCAGCATCGGGGGCGTTGACGTGCGCGACACGGCCGGCCGCACCGCCAGACTGGAGGCGGACGCGTATGTGCTCTGCCTGGGCAGCTACGGACCGCGACTCCTCGCCCCGCTCGGGCTGTCGCTTCCGATCTACCCGGTCAAGGGCTACTCGGTGACGATTCCGATCGTGAAGCCGGAGCACGCGCCCAAGGTCAGCCTGACGGATGAATCGCGCCGCATCGTATGCTCACGCTTGGGCCAGCACCTCCGCGTGGCGGGGACGGCAGAGCTGAACGGCTTCGATACTCGCATCCGCCCGGAGCGGGTCGCGCCCATCCTCGCTTGGGCAAGCACGCATTTTCCGGAGGCGCTTGATCTGGCCGGCGCGGAAAGCTGGGCCGGACTGCGCCCGGCGACGCCCGGCAACCTCCCGCTCATCGGACGCAGCGCACGCCAGAAGCTGTGGCTGAACACCGGACACGGCACGCTCGGCTGGACGCTTGCCTGCGGCTCCGCAGCCGCTCTCGCGCAGTTGATGCAGGGCAGCGTACCCCCGGTGGCCTTCCCGTTCCTGCGGACAGGCTGATCCGGGTACAGCCGGCAGGCTTCAGGCGACAGCGCCCTCGGCCGGCGCATCCTCGGCGGAGAGCGCGGCGCATGCACAGCCGGCCCCACGTGTCTCGCCATCCGCCAGCGGCCGCAGTGCGCAGGTCTCGACGTCGAAACCGATGCTCTCGAGATGGAACGCTAGTGCGGCGTCCATTCCGTTGACGTGGTTCTCGAACCACGCGGGCAGTTCCTCGATGAGCCTGCGTGCGAAGAAGAGATCACCGGCAGCAACGCGCTTGCGGATGTCCAGCATCACCGCAAGTACCCGGTCGTGTTCTGCACGATGGCAACCGGGGAAGTCCACGGCCTGCATCCACGCGTTTTCCAGATCGAAATGCCCCTTCGCATGTTCGATCAGGCGATCGAAGGCGGACAGGAAATCTTCCGGCGCTGCGTTCGCGACCGTGTTGTAACACTCGACGAACTCGCGGTGGGTTTCGTCCATCGGAGCGAGGTTGTTGGAGAGCGATTCGCTCCAGGTCATGCTGGGCATGGTCGATCCTTACTTCACGAGCTTCAGATGGCTTCCGCGGCGCGCGGGTGGCGGGACGTGGCCTTCGTCCTCCTCCGCGCTGCCCTCACGATCGTTCTTGCTTCGGTCAGCACCCGCCTCGTCTTCCAGGCGCCCGGCCTGCAGGGCCGCGGTGACCTCAGCCATGTCCTCGGGAACGGCCTGCGCCTCAGGCTGCGTCTCATCTTCCGGCAGATCCGGCTCGAAGGCCATGCCTTGGCCGTTCTCGCGCGCGTAGATCGCGATGACGTTGCCGACCGGAACCACGATCGAATGTGCCACCCCACCGAAGCGCGCCTGGAAGCTCACATACTCGTTGTCCATCTGGAGCTGGCCAGTCGCATCAGGCGACAGGTTCAAGACGATCTGGCCATCGCGTGCGTAGCCGGGCGGCACCCGCGTGCCGGCGTCCACCAGGCAGGCGAGGTAGGGCGTGAAGCCCTGATCCACGCACCACTCCCAGATGGCCCGCAGGAGGTAGGGCTTGGTCGAAACGGTTCTATCGTTGCTCATCGGCTCTCCGGCAGCCATCGGCCGGCGAGCGGCGATGGCTGGATCTGGGGATTGGCGCTCAGCGGCGCATGACCTTTTCAGACGGGGTCAGCGCATCGATGAACCCCTGGCGGCTGAAGATGCGCTCGGCGTACTTCATCAGCGGCGCGGCTGCCTTCGGCAGCTCGATGCCGTAGTGCTCGAGGCGCCACAGCAGCGGCGCGATCGCAACGTCCAGCATCGAGAACTCGTCGCCAAGCATGTACTTCTGCTTGGTGAAGACCGGCGCGAGTTGGGTGAGATGATCGCGGACGTGGGCACGCACCTGGTCGACACCCTTCTGCGCGGCCTCGAGCGCATCGAGGTGGGTAAACAGTTCCTGCTCGAAGGTATGCAGCAACTGTCGTGCGCGGGCGCGCATGATCGGATCGGGCGGCATCAGTTGGGGATGCGGAAACCGTTCATCGATGTACTCGTTGATGATGTTGGACTCGTACAGCACGAGGTCGCGATCAACGAGGACCGGTACGCGGTTGTAGGGGTTGATGACGGCGATGTCTTCGGGCTTGTTGTAGAGATCAACGTCGATGATCTCGAAATCCATGCCTTTCTCATACAGCACGATCCGGCAACGATGGCTGAAGGGATCGGTCGTGCCGGAATAAAGGTTCATCATGGTGTTGCGACTCCGGATTTCAAATGCAAAAGCGCACCACGCGGCTTCGCGTGGTGCGTCTGGGTCAGGATCTGGCTAAACGGCCTGCGGGGCCGTTACGGCTCTGATCAATGAATGTCCTTCCAGTAGTTCTTCTTCAGCGCGTAGGTCAGGAAGAACATGCCCACCAGGAAGATCAGCACGAAGGTGCCGATCATCTTGCGCTTCTCGGCGACCGGCTCACCCATCCAGACCAGGAAGGAGACAAGGTCTGCAACGGCCTTGTCGTACTCCTCGACCGACAGCTTGCCGGGCTTGGCCAGCGACAGCTCGAAGTGCTTGGTGCCGTCAGGGTTCTGGGTGACCTTGGCCACCTGTTCACCCTGCAGTTCCCAGAACACGTGCGGCATGCCGACGTTCTCGAAAACCACGTTGTTCCAGCCGCTGGGGCGCTCTGCGTCGCGGTAGAACTGGCGCAGGTAAGTGTAGAGCCAATCTGCACCACTCCCATCGCCCGAAGCACGCTGACGCGCGATCAGGGTCAGGTCGGGGGGCGTGGCGCCAAACCAGACCTTCGACTCCTTCGGACGCATGGCGACCGTCATCAGGTCACCGACGCGCTCGCCGACAAACATCAGGTTGTCGCGGATCTCGTCTTCCGAAAGGCCGATGTTGGTCAACTGGTTGTAGCGCATGAAGCTGGCGCTGTGACAGTTCAAACAGTAGTTCACGAACAGCTTCGCGCCATGCTGCAGCGCAGCCGGGTCAGTGCTTACGGGTGCCTTGTCCAGGTTGACCGAGGCGCCCGCCGCCAGCGCCACCGCCGGGGCGAACAGCAGCACCGCCGCCGCCCGCTTGATGAGGTTGATCACGCGCATTTTCATTTGGAAGTCACCCTTTCCGGTTCGGGTTTGCACTTGTCGAGCTTGCTGTACCACGGCATCAGCAGGAAGAACGCGAAATACAGCACCGAGCAGATCTGCGAAACCAGGGTACGGCCCGGAGTCGGCGCCAGCACGCCGAGGTAGCCGAGGATGAAGAAGGCCACCAGGAAGATCGCCAGGGCGATCTTGAAGATCGGCCCCTTGTAGCGGATCGACTTCACCGGGCTGCGGTCGAGCCAAGGCAGGAAGGCAATGATCACGACCGACGCGCCCATGGCCACCACACCCCAGAATTTCGCATCGAGACCGAACAGCGGGTAAGTGACCGCACGCAGGATCGAATAGAAGGGGGTGAAGTACCAGACCGGCGCGATGTGCGGCGGGGTCTTCAGCGGATCGGCCGGGATGAAGTTGTTGTACTCGAGGAAGTAGCCGCCACCCTCGGGCATGAAGAACACGACCGCGCTGAAGAAGAACAGGAAGACCACCACGCCGACGATGTCCTTCACCGTGTAGTACGGATGGAAGGGGATGCCGTCGAGCGGTACGCCGCGCGAGTCCTTCTTCTTCTTGATCTCGACGCCGTCGGGGTTGTTGGAGCCGACTTCGTGCAGCGCCACGATGTGCGCCAGCACCAGACCGATCAGCACCAGCGGCACCGCTATAACGTGGAAGGAGAAGAAGCGGTTCAGGGTGGCGTCGCTGATCACGAAGTCACCACGGATCACGAGCGAGAGATCCGGTCCGATGATCGGAATTGCGGAGAACAGGTTCACGATCACCTGCGCGCCCCAGTACGACATCTGCCCCCACGGCAGCAGATAGCCCATGAAGGCCTCGGCCATCAGCGCCAGGAAGATCAGCGTACCGAAGATCCAGATCAGCTCGCGCGGCTTGCGGTACGAGCCGTAGAGCAAGCCGCGGAACATGTGCAGGTACACGACGATGAAGAATGCCGAGGCGCCGGTCGAGTGCAGGTAGCGGATGAGCCAGCCCCCGGGCACCTCGCGCATGATGTACTCGACGCTGGCAAAGGCCACCGGCACGCCCGAGGCGTTGAGGGAAGCGTCCGGCTTGTAGTGCATCACCAGGAAGATGCCGGTAACGATCTGGATCACCAGCACCATCAGGGCCAACGAGCCGAAGAAGTACCAGAAGTTGAAGTTCTTCGGTGCGTAGTATTCGGACAGGTGCGCCTTCCAGGTGGACGTGAGCGGAAAACGCTCATCGATCCAGTTGAGAACGGCTTGGGATTTGGTAGTCATCGCTTATGCCTTCCCGTCTTCGCCAACAAGAATCTTGGTGTCCGCCAGGTACTGGTGCGGCGGAACCTCCAGGTTGGTCGGCGCAGGCATGCTCTTGTACACGCGGCCGGCCAGATCGAAGAGCGAACCGTGGCAGGGGCACAGGAAACCGCCGGGCCAGTCCGCACCCATGCCGCTCTCGGCCCCTTCCTTGAACTTGTCGGTCGGCGAACAGCCCAGATGGGTGCAGATACCGACGGCAACCAGGTACTCGGGATTGATCGAGCGATGTTTGTTGGCGGCGTAGTCGGGCTGCTGCGGCTCTTCCGACATCGGGTCGGTGACCTTCTCGTCCGTCTTGTCGAGCGACGCCAGCATCTCGGGCGTGCGGCGGAGGATCCACACGGGTTTGCCGCGCCACTCCACAGTCATCATCTCGCCCGGAGCAAGCTTGCTTACATCGACTTCGACCGGCGCACCGGCCGCCTTGGCGCGCTCGGACGGCGTCAGGCTGGCAACAAACGGCACCGCGGTCGCCACTGCGGCAGCGCCGCCAGCGGCGGACGTTGCCAACAGCAGTGTGCGGCGGCTGCTGTCCATCTTTTGATCAACGCTCATGACCCTCTTCCCAAAAATGGAAAACGAAAGACCTGGATACAAAATAACCGTCTAATTATATCCAAGACGCTGCAGCATAGAAAGCACATCGCTCTGTTCGCCTGATGGAACAAGGCTTTCCGCGCAAAACACGACAAGGATCATGCAATTGCGACGCATTCTCTGCTGCGTTGCAACAAAGACATTCAGAGTGCGCGCCGCTCGAACAGCGCCTGCGCAATGGTTCCGCCGTCAGTGTGCTCCAGTTCGCCGCCCACCGGAACACCTCTGGACAGGCGAGTGACACGCACGCCACGGGCACCGAGCAGGGTCGCGACCGTGTGCGCCGTCGCCTCGCCCTCGTTGGTGAAATTGGTGGCCAGGATCACCTCGCGCACACCCTCCTCGGTGGCGCGCGCGATCAGCTTGTCCAGTCGCAGTTCGCGTGGCCCCACGCCATCGAGCGGCGACAGGCGCCCCATGAGGACGTAGTAGAGGCCGTTGTAGGCCTGCGTCTGTTCGATCACGGCGAGATCCGCCGGCATCTCCACCACGCACAACAGCGAAGCGTCACGGCGCGGATTGGCGCAGCGCTGGCAGATCGATGCCTCGGTGAAGGTATTGCAGCGCTCGCAATGGCGCAGCACCTCCAGCGCATGTGCGAGCGCGTGCCCCAGCCGCGCAGCGCCACGCTGGTCGCGCTGGAGCAGGTGGTACGCCATGCGCTGGGCGGACTTCGGCCCAACCCCAGGCAGGCAGCGCAGCGCCTCGATCAGTTCGTCGAGGCTGGAAGGTGCCATCGGCGCAGCAAGCTCAGAACGGCAGCTTCATGCCCGGGGGCAGGTTCAGACCCGCGGTCACGCTGGCCATCTTTTCCTGCGTGGCGGTCTCGACCTTGCGCACGGCATCATTCAGCGCTGCGGCAACGAGGTCCTCCAGCATCTCCTTGTCGTCCATGACCGACGCGTCGATGGAGACGCGACGCACGTCGTACTTGCAGGTCATCTGCACCTTGACCATGCCTGCGCCGGACTGCCCCTCGACCTCGATCGAGGCGAGCTGATCCTGCATCTTCTTCATGTTGTCCTGCATCTGCTGGGCCTGCTTCATCAGGCCGGCGATTCCGCCTTTCATCATGTCGTCTTCTCCAGTAGGTCGATTGAACGTGGTGCGGGCGCTACGACCACGGGCCGCGCCCCGCCTGGCCGCACCACAGGGATCACAAGGGTTTCACCGAGCTCTCGACGAGCGTGGCATCGAAGCGCTCGATCAGTTCGCGAACGAAAGGGTCCGCCTCGAGCGCGGCCACCGCCTCCGCATGGCGTGCGCGGCGCTCGAGCGCGTCACGCTGCGCCGGCGTCTCGCCGGCGATGTCGCCGATCTCGATGCGCAGCTTGAGCGACCGGCCAAGCGCGGCCGACAGTTGATCCTGCATGCGTTCGAGCGCGCCGCGGTTCATGTCGAGGAGATGACGATGGGCGGTCGATAGCCGCAACTGCAGGCCATCGTCACCACACTCGACCCATTCGCAATGCTGTGCCAGTTCGCGAACCAAGCCTCCGAGCCCGAGCGCGCGAATCAGCCCACGCCAGTCGCCCAACGCAAGCAGCGCAGCCGCATCGCCACTTGCCCCTGCGGTCGTCGCGCTTGTCCGGAAAGAATCCCTGCTCGCATCCTGCGCCTCCCCCTCCCGCTGAACGAGAGCCGCGGCCCGCTCGCCCTCCCCGCGCAAATCGGCTGCGGCCTCTGCATGCGACGGATGGCTTCTCGACAGCGCCTTCGGGAGCTGCACCGGCACTTGTGGCACATGCCGCTGCGCGTCGCGCAATTCAGGGCCATCGTCCGCATACGCCTCGGCCGGAATGTCCTCCCAGGGGGGGACGTCAGCCAACACAGCCTGCGAGGCCGCAGGCCCAGAGACTGCAGGATTCGCGGACGAGCCCGCGCCCGCGGGCGGCATGGCCGCATTGGCCGTTACGGCCGCCTGCGTTGCGCCAGGCACTGGCCCCACGGGCGGCTTCGCCTCCACATCGGGTGGAATGGGGTTCTCCGGCGCGCTCGCCCCGGCCAGGCGCGGCGCCGCGGCATTCCCCTTCGCGTCTTGCGGCACGATGACGGCTTGCGGCGCTGCGTTGTCCGGCGAAACGCCCGGCGCGGGCCTGGACGCCCCAGCGGGCGAGAAGGCGGAGCTGCCGGGCAACGCCGCAGCCACATGCCCCGGTGCGTCCATCGCCCGCGCCCGCCCGGACGGTCCCGCTTGCACTCCGGGCCCGCCCAGCGCCGCAGGCTGCTCGGGGCGAAAAGCGTGCAGGCGCAGCAAGGCCATGGTGAAACCGGTGTAATCGTCCGGCGCCAGCGGCAATTCGTCGCGGCCATGGATTGCGATCTGGTACGCGAGTTGCAGGTATTCCGCATCGAAGCGCGCCGCGTGGGTAAGGATGCGTGCGCGCTCGGTCTCGTCCGCAATCGCCTCCGGCGCGAACTGCGCCAGCGCGGCGCGATGCAGCAAGGTTGCCAGCGCCTGCAGCGCGGCATCGAACGACAGACTGCGCGCCTCCATCCCATCCGCCACCGCGAGCAGCGCCGCCACGTCGGCCGCAGCGAGTGCGTCAAGCACCGCATGCAGGTGATCGTCGCCGACGGTGCCCAGCATATGGGTGACCTGCTCCTCCTCGACCCTGCCGGCGCCGTGCGCGATCGCCTGGTCGAGCAGCGACAACGCATCGCGCATCGACCCAGCGGCAGCCTTGGCGAGGTGGCGCAACGCGCCCGGCTCGAAAGCCACCTCTTCGGCCTGCAGGATGCGCGTGAGGTGGTCGACGATGTGCCCCTGCGGCATCTGCTTTAGATTGAACTGCAGACAGCGCGAAAGCACCGTGACCGGAATCTTCTGCGGGTCGGTGGTGGCCAGGATGAACTTGACGTGCGCCGGAGGCTCCTCGAGCGTCTTCAGCATCGCGTTGAAGGCATGCCCGGTGAGCATGTGCACTTCATCGATCATGTAGACCTTGTAGCGCCCCTGCACCGGCGCATACACCGCCTGGTCGAGCAGCGCCGCCATGTCATCCACGCCGCGGTTCGACGCCGCGTCCATCTCGACATAGTCGGGAAAGCGGTCGGCATCGATCGCGCGGCACGCATCGCACACGCCACAGGGCTCGGGCGTGATGCCGGCCTCGCAGTTGAGCGCCTTGGCGAGGATTCGGCTGATCGTGGTCTTGCCCACGCCACGGGTGCCGGTAAACAGCCAGGCGTGATGAAGTCGGCCGGTCGCGAGGGCATGCGTCAGCGCACGCACCACGTGCTCCTGACCGACCAGCGTGCCGAATGATTTCGGCCGCCACTTGCGTGCGAGGACCTGATAGCTCATGGCGGGCGATTCTAGCAGAGCCGGGGCCTCGACTCGGGGCACGATTGTGATTGTCATCGCGCGGCGTTAACCTTCTGCCGTACACGCCCGGAACCCTGCGAATCCAGGCGTCCATATCGATCCTCGCCCGGCCATCATGAACCACACCTCCCTGCTCCATCACCTCATCGCGGCCTCCGCGCAACGCATGCCTGACGCGCCGGCGCTCACCTTCTCGGGGGCCACGCAGAGCTACGCCGAACTCGATGCGGCACTCGGTCGCATCGCGAACGGACTCCTGGCGCTGGGGCTGGAGCGCAGCGAGCGCGTGGCGATCTACCTCGACAAGCGCCCCGAGACCGTCGTCGCGTTCTTCGGCACCAGTGCGGCAGGCGGCGTGTTCGTGCCGGTGAACCCGATCCTCAAGGCCGAGCAGGTGGGCTACATCCTGCAGGACTGCAACGTGCGCATGCTCGTGACCTCGCCCGAGCGCTTCGCCACCCTGCGCGACACCCTGTCCACCTGCCACGACCTGCGCCACGTGGTGCTCACCGGCAAGGTCGATACGCTGCCCGAACTCCCCGGTGCCAGCGTCGTGCGCTGGGACGACCTCTGCGCCGCGCCGCCCGCCACCGGACATCGCATCATCGACACCGACATGGCGGCCATCCTGTACACCTCCGGCAGCACGGGCCGGCCCAAGGGCGTGGTGCTGTCGCACCGCAACATGGTCGCTGGCGGCAAGAGCGTCGCGCAGTACCTCGAGAACAACGCCGGCGACACCCTGCTCGCCGCGCTGCCGCTGTCTTTCGACGCCGGCTTCTCGCAGCTCAGCACCGCCTTCCACGCGGGCGCACGCGTGGTGCTGCTCAACTACCTGATGCCACGCGACGTACTCAAGGCTGTGGAAAGGGAACGGGTCACCGGCCTCACAGCAGTGCCACCGCTGTGGATCCAGCTTTCGCAGTTGCAGTGGCCGGAAACCATCACCGAACATCTGCGCTACATCGCCAACACCGGGGGGCGCATGCCGCTGGAGACGCTCACCACGCTGCGCGGCATGCTGCCGAAGACCAGACCTTTCCTGATGTACGGCCTCACCGAAGCCTTCCGCGCCACCTTCCTGCCCCCGGAGCAGGCAGACGTGCGCCCCGACTCCATCGGCAAGGCCATCCCCAACGCCGAGATCATGGTGCTGCGCGAGGACGGGAGTGAATGCGCGCCCAACGAACCGGGCGAGCTCGTGCAACGCGGCGCGCTGGTGGCCATGGGCTACTGGAACGACCCGGAGAAGACCGCCGAGCGCTTCAAACCCCTGCCCCCTAAGGCGCCCGGCCGCCAGAGCGGGCTGGTGCTGCCCGAAATCGCGGTATTCTCGGGCGACACCGTGCGCCGCGACGAGGAGGACTACCTTTACTTCATCGGCCGTCGCGACGAGATGATCAAGACCTCCGGCTATCGCGTCAGCCCCACCGAGGTGGAAGAGATCCTCTACGCCACCAGGCTGGTCGGCGAGTGCGCGGCCTTCGGGGTCGCCCATGGCACCCTCGGTCAGAGCATCGTCGTCATCGCCACACCGCCCGAAGGCGGCACGCTCGACACCACTGCGCTCCTGGCTGAATGCCGCAGCCGCATGCCGGCCTACATGGTGCCCGCGCGCATCGAACTGCGCGCGGGCCCGCTGCCGCGCAACCCCAACGGCAAGATCGACCGCAAGACGCTGGCGGGCGAACTCGGGGACTGAGGGCGTGCGCGCAGCCGCGCTACGCACCACGGCCGCAAGCACGCAGGCAAGGCGCTTCACCGCGGCTGCAATCGGCACCCTGGTCTGCCTCTCGGCACAAGCCGACACCCTTCGCGTCGGCCCCAACGAGGCCTTCACCCGCATCGCCGATGCGGCCAAGGTCGCCAGGGACGGCGACACCGTCGAGATCCTGCCCGGCGAGTACCGCGGCGACGTCGCGGTCTGGAAGCAGAGGCGACTGCACATCCGCGGCACCGGCGAAGGTCCGGTACTTATCGCCGACGGGCACATTGCAGAAGGCAAGGCGATCTGGGTACTCCGCGAAGGCGACTTCCTGATCGACAACATCGAATTCCGCGGGGCGCGCGCCGCCGACCAGAACGGCGCCGGCATCCGTTTCGAGCGCGGCCGGCTGGAGGTGCGCAACAGCACGTTCATCGACAATCAGAACGGCATCCTGACCGCGAATTCTGCTGACGCAGAGCTCATCGTCCGGGACAGCCTGTTCGCGCAGGCACCACGGCAGGATGCGAGCCTGCCACACCTGCTCTACGTCGGCCGCATCGCGCGCTTCGAACTCACCGGCAGTCGCTTCCACCAGGGCTACCGCGGCCACCTCGTCAAGTCGCGGGCGCGCCTCAACGACATCCGCTACAACCTGCTCTACGACGGCGCACTGGGCGAGAGTGCCTACGAGCTCGACCTGCCCAACGGCGGGCTCGCCTACGTCATCGGCAACATCATCGGGCAGAGCGCCAACACGCGGAACCCCGTGCTGGTGTCGTACGGCGCGGAGGGCCAGGCCTGGCCGCAGAGCGCGCTCTACCTCGTGCACAACACCCTGGTCAGCGACCGCCATACCGGCACCCTGTTCCTGCGCGCATGGACCGACCGGCTGCCTGAGAATGCGGAGATCGTCGGCATCAACAACCTGAGCGTCGGGCTCGGCAGCCTGACCTTGGCCAACCGCGGCGCGTATCGCGGCAATCTGCCGCTCCCACCCGGCGCGCTGCACGGCCCGGACGCGCTCGACTTCCGTCCACGCAACGCACAGCTCCTTCGCAGCCTCATCACGCCCGCCAGCGATGCGCACGGGATTTCGCTCGAACCGGACGCCGAATTCGCCCTGCCCATCGGTACCCGCCCGCTCGATCGACCTCGCGCATGGGCTCCGGGTGCCGTGCAGACGGGTTTCTGAGGACCCGCGTACCAGCGCCGTGCCCTGCGCTTCGCGGTATACTGGCGTGTTTTCAACGCCCCCTTGTGCACGCCCGCCATGCAGGAAAAATACCAGCCCGCCGCCCTCGAAACGGCCGCCCAGCAGCACTGGGACTCCACCGACGCCTTCCGCGTGACCGAGGACGCCAGCCGTCCGAAGTACTACTGCCTGTCGATGTTCCCCTACCCCTCGGGCAAGCTGCACATGGGGCACGTGCGCAACTACACCATTGGCGACGTGCTCGCGCGCTTCCACCGCATGAAGGGCTTCAACGTGCTGCAGCCCATGGGCTGGGACGCCTTCGGCATGCCAGCCGAGAACGCCGCGATCCAGAACAACGTGCCGCCGGCGAAGTGGACCTACGCCAACATCGAGTACATGAAGGCGCAGCTGAAGCGCCTCGGCTTCGCCATCGACTGGTCGCGCGAACTCGCCACCTGCACCCCCGAGTACTACCGCTGGGAGCAGTGGCTGTTCACCCGGCTGTTCGAGAAGGGGCTGATCTACAAGCGCCTCGGCACGGTGAACTGGGACCCGGTCGACGAGACCGTGCTTGCCAACGAGCAGGTCATCGACGGCCGCGGCTGGCGCTCGGGCGCGCTCGTCGAGAAGCGCGAGATCCCCATGTACTACATGAAGATCACCGCCTACGCCGACGAGCTGCTGTCCGCGCTGGACGACCTGCCCAACTGGCCCGAGCAGGTCAAGCTGATGCAGAAGAACTGGATCGGCCGCTCGGAAGGCGTGGAGATCAGCTTCCCGTTCGACGTCTCCAGCATCGGCCACGAAGGCGCGCTGAAGGTGTTCACCACCCGCGCCGACACCCTGATGGGCGCGACTTACGTCGCGGTGGCAGCCGAGCACCCGCTCGCCACCCAGGCCGCCGCCGACAACCCTGCGCTCGCCGAATTCATCGAGGAATGCAAGCGCGGCGGTGTGGCCGAAGCCGACATCGCCACGATGGAGAAGAAGGGCATGCCCACCAGCCTCAAGGTGCGCCATCCGCTCACCAATGAGCCGCTCGAGGTCTGGGTCGCCAACTACGTGCTGATGGGCTACGGTGAAGGGGCGGTGATGGCGGTGCCGGCGCACGACGAGCGCGACTTTGCCTTCGCCACCAAATACGAGCTGCCGATCCGCATGGTGGTCGGCTCGGAGGCCTACGCCGACACCGTCGCGCCTTGGCAGGACGCCTACGCCGAGCATGGCCGCCTGGTGAATTCCGGCAAGTACGACGGCCTCGACTTCCAGGGCGCAGTCGATGCGATCGCCACCGACCTCGCCGCGAAAGGCCTCGGCGCCAAGCGCGTGCAGTACCGCCTGCGCGACTGGGGCATCTCGCGCCAGCGCTACTGGGGCTGCCCGATCCCGATGATCCACTGCGCCGACTGCGGCGACGTGCCGGTGCCGGACGTGCAGCTGCCGGTGGTGCTGCCCGAGAACGTGGAGATCACCGGTCGCGGCTCGCCGCTGGCCAAGATGCCCGAGTTCTACGCGTGCAGCTGCCCCAAGTGTGGCAAGCCTGCCAGGCGCGAGACCGACACCATGGACACCTTCGTCGAGTCGTCCTGGTACTTCCTGCGCTACGCCTGCGCCGACAGCACGACCGCGATGGTGGACGAGCGCGTCAACTACTGGGCGCCGGTCGACCAGTACATCGGTGGCATCGAGCACGCCATCCTGCACCTGCTGTACTCGCGCTTCTTCACCCGCGCGATGCGCGACTGCGGTCTGGTCAATGTCTCCGAGCCCTTCAGCGCGCTGCTCACCCAGGGCATGGTGGTGGCCGAGACCTACTACCGCGAGCTGGACGGCGGCAAGAAGCAGTGGATCAATCCGGCCGACGTGGTGGTCGAGCGTGACGAGAAGGGCCGCATCGTCGCCGCGAAGCTCGAAGCGGATGGCCTGCCGGTGGTCATCGGCGGCATTGAGAAGATGTCGAAGTCGAAGAACAACGGCGTCGACCCGCAGTCGCTGGTGGACCAGTACGGCGCCGACACCGCGCGCCTGTTCATGATGTTCGCCGCACCGCCCGACCAGCAGCTCGAGTGGTCCGACGCCGGCGTCGAGGGCGCCTCGCGCTTCCTGCGCCGGGTGTGGAACTACGGCCACGCCTTCGCCACCACCACCCGCACCGCACTACCCGCCGAACGCAAGCTCGCCGCCGGCACCCTGCCCGCCGCCGCGGCCGACGTGCGCCGCGAGGTGCATACGCACCTCAAGCAGGCGAGCTACGACTTCGGCAAGCACCAGTTCAACACCGTGGTGTCGGCGGCGATGAAGATCCTCAACGCGCTCGAGAAGGCGCACAAGGATCTCGCTTCCAGCGAGCCCGCTGCCCATGCGGAACTGGCCGAGGAAGGCTTCTCCATCCTGCTGCGCCTGCTCTCGCCAATCACCCCGCACATCTGCCACGCGCTTTGGCAGGACTGCGGCTTCGGCACCGACATCCTCGCTGCGCACTGGCCGGAAGTTGCCGAGGACGCGCTCAAGCAGGACGAGATCGAGCTGATGGTACAAGTCAACGGCAAGCTGCGCGGCAGCATCAAGGTCGCTGCCGACGCCCCGAAGGCCGACATCGAGGCGATCGCCCTCGCCTCCGAGGCCGCGCAGAAGTTCATGGAAGGCAAGCCGGCAAAGAAGGTCGTCGTCGTCCCCGGCCGTCTGGTCAACATCGTCGCCTGAGGATCCCGCGCATGTCCATCCGCCCCAATCCCGACACCGGCCCTGCCAGCCTGCGCGCGCCCGGGGCCATTGGCGCCGAGGGCCAGCCGCAAGCTGCAATCGTGGAAGGCCCGGCAAGCACGGGTCGAAGACGCCTGTTCATGGCCGGCAGCGTCATCGCTGCCATGCTGCTGTCGGGCTGCGGCTTCCAGCTGCGAGGGCCGCAGGCACTGTCGTTCGCCACCCTGCACATCAACGCCACGGCACAATCCGAGCTGGGCGCAAGCCTGCGCCGGCTCGTCGCCACCTCCGGCACGACGCGCATCATGGATGAGGCCGAACAGGCCGACGCGCGCCTGCAGATCCTCTCCAGCGACCGCGGCCGGGAGATCCTGAGCCTGACGGGCGCCGGCAAGGTGCGGGAGTACCAACTCACCCAGACCCTGCGCTTCCAACTCCTCGACAAGGCAGGCAAGGCCCTGATCCCACCCACCAGCATCTCCGCGCGCCGTGAGTACACCTTCGATGACAGCCAGGTGCTCGGCAAGGAGCAGGAAGAGGATCTGCTCTACCGCGACATGCAGAACGACCTGGTGCAGCAGATGATGCGCCGGCTCGCAGCCGTGAACCACGCCGGCTGAACGCGCCAGAGAGCCTGCCGCGCATGAACCTGCGCCCCGACCTGCTCACTGCCCAGCTCGAGCGCCCGCTCGCGCCACTGTGGCTACTGCACGGCAACGAACCCTTGCTGGTGCTCGAAGCGGCGGATGCCATCCGTGCCGCCGCCCGCCGCCAGGGCTACGATGAGCGCGAAACCCTGGTGGTCGGACAGGGCTTCAAGTGGGACGCGCTCACCCTCGCTGCGGGCAACCTGTCGCTGTTCGGCGGCAACAAGCTGATCGACCTGCGCATCCCCACCGGCAAGCCCGGGCGCGATGGCGGCGACGCCCTGCAGCGCTATATCACCACCCTTCCGGCACAGACCCTGACCCTGATCACCCTGCCCGAGCTCGACTGGGCAACGCGCAAGACCGTGTGGTTCAAGGCGCTCAGCGACGCGGCGGTGAGCATCGAGCTGAACGCCCCCGAGCGCGAACGCCTGCCCGACTGGGTCGGCCGCCGGCTCGCCACGCAGAAACAGTCCGCACCGCCCGAGGCGCTCGCGTTCATCGCCGACCATGTCGAGGGTAACCTGCTCGCCGCCCACCAGGAGATCCTCAAGCTCGGCCTGTTGCACGGCGAGGGCACATTGACGCTCGAACAGGTGCAGGACGCAGTGCTGAACGTCGCCCGCTACGACATCGACAAGCTGCGCCAAGCAGTGCTGGAGGGCGATCCTGCGCGCTGCGCCCGCCTGCTCGACGGACTTGAGGGCGAGGGCGCTGCACCACCCCTGGTGCTGTGGGCGCTCGCAAACGAGACGCGCAGCCTGGCCACCCTGTGCGCAGGGCGGGACGCCGGCCAGCCACTGGCCGCGCTGTTCAAGGCGGAGCGCATCTTCGAGCCACGCCGGCAGCAGGCGATGAGCAGGGCGCTAAGCCGGCTGGACCAGGCGGGGCTGCGCGCGGCGCTGATGCACGCCGCCCGCATCGACCGCATCATCAAGGGTCTGGCCGCCGGCGAGGTGTGGGACGAGTTCCTGCAGCTCACGCTGCGGCTGGCGCGCCGCCCGTAGCCCAGTCGCGGCAATCGGTGCTTTAATTGCCGCTTTGCCTCACACCCGATACTGCGATGGACATCCAGAACTACATGCAGACGCTCGGCCGCCAGGCTCGCGCGGCGTCACGCGTACTCGCCGCCACTTCGACCGCAAGCAAGAACACCGCGCTGCTGGCGATGGCCACGGAGATCCGCACCCACCGCGACGAACTGCTCGCGGCCAATGCCCGTGATCTGGACGAAGCGCGCGCCGCCGGCCTGGAGCCTGCCCTGATCGACCGCCTGACCCTGAACGAGAAAGGCATCGAGTCCATGGCCTCCGGGCTGGAACAAATCGCCACCCTGCCCGACCCGGTGGGCGAGATGACCGACCTCAAACGGCGCCCCTCCGGCATCCAGCTCGGCAAGATGCGCGTGCCGCTGGGCGTGATCGGCATCATCTACGAGGCCCGGCCCAACGTCACTGCCGATGCTGCGGCGCTGTGCCTGAAGTCCGGCAATGCGGCGATCCTGCGCGGCGGCAAGGAGGCGATCCATTCAAATCGTGCGATCGCCGCCTGCGTGCGCACCGGCCTTGTCGCGGCCGGTCTGCCCGAACACGCGGTGCAGGTGATCGAGACCACCGACCGCGCGGCCGTGGGCGCAATGATCACCATGCCCGAATACATCGACGTGATCGTGCCGCGCGGCGGCAAGGGTTTGATCGAGCGCATCTCGAGGGACGCGCGCGTGCCTGTAATCAAGCACCTCGATGGCAACTGCCATGTGTACATCGATGACGAGGCCGACCCCGCCAAGGTCGTGCCCATCGTAGAGAACGCCAAGACGCAGCGCTACGGGACCTGCAATACCGCCGAATCGCTGCTCGTCGCACGCGATGTGGCCGACATCTACCTCGCGGAGATCGGCCGCATGCTCGCCGCCAAGGGCGTCGAGATGCGCTGCTGCGCGGAATCGCTCGCGCTGCTCGCCGAGGCCGGCATCGACGCCGCAAAGCTGGTTGCCGCCACCGAGACCGACTGGCGCGAGGAGTACCTCGCTCCGATCATCGCGGTGAAGCTGGTCGACGGGCTGGACCAGGCGATCGAGCACATCAACGCCTACAGTTCGGGGCACACCGAGGCCATCGTCACCGAGAACTACACGCACGCCATGCGCTTCCTGCGCGAGGTCGACTCCTCCTCGGTGATGGTCAATGCATCGACCCGCTTCGCCGATGGCTTCGAGTACGGCCTGGGCGCAGAGATCGGTATTTCCACCGACAAGATTCACGCCCGCGGCCCAGTGGGCCTAGAGGGCCTGACCAGCCAAAAATGGGTGGTGTTCGGCAATGGAGAAACGCGCCGCTGAGCCCGGCACCCGGCATACTGGGGCACGGACGCAGGCACCACCCCGCGCGCGGGGCAACTGGCCGCCTCCACGCCCCCAGTCCTCCCGAGTGCACCTTGGTGCAAAGATACGGACCCGGACATGACGAATACGGAGGACTGCGTGCAAGCCATCGACACCACGGGAGGCCTCGATGCGGTCATTGCGCTGCCGTTCGGCCCCTTCGGCATCCGCAGCGAGGGCGAGTTCATCCGAGAGCTCGTCTTCCTGCCCCCGGGCACGCCGCTGCTCGACCCTCAGAACGCCACTGCGGGCGCGGCTGCGCATGCCCTGCGGGGCTGGATCGACGATCCCGACGCCCCCTTCCCCGTTCCACTCGCCCCCTGCGGTACGGCATTCCGCCAGCGGGTGTGGGCCGCGATCCGCGCCATCCCGCGTGGCCAGACCACCACCTACGGTGAACTCGCCACAAGCCTGGGCAGCGCACCACGCGCCGTCGGCCAGGCCTGCGGCGCAAACCCGTTCCCGCTGATCGTGCCGTGCCACCGCGTGACGTCTGCCGCCGGCCTGGGGGGCTTCGCCAACGCGCGCAGCGGCTGGCTGCTCGACGTCAAGCGCTGGCTGCTGGCTTTCGAAGGCGCGCTGTGAGCGCTCGCAAGCCCGCCGTCGAAGCCGGGCTGCAGGCACACCATCGCAGCGCACTCGACCGTTTCACCGACAACCTCTGGCTGGAACACGGCCTGGCGCGCAACACGCTGGCTGGCTATCGCAGCGATCTCGCACACTTCGCCGCCTGGCTCGAACAACGCGACGGACGGCTGCCGGCGGCCTCCGCAGCGGACCTGAGCGCCTATCTCGCGGATTTCAGCCGTAACGCCCGCCCCGCAACCCAGCGCCGCCTGCTAGCGGCATGGCGGCGCTATTACCGCATGCTGCTCGCCAACCGCGAGATTGCCGAAGACCCGACACTTCTGCTCGATTCGCCGATGCCGGCCGAGCGCTTTCCGAAGACGCTGAGCGAAGCCCAGGTCGAAGCGCTGCTCGACACGCCCGACACCGACTCGCCCCAAGGCCTGCGTGACCGCTGCATGCTCGAGGTGCTGTATGCCGCCGGCCTGCGTGTCTCCGAACTGGTCGGCTTGAAAGTATTTGCGATGGGTCTCGCTGAAGGCGTGCTGCGCATCATGGGCAAGGGCAGCAAGGAAAGGCTGGTTCCGATCGGTGAGATTGCCGCTGACTGGCTGCGCCGCTACCTGCTCGAAGCCCGCCCGGCGCTGTTGGGCGGACGCAATTGCGATGAAGTGTTCGTGACCCGATTCGGCACGGGCATGACACGGCAAATGTTCTGGCGCATCATCAAGCAGCATGCAGCTCACGCGGGAATTTCCAGCGACCGCATATCACCGCACACCCTGCGCCACGCCTTTGCGACCCATCTGCTCAATCACGGTGCGGATCTGCGCGTGGTCCAGCTATTGCTGGGACACGCGGACATTTCGACGACCCAGGTCTATACGCATGTTGCACGTGAACGGCTCAAGCAACTGCACGCAAAACACCATCCACGCGCCTGAGTCCCAGATTGCGGAGTGAATACTGCGACGCGCATGCATTCACACCGGACGCGCACGATTGGCTGCGATCCTTTTGACGACAACCACTCCCGGTTCCTCGGATAGATCATGAGCAAAAACGAAAAACACGCCCCCGAAACGCCCGCCACCCGTTTCCTGCGCCAGCATGGCATCGCATTCTCGGCCCATCTTTATGAATACGAGGAGCACGGCGGAACCGAGGTTTCGTCGCGGGAGCTCAATGTTTCGGAGCACTCTGTCATCAAGACCCTGATCATGGAGGACGAAAATAACCAGCCGATGGTGGTGCTGATGCACGGCGACCGCAAGGTTTCCACAAAGGAACTGGCGCGCCAGATTTCCTGCAAGCATGTCGAGCCCTGCAAGCCCGAAACCGCTAACCGGCATAGCGGTTATCTGATCGGCGGCACATCACCCTTCGGCACCCGGCGCAAGATGCCGGTATATATGGAACGCAGCATCCTCGATCTCCCGCTGATCTACATCAACGGCGGACGACGTGGATTTCTGGTCGGCATTCATCCGCACGATCTGATGCGCGCGCTTACCCCTGTGCTGGTGTCGGCAGCAAATTGAACGGCGGAGCGGGAACCGATCATCCTTCCCGATCAGGGCGGTTGCGGAGAAGGGTGTAAAGAAGATCGCGCACGAAATGAAAACGCTTTATCTCTCCGTTTGAAAGGTGGCACAATTGACGCGGAAAGCAGGTGTCAATTACCTGAATCAAGAACGCCCTGGAGCCTGAATAAAATGGATCTTTCCAGCTATACACTTCCCGAATTGCGTCGCCTTCAGGGCAAGATCGAAGCGGAAATCCGCCGCCGCAGTGACGTGACGCGACGCAATCTTCTCAAGCGCATGCAGAAGATGGCGGCCGACGAAGGCCTGTCGCTCGGCGACCTGCTCGAAGGCGCAACCCCCGCGGCAAGTGACGACAAGCCGGCCCGTCGTGGCCGCCGGCCCGGCCCGAAGAAAGTGAAGGCTGCGCCCGTCATCAAGTACCGTAACCCCGCCAACCCGGACCAAGGCTGGAGCGGCCGCGGCCGCAAGCCCCAATGGGCATTGGACTGGCTGGCGCAAGGCAAGTCGCTGGACGATCTCGCAGTCTGATCGGAGAATCGCCCCGATTCCCCCGGGGCGCGATTCAGCGCAGACCTTTCTGCACTGACACCTATCTGCCCGGCGGAACACATCACCACGCCCTTGCAGCCAGCCCGCGCTGCAAGGGCGGCTTCTTTTCATGCCGCAGGCGGAACGACCACGCCCGCGCGGCTGCGCTGGATATGCACACCAACACGCCGCACATCCTTCATTACGCCGATCTTGGCGACCTTCAGCTTCACCCACGGCGCACCGAACTCTTCGAAAAGCAGATTGACGACAAATTCACCCAGACTTTCGATCAGGTTGAAATGCCGTTCCGATAATTCCTTTCGGATACGTTCGGTCACCACCGCGTAGTCGATCGTGTCGGCAATGTCGTCATGCTCGGCGGCAGCGTCTGGCACGCCGAAGGTCAGATTGAGTTCGACGGTTTGCGGTCCGGTCTTCTCGCGCGCGTAGATGCCGACCCAGGCCTTGACCCGCAATTCTTCGATAAAGATGAAATCCATGCTGCTTCCCGTTTAGAATCCCTGCGATTCTAACGTGCCCAAGCCAGCCTGCCGCGTGATTGCCACGCACAGCACGAGGCTTGCCCAATGCTTCGACACGCCGCCCCTTCATGCAGTCCGTAACGGATCTACCCGCGCAAAGCGGGTCGCGGAGCCAAGATGTCCCTTCTGCTGTTGCTCGCCGCCGCCTACCTGCTAGGCTCCATCCCCTTCGCAATCGTGACCAGCAAGCTCTTCGGCCTGCAGGACCCACGCAAATATGGCTCAGGCAACCCGGGCGCCACCAATGTGCTGCGCAGCGGAAACAAGTTCGCAGCCGCACTGACGCTGATCGGCGACAGCGCAAAGGGCTGGCTCGCCGTCTGGGCGGCCACACAGCTTGGCTTTGATCTGGGACAGGCGGCGCTCGCCGGCCTGGCGGCCTTCCTTGGCCATGCATTCTCGATGTTCCTGCGCTTCAACGGCGGCAAGGGCGTCGCCACAGCGCTCGGCGTGCTGGCCGGCGTGGATGCACGGGTCGCCATCTTCAGCGCCGTGATCTGGCTGATGATTGCCTACACCACCCGCTACTCCTCGGCTGCAGCGCTGTCCGCGGCAATCGCGGCGCCCTTTGCGGCCCTGCAGTTCCTCGGCCCGCAGTTCGCCACGGGCGTGCTCGCGGTGATGGCGGCTGCGCTCGTATGGCGCCACAAGGAAAACATCGCTCGCCTGCGCGCGGGTACGGAAGGCAAGATCGGCGGCAAGAAGAAGGGCAACCCGCCCGAATCCTGAACCCGGATCGGCAAGGCGCGTCAGATCCGAACCGGCGGCTGAAGTTCAGTCATCGGCCAGCGCGACTTGACACGCACGGCGGGGGCTTCCGGCGCACCGTCTCCCGCAGCCAGGCGCATGGCGCCCGCAAAGGCGATCATCGCGCCATTGTCGGTGCACAGCGCGGGCTCCGGGTAATGCACCCGCCCCCCCCTGGCCGCGAGCGCGGCATCCAGCGTTGTCCGCAGGCACCTGTTCGCGCCCACGCCGCCAGCGACCACCAGAGTTTTCAGGCCCACCTTCTTCAGCGCAGCCAGCGCCTTGGCGCACAAGACCTCAACCACCGCCTGCTGGAACTCCGCTGCAAGGTCAGCCATATCGCCGGGGTTCCAGCCCGGCGCGGAAACGACGTTCAGCACTGCCGTCTTCAAGCCGCTGAAGCTGAAATCGAGGTCGCCGGAGTGCAGCATGGGACGCGGCAGACGAAACCGCCCCGCCACCCCCTGCTCGGCCAACTGCGCCAGTTGCGGACCTCCCGGATAGCCCAGTCCCAGCAGTTTGGCTGTTTTGTCGAAGGCCTCACCCGCTGCGTCATCCACCGACTCACCCAGGAGCGCATAGTCACCGATGCCCCGCACCCGCATCAGTTGGGTATGTCCACCGGACACAAGCAGCGCAACGAACGGAAACTGTGGCGGATCGGCCGACAGCAGCGGCGAAAGCAGATGCCCTTCGAGGTGGTGCACCGGCAGCGCCGGAATGCCCCGCGCCATGGCGAAGGATTCGGCCACGCTCGCCCCCACCAGCAGCGCCCCGGCCAGTCCCGGCCCTGCTGTGTAGGCTACGGCATCGAGATCACTCGCCTGCAACCCGGCTTCCGCCAAGGTCTGCTTCAGCAGCAGCGGAAGCCGGCGGATGTGGTCGCGCGAAGCAAGCTCCGGCACTACGCCACCGTAGGCCGCGTGGAGATCGATCTGGGAATGCAGGCTATGAGCCAGCAGACCCGCGCCAGTATCGTAGATCGCCACCCCAGTTTCGTCGCAGGAGGTTTCGATGCCGAGAACTTTCATGAGAACGGAAGCCCTTTTTTGGATGTCGCATTCTAACCTCCGGCGGGCGGGTCGCGCGCGCCACACCTCTTGCCTTCATCGGAGCCCTAGTTTATATTCGCGGTCTTTCTGCCCACCAGACACCCAAGGAAGTCCGCAATGCCCGGTATCCGCGTCAAGGAAAACGAGCCGTTTGAAGTTGCGATCCGCCGCTTCAAGCGCACCATCGAGAAGACCGGTGTGCTGACCGAACTGCGCTCGCGCGAGTTCTACGAAAAGCCCACCGCCGAGCGCAAGCGCAAGCTGGCAGCCGCAGTCAAGCGCAACCACAAGCGCCTGCGCAGCCAGATGCTGCCGCCGAAGCTGTACTGAGCCCTGCTGCGCCCCGCTTCAGGGGACGCCCGCACGCCGGCCGAAGGTTCGTTGACCTTCGCCCGGCGTGATGCTTTTTGATCTGCGCGCACCGCCGCCGCCATCCATGACGGATCTGGCAGGCGCGCGCAGTCGTCCTTGCGCACGATGATCCCACAGTCCTTCGTTCAGGAACTGCTGTCCCGCGTCGATATCGTCGACGTCATCGAGCGCTACCTGCCTTTGAAGAAGAGCGGCGCGAACTACTTCGCCTGCTGCCCCTTCCACGGCGAGAAGTCCGCATCCTTCTCGGTCAGTCCCTCGAAGCAGTTCTACCACTGCTTCGGTTGCGGCGTTCACGGCAGCGCCATCGGCTTCCTGATGGAATACAGCGGACTGGGCTTCGTCGATGCCGTGAAGGAACTCGCGGGGCAGGTCGGCCTGCAGGTGCCGGACGACGGCCGCAGCGCCAGTGCGGTACACAACGACATCAGCGAGCCGCTCTACGAGGCGCTCGGGATCGCCGCGCGCTTCTACCAGGACCAACTGAAGACCACGCCGCATGCAGTCGAGTACCTCAAGCGCCGAGGGCTGTCGGGAAAGGTTGCAGCGCGCTTCGGTCTCGGCTATGCACCAGACGATTGGCAAAGCCTGAAAGAGACCGTTTCCGACTATCAAGCCAAGACGCTGGCCGACGCAGGTCTGGTGATCGACAACGACCAGGGGCGGCGCTACGACCGCTTCCGCGGCCGCATCATGTTCCCGATCCACGACCGCCGCGGGCGCATCATCGCCTTCGGTGGCCGCGTACTGGACAAGGGAGAGCCCAAGTACCTCAACTCGCCCGAAACGCCGCTGTTCGAGAAGGGGCGCGAGTTGTACGGACTCTTCCTCGCGCAGAAGGCGATCCGCGATGCGGGGTTTGCGGTCGTGGTCGAGGGCTACATGGACGTGGTCGCCCTCGCGCAATATGGGCTCGAGAACGCGGTCGCCACACTGGGCACCGCCACCACGCCGCAGCACGTGCACACCCTGCTGCGCCAGACCGATCGCATCGTCTTCTGCTTCGACGGCGACGCTGCCGGTCGCCGTGCAGCCTGGCGTGCCCTCGAGAATGCACTGGAGTCCCTGCGCGACGACGCCACGCTGGCCTTTCTGTTCCTGCCTGCCGAGCACGACCCGGACTCCTTCGTGCGCGCCGAAGGCGTCGAAGCATTCCGTTCCGCCGCCAGCGCCGCCACACCCCTGGCCGGATTCTTGATCCAGGAACTCCGCAGTCGCCATCACCTCGAGAGCGCCGAGGGTCGCGCCGCGTTCGTACACGAAGCCGCGCCGCTCGTCACCCGGATTGCCGCCCCCTTGCTTCGATTACAGGTCATCAAGGCCGTCGCGGAAAGCGCGGGCATGACACAGGCGGAGGTCGAATACGCCTTCGAACAGATCGCCAGCAGCGCAAAACGCAGGCGCGGTGCGGACCCACAGCCGGCAGCACACTCGCCCTCACCGGCGAGCAATGACGGTGCACACACGGATGACGCCACCTCCACCCCCACAAGCACGTCACGCATCCGCCCCAGGGGCACTCCGACCCCACGCCCGCGGCCCGGAGGGCGCCGCAAGCCGCCCTCGACCGCGGGCACCCTGGTGCGCCTCGTCATGCAGCATCCGACCTGGGCAGCGCGACTGCCCGTGGCCCTGGTCCCGGATGACAGCCCTGAAGGCCAGGCGCTGATCGCCATCATCGACCTGCTCAGTCTGGGCGAGGCGATTCCGGCCAACGGCTTGGGCGCACTCATCGAGCGCTTCCGCGACACTCCGCACGGCGACACACTCTCACGCGTGGCGGCCGAGTTGGTCGAAGCGGAGTTCGACGAGAGCGTGGTGGAGGCCCTTTTCGACGACGCGCTGCGCAAACTGCAGATGGACGCGATCGGTAAGGAAATCGACCTTCTTCTCAAGCAGGACCGCGACGAAGGCCTCGACGGGCCCCGTCGCCATCGCCTGAACGGCCTTCTGATGGAGAAGCGGAACTTGGCCAGCAGCGGCAAAGTCTCAGATTTATAGTACAATTTTCGGTTTCCCTATTTCTTACACCCTCACCTGAGGAGTGCTATGGCACGCGAAAAAGCCAAGGATCCGCGCAAGGACGCGCCCTCCGCCAAGGGGCGCCCCTCCAAGGCGAAGGCCAAGGACAAGGCAGCCCCCGTCGTTGAAAGCCCCGCCACCACCCCGCTTGACGCGGAGGTGCGTCGTACGCGCCTGAAGACCCTGATCACGCTCGGCAAGGAACGCGGCTATCTCACCTACGCCGAAATCAGCGACCACCTTCCGGACGACGTCGCTGATGCGGAACAGATCGAGGGCATCATCGCGACCTTCAACAACATGGGCATCCAGGTCTATGACGCGGCGCCTGCCGCCGAAGACCTGCTCATGTCGGACAGCGTCGCCACCAATGTCGACGAGGATGTCGCCGAAGAGGAAGCCGAACAGGCGCTGTCCTCCGTCGACTCCGAATTCGGGCGCACGACCGATCCGGTCCGCATGTACATGCGCGAGATGGGGACGGTCGAGTTGCTGACCCGCGAGGGCGAGATCGAGATCGCCAAGCGCATCGAGGATGGTCTCAAGCACATGGTGCAGGCAATCTCCGCCTGCCCGACGACGATTGCCGAGATGCTCGAGATCGTCGACCGCATCGCGCGCGATGAGGCCAAGATAGATGAGCTGATCGACGGCCTGATCGACCCCAACGCCAGCAGCGAAGAGGGCACCGAAGACGAAGCCGCCGCAGCCAGCGCCGAAGACGAGGAAGAGGCCAGCGAAGACGAGGACAGCGGCGACGACGGCGACGACGAAGAAGACGACGCGGACAGCGCCGAACGCGCCAACGCCGCCTCGCTACTCCAGCTCAAGAACGACGCGCTCGCCCGCTTCGACGTCATCCGCGCGCTCTACGCGAAGAAGATGGCAGTCCTCGACAAGAAGGACTCGCAGGACAAAGCCTACCTCGAGCTCAAGCAGCAGATCTCGGACGAGTTGCTCAACATCCGCTTCACCGCCAAGGCCATCGAGAAGCTGTGCGACTCGGTGCGCCACATGGTCGAGCAGGTGCGCAGCCACGAACGCCAGATCCTGCAGCTCTGCGTCGACCGCGCCGGCATGCCGCGACAGCACTTCATCAAGGTCTTCCCTGGCCAGGAGGTCAAGCTGGACTGGCTCAAGGACGAGATTGCCTCCGGCAAGAACTACGCCGAAGGCCTGATGCGCATTCACCCGGCCGTACTCGAAGAGCAGCAAAAGCTGATCGACCTCCAGGACAGGCTCGGCATCCCGCTGAAGGAGTTGAAGGACATCAACCGCCAGATGTCCACCGGCGAAGCCAAGATGCGCCGCGCCAAGCGCGAGATGACGGAGGCCAACCTGCGCCTGGTAATCTCGATCGCCAAGAAGTACACCAACCGCGGCCTGCAGTTCCTCGACCTCATCCAGGAAGGCAACATCGGCCTGATGAAGGCGGTGGACAAGTTCGAATACCGCCGCGGTTACAAGTTCTCGACCTACGCCACGTGGTGGATCCGCCAGGCCATCACGCGATCGATCGCCGACCAGGCCCGCACCATCCGCATCCCGGTGCACATGATCGAGACGATCAACAAGATGAACCGCATCAGCCGCCAGATCCTGCAGGAAACCGGCCAGGAGCCCGATCCCGCGACGCTGGCCGAGAAGATGGAGATGCCCGAGGAGAAGATCCGCAAGATCATGAAAATCTCCAAGGAGCCGATCTCCATGGAGACGCCGATCGGCGACGACGACGACTCGCATCTGGGCGACTTCATCGAGGACACCGCGACCCTGGCTCCGGCCGAGGCGGCGATGTACTCCGGCCTGCGCGACGCCACCTGCGAGGTGCTCGACTCCCTGACTCAGCGCGAGGCCAAGGTGTTGCGCATGCGTTTTGGTATCGAGATGAACACGGACCACACACTGGAAGAGGTCGGCAAACAATTCGACGTCACCCGCGAGCGTATCCGCCAGATCGAAGCCAAGGCCCTGCGCAAGCTGCGTCACCCGAGCCGCTCGGAAAAACTGCGCAGTTTCCTGGATAGCGACCAGTAAGGCAGCACCGGGCCTCTAGCTCATGCCTGGTTAGAGCAGCGGACTCATAATCCGTTGGTGCTGGGTTCGACTCCCAGGGGGCCCACCAATGAAATCAGGGGCTTAGGAGAAATTCTAAGCCCCTTTTTCACGTCAATCCGTAGCTTAGGTACAATTTCAGTACAGCACGCGTACTGGAGCGCACCATGGCAACGATCGTCAAGACCCCCTCAGGGACCTGGAAAGCCGTCATCCGCAAGACCGGCTGGCCTACAACTGCGAAGACCTTCCGCTTGAAGCGGGACGCCGAGGATTGGGCTCGACGGAGCGAAGACGAGATGGTGCGAGGCGTCCACATCCAGCGCTCACCTGCAGAGCGCATGACGGTGAGTCACGCCCTCGACCGCTACCTGAAGGAAGTCACCAACACCAAGCGCCCTACCACTCAGGTTTCCGAACGAAGGCGCGCCGAAGTGCTCCGTAGCGAGCTCGGTGCATACTCCCTTGCGACGCTCACGCCAGAAGTCATTGCCCAGTTCAGAGACAAGCGGCTAGCCGGCGACCCGAGCAAAACAGGCATCCGAATCCCGCGCGCGAACAACACGGTCCGCCTTGAGTTGGCACTGCTCGGGCATCTATTTACGGTTGCCATCAAGGAGTGGGGCCTTGGCCTACCTTACAACCCCGTTCTTAGTATCCGGCGCCCGGCTCCTGGGGCCGGCCGCGAGCGGCGACTCTCGCCCGACGAAGAGAAACGCATCTTCGACGCCGTTGCAGCGCACTCCAATCCGATGCTGCACTGGATCGCGCGCATCGCGCTCGAGACAGGCATGCGCTCGGCCGAAATCACGACACTCCGCCGCGGCCAGGTCGACCTCAAACGGCGCATCGTCCGCCTTGTGGAGACGAAAAACACCCTCCCCCGCACGGTACCCCTGACAACCGGTGCGGTCGATGCCCTCCGCGAAGCCCTCGAAAATCCGATTCGCCCGATCGATACCGATCTGATCTTCTTCGGCGAGCCAGGCAAGGATGGACGGCGCCGCCCCTACACCTTCAACAAGGCATGGCTGGAGATCAAAAGCGCCGTCGGCCTTAAAGACTTCCGTTTCCACGACCTGCGGCACGAAGCCGTCAGCCGATTCGTCGAGAAAGGTCTCAGCGACCAGGAGGTGGCAGCCATCAGCGGCCACAAGTCCATGCAAATGCTGAAACGATACACTCACCTGAGGGCAGAAGACTTGGTAGCCAAACTCGACCAGCTGTCTTCCAAGCCCAAAACATAGCGCTGAAATGCCGCGAAAACCGTAGCGCAAAATGCACCACACCCCACAAGAGTCAAAACTTAGACAACGTCATATTGTAACAATTTGGTTCAAGTCTTCTGGGCGCAAAAATGCTAGTTGCAACCCTATTGCGCCCCCACCTGCGGGAAATTTCTCATACGTATCAGGCATTAATCCCCGTGCATCCGTCAAGAAGCTTTTGACCGCTATTTACTTTTTATTCAATAACTTAGATCTTTACTCAAGTCTACGTTCCTTTACTCTTCGCACGTACTTACTACCCACATCTAGTGGCAGTTACCGGCAATCGCCGGATACATGTCCTCCGCCCGGACGACTCAGTACGTGTTCAAGGAGAAGCGAGCGTGACCACCGAAGAAATCCTGCTCCACCGCTACGGAAGCCCGCTACTAACCATCCAGCAGGTCGCCGAGATCCTGAATCGCAGTCCAGAGGGGCTGCGTCTTACCCTTGCTGGCGACAACGAGGTTGCGAGAAAGCTTCGCCCTGCCAGACGCAAGATCGGAAGGCGGGTCCTCTTCTGCGTTTCCCAGATCTCGCGAGCCATCGACGAGTCCGCGGCCTAAGCGCCATGAGCATCAAGGCAATGCATTGGGCATGGAACCACCGTCTGCAACCCAGTGCAAAGGTTCTGCTGCTTGCACTCGCCGACATCGCTGACGACCAAGGCTTCTGCTGGCCATCAAACAGGACACTCGCAGAGAAATGTTGCACATCTGAGCGAACAGTGCAGCGAATGCTGAAACAGTTTGAGGACCGCGGACTCATCACCATTGAGCGGCGTTTCACCGAGGCAGGTCGCCAGACATCCAACGGGTACCGATTGGCGCTTGGGCGCACCCCCGACAATTTGTCACCCTCCACCGCGTCGTGTCGAGGAGAGGGCGACAATGCTGACACCCCGGGGGTGACACAGCTATGTCACCCCCGGGGTGTCATAGCTGTGTCACCCCTTGAACCACCACATAACCACCATAAAGAACCACCACTACAACCACAAGGCACGACGAACCGGAAGTCGCTCGAGATCTCACCCAGCGTGAAGGCGGCCGAAAAATCCGCGATAGAGCAACTGCTGACCGAAATACCCGGAACGCACGCGCAGGAGCTACTTGATGAACTCGCCTATGCACTCGAGAACCGACGCATCCATGGCTCCGCTGTCGCTTGGTTTGCAGGACTTGTCCGGCGGGCAAAGGCCGGGCTGTTCAGTCCTGTCGGCGCGCACGTCATCGATGCCCGGCGGCGTACTCAAACCGCTGTAAAAGACCAGCATCCGAAAGCTGAACATCCAAGCGATACGGACACTGCTCAACATTATCTCGCTGGCCTGCAGAAGATCGTCTCGAAGAGAGCCGGGCACGGCGGGCTTCGCTAACCTAGCCTGCGACAATTCACCCGATTCTTCCCCCAGTCAGCAGGCGCCTCCCGCCATGGCTATCGTGTGCAAAAGGCGGGCGCACTGCAGCAGCAACGGGATACCGGAGCGATCAACCAACGGCTGGCAGCTTCAAGCTGCGCTCGCAAGGCGGGCCACCATCGCTCGTTCCGGCCTAACAGACCCCCACAGGGGCCGGTAAGCACCCCCTCCGCGGCGACACCGCTCACGCCATCACATACACTCGCGGCCCGATAAGGCCGTAAAAAGCGTCAGCAGGAGACCAAAACAGCGCGCCGGTCGGTGCCTTTTCTGACTCCACGCTTGTCCGGTAACGCCGCTAGGTGGAAAATCCACGGCTTAGCATCCATCGAGCCCGTTTTCATGGCGAGCAAACCCTATCCGCGGCATGAAAATACGATTCCGTTAATCCTCGATGGCGAAGCCCTCGCGTCCGACCAGGTCGAGCGGCCAGCGACGCAGTGGTCCCACGATGACTGCGTGAACTACGAGTCGGCGCGCGAGCTCATCGTCTTGCTGATGGCGTACCGATCGGAGTGGATCTCGCGCGAGCGGCTCAAACTACAGCCCGACCTCGCGCTTATCGCGAGCTGGAGCGCCGAGCGCAGCGCCTACGCTGGCGAGTTGCGGGGGCTGGACGTCGGCGATCGTGACAACATCACCCGGGTCCGACGCGACTACGGGGCCGAGGCCCGCCGCCTGGCGGCTCTCGAACGCTGATAGTCGATGTCGCCTCAGAAAACGGAAAATAAGGCACGCTAAGGCGCATCCGGCTTGGCGATCGGCACCACCTGTCACCGACCGGCATATAGGAGCCAGTCGCGGATCAGCACATAGAGGCCGCTTCTCGGCGGCTCCGATCGGAATG
>NZ_JBLWFG010000006.1:0-220132 GCF_048321015.1 Thauera sp. WH-2 | reverse complement strand
CATCAATACCCTCGCGCCGCTGCAACTGGCAGATCGCCACCCCAGGCAGCTCAGCGTAGCAGGCCCATTCACGCTCGCTGGTGATGACGAAATCGAGGTCGAACTCGCGGATCAGGCCCATGCAATGCGCGCGGGCGGCATCGTCGATGCCGGCAAAGGCTTCGTCGAGCAGCACCAGGCGGGGCGCGAAGGCGTAGCTGGCCTGGCTGTAGAAGCTCGACACGGCGGCGAACAGCGGTACCGTAAGGCCGAGCGCGCGTTCGCCGCTCGAGGCCGGGCCGGAGAGCGGACGCCACTGCCCGTCCTGCCAGCGCTGGACGCGGAAGCGGTGCCAGCGCCGGTAGTCGAGCGCCTGGGCGAGTTGCTCGAGCAGGCTGCCGCCGACCGCGTCGGCCTTCAGGCGCTCGGCGGTGATGCGCTGGTGCAGCATCTCGCCGACCACCCGCCGGTCCTCGGCCGACCATAGGTCGGTGCTGGTATTGAGCAGGCGCTTGCGGGCGGCCTCCAGGCCCACCGGTGCGCCTTCGCCGCCTTCGGGAAGCGGTTGCCACAAGAGGCGGAACTTGACGCCGGTGGAGGTCGGGCGCTTGGAGAGCTCCTTGTTGATCGCATCGACCTGCCGCTCGGCCGCCTGCAGGAGCCGCTGGATCTCCGCGGCGATTTCGGCCTGGAGGTGGTTTTCGAGCAGGGTGCGCTCGCGCGCCGTCAACAGCTCGCGGCGCTGGGCGATCTCGGCGTCGAGCCGGGCGGTGAGCTGGTCGGGGCGCTCCGGACGGTTCTGGTAGATGACGCTGACGACCATGCCGTAGTCACTGGTGTCGGCCTGGGCCTGCTGGCCGAGCGCAGTGAGGGCGCGCCCGAGCTCGCCGTAGTCGTGGGAGATCTGGCTCTGGATGCGCGTCCAGGCCTCGTCATCGTCCGCCACCTGGGCAAGGGCCTGCTCGGTGCGGCGGGCCAGCGCGAGCGCCGGCTCGATCGTCCACGGTGCGCGCAGGTCGGGCAGTTCGGCCTCGGGCAGCGCGGCGGACAGCAGGCCGGTGGCGGCAAAGCCCTGCAGCTGGATGATGGCGTGTTGGCGGGTAGCGGCGCGTTCCTGCAGGGTGGTGTCGGCGTCCTGTACCTTCTGCTCGCCGCGGGCGCGTGCCTCGCCGGCGTTGCGCAGGGCTTCGCCTTCGGCCTTCAAGTGGCGCTCACCGTCGCTCACAGCAGTGCGCGCCTCGCGCAGCCGCGCCTGAAGCTCATCGACCCGGGCGCCGATCGATTCGCGCAAGGTGGCGAGGCGCACCCGCGCCTCCTCGGCCTGCCGGCGGCGCTCGGCGAGCTGTTCGGCACGCTGGCGCGCGTCGGCCTCGGCTTCGCGTGTCCGCTCTTGCTGGCGGGTCAGTTCGGCCGCCGCCAGGCGAAGTTCGTGCACCAGCTGGAAGAGCCCGTGCAGGGTCTCACCGAAGTGCAGCAGTGCGGCGCCGACGGCTTCCAGCGCCGCAGCACCGGTGGGCAGGTGCAGGTCGGCCGCGTCGGCTGCCAGCGCATCGCGGCGGCTCTGCAAGGCGTCGATGGCCGCGCGCAGCTGCCGATCGGCTGCCTCGAGCCGGTTTCGCGCAGTCTGGAACTCGCGCTCGCCGGCCGCGGCGTCGGCGTGGGCGGCACGCAAACTGTCGTCGGACGGTGCTCCCTGCCACTCGGCGGCCGCCCGTGCCTGCCGCCGCGCGAGCTCGGCCAGCGCCTCGTCGATCCGGCGTGATGCTTCAGCGATCTCGCGCAGCCGAAAGTCGATCTCGCTGATCCGTCGCGCACGCGCGGCGGCGCGGGCCGCGTAGCCGATGTAGGTGGCCTGCGGTTTGGCCCACGCGCCGGCCAGGGCGCCGAGGCGAAAGCGACCGTCGGGCGCAAGCCAGCCTTCGGACTGGCCGTCGTCGTGGGCGGAGCAGGCGATGCCTTCGAGCAGGCGCATCAGCAGCGCGGGATCGACGGCGGGCGTTGGGGAGCCGGCGGATGGGGTGAGCCACCCGGCGAGCGAGGCACTCTGGCGCGGTCGTTCGAGCCACTGGGTGTCGTGCAGGGGCGGCGCGCCGTCGGCCGCCTGCAACCGGCCATCCGGAGTGACCCAGGCGTCGAGGAGTCCGGCCGCCTCGAGCGCGGCTTCGAGACCGGCACGGTGGGCGGTGTCGACGTGCTCGCGAAAATCGACCAGCTGCCACAGCGGCGCACCGGCACGTTGCCGTCTGGTCTCGGTGCCGCGTGTATAAGGCGGCGGCGGGGTGGCGTCTTCGCCCTGTGTGAGTCGCTCGTGCTCGGCGCGCAGCGTCGCCTGCTCGTCGTGCAGGGCTTTCTGTGCAGCGAGGTGCTCGGCGCGCTGCTGCGCCAGGTCGTCGGCAGCGCGCTGCTGGGCCGACGACAAGGCGGCACGGGCCGGGTTGTCACCTTGCAGGTTGGCGACCCACGCGGTCAGCGCGGGCAGCGGCGGTTCGTCCACCTGCAGCACCTGCAGGTTCGCGAAGTGCTCCTGCCAAGCCTCGACGACGCGGCTGCCTTCGGTCTCTACCGCGGTATCGGCCGCGCTGCGGCGGGCGGCGGCCGCTTCGACTTCGTCCTGTCGTTCGTCACGGGCCTGTTGCCGGCTGGTGTGGGTGGCCTCAGCCTGCGCCACCTCGCTGACGCGCCGCTGCACGAGGGCGAGCTGTTCGCGGCGAACGAGCATTGCCTGGCGCAGCTCATTGCGGGCGGTGTCGAGGGACAGGTCGCCGAGTGTTGCCAATTCGGCGGCCGGAAGCGCCGCCAGCGCGTTGGCTCGCCACGGCTCGCCAATGCCGCTGGCCAGTGCCGCCGCGTCGACGCCCTCGCGCGCGGTGGCGAGGGCCTCTTCGGCCTGTGTCCGGCGCGCGCCGCGTTCGTCGAGTGCCCGCTGTTCGCGTTCGAGGCGGACGGTTGCCTCGGCGTTCATGCGCGTCGCGTCGGCGAGGTCGGCGGCCCGCGCCTCGGCGTCGCGTTCGGCCTGGTTCAGGCGATTCGCGTCCTTCATTGCCGGGTCGGACTGCAACTGGTCGAGCCGCGTGCGGCCGGCGAGCAATGCGGCTTCGGCGGCATCGAGGCGGCCTTTCGCCTGCGCCTCGGCGTGCTGCGCGGTTTGCAACTCGGTGCGGGCCTCGTTCAGATTGCGGCTGGCGGCGTCATAGCCGCTCTGTGCGCTGCGCAGCCCGCGGGCCTGGCGCCGCGCGTTGATCGCGGCGTAACGCTGGTAGCGCTGGTTAAACTGGCCGACGGCCTTCGCCAGCGCTTCGTAACCCTGCAACTCGCGGCGGTATTCCTCGAGTTGGTTGAGCGCCTCGGCGACGTCGGTCAGTAGCTCCGCCGATAGCGGTGGCAGCGCCTCGGTCAGCGCGTTCGATAGGTTGCCTTCGTCGGGTCTCTTGGATAGTTGCGGCTGGCGCAACTGGACCAGTGTGTCCATCAGGGCCGCATAACGGACGGCGCCGAGCTGGAACAGGCGCTCGTCGACCGCGCGGCGGTAGGCGGTGGCGTTGTAGAACACCTGGCCGTGATCGTCCAGGGCTTCCTTCAGCCGCTCGCGGGTGAGGACGCTGCGCGCCGGGCTGGTGAGCCACAGGTCTTCGCCGATGCGGCGCTTTTCGAGGACGAAGTACCACGGATCAACCTGTGCCCGCGCGGCGACCGCCGAGAGTCCGCAGCCCAGCGTCAGATAGTCGGGCGCACCATCGTCGGCGATGCGGCCGAACTCGATCCAGGCATAGCCGATGCGGCGGTCGAGCTTGCCGAGCAGCAGGTTCCAGGCCATCTTCTTGCCGGCGTCGCCATCGGGCTCGATGCGTGAGGGTTTGAGTTGGGCATCGAACAGGAAGGGCAGGGTGAGCGACAGCACCTTGGACTTGCCGGTGCCGTTGTTGCCACGCAGCAGCAGGTGGCCATCACGGAACCAGAATTCCTCGCTGTCGTAGTGGAACAGCTCGACAAGGCCGAGGCGCAGGGGTTGCCACCGGACCCGAGTCGGTTGCGGGAGTGCAGGGCGAGCGTCGGTAGCCGGGAGATCGGACGGCGTGTCTAGCAGGGTATCGAGTGTGTCCACGGGGCTGGGTCTCAGTCGAACAGGGTGCCGGTAGAAGCGGACGGCGCGGGCCTGAGCTCGGTCTCGCCGACGGCAAAACGCGCCAGCGCCGGCAGGGGCAGAACGCCGGTGCCCGCGCGTTCGACCAGTTGAAGGCGCTGCAGGCGATCGAGCGCGATCGCCGCCAACTCGTGTTCCGAGCCGGCTTCGCGCGCGGACTTGCGCCAGAACTTGCCGAAGCGCTGGCGTGCGTCGGCGATGAATGCGGCGACATCGTCGGTGTTTGTGCCGCCGTTCGTGGGCGCCGTCAGGAATTCGGCCACCAGCAGGGTGACATGCGCTTCGGTGCCTTCGGCCGGCATCGCCACGTCGGTCAGCTCGCCGTCCTCGTCGGTCAGGGCCAGACCCTCGGAGCGCTGTTCGGCGACCAGCCCGGTGGCGTCGCACAGCCGGGTGGCCATGGTGCCGCGCTGGTTCATGAAATAGGCGCGCTGGTCGGCGTCGAGGCGGTCGAGGTAGATCACCGGGTCGTCGAGCAGGCGGCGCGCCAGATGGTGGCGTAGCGCCGTGCGCCGGCCCTCGTCGCTGTCCGGCACCGGCTCCGCCCCCAGCGCGGCGAGCCGTGCCTCGAGCGTGGCCGGAGCTTCGTCCGCGGGCCACGTGGACGGCCCGCGCGACGCCGCGAGTACGCCGGCGAGGACCCGCCGCTGCACGTCGTAGAGCGCGTCATGGAGTCCGTCCGAGCCTTCGCCGCCGCCGTGTACGAAGCCCTCCTCGTCGCCGGCCACGCGATGCAGGACGCCGAGTTCGAGCAGCGTGCGGCACACTGCGACCAGCTCCCGCCGCTCGTGCTGCGCCTGGAGCGTGAAGCTGAAGCCGAGGGCGGCCAGCGCCGGGTCCGCAGCGAGGGTGAGCAGCCGGTCGCCGAGCACGCGTAGCGTGATCTGCGGGTCGGCACGCTCCAGCACCGCGCAGGCCAAGCAAAGCAACACATAGCGGCGGCGCTCGTAGCTGGGCAGCCCGCGGCTGGCGTCGCTCACATCGGCCGGACGTTTGTACAGGCGCGCCGCATCGCGTTCGATGTGCAGGGGCCAACCGGTCTCGCGGACGAACCATTCGCGCAATGCATCGGCGTGGCGGCGCACGGTAGCGAACTCCGCGTGTGCCGGCGTCATCAGTGGAGCCATCAACAGGGCGCGCAGCGCGGTGGTGAACTCCTCGCGTTGGTGGAGGGCCTGCTGCAGGCCGATCGCGGTGCTGTCGGTTGTCATCAGGGCGCTTGTGTGGCGGTAATCGTGATGCGGTGGTCGCGGCCGGCAAAGACGCCGGCATCGGTGATGACTTCGGCCCGCGTGTGCGCTTCCAGCGGCTCGAGGCGAATGCGTAGCAGGCCGTCGCCGGTCTGACGTTCAACCACGTCTTCGGGCGAGGATTGCGCGGTCAGCGCCTCACCGAGCAGCGACAGGAATAGCGCGAAGGCGTGCGGATCGAGGTGGCCGAGCTCCGACAGGCGCGTCGTTCGACCGGTCGCCAGGCGCGCCCGCGCGGCTTCGACTTGCAGGTGTTCCTCATGCAGCTGGCGCGCGAGCAGGGCGCGTTCCTCGCTGCGCTCGCGTACCTTGGGCAAAGGGCCCCGCGGGGCGGCTTCGCCGTACTCGCGCAGGCGCGGATGGATGCGTAGCGGTGGCGCCTCGGCCCACGGCGTGGTGGCCGGCAGCTCATGGCCGGTGCCCGGGTTCAGCGAGAAGTGACGGGCCGGATTGAGGGCGAAGGCGGCGCGCCCCAGGCGGTGCGCGTCGTCGTCGCTGCCACAGCTCGCGAACCAGCCGGCGAGCACGCGGAAGTCGGCAGAGCGATCGCTGCGCCCGCTGCGCCGCTCATTGAGCGCCGCGACCGCGGCCAGCAGCTGTGGAATCGCCGCGCGCGCCTTCGAGCGCAGCACCTCGGCCTGCGGCGGTTCATGATGGGTGCTGACGAACCAGCCGCGCAGACCGCCCCAGCGTTCGCGCCAGGCCTGCTGGCGCTGCGCCAGCGCGTCGGCCTGCGCTTGGTTGTCGCCGGGCGCGGCGTCGCGTACTTCGCGCTGTGCGGCCGCCCACAGCAGCGGATCGATGCGCGGATGCAGCGAGGCGATGTGCTGCGCGATCACGCCGGAGCGTCCGACGAGGTCGCCGATGAAGCGTTCGAGGTAGTCGATCAGCCGTTGCTTGTAGGCCAGCACCGCGGCGGCATCTGCCTGTTGCAGCTCGATGCTGCGCGCCATGCCGGCCATGAAGGCCTGGGCGTTGTCGGCCAGGCCCTCGAATACGCGCACCAGATCGCGCAGGGTTTCGTGCAGTTTTGCAGCATCGGGCGTGGGCGCATCGGCCAGCGCGAGCAGGGTCTTGAGCCGGCTGGCGATGTCTTCGAGCGCGACCGTCTGCAACTCGGCACGCCGACCGAGCGCTTCGGCGAAGGCAGTGAGAGCCGTCTCGACGGCTTCGCCGCCATGGGACAGGCGGTAGAGGAAGCGGGCGCGGTAGAAGTCGCTGATGCTCGCCACACGCGCGGTATCGGGTTGCGCCTCGAGGTTGCCCCACTCGGCGAGTTGGGCGAGTGCGGTGTGGACCTCCTCGAGCTTCGGTACGCCGTTGATCCAGCGGGCTTCGGCCAGCACCTCGTCGGGACGCATGTGGAGCTTGAACTGGCGCTTTGCCGCGGCGAAGCTCGCCATGATGCTTCGGTAGATGCCGGCCTTGTCCGCGCTGACGTGTCGGAACAGGTCGGCCGATGTGTCCGAAAATGGCATGGGTTGGATTCTGGGGGTTTTCTTCGTCCGACGTTGGCAACAATGCGAGCGGTTGTCGAGTATATGCGTTTGCGTTACAGGACTAAAACCTGGAAGCCCCTTGCGAAAGTCCCAAAATGGGACTAAAGTGCTGCCGATGCGAGTGATAGCCGTCTCCACCCTTCGAGACTTCTGGAAACTTCATCCGGACGCCGAGCAGCCTTTGAAGGCTTGGTTTGAGGAAGTGACCAAAGCGTCCTGGACTCAGCCATCAGACATCAAGGCGCAGTACGGCAGCGCCAGCATCCTCAAGAACCGGCGTGTCGTTTTCAACATCAAGGGCAACGACTATCGGTTGATCGTGGCCATCGCCTACAGGCTGCAGATCGTCTACGTGAAATTCGTCGGTACCCACAAGGAATACGACGAAGTGGACGCAGAAACCGTTGAAATGATCTGAGTGACCATGGAGAACCACATGGACATCCGCCCTATTCACACCGAAACCGATTACAAGGCTACGCTGAATGAAATTTCGGCCTTGATGGAGTTCGACCCCGATCCGGGTACCCCAAAAGGGGACCGCCTGGATATTCTGACCACCCTGGTGCAGGCCTATGAAGCCAAACACTGCCCCATTGGCGCGCCGGATCCGGTCGAAGCGATCAAATTCCGGATGGAGCAACGTGGCCTGTCGGTGAAGGATCTGGAGCCGTTCATTGGCCGGAGCAACCGTGTCTACGAAGTCCTGAACCACAAGCGCCCCTTGACACTGGGCATGATCCGTAGATTGCACCAAGGCCTGGGTATTCCGGCGGAGGTTCTGATTGCCGAGACCGTTGCGGGCTGACTTGATGGTGCTGGCGAGAGATGCACTTGTTTCGACTTCCGTTCCAATCCTAATGGCATATTGACGGTATCGCCTACGGTATCAGCGGAATGTCCAAGAAGTACGGCCGTTGATACCGTCAGATCAGGGTCATTGAACAACCTGCCGGGTAAAGATGGGTGGCGCCCGGTTCGAGCGATGGCCACGAAATCGCTGCTGATCGTCTGTCCGCTTCGCGATTCCGCGGGACAGTCCCTTTCGTGGGACGGCATGGGGCGCGCTCGGCGTGGGCAGGCGCTAAGATTACGGTATGCGCTTACTCGAACTGCCGATTTTCCGTTACCTCGCTGCGGTCTCGAAAACCACGGTGCGGCTGTGGCTGGAAGCTCAGGTCTTCATCCATGCAGCAGCCCTGGCCTTCTTTACCGTGTTTTCCGTTGCACCGGTGATGATCGTCGCGGTGACTGTCGTGGGGCTCGTGCTCGGCGAGAATGCGGCGCAGGGGCAGATCGCCGAGCAGTTGCAGGCCGCGATTGGTGCCGAGGCTGCGGCCGCGGTGCAGACCGCCGTGCAGAACAGCAGAATCGAACACAGCGGCCTGCTACCGGCCGTGGCAGGTTTCGGTGCCGTACTGTTCGGCGCCACCACAGTGTTCTCGCAGATGCAGGCCGCGCTTAATGCGATCTGGGGGGTCGCTCCGCGCCCCACCCGCAGCAGCGTCTTCATCTACCTGAAGTCGCGTGTGCTTTCGCTCGCCGTGGTCATCGGCATCGGCTTCGTGCTGCTCGTGTCGCTGATGCTGAGCGTGTTCGTGCGTGCCCTGGTGGCCTTTGCGCAGGATTGGCTGCCGGTGCCCGCCGGGCTCATCCTGGGGCTGGACTGGGCGGTGTCCCTACTGGTCGTTACCTTGCTGTTCGCCACCATATTCCGTCTGCTCCCGGACGTCGAGCTGGGCTGGCGCGATGTGCTGCTCGGTGGTTTCGTGACGGCGCTGCTGTTCGTCTCGGGCAGGGCGCTGATCGCAATATACCTGTCCACCACGGCCACGGCCTCGACCTATGGTGCGGCGGGTTCGCTTGTCCTGCTGCTGTTGTGGGTGAATTATTCGTCGCTGATCCTGCTGTTCGGTGCGGCATTCACCCGGGCGCACGTCGAAGCCTGCGGGCGCACGGTGAGGCCGCGCGCTGCGGCCGTATGCGTGCATCGGCAACTGCTCGAAGAGCAGGCCTGAACGCAAGCTTCAGTTGCGCATCAGATGCAGCTTGAAGTGGTGGTGCATGAAACGCTGGAAGTGGCCGACCCCCTGCAGCGCGAGACGGAGTTCGCCCTGTTCCATGGCGTTGAGCTGGTCGAGCGCGACATAGTTGTTCGGTGCCGCTCCGGCGCGCAAGGCGGCTACCTGCCCCTGCAGGCGCTTTAGCACGAGGAAGTCGAAGGCAGCGCGCAGGTCGGCCATCTGGTCCGCCATGAGCACGCCCTTCTCGACCAGGGCCTCCATGCGGTCGTGCGTGCTGCCATCCAGGCAGCGGGACTCCATCGCCAGCGCCTTGATGCCGTCGGTGATCGCGAAGATGCCCGCCTTCTTCACGTCGACCATGCCGCGATAGGGTCCCGATTTTTCGGTGCGGATGCGTCCGAACCAGCCCAGCGGTGGCGCGAATCGGGTCATGTTCTGCACCATCCGCACCAGGAATACGGGCTCCTGGCTCATGTAGTGCAGCGCATGGTCGCGCAGCGTGTCAGCGAGTTCTCGTCGCCCGTATAGTGGACGCAGGTCCATGAACATGCTGCCGGTCATGACGTTCTCGGGCGAGGGGGTGGACAGCCAGCGCGTGAGCTCCATCTTCCACGCCGAGGCGCTGCGCCGCCACGGGGGATTCTTCGCCATGATGCCGCCGGGGCAGGCCGGTATCCCGATGGAGATGAGCGCGTCGATCAGGTCAACGGAGAAGGCCTCGAGTTGCTGCAGCGCGCCGCCTTCGACGCTGTCTGCGTGGATGATCGCGTTGTCCTGGTCGGTGGATAGGGTCTGCTCGCCACGTCCCTCGCTGCCCATGACGACGAAGGCGAAGTCGTTGGTGAGTCCTGGGTATTTCTCCCGACGCAACAGCTCGATCAGGCGGATCAGGATCTGATCGTTCAGGTTCGCGATCAGCTTGACCATATCCCGAATCGCGATCCCGGTGCCCGACAGGTGGACGATGAGGCGCTGGACCCGCCGATGGAGGTCACGCAGGGTATCAACCGAGTCCGCCTTCTCGATGTCGACGACCAACTGGTGCGGGGAGTGTGCCTGCAGGCGCAGGATGTCCGTGACGGTGATGATGCCGGCAAGCGCGCCAGCCTGGTCGGTGACGACCAGACGGTGGATGTTGTGTCGCGAGATCCGGTAGAGCGCCTCGTAGAGCACGTCGTGTTCACTCACCGTGACGACGGGCGAGGTCATGACGTCTCCAACGGTCAGCGAGGAGGGAGACGTCCCGGTCGCAACAACCTTGTTGCGCAGGTCGCGGTCGGTGAGGATGCCCTTCGGGTGGCCGGCCTCGAGGACAACGACGCATGAAATGCCGTGCTCGCGCATGCGTGCGACGATGTCCACGAGCGCGTCGCCCTCTGCACAGCTGACGACTTTGCGCTGGCAGAACTCCCGGATCGGGCGAAAGAACTGGTTTTCCTCGGCCATGCCATCCCCTGCCCGACTGGTTGAATCACGATTCTACCCTGCGCAATCCAGGGGCAAGTCTTCATGTTGCGCATCGGGCGCGCGACCCTACCGCTTCTGCGCGCAGGGTGCGACCGCCCGTGCGTGGGGTGCGCCTGCTCAGGCCATCGCGGTGCCGGCCTTCGCCAGCAGCAGGCCTGGATCCAGTGAAACGACTTCGCCGATCATGATCAGGGCTGGCGTCTTCATGCCGGCTTTGCGCACTGCAGCGGGCAGGCCGGCGAGTGTGCTGTGTACGCCGCACTGGCGCGCGGTGGTTGCGGCGTGAATGACGGCAGCCGGAGTTTCGCCAGGCAGGCCGTGCGCGACCATCTGCGCGCAGATCTGCTCGAGGGCGCCCAGCCCCATGTAGATGACGACCGTCTGACAGGGGCGTGCGAGGGCTTCCCAGTCCAGGTCGACGGTATCGTCCTTCAGGTGCCCGGTGGCGAACACGAGGGTCTGTGCGTGCGCCCGATGGGTGAGCGGGATTCCCGTACAGGCCGCAGCGCCAGCTGCTGCGGTGATGCCCGGCACGATCTCGCAGGCGAAGCCTGCATCGAGCACGGACTGCATTTCCTCCCCTCCGCGCCCGAAGATGAAGGGGTCGCCACCTTTGAGCCGCACCACGGTCAGGCCCTCGCGTGCGAGGGATACCAGCAACGCGTTGATTTGATCTTGAGGTAGGGCGTGGTTGCCTGCCTCCTTTCCTGCGTAGACCCTGCGCGCGCCTGGCGGAATCAGAGCGATGACTTCGTCGCCCACCAGATGGTCATAGACCACCGCCTGCGCCGAACTGATCAGCCGTAGCGCTTTGACCGTGAGCAACTCGGGGTCGCCGGGACCCGCGCCTACAAGAAAGACCTTGCCCGTTCCCTGTCGGTTGCGCATGGCGTCATCACTCTCGACCCCGTCTCCTCTGCCGCGTTCCGGAAGCGAATATCTGCTGGCGGATCGGTTGCGCGAGAGGCGTGCGCCCGGTTTCGGTGTGTCCGATGCGTGACTGGCTGCGTACATGTTCATTGCTCCGGGCTGTAGCGGGGATAAGTGTCTGATAACGGTCGACGGTGTTGATTTGCGTGCTGCAAGGCAATCTCCGCGGGGAAGAACGGGCTGTGCGCAGGGCCGTGATCCTGCTTCGGAAACCGCCGCATGGCGCCGTTTGCGTGTGATGAACTTTATCCCTAGCGATCGTGGGGAAAATTAATTCACATCAAGGATGGGCGGTAGCGGGAAAAACCATACTGCGCCTGCACTGTTTGTTTTACTTCCCGTGTCGAGTAAGGAGAGGGCTATGCAAAAGAAGGGGTTTTTCGGTACGGCGCTTGCCATGGCGGTATTGCCGCTGGCCATGAGCAGCGCATGGGCGCAGGAAGCGCCGAAGCTGACCGCTGAGGAAATGGAGCAGGGCAAGCTGATCTATTTCGAGCGCTGTGCAGGCTGCCACGGCGTGCTGCGCAAGGGCGCAACCGGCAAGAACCTTGAGCCGCACTGGACCAAGACGCTCGAGGACGGCACCAAGATGGAAGGCGGTACCCTCAAGCTGGGCACCGACCGTCTCGAAAAGATCATCGCCTACGGTACCGAAGGCGGGATGGTCAACTACGACGACATCCTGACCGACGCAGAAATCAACCTGATGGCGCGTTACATCCAGGTCGAGCCGCCGATTCCGCCTGAGTTCTCGCTCAAGGACATGAAGGACAGCTGGAAGCTGCTCGTTCCGGTTGACAAGCGTCCGACCAAGCAGATGAACAAGGTCAACCTGAAGAACGTGTTCGCGATCACCCTGCGCGATGCGGGCAAGCTCGCGCTCGTCGATGGCGACACCCACAAGATCTGGAAGATCCTCGACACCGGTTACGCGGTGCACATCTCCCGCCTGTCGGCTTCGGGGCGCTATGTCTACACCGTCGGTCGTGACGGCCTGACCACCATCATCGACATGTGGTTCGAAGAGCCGACCACGGTTGCGACCGTGCGTCTGGGTTCGGATGCCCGTTCGGTCGATACCTCGAAGTTCAAGGGCTATGAGGACAAGTACCTGATCGGTGGCACCTACTGGCCGCCCCAGTACTCGATCATGGACGGTGAGACGCTCGAGCCGATCAAGGTCGTCTCGACCCGCGGCCAGACGGTGGATGGCGAGTACCACCCGGAGCCGCGTGTGGCCTCCATCGTGGCCTCGCTCCAGAAGCCTGAGTGGGTGGTGAACGTCAAGGAAACCGGCATGATCCTGCTGGTGGACTACAGCGACATCAAGAACCTGAAGACCACCACCATCGAATCGGCCAAGTTCCTGCATGACGGCGGTTGGGATGCCTCGGGCCGCTACTTCATGGTTGCCGCGAACGCGTCCAACAAGGTTGCAGCGGTCGACACCAAGACCGGCAAGCTCGCCGCTCTGGTCGATACCGCCAAGATCCCGCACCCGGGCCGTGGTGCCAACTTCGTCCATCCGGAGTTTGGTCCCGTGTGGTCGACTGGTCACCTGGGTGACGATGTCGTGTCGCTGATCTCCACTGCTTCCGACGATCCCAAGTTCGCCAAGCACAAGGATCACAACTGGAAGGTCGTTCAGGAGCTGAAGATGCCGGGTGCCGGCAACCTGTTCGTGAAGACCCATCCGAAGTCCAAGAACTTCTGGGCTGACGCGCCGATGAACCCCGAGCGTGAGATTGCCGAAGCTGTCTTCGTGTTCGACAAGGCCGACCTGAAGAAGGAGCCGGTGCGTCTCGACGTCGCCAAGGATTCGGGTCTGCCCGAAAGCAAGGCGATCCGTCGTGCCGTGCAGCCTGAGTACAACGAGGCAGGCGACGAAGTCTGGATCTCGCTGTGGGGCGGCAAGACCGACCAGTCGGCCATCGTGATCTACGACGACAAGACGCTCAAGGTGAAGAAGGTCATCACCGACCCGGCCGTCGTTACGCCGACCGGCAAGTTCAACGTGTGGAACACGATGCACGACGTCTATTGATCGGCTGAAGCGATCATAGTGTGAACCTCCCCCGCGCTTCGGTGCGGGGGACTCGAGGGGAGTTTTATGTCTGACCGAAACGACGACAACCTCAAACAAGAAGATTCGGGCGGCCTGCTGGCACGCCTGCGCCGTCCTTCGAGGAAATCGCTGGGCGGGCTGTTGTCCGTGGGTTTCATCGTGGGTGTGCTGTTCTGGGGCGGTTTCAATACCGCGATGGAAGCCACCAATACCGAGAAATTCTGTATCTCCTGCCACGAGATGTACGACAACGTGTATCAGGAGTACAAGGAAACGATTCATTACACCAATCGCACGGGGGTGCGCGCGGTGTGTTCCGATTGTCATGTGCCGAAGGACTGGACGCACAAGATGATCCGCAAGATCCAGGCGTCGCGGGAAGTCTGGGGCAAGATCACCGGAACCATCGATACCCGGGAGAAGTTCGAGGCCAAGCGGCTGGAGCTTGCTCGCCGCGAGTGGAAGCGCATGAAGGCGAGCGATTCGCGTGAATGCCGGAACTGCCACAGCCTCGAGAGCATGAACACCGAGTCGCAGAAGCAGCGCGCACGCAAGCAGCACGAGATGGCGATCGAAGACAACATGACCTGCATTGATTGCCACAAGGGCATTGCCCACCACAAGCCGGAAGGCATGACCGAGGAAGACGAGGAGTAAGATCCCTCGTGCATTACAGGCCAACCCAAGCAACGTGAGGAAATGACGATGAAAAAAACCATGATCGCTGGCGCCATGGGCGCGCTCTTCGCCCTCGGTGCGGGGAATGCGCTTGCCGCCGCGCCCGACTGGAGCAAGGTCGAAGCCGCCAATATCACCATCTTCTATCCCGGCGCTTCGCCGATGGAATGGATCATGAAGGGCACCGAGCATGGTGGTGCCCGGGCGCTCAAGAAAGGCGAGACCTGTGCCGATTGCCACAGCGAAGAGACCGCCGACATGGGGCCGCGCATGGCCACCGGTCAGAAGATCGAGCCCACGCCGATTGCCGGCAAGGCCGCGTTCATCCCGGTGAAGGTGCAGGCGGCGCATGATGGCGAGAACCTCTACATGCGCTTCAGCTGGAAGCAGCCGGCTGCTTCCGGTGCGCCGGCGCCCGCCAAGGATGACGCCAATCCGGTCAAGATCGCGTTCATGCTTGAGTCCGGTGGCAAGGTTGAGATGGCCGACCAGTCGGGTTGCTGGGCGACCTGCCATACCGATTCGCGGACTATGCCGGGCGCGGCTGAAACCAAGACGAAGTATGTCAAGGGTGGCTCGCTGGCGGATGGCAAGTTCTTTGACCTCTACCAGTGGCGTAGCGGCGAGAACAAGGCCTACAACGGCTACATTGCCGAGGAGCGCGTCATGGAAGGCGGCGATGCGCTGGTCAGCGCCGAAGGCAAGCAGGAAGGTGGCGAGTGGTCGGTGGTCTTCACCCGCAAGCTGGCCGGTGGCCAGGGTGACGTTAGTCTCGAGTCCGGCAAGAGCTACAACTTTGGCTTCGCCATTCACGACGATAGCTCGGCAGGGCGTTTCCACCACGTTTCGCTCGGCTACAAGCTGGGTCTTGATGCCGAAGGCGACGTGAAGGCTGCCAAGCAGTAAGGCCTTGCGCGATATTGGGCCGCCCGTTCGCGGCGGCCCTGGATGAGCGGGAGTCGGGGGTGTAGCCCCTTGCTCCCGCTTTGCCATTTCAGAGACAGGTAGAGGAGGATGACCGATGAGAGCAAGCATGCGACGGAGGGCTGGAATGCAATTTGGCAAACTGCTTTGCGCGAGCGCGCTGGCGTGCCTGCAGGGCGTGGCGATGGCGGCCGAACATGAGGTGCGCATCTCCGATTACCGCTTCGAGCCAACAGAGTTGCGGGTGCGGGTGGGGGACACGGTCACGTGGATCAACGAGGAGAAGCGGACCAGTCATTCGGTGCTCTTCATCGCGCGGGGAGAGGAGTCGGAGCGTTTCTTCCCCGGTGAGCGGTGGTCGCGCGCCTTTCCTGAGACGGGACGGTTCGAGTACCGCTGTGGTCCGCATCCCGAGATGCTCGGTGTGGTGATTGTCGAGGACTGAATCCGGTCCTGCCCGGCGGGCGCGTTACGCCCATTCGGAGCTTCGTCGCGCGGGCTTTCAACCACGCAGGCAAGAGGGTTGATTCGAGTCAAGGTTTCACCGGCTTCCAGGCGCCATCCTAGGCTCCGATTCAATCGCACAATGCTGGAAAACGCATGAAACTTCCGCCCCTTGCCGCTCATGTAGCCGTCCTCATCGGGGCTGCGCTCGTTTCCGCGCTGGCTTCCGCTGCGGACGCGCTGCAGCCGCCCGCACCCGCGCCCGAGCGCGCCCGCGAGCTCGTGCACATCGTGCGTCAGGACTGCGGCTCCTGCCATGGGCTCACATTCAAGGGCGGGCTGGGTCCAGCCCTGACCCCTGAGGCGCTCGCTGACAAGCCTGCCGAGGGATTGGTCGCCACCATCGTGGGCGGCCGCCCGGGCACACCGATGCCGCCTTTCCACACCATCCTCAGCGAGGCGGAGGCAGAGTGGATCGTGGATCAGCTGATGCGCGGCTTCCCGCCCGACAAGGGGCTACCGCCCGCCGCCGATGCCCGCTGAGCGCATCCGCCCCATCGAGCTTTTCCTTGCCGGGGGTGTTCCCCTGGCCTGCAAACCGGAGATTCCATGTCAGTCAAGAAAGTCCGTCTCGCGCCCCCTGTCGTTTGGGGCTTGGTGCTGTCCGGAATGGTCATGCTGCTCTCAGCCTGTTCCACAACGCCGCCCGCCGCGCTGCGTGGGACCGGCGACCTCGGCGTCGTCATCGAGCGCGCGGACGGCAATCTCAAGGTAATCGAGACCACGGGGCGGAGCGTGCTCGCCACGGTGGGCGGGCTGGGCGACCTGTCGCATGCCTCGGTAGTCTTCTCCCGCGATGGCCGCTACGCCTTCGTCTTCGGTCGTGACGGCGGGCTCACCAAGGTGGATCTGCTCGAGGCGAAGATCGTCGGGCGGGTGGTGCAGGCGGGCAATGCGATCGGCGGATCGATCTCGCACGACGGCTCGATGGTGGTGGTGCAGAACTACGAGCCGGGCGGCATCAAGGCCTTCGACGCGAACACGCTGGAATTGCTCGCCGACGTGCCGGCAAGCATCGAAGATGGCTCGCGCTCCAAGGTCGTCGGCTTGGCCGACCTTTCGGGCAAGCGCTTCATCTATTCGTTGTTCGAGGCGGGTGAGATCCGCATCACCGATTTCAGCGATCCGAGGAACCCGGTCACGCAGCGCTTCGAAGGTGGCAAGCAGCCGTATGATGCACTCGTCAGCCCTAACGGTCGCCACTACATCGCAGGCCTGTTCGGCGAGGATGGCTTGGCTATGCTCGACCTGTGGAACCTGGACAAGGGCAGCCGCAAGATCCTCTCCGGCTACGGCCGCGGCGAGCAACCGCTGCCGGTGTTCAAGATGCCCCACCTGCGCGGCTGGTCGATCGCCGGCGGACGTGCATACCTGCCCGCCATTGGTCGTCATGAGGTGCTCGTGGTCGATACCGGCACCTGGCAGGAGGTCGGTCGCATCCCGGTGAAGAGCCAGCCGGTGTTTGCCATGGCGCGCCCCGACGGTCGCGAGATCTGGGTCAACTTTGCCTTCCCGGACAACGGCTGGGTGCAGGTCATCGATACCGTGAGCGGCAAGGTGACGGACACCCTCCAGCCCGGGCGCGGCATCCTGCACATGGAGTTCCTGTCCAAGGGACATGAGGTGTGGATGTCGGCGCGCGACGACAACAAGGTCGTGATTTACGACACCGCTACGAAGGAACAGATTGGCAGCTTCGACTCGGCCAGCCCCAGTGGCATCTTCTTCACTACGCGCGCAGCGCGCACCGGGTTCTGATGCCGCGCCAGGTCGCCATCCCGGATGCCGTCGACGCGATCGACTTCCGCCTCCTCAACGAATGGCAGCGCGACTTCCCGCTGGAGGCGCGGCCTTTTGCGCGCATCGCACAGGCAGTGGGCTGCAGTGAGGACGAGGTTGTCGGCGCCTACACGCGGCTGAAAAGCCAGGGGCTGGTGAGCCGGGTTGGTGCGGTGTTTGCGCCGCGGCGCCTGGGGGCGAGCGCCCTGGCAGCACTGGCTGCGCCGCCCGATCGACTCGAAGCCGTCGCGGCGCGGGTCAGCCGCGAGCCGGCGATCAACCACAATTATCAGCGCGAGCACGTGTTTAACCTCTGGTTCGTCGTGACCGCGGCCTCTGAGGTCCAGCTGCGCGAGGTGGTTGCCGGTATCGAGCGCGATACCGGCTGTGCAGTGATCGTGCTCCCGCTGGAGGAGGAGTTCCACATCGATCTGGGCTTCGACCTGCGGGAGAACGGCCAGCGTAGCGCGCACGCGCCGCTCCGCCGAGCCAGCGCGGTGCGGCGCGGCGAGCCGATCGCCTTGCCGGACCAGGGCGATGCTGCGTGCCTGAGCGCGGACGAGCGGCGGCTGGTCGCTGCGCTGCAAGGCGGGCTTGCGCTCGAAACCGAACCCTTTGCGCGTCTGGGCCTGGAGGCTGGACTGGATCAGGCCGAGGTCATCGCGACGGTTGCGCGCTGGGTGGAGACGGGCCTGATCCGGCGATTCGGCGTGGTCGTCCGCCACCACGAACTCGGACTGGGCGCCAACGCGATGTGCGTGTGGGACATCCCCGACGGCGAGGTTTCGGCGCTCGGGCGCCAGCTCGCGCGTGAACCTGCCGTCACCCTGTGCTACCGCAGGACGCGGGTGGCCCCGCAGTGGCCTTACAACCTGTTCTGCATGATCCATGGCAGCGAGCGGGACGAGGTGCTTGCCGCCCGTGACGAGCTCGCCGGCCGACTGGGACTGGACCGTTTTCCACATGCCGTGCTGTTCAGCTGCCGCCGCTTCAAGCAAACCGGCGCCCGCTATCTGGGCGCGAAGGACCTGATCGATGCCTGATCCTTCCACCAACTCGCATACTCCGGCAGGGCGCCGCGGGGTGGCGGCCCGCCGCGAGCCGGACGACACCGACCGCCGCATCATCAATGCGTTGCAGGGTGAGTTCCCGCTCTCGGAGACCCCTTTCGCCGAGGTCGCCCGCACACTGGGGCTTGGGGAAGAGGAGGTCATCGTGCGGCTGCGCAGCTTGCTCGAAGATCGCGTACTCACCCGCTTCGGCCCGATGTTCCAGATCGAGCGCATGGGCGGCGCCTTTTGCCTCGCAGCGATCGCCGTGCCCGAGGCGCTTTGGGAGCGCACGGTCGAGGCGGTCAATGCCTTTCCTGAAGTTGCACACAACTATCGCCGCGAGCATGCGCTCAACATGTGGTTCGTGCTTGCCACTGAAACGCCGGAAGGCATTGTCGATTGCGCCCGCCGTATCGAGGCGGCCACCGGGCTGCTGGTGCATCGGTTTCCGAAGGAGCGCGAGTACTTTGTCGAGATGAGGCTGGAGGCATGAGCATGACCGGATCTGCTGCCGCACTGGCCGAGTTTGCCGAACTCGACCGACGCATCGTGCTGGCCACTCAGGGCGGCCTGCCGCTGGTGCCGCGGCCCTATGCGGCGGTTGCTGAAACGCTCGGCGTGGGGGAGCCGCTGGTGCGTGCGCGCATGGCCGCGATGCTAGAGGACGGGCGCATTCGCCGAATCGGTGCCGTGCCCAACCATTACGCCATCGGCTACACGGCAAACGGGATGAGCGTATGGGAGATCGATGACGCGGCGATCGATGCCGTGGGCGAGCGGGTCGGGGGGCTTTCCTTTGTCACGCATTGCTACCGTCGGCCGCGCCATCTGCCCGACTGGCCCTACAACCTTTTCGCCATGGTCCATGCAGGCAGTCGCGAGGCGGCGCTCGAGCGGGTGCAGGAGATCGCCGCCCTGATCGAACATGAATTCCCCGCGGCTTGTCGCCAGCACGACGTGCTGTTCTCCGCTGGGATCCTCAAAAAGACGGGGCTGCGCATCGGCGGCTGAGGGCGCGCCACGTCTTGCCCGCTTCGGGGCCCTTGACACGGGTCATTTACAGCATGGGGGTACTCGGGTGAAATGGGCGCCATTCAGGAGGGCCTCATGTTCCGTATCTCCCAATTCATCCGCGAGCTCGATCATCCCACGCCGGCCGGCCCCCGCCGCAATCCACCCGGGCCGGTGGTGATCTGGAACCTGATCCGGCGCTGCAACCTTACCTGCGAGCACTGCTACTCGATCTCGGCCGACAAGGATTTCCCCGGCGAGTTGAACACGCAGGAAGTTTTCAAGGTCATGGACGACCTGAAGGCCGCGCGCGTGCCGGTGCTGATCCTGTCCGGCGGCGAGCCCCTGCTGCGCTCCGACATCTTCGACATCGCCCGCCGCGCCAAGGGCATGGGCTTCTACGTGGGCCTGTCGTCCAATGGCACGCTGATCGACGACGCCAACATCGATGCGATCGATGGGATCGGCTTCGACTACGTGGGCGTGAGCCTGGATGGCATCGGCGCCACGCACGACCACTTCCGCCGCAAGCAGGGTGCCTTCGAGGCCTCGATGCATGGCATCCGCCTGTGCCGCGATCGGGGCATCAAGGTCGGCGTGCGCTACACCATGACCGAGGGCAATGCGCACGACCTGCCCGCGCTGCTGAAGCTGGTCGAGGACGAGGGCATCGACAAGTTCTACTTCTCGCACCTGAACTACGCTGGCCGCGGTAACAAGAACCGTGCCGGCGACGCCCAGCACCGGACCACACGCGAGGCCATGGAACTGCTCTTCGAGACCTGTCTCGATCTGCACCAGCGTGGTATCGAGAAGGACTTCGTCACGGGCAACAACGACGCTGACGGCCCCTTCCTGCTGCATTGGGTGCAGCAGCGCTTCCCGGACAAGGCCGCACACATCGAGGCCAGGCTGCGCCAGTGGGGCGGTAACGCGAGCGGGGTGAATGTCTCGAACATCGACAACCTCGGCATTGTGCACCCTGACACCATGTGGTGGCATGTGCCGCTGGGCAACGTGCGCGAGCGGGCCTTCGGCGACATCTGGAATGACCTCTCCAATCCGCTGCTCGCCGGGCTCAAGCAGCATCCGCGCAAGCTCGAAGGGCGCTGCGGGGCGTGCAGGTATCTCGACATCTGCAACGGCAGCTCTCGGGTGCGTGCCGAACAGGTCACCGGCAATCCGTGGGCGGAGGATCCCGCCTGCTATCTGTATGACGAAGAAATTGGCGTGAGCGCAGCGGACTATGGCGCCGAGCGTGTGGTCACCACGCCCTGGAAACGCATCAACAAGGTGTCGGCATGATAATCCGCACCGCGCTGACCACCGTGCTCGCAGCCCTTGCGGCTGCGCTATCGACTGGTACGCTTGCCTCGCCAGCCGCGGGCCCGGCGGCAACACCAGGACAGGCTGCGGCGATTCCCCTGCAGAACGTGATTGCGCTCTATGCCCAGCATTGCGCGGAGTGCCATGCACCCAACCGCCTTGGCGCCATGGGTCCGGCCCTGCTGCCCGACAACCTTGCGCGCCTGCGCAAGGCCGAGGCGGTGAAGATCATCACGAAGGGGCGCACCGCCACGCAGATGCCTGCCTTCGGCGAGGTGCTCAGCGCCGGCGAGATCGCCGCCATCACCGAGTGGATCTACACGCCGGTCGAACCCGCGCCGCGCTGGACCGACGAGGATGTCCGCGCCTCGCGCATCGTGCATGTCGACCCGGCCACGCTCTCCGACAAGCCGGTGTTTGACGCCGATCCGCTCAACCTCTTCCTGGTGGTGGAGGCGGGCGATCATCACGTCAGCGTGCTCGACGGCGACAAGCTCGAGCCGATCCATCGCTTCCAGTCCCGTTTCGCGCTGCATGGCGGGCCCAAGTTTGCCGCCGAGGGGCGCTACGTCTTCTTCGCTTCGCGCGACGGCTGGATCACCAAGTTCGACATGTGGAACCTCAAGGTGGTGGCTGAGGTGCGCGCCGGCATCAACACGCGCAACGTGGCCGTATCGCCCGATGGTACGCACGTGGCGGTTGCAAACTACCTGCCGCACACCCTGGTGCTGCTCGACGGCGACCTGAACCTGATCAAGACCCTCGAGGCCAAGGACCAGGATGGCAGGCAGACCTCGCGCGTGTCGGCCGTCTACGATGCGACACCGCGCCAATCCTTCATTGCCGCGCTGAAGGACGTGCCCGAGGTCTGGGAGATCAGCTACACGAAGGCGGTGGAGGATATTCCCACCGGTTTCATCCATGATTACAAGCAGCGCGAGGGCAGCTTCATCCCCGGTTACCTGAACCCGCGCCGCACGGTGCTTGCCGAGGTGCTGGACGATTTCTTCTTCACCCAGGATTACTCCGAGCTGATGGGCGCCTCGCGCGAGGGTGTGGGCCAGGTGGTAAACCTCGATGTGCGCAAGAAGATCGCCAACCTGCCGCTGGATGGCATGCCGCACCTGGGCTCGGGCATCACCTGGGAATGGACCGACCCCGCCGCCGGGCCGGATGCGAAGCCGCGCACCGTGATGGCGAGTACCAACCTCAAGGCTGGCGAGGTCACGGTGATCGACATGAAGACCTGGGAGGTGGTCAATCGCATCCAGACGCGTGGCCCGGGCTTCTTCCTGCGCAGCCACGGCAACAGCCGCTACGCCTTCGTGGACTCGATGATGAGCCCCGAGGCCAAGCACATCCTGCAGATCATCGACAAGCAAACACTCGAGGTGGTCAAGGAGATCACCGGCGAGCCGGGCAAGACACTGGCGCACGTCGAGTTCACCCGCGACGGGCGCTACGCGCTCGCCAGTCTCTGGGAGGACGAAGGTGCGGTGATCGTGCTCGACGCGCAGACCCTCGAAGAGCGCAAGCGTCTGCCGATGCGCAAGCCCGTGGGCAAGTACAACGTTTGGAACAAGATCACGCGCGAAGAGGGCACCAGCCACTGAACGCAACGCTCCGCCGCCGGGGTCCCTATACAAGGGTGGACCCGGCGGTGGTTTATCCTCCCCGGCACTTCCTCAAGCAAGACAGAGATCTAGACATGGCGCTGATTCGCCTCGACGAACCGACAAGCAAACGCATCCCCCCCGAAACCTTCTCGCTCTGGGCGCTCGGTTTCCGGCCCTTCTATCTGCTCGCTGCCCTGTTCGCAGCCATCGCCGTGCCGGTGTGGGCGGTGGGTTACGCGGGGGGCATCGATCTGCCCATGCCCGGCATCTGGTGGCATGCGCACGAGATGATCTTCGGCTTTGCCGCGGCGGTCATTATCGGCTTCCTGTACACCGCGGCGGGGAACTGGACCGGACTGAAGACGCCCGTGGGCAAGCCACTCGCGGCGCTGGCTGCGGTCTGGCTGGCTGGCCGGCTCGCCATGGCCTTTGGCTCCGGCGCCTGGGTAGCGGTCGTCGATCTCGCCTTCCTGCCGGTCGCGGCAGGCATGTTGTTGCGCGTGCTGATCAAGGGCAAGAGCACGCGCAACTACTTCGTTGGGGCCGTGCCCGCGGCGCTGTCGCTGGCCAACCTGTTCTTCCATCTGGCGGTGCTCGGCGTGATCGAGGCGGATCCGCTGATGGCGATGCATTTTGCCCTCGGTCTGGTGGTGGTGCTCGAAACCATCGTGGGCGGACGGGTGATCCCGATGTTCACCTTCAATGGCCTGCGCGGCGTCCGTCAGTGGCGGAACAAGCAACTCGATTGGGCTGCGGCGATCGCCACGGGCATCGCCCTCCTGCTGTGGGCGTTTGACGCCGGTGCATGGGCGGGCGTGGTTTCCCTGCTGGCAGCCGTGCTGCAGGCGATCCGGCTGGGAGGCTGGAACCCGTGGGCAACCCGTGGTACGCCGATCCTGTGGGTGCTGCACCTGGCGTATCTGTGGATTCCGCTCGGTCTCGCGCTGGTTGGTCTCACGCAGTTCGGTGTGCTGCCGCGCTCGGCAGGGATTCACGCGCTGGCAATCGGTGCGACCGGCGGTCTCATCATCGGCATGATCACCCGCACCGCGCTCGGGCACACGGGCCGCATGCTGATCGCGGGCCGGATCGAAACGGCAGCGTATGCGCTCGTGCTCCTTGCGGCGCTGGTGCGGGTGCTGACGGTGGGCTTCATCCCGGCAGCACAGATCGGTGGCGTGCATGCAGCCGCCACCCTGTGGTCGCTCGGCTTCCTGCTTTATCTGTGGCGCTATACGCCCTTTCTCATGCGGGCGCGGGCAGACGGCAAGGAGGGCTGAGCCGCCGCATCAGGTACGCAACAGGCTGGACAGCACACCGGGGTCGGGAACCGGAAGGGACTCGAAGCCCGGTCGTGCGAACAGGTATCCCTGTTGAAGCAATATGCCCATGTCAGCGAGGCAACGCGCCTCGCCGAGGGTTTCCACGCCCTCGCAGATCAGGCTGCAGGGAAACTCTTCGGCCAGGTTGACCAGATGGCGCACGATCAGTTGACGGCGAGGGTCCTGGTCGATGTTGCGAATCAGGTTCATGTCGAGCTTCAGCGTGTCGGGCTGGAAGTGCGTGAGCAGGTTGAGACCGGCATACCCTGCACCGAAGTCGTCGATTGCAGTCGCAAAGCCGATCGCACGATATTCCTCCACGATGCGGCGTAGATGCCCATCGTTGCGCACCTCTTCGACTTCAGTGATCTCGAACTGCAGCCGGTTGAGGGGAAAACCCACGCGGTTTGCTGCCTCGATGGTGGCGCGTATGCAGGCCTTGGGCTCGTACACCGCGTTCGGCAGGAAGTTGATGCTCAGTCGCGTCGACAGGCCCAGCTTCTGTGCGAGCTCGATGGCACGAATCCGGCATTGCTGATCGAACGGGTATCGGTTCTCGTCGGTCACCTGAGAGAGTACAGTCGCTGCACCCTGGCCACCGGGGCCGCGCACGAGTGCCTCCCAGCCCCATGTTTCGCCCTTGCCCAAGTCGACAATGGGCTGAAAGGCCATGCTGAAGTCGAAGGCCAGGGGCGGCAGATCGCGGCAACGGCTGCAGCCTGGTGTATCGACAGTGGCTTGAAGGGGGTGCAGGGGGTGTTCCGTGCCGGTCATGTGTTCAGCCGTGGTGTGATGTGGTCGCGCCTCGCACCTTATGGCGCGGGGCTTCGAGGATCAAGGGCGTAGGTCACGCTTGCGCCTCGCCCGTGCGGCTTCAGTTCAGGCTCTTGCGCAGGCGGCCGATGTCCGGAATGTGGATGGTGCGGCCCTCGACCTGGATGAGCCTCGCGTTGGACAACTCGTTGAGGATGCGCGAGAAGTGTTCCTGCGTTAGGTTCAGCCGTGAGGCGATTGTGCCCTTGCTGGTGGGAAGCCGGATGGAAACCTGGCCCTCGGCGACGTGATCGCCGTCGCGTTCTTCCTCGCGCAGCAGGTAGCCGATCACCCGCTCGCGGCCGGAGCGCAGCGAGTAACTCTCGACGTCGGCCATCAGGTGATGAAGGCGCTGCGCCAGGCCGGCGATGATCTTGCGGCAGAAGCTTGGGTCGACCGCCATCTCGTCGAAGAACACCTGCTTGCCGATGTGGAGGAGGGTGGAGTCGGTCAGGGCCTGTGCCATCACCACGTAGGGCTTGTCGGTAAACATCACCGCCTCGCCGAAGCTGCGCCCCGCATAAAGGATGTCCACCACCTTCTCGTTGCCATCGGCCGAGGTGAAGGCCAGCTTGATCTGGCCGCTGAGAATCAGGTGGAAGCCGTTGCAGGGGTCGCCGCGGTGAAAGAGGATCTCGCCCTTGGGCGCTTTTACCTCGCGCACGCCACGGGCAAAGCGTGCGATGTCGCTGCAGGACAGCCCGTTGAACAGCGAGGCCTGCGAAAGCAGGCGGCACAGGCGGTCCAGTTCGTCCGCAGGCGGCGTGCCGTACTGCGCTGGCTGCAGCCCGTCGCGGCACAGGTCGTCACATCTGGGCATGGCTTTAGCGTGTGAGCTGGGCATAGAACATGGGGAGGCGCGCGGGCAGTTCGTCCGGCTGGCGGATGACCGCGAAGCCTGCGGGGCCGAAAAGGTGGGGCAGGTAGCTCGCGCCTTCGCGGTCGATGGTGACGCAGAAGGGCACGATGCCGCGATTGCGGGCCTCGACGACGGCCACGCGGGTGTCCTCGATGCCGTAACGACCGTCGTAGAGATCAAGGTCGTTGGGCTTGCCGTCGGACAGGATCAGGAGGATGCGCCGCGCCGCGCTCTGTTTCTCGAGCACGTTGGTGGCGTGGCGGATCGCTGCGCCAAGACGGGTGTAGTAGCCGGGCTTGATCGCCATGATGCGGCCGCGTGCCTGGTCGTCGAAGCGTTGATCGAAATCCTTCAGGCGATGAAAGCGCACGTTGCTGCGTTTGACCGAGGAGAAGCCGCACAGCGCGAAGCGGTCGCCGGTGGCGAGCAGCGCTTCACCGAACAGCAGCAGCGAGTCGCGGATGACATCGATCACGCGGGCATGCGAAGAGATCCAGGTGTCGGTGGATAGCGAGAGGTCAGCGAGCGCAAGGCAGGCGAGGTCGCGCTCGCGCTTCTCGAGCGACAGATAGAGCTGGTCGGACGGGTGATGGCCCGTGGCGCGGTCGGTGGTTGCGCGCACGAGCGCGTCGACGTCGAGTTCGCTGCCGTCGGCCTGAGCCTTGAGCCAGCGGCGTGCGGGGGTGAGCGCAGCAAACTGACGGTGCAGTCGGCGTGCGGTGCGACGAAGATGGTCGGGGAGCTTGCAGGGCGCGGCGCGTGGGTCGTGCACCGAGGCGGTGAACTCGGTCAGGCGCACGTGATCCTCCCGCAGCAGGTCCTTGCGGTAGTCCCACTCCGGGAGCGGAATTCCGTCGCCCAGCACCACGTCGTCTTCCGCCGCGGACGGCAGGTCGAGGTCGAAGCGGATCTTCGAGGCCACGCGCTCGCCGTCGCGGGTGATCGATAGCTGATCGAGGTTCGCCGCGGCTTCGGCCGCATTGTCGTCGGGGTCGTCGTCGGTGCTGCGCTTGACCTTGATGAACTCCGCGACCGAAAGCAGGCTCTCGACGCGGAAGGGGATGATCATGCCATGCTTTTCGGGCGCGTTGTCCTGGCGTTCGACGCGGTGTGCCTGCTCGCTGGCATCGCGGCCCGGCTTGCTGTTGCCGGCCTCGCCGCCTTCCGGGCCGTTCGCGCTGCCGGTGAGTCCCCCGGCGCCCGCTCCGCGGTAGTCACTCAGCCACAGCAACACCGGCTGGGTTTCCCGGGCCTTGGCGGGCAGCTTGGGGAGTGCGGCGATGCTGCCGGGCGCGTGCAGCGCCTGGCGTAGCAGGTTCTCGCGTTCGGCTTCGGGGGCGGGCAACTTGGCGACCTGGGGGCGTTGCGCGATCACGGCCTCCACCAGACGGCGGTAGCGTGTCTCGATGCCCGGCCAGCGGCGCAGTGCGCGCAGCGTCGCACGCTGGTTCTCGCGCAGTTCACGCGTGGCGGCTTCGTCAAAATCGCCCGTGGGCAGGGGCGCAAGCGCGGCGTCCGCTGCGGCATCGGTGATGGTGTTCCCACCGCCGTGGGCGGCCGCCAGGGCCGCCAGCCAGAGATAGAGATCACGATTGAGGCTGCGTTCGGGAAGCGCGTCCAGTTCCGGGGGCAGGCGCAGGGTGCTGATGTCCATGCGACCGCGCGGAATGCGCTCGTCGGCGCCGGCGATGCGCTGCAGCAGGCTGCGGCGGGCGCCGTGCGTATCGGACGTGGCTGCGGCCACGCGCAGGCCGGGGTCGCCACCCAGCGCACGGAAGAACACCCCGGCCACTTTCTCCATTTCCTTGAGCTTGACCGCTGCCTTGGGAAAGTGCCCGCCGGCCGCACGGGTGATCAGTCGGTGCCAGAGCAGGCCTACGTGTTCTTCCATCTGTCAGTGCTCCTCATGCGACGGCTTTTCCGCCGCAAGCCCATGGCTCAAGACTGTTCGGGCGCTTCGCGCGGACCGAAAACGGGGTAGCGCCAGGTGCGACCGTTGATTGCACGTGACAGGCCCATGACACCCAGCAGGATCAATGTTGAGTGCACGAAGGTGAAGTAAAGCACACCGATCACCCATGTCCAGGGGTTGTCGAAACCGCCGAGCAGGAAGATCGCCACGCTGATCGTCACCAGTAAAAGGCCACCCCAGATGCAGGTCCATCCGGTCTGGCGCAGGTGATTGCGTACCAGCGGATCGGGGTCGTTGTGATGGCGCGACCACAGCACCATCAGCGCGATAAATGCGATCCCCGGCAGCAACATCAGGTTGATCAGGAACAGGGCCTCGGCCGCGACGGCCAGCTTGGGGCCCGGCATGACATGCCGCAAGGGGTCTGGGCGCTGGGGGCTCATGGCAGTGTCCGTTCGTGGTGGCCGTCAGCGGCCGAAGGTGGCGGAAACCACCTCCATGAGGCCTTCCGCGATCTCGGGGTCGTCGGTGAGGCTCTCGACGATGCCGACGCGGCAGGCAGCGATCGGATCCATGCCGTCCTTGGTGAGCAGCGCAGCGTAGACCAGCAGGCGTGTGCTCGCAGCCTCTTCCAGGTCGCGATCCTTCAACGAACGCAGGGAGCCCGCGATCGCAACCAGGCGTTTGGCCAGGTCGGGCGCGCAGCCGGTCTCACCGATCAGGATGGCTTCCTCCTGCGCGGGGCGTGGAAAGTCGAAGCGCAGGCTGACGAAGCGCTGCCGAGTTGAGGGCTTCATGCCCTTGAGCAGGTTCTGGTAGCCGGGGTTGTACGACACCACCAGCATGAAACCCGGTGGTGCCTGGAGCAACTCGCCGGTGCGGTCGATCGGCAGGAGGCGGCGGTCGTCCGCGAGCGGGTGCAGCACCACAGTGGTGTCCTTGCGCGCCTCGACGACTTCGTCGAGGTAGCAGATGCCGCCTTCGCGCACGGCGCGCGTCAGCGGCCCGTCGCACCACATGGTCTTGCCGTCGCCGATCAGGTGGCGGCCGACGAGGTCGGCGGCGGTCAGATCGTCATGGCAGGCCACGGTATAGAGCGGCAGGCCGAGGCGGGCGGCCATGTATGCGACAAAGCGTGTCTTGCCGCAACCGGTCGGTCCCTTGATGAGCAGCGGCAGCCGGTTCTTCCATGCGTGCTCGAAGATGCTGATCTCGTCGCCGGAGGCTTCGTAGAACGGGGTGTCGAGGTTCGGGGTGTCCGGCTTCATTGTGCGAGTCCCTTGATGTAGGCGATGGCGATGACGGCCCAGACGAGGACCATCCAGCCCATGGTGACCGCGCGCCACAGCAGCGGTGCGTGGCGTAGCGCCATGAAATCGAGAATGATCACTGCGCCTTTCCAGAACGATATGACGGCGAGGAGGGCAACGCCCCAGGTGCCCGTCTCGCCCAGTGCGCCCATGGCCCAGGTGGCGATGGTGGCGAGGATCAGCGTGGCCCAGAGCAGGGTGGAGGTACGAGGGGTGCCGTGCATGCTCTTGCTCATGTCGTTCTCCTCAGTGAATGACGTAGACGAGGGGGAACAGCACCAGCCAGACCAGGTCGACCATGTGCCAGTACGCGGCGCCGGTTTCGAGGCCGTTCATCTCGCCGGGACGATAGCGCCCCTGGCGTGCGCCGTTCCACATCGCGATCAGGATCACCAGGCCGAGGATCACATGCATGAAGTGGAAGAAGGTCAGCGACAGATAGAACATGTGGAACGGGCTGCTCGAGAGACTGATGTTGTGCTCGAACGCCGCCGCATACTCGGTGAGCTTGACGAGGATGAAGCCGAAGCCGGTGAGGATGGCGCCGAGCAGCCAGTTGGCGCACTCGCGCGATGCCTCGCGCTCGGCGGCCTGCACCGCGCGCACGACGAAGTAGCTCGCCGTGAGCAACAGGATGGTGTTGATCGCGCCGGCGTGGCGGTTGAGCTCGAGCTGCTCGGTGTTGAACAGTTCGATGTTGTTGGCGCGGGTGAAGGCGTAGGCGGCGAAGAAGACGCCGAAGGCGAGCAACTCGGCGAGGATGAAGAACCAGATCGCCAGGTCCCCCGCCAGGCGCGGGGCATTGTCCTGCGCAGGGGCCGAATCCGGGGCGATGGCAGTGTTTGTGGTCATTTGGGGAGCGGCTCGTGTTGGTTTCCCGTGAGTCTAGGAAACCCTGCCCCCGAATAACTTGATCGGGGTTAATTGAGATCCAATCTCGCTTGTAGCCGGGCTTTCTTTTCCAGCCAGTGCCGCGTGACGTCGACCATGCGGCTGGCAAAGCCCCACTCGTTGTCGAACCAGACCATCAGGTTGATCATGCGCGGCCCGACGCTGCGCGTCTGGCTGGCGTCGAGGATCGCCGAGTGCGGATCGTGGTTGAAGTCGATCGACGCATGGGGATCGTCCGAGTACGCGATGAGGCCGCGGTAGCAGCCAGCGGCCGCCTCATGCAGCAAGGCGTTGATCTCGCCGGGATGCAGGTCCCGTGCGAGGGTGAGCACCACGTCGATGGCCGAGACATTGTGCGTGGGGACCCGGATGGCCTTGGCGACGACCCGCCCGGAAAGCTCCGGCAGGAGCCGTTCCACGCCGCGGGCGAGGCCGGTCGACACCGGGATGATCGACTGCATCGCCGAGCGCGTACGGCGCAGGTCGGTGTGATGGTAGCCGTCGATCAGCGGTTGATCGTTCATCGCCGAATGCAGGGTGGTGAGCAGTACCTGCTCGAGGCCGATCTCGCGGTGCAGCAGGTCGAGCACCGGCACGATTGCGTTGGTGGTGCACGAGGCATTCGAAACCAGCTGCTCGTCGCCGTTCAGATGCCCTTCATTGACCCCGAACACCACGGTTGCATCAACGTCCTCGCCGCTGTTGCCGGGGTGCGAGAGCAGCAGTCGTGGACACCCGGCGTGCAGGAAGCGCTGCAAGGCCTCGCGGCCGCCGTACTGTCCCGAGCACTCCACCAGCAGGTCGATGCCGAGCGCGCCCCAGTCCACCCCTTCGGGCGTCGAGGCGTGCGTGACCGTGATCTCGTGGCCGGAGATGAGCAGGCTCGATTCCTTGCTGCCGACCGGTTCGGGGAAACGGCCGTGCGTCGAGTCGAAGCGGGTGAGGTAAGTGATGCTGGCCAGGTCGGCCGGCTCGTTGATGGCGACGATGCGGAAGCGCTCGGCGAGTCCCGCTTCGTGCAAGGCTCGGAGGTAGCACCGGCCGATGCGGCCATAGCCGTTGATGGCGACGCGGAAGCGGCTGTCCGGGGAGGCAGGTTTGGCGGTGAGATCGGGAGCGGTCACGTCGAACTCGAGGGCAGGCGGGGATGGGTGGCGGCGGTGGGCTGATCTGCGCACAGGCGATGGAACCACGGGGTGGTCAACAAACGCAGGGCAGCCGCCATTCTAGCGGTGCGGGCAGCTACGGCGCCCGGAATTGCGCACCCGGGCCGCGGCCACGGCTGACTCGGGCGGCGTGACGAGCAAAAAAAAGGGGCGGCTATCGCCGCCCCAACCCCTTCCCCTGGATCGCCCAGGAGTTGCTACCGAAGAACCTCGTAAATCAGGCCTTGACTGCCTTCGCTTCGCCCTTGATGAAGAAGCTGGCGAGATAGACGATCAGACCAATGAAGAACATCACGCCCGCCCATTCACGCATCCAGTAGAACAGCGTCAGCTGATCCTGGGTGGCCATGAAGGACATCGGAGTGTCCGACACGCGCTGCAGCCAGACCTGCAGGATGCCGGCAGCGGTCAGGAACAGCGTGATGAAGACCATGGCGATCGTCATCAGCCAGAACGACCACATCTCGACGACCTGAGCCTTCTCGCTGTTGGCAGCGCGGCCGCGCATGATCGGCATGGCGTAGCTGATGATCGTCAGCACCACCATCACGTAGGCGCCATAGAAGGCCATGTGGCCGTGCGCCGCGGTGATCTGCGAGCCGTGCGTGAAGTAGTTCACCGGAGCCAGGGTGTGCAGGAAGCCCCACACGCCGGCGCCCAGGAACGCCATCACGCCGGTGCCCAGTGCCCACAGCACGGCCGCCTTGTTCGGATGCTCGCGACGACGACGGTTCACCATGTTGAAGGCGAACACGGTCATGGCGAAGAACGGGATCGGCTCCAGCGCGGAGAAGATCGAACCCCACCACTGCCAGTATTCCGGCGTACCGATCCAGAAGTAGTGGTGGCCGGTACCGATGATGCCGGTCACGAGCGCCAGGGTGATGATCACGTACAGCCACTTCTCGATGACCTCGCGGTCAACACCGGTCACCTTGATGAGGACGAAGGCGAGCAGCGCGGCCATGATCAGTTCCCAGACGCCTTCCACCCAGAGGTGAACCACCCACCACCAGTAGAACTTGTCGCGGACGAGGTTGACCGGGTTGTAGAAGGAGAACAGGAAGAAGATCGCCAGACCCCACAGGCCCAACAGCAGGACGATGCTGATGACGGTCTTGCGGCCCTTCAGCACGGTCATGGTGATGTTGAACAGGAAGGCCAGTGCCACGACCACGATGCCGATCTTGGTCAGCAAAGGCTGTTCGAGGAACTCCCGGCCCATGGTCGCGAGGATGTCGTTGCCCGTCATCGACGCCAGCGTGCTGTAGGGCACGAGCAGGTAGCCGAGGATGGTCAGCGCCCCGGCGACGAGGAAGACCCAGAACAATGCCAGCGCCAGCTTCGGGCTGAACAGTTCGGTCTCCGCCTCTTCAGGCACGAGGTAGTAGGCCGCCCCCATGAAGCCGAACAGCAGCCACACGATCAGCAGGTTGGTATGCACCATGCGCGCCACGTTGAAGGGGATTTCCGGGAACAGGAAATCGCCCACCACGTATTGCAGGCCCATGATCAGACCGAAGATAATTTGCCCCACGAAAAGCCCGATCGCCGCGATGAAGTAGGGCATGGCGACCGCTTGTGATTTGTATTGCATGGATATCCCCTTTTGGTCTCCAGTGTTCCGATCAGCCCTCGATGTTGGGCGGCCAGTTGGCGGTGTTGATCTCGGACGTGTACTTCAGGAAGGCCACGAGCTGGTCGAGCTGTTCTTCGGTCAGATTGAAGTTCGGCATCTGGCGACGGCCGGGGGCTCCAGTGGGCATGGCCTGCATCCAGGCCTTGATGAAGTCACCGCCACGGCGCTTGTAGACGTTGCCGAGCTCGGGCGCGAAGTAGGCGCCTTCGCCGAGCAACGTGTGGCAGCCGAGACAGTTGTTGACTTCCCAGATGTGCTTGCCGGCTGCGACCTCGGGGGTGATTGCCTGCCGGTTGTCACGATTCGGAAGCTCTCGCTCCGTATCGAAGGTGAGCGCCAGGAACAGAAGGAAGAAGAATACCGTTCCCCCGTAAAAGATGTTCCGCGCCATTGATTTTGTGAAGATACCGCTCATGGAGTACTCCTCATCGCTTGTCTCGTTTTTTCCGAAAAGGTGTCGGTTTGCCCGGGTGGTTCAGGGGTTACAACTGTCCACGGCTAAGCCGATGGTGGGGGCATTGTGGGTGGGGGCCCCCCACCCGCTCCATGATATGAATCAAGATGTAGCGGCAAGGAGGCGCTGATGAGGAATGGAGGCACATCTGACCGGGCGAGGGCGCATCGTCGTTGCGTGTGGTGCTTGCATCTTGCATGCGCGGTGCTGCTGGCGGGCGGGGCGGTTCCGGCGCGTACGGAGCCCGTGGCTGCTGGTCAGTGGGTCGCGGTCGACGTGGGGCATACCCTTGAGGCACCTGGGGCGATCAGCGCACGCGGCCGCAGCGAGTTCGAGTTCAATCGCACGCTCGCCCTGCATATCGTCGCCGCACTTGAATCGCGTGGCTTTGCGGTGCGCTTGATCAATGCGGACGGGCGGATCGGCAGCTTGAAGGCGCGCCCCCAGGCTGCTGCAGGGGCAGCCTTCCTCCTGTCGATCCATCACGATTCGGTGGGCGCGCATGAACTGCGGCCCTGGCGCTGGGGCGGCCACTTGCTGGATTACAACGATAAGTTCGCCGGACATTCCTTGTTCGTGTCGCGCGACAACCCGGATACGGCGCGCAGCGTCCTGTGCGCGCGCACCATTGGCGCGCGGCTGCAGCGCATGGGCTTCGAGCCCACGCACAAGAACGGCCTCCGGCGTGCCTATGCAGATCATCCCCATGCGGTGCACTACTACGATGGGCTGGCCGTGCTGCGCCATGCGCGGATGCCGGCCGTGCTGTTCGAGGCAGGCGTGATCAAGAACCGGGGTGAGGAAGTGTTGCTGCGCGACCCCGAACGGCAGGCACGCATGGCGGACGGCATCGCGACCGCGATCGCTGCCTGCCTGCGCATGGGCGAACCCGCTGATGACGAGACCGCGGCCGATCGGGTTCAGTCGTGAAGGCGCGCACGGCACCCGGCGGAGGCGCTTCGCGGGGCGCCGCGCGGGTGCCGCGAGGCCGCTTACTTCGCGTTCGGCAGGCGCGACGACACGCCCTGCACGAAGTAGTCCATCTTGCCCAGCGCGGCATCGTCCATGACCGCCCCCGTCGCGAGGCGCTCGGTGCCGGCCTGGTCCACCACCGGCCCGGTGAAGGGGTGGAAGCTGCCTGCGGTGATCTTCGCCTCGAGATCACGCACCATCGTCTGCACGTCCTCGGGGATCGCCGGATTGAGCGGCGTGAGCTTGATCATGCCGTCCTTCATGCCGCCCCACACGCCCTCGGGCTTCCAGGTGCCGGCGAGGACTGCGTCGACGGTGCGCTTGTAGAACTCGCCCCAGTGGTGGGTGGTGGCGGTGAGCTGGGCCTTCGGTCCGTACTTGGACATGTCCGAATGGTAGGCGAAGGCGTGCACGCCCTTTTCTTCGGCGGCCTGCACGGTGGCGGTCGAGTCGGTATGGTGAGTGAGCATGTCGGCGCCTTGCGAGATCAGCGTCATCGCAGCCTCGCGTTCCTTGCCCGGGTCATACCAGCTGTTGGCCCAGATCACGCGCACTTCCACGTTCGGGTTCACGCTGCGCGCGCCCATGGTGAAGGCGTTGATGCCCTGCAGTACCTCCGGGATGGGGAAGGCGCCGACGTAGCCGAGCACGTTGGACTTGGTCATCTTGCCGGCGATCACGCCGTTGAGGTAACGCCCTTCATAGAAGCGCGCGTTGTAGGGGGCGAAGTTCTTCGCCGACTTGTAGCCGGTGGCGTGCAGGAAAGTGACGTTCGGGAATTGGCGGGCGACGCGCTCGACGTAGTTCATGTAGCCGAAGCTGGTGGCGAACACGATCTTGCTGCCGCTGGCGGCAAACTCCCGGATCACGCGTTCGGCGTCTGCACCTTCGGCCACGCTCTCGACATAACGCGTCTCGATGCGGTCGCCAAACGCGGCTTCGAGCGCCTTGCGGCCGAGGTCGTGCTGGAACGTCCAGCCGGCATCGCCGATCGGGCTGACATAGACGAAGCCAACCTTGGCGGGTGCCTCGGCGGCCGCGCTCAGCGGAAGGGTGGCGGCGACAGCGAATGCGGCAGCACACAGCATGAACTGGCGGCGATGGGTCATGGACGAGTCTCCTGAGGCAGTCGTGAAGGCGGGTGTGGGTCGGATGGAATTCAGCCGTGGCGAAGCGCCGGGCCGTGTTCAGCGTTGCGGGTAATGCGCGGTGGCGCGCACGCATTCGGGCACGAGTTCGGGGCCGCGGTAGATCAGGCCGCTGTAGAGCTGGACCAGCTTTGCCCCGGCATCGAGCTTGGCGCGTGCCTGCGCGCCTTCGAGCACCCCGCCTGCTGCGATGATCGGCAATTCGTCTCCGAGCGCCTGTGCAAGTTTGCGCACCACCGTGGTCGAGGCCTCGAACACCGGTGCGCCCGACAGGCCGCCCTGTTCGTTTCCATGGCGGATGCCCTGCACCTGGTCGCGCGCGACCGTCGTGTTGGTGGCGATGACGGCGTCGATGCGGTGGCGGCGCAACGCGTCGGCGATGTTGGTGAGCTGTGCGTCCTCGAGATCGGGCGAGATCTTCAGCGTCATGGGTACGTAGCGACCGTGGGTGTCGGCGAGGCGGGTCTGCGCGGCCTTGAGCCGGCCGAGCAGGTCGTCGAGCTCGGACTCGCCCTGCAGCTGGCGCAGGTTCTTCGTGTTGGGCGAAGAGATGTTGACCGTGACATAACTCGCTAATGCATAGACCTTTTCGAGGCAGGCGAGGTAGTCGTCTGCGGCGTGTTCGATCGGGGTGTCGAAGTTCTTGCCGATATTGATGCCGAGGATGCCGCGGAATTTTGCCGCACGCACATGGGCGATCAGCGCATCGACGCCGTGGTTGTTGAACCCCATGCGGTTGATGATGCCCCGCACCTCGGGCAGGCGGAACATGCGTGGGCGCGGGTTGCCGGGCTGTGGTCGCGGCGTGATGGTGCCGATCTCGATGAAGCCGAAGCCCAGCCGGGCCAAGCCGTCGAGCGCTTCACCGTTCTTGTCGAGTCCTGCGGCGAGACCGATCCGGTTGGGGAACTGCAGGCCCATGACCTCGACCGGATCGGCGGCCTGAGGCTGACCGGCGGGCAGCAGCTTGCCGGCCAGATGCAGACTCTGCAGGGTGAAATTGTGTGCGCTTTCGGGGTCGAGCGAAAACAGCAGCGGGCGGGCGAGTTCGTAAAGCATTGCAGGATTGTATCGGTTCGCCCCGTGGCGGTGCAGGGGGCGGTTGAGGAGGCGGGGAATTGAAGGGGTGAGGGGGGCGCTGCGTAGTCCGCGGAAAGGTCCGACCGCTCACGGTTGTGTCCGCAGCGGCTGCCAGATCCCGTCCTGCAGAGCCTCGAGCGGCCGAAAGCGCGACTTGTAGGCCATCTTCTTGCTCTCCTCGATCCAGTAGCCCAGATAGACGTGGGGCAGTCCGAGGCGGCGGGCGGCTTCGATCTGCCACAGGATGCCGTAGGTGCCCAGCGCGCTGCGCGGCAGCCTCGGTTCGTAGAAGGTATATACGCTGGACAGCCCGTCGCTGAGGCAGTCGATCACGCTCACCATCCGCAGCATGCCGTATTCGCGAAACTCGATCAGGCGCGTGTCGACATGGCTTTGCAGCAGGAAATGGCTGAACTGCTCGCGGTTGTCCAGATCCATCCCGCCGCCCGCATGTCGTGCCGCCTGGTAGCGCTGGTAAAGCTGGAAGTGTTCTTCGTGCAAGGCGAGTGGGCGCTCCGTGCTTGTCAGGCCGCCATGCAACTTCCACGCGCGGCGCTGGCTGCGGTCGGGGCGGAAGTCCTGCACCGGGATGCGCACGGGCACGCAGGCCTTGCAGCTGTCACAGTGGGGCCGGTAGGTGAACACGCCGCTGCGGCGAAAGCCGCGACGCACAAGCTCGCTGTAGATGGGGGTGTCGATCAGGTGTCCGGGTGTGGCGACCTGCGAGCGTGCGCTGCGCTCGGGGAGGTAGGAGCAGGCATAGGGCGCTGTTGCATAAAACTGGATCAGCGCATAGGGGTAGTCCTGTTGCATTGCCTCGTTCGCCAGACAGGGTTGGGTTCAGGGCCAGTCGAAGTCGTCCATGGCGTCCGCAGCCCATTTGGCCGGCGCATCACCTGCGGCCACGAGCTGCTGCAGTGCCATGATGAACCGTGCGCGCGGTATCTCCCGTGCGCCCATCGACAGCAGGTGGCGTGTGGTCATCTGGCAGTCGATCATGCCATAGCCGCGCGCTGCGAGCAGCCGTGCGAGGTGGGCAAGCGCGACTTTGGATGCATCGGTTTCGAGCGAGAACATGGACTCGCCGAAGAACATCCGCCCCAGCGCGATGCCGTACAGGCCGCCGACCAGCCGTTCATCCTGCCAGCATTCGACGCTGTGGGCATAGCCGAGTTCATGCATGTGACGGTAAGCGGCCTGCATGGAGGGGGTGATCCAGGTTCCGAGGCCGGGCTCGCGCGGCGCGGCACAGGCGCGCACGACCTCGGCGAAGTCGGTGTCGGCACGCACTTCAAAACGCCGGCGGCGCAGCGTCTTGCGTAGCGAGTGGCTGATGTGGACGTGCCCGGGGTCGAGCACCAGGCGCGGATCGGGCGTCCACCAAAGGATGGGCTCTCCGGCGCTGAACCACGGGAAGATGCCGCGCCGATAGGCGGCCAGGAGCCAGGGCGGCGTGAGCGCGCCGCCCGCGGCGATCAGGCCATTGGGCTCGGCCAGCGCCGCCGTGTCGGGCGGAAACTCCGGCGCATCGCCCAGCCAGGAAATCATGGTTTCGGGGTGGAGAAGCTGCGGTCTGTGTCGCCATCGGGGAAAGTGACCACATGGTCCACATCCAGCCGGATCCCGATGTGCTCGCCGACTGCGTGGTTGTGATGGCTGGGCACCAGTGACAACACCCGTGCCCCGCTTCCAAGGCGCAGGGTGTAGAGGATGTCCGCGCCGCGGAACGCCTTGTGGGCGACCTCGGCCACGAGCGGACTGGTGTCATCGTGCACGATGTCGTCGGGACGCAGCAGCACGTCGACCTCGCTGCCGTGCGCGCAGGCAGCGCAGTTCTCCCCGCATACCAGCGGTGTGCTGCTGTTGAGCACGCCGAGCTCGACTTGTACGCGCTGGTCGTCGAGCACCCTGCCGCGCACAAAGGCGCCCTGGCCGATGAAATCGGCTACGAACCGGTTCGCCGGGCGGTGATACAGGTTGTAGGGGGTATCCCACTGCTGGATGCGCCCTTCGTGCATCAGACCGATCTCGTCCGCGACCGCAAAGGCCTCGTGCTGGTCGTGGGTGACGAGGATTGCCGTGGTGTCTGTGGACTTGATGATGTCTCGCACCTCGTAGGAGAGCCTTTCGCGCAATTCGACGTCGAGATTGGAGAAGGGCTCATCGAGCAGCAGCAGGCTGGGACGCGGCGCGAGCGCGCGCGCGAGCGCGATCCGTTGCTGCTGGCCGCCGGACATCTCGTGGGGGAACTTGCCCCCCTGGCTGCCGAGCCCGACGAGTGCGAGCAGTTCCTCCACGCGCCGGCGCCGCTCGGTCGGTGTCTCTCCCCGCAGGCCGAAGGCGATGTTGTCGGCTACCGAAAGATGCGGGAAGAGCGCGTAGTCCTGAAAAACCATGCCGATGCGCCGCCGCTCGGGGGGCACGCTGTGGGCCGGCGTGCTGACGATCTCTCCGTCGAGCCGGATGTGGCCGGAAGCGAGCCGTTCGAACCCCGCGATGCAGCGCAGCACCGTGGTCTTGCCGCAGCCGGAGGGGCCCAGCAGGCAGCCGATGCGCCCCTTGGCGAGGTGCAGCGAGAGTTGGCGCACGACCACATTGTCGCCGAAGGCAAGATCGATGCGGTCTAGTTCGAGGTGGGACATGGGCCGGATCCAGGGGAGGAACGGGTGCGACGGCAGGGGCTGCAGGGCTGAGGGGGCGAGGCGTCGATTATTGCACCGCAGGTTTCCAAATGCGATCAATTATAATTCGCCGACAGCAGCGGAGCCGGCCGATGTGCGGCCAGGCCCCGATCAGACGGGAACGGAATGAATTCTTCGGGAGTATGGGGCGCAAGGCGCCTGCAGGGGTCGACACTCACGCTGTCCGCGGTGCTGGTTGCTGCACTGATCGCGGCGCCGGTGCTGTCGGTGTTCTCCAACGTGTTCGTGGGGCAGACCAGCGACACCTGGGCGCATCTGGCCGATACCGTGCTGGGCGAGTTCGTCTTCAACACCGTCGTGCTGTGTGTCGGCGTGGGCCTGGGTGTGGCCTCGATCGGGGTAACGGCGGCCTGGTTGACCACGATGCTTGATTTTCCCGGGCGGCGCTTCTTCGAGTGGGCGCTGGTGCTGCCACTGGCCATGCCTGCCTACGTGATGGCCTACGTATATACCGACTTCCTCCAGTTCGTCGGTCCGGTGCAGAGCGGGCTGCGGGAAGCCTTCGGCTGGCGGCACGGCGATTACTGGTTTCCGGATGTGCGCAGCGTCGGTGGCGCGGTGGCGATGTTCATGTTCGTGCTCTATCCCTACGTTTACATGCTTGCCCGCGCGGCCTTTCTCGAGCGTGCGGGGGGCATGCTCGAGGCCGCCCGCTCGCTGGGGCTTGGACCGTGGTCCTCGTTCTTCCGCGTTTCGCTGCCGCTGGCGCGACCGGCGGTGGTTGCGGGCACGGCGCTGGCGCTGATGGAAACGCTGGCCGATTTCGGGACCGTGTCCTACTTCGGCGTGCAGACCTTCACGACCGGGATTTACCGTGCCTGGTTTTCGCTCGGTGATCGCATCGCTGCCGCGCAGCTTTCTGCAGCGCTGCTCGCTTTCGTGGTGCTCGTGCTCGCGCTCGAACATCTTTCGCGCGGGCGTGCGCGTTTCAACAACACTTCGCGCCAGGCGGCGCTGCCGGTGCGGGTCAAGCTCAGCGGGGGGCTAGGCCGGCTTGCTGCGCTCGCCTGCTTCATGCCCTTGCTGCTCGGCTTTCTGTTGCCGGCCGGTCTGCTGCTGGAGATGGCGCTGGTCGAGGGTGACGCACAGTTCGGCGCCCGTTTCGTGCAATTGGCCCGCAACAGCTTCGTGCTGGCCGCGGTCACCGCTTTCATTGCGGTGCTGCTTGCAGTGCTGCTCGCCTATGCGGCGCGTCTCGCGCGCTCGCAGCTGCCACGCGCGCTGAACCGGGTGGTTGGGTTGGGCTATGCAGTGCCTGGTTCGGTGATTGCGGTCGGGGTGCTGATCCCGCTCACACGGCTGGACAACTGGTTGGCGCACAGTTGGGAGGCGCTGTTCGGGGTCAATCCCGGGCTGGTGTTCACGGGAGGCATCGCGGCGCTGGTGTACGCCTACCTGGCGCGCTTCCTCTCGGTGGGGCTGCAGACCGTGGAGTCCAGCCTGGGCAAGATCACGCCGAGCATGGACGACGCCTCGCGCAGTCTCGGTGCCGGCAAGTGGGAGACCTTGCGCCGCGTGCACATGCCCATGCTGCGCGGAAGCCTGCTGACCGCCGGCCTGCTGGTGTTCGTCGACGTGATGAAGGAGTTGCCGGCAACGCTGGTGATCCGTCCGTTCAACTTCGATACGCTGGCGACACAGGCACACACCCTCGCTGCGGACGAGCGCCTGAGCGAGGCCTCGACGGCCGCGCTGATCATCGTCGCCGTTGGCCTGTTGCCGATGATCGTGATCTCCCGCCAGATCCTTGGCACGAGCCGGCGGCGCAGCTGAGATGCAAGGTGGGCGCCCCCGGTTGGGGGGGGCGTCCCCGCCCGCGGTCCTGCTCATTGGCTGTACAGCGTGAAAAATTGCCCCATTGCGCGGTTGTGCGATCGCACATGAATACGAGGCTGGGGGATAATCGCGGCCACGAGAATAAAGCCAAGAACATGAAATCGATCGTATGGGGTCCGGTGCCTGCGCTGCGGCTTCCTCTCCTTTCAGCGCCGCCGTGTTCCGATGCCCCTTTCGCCGTTGCGGCGCAGGGGGGTGTTGCCCTCATCCTGCGAGCAGGCTGGCGATGCAGCGTGTGCTAGGCATGAAAGGCGAGATCGCCCGTCCCTATGGCTGGGCAACTCTGCTGAGCGTGGTTTTCTGCGGGACGCTGTTCGTTCACGCCAACCTGTTTCCAACCCCTGAGCATTATCTCGCCCTGCATGCCGGGCTGGAGTTCTTCTCGGTTGCGGTGTCGGTGATGGTGCTGGCCCTGGGGTGGAACCTGCGCAAGGCAGTCGGCAGTGCGCGGCGGGTCTGGCTTGGTGCCGCCTTCCTCGGCGCAGGATTGCTCGATCTGGCGCACACGCTCTCGTATGCGGGCATGCCGCTCTTCATCACGCCCAGCGGCACCGAGAAGGCGATCCATTTCTGGCTTGCGGCGCGGACTCTGGTGCTCATCGGCCTGATCGGCTATCCCTTCGTGGGGGATGGGCGCTGGTCGTCCGTGCGCGCTTTGGTCGTCACCGGAGGAGGCCTTGCGCTGGCGCTGGCATGGAGCTGGATGGTGCTCTTCCAGCCCGATCGCATGCCGCACACCTTCGTGCCGGGGCAGGGCGTCACGACGCTCAAGCTGGCGGTCGAATACGTGCTCGCCGGGTTGTATCTGCTCGCGGCCGTGCTGCTCGCAAGGCATGCAATGGTGAAGCGGGACAAGTCGGCGAACTGGCTTGCTGCGGCGGCCTGGGTGCTTGCCCTCACCGAGCTCTATTTCACGCTCTATGTGGACGTGAGCGACTTCTTCAACGTCATGGGGCACGTGTTCAAGATCGCGGGCTTTGCGATGATCTACCGGGCGGTCTTCGTGTCGGGCGTGCGCGAGCCTCACGACGCGCTGGCCCGCGAGCGGGCGCTGCTGAGGGCACTGATCGATTCGGTGCCGGACCTGATCGCATTCCGCGATCTGCGCGGGCGCTTCCTGGGTTGCAACAAGGCCTTCGCGGCGGCATACGGTGTGCGGGAAGCGGAGTTGCTCGGGCGCCGAGAGACCGATGTCTTCCCGCAGCTTGCAGGATTGGCGGGAGGCACGCCGGACGCGGTGGTCGCTGAAGCCGTGCGTGTGGAAGAGTGGCTGGAAGGGCCGGATGGCACCCTGCGCCTGCTCGACACGCTGCGCGCGCCGTTCTGCGACGAGCGCGGCGAGAGCCTCGGCGAGATCCGGGTAAGCCGCGATTTCACCGAGCGGCGCAGGGTGCGCGAGCAGATCGCAGAGCGTGAGCGGCGGGTCATGCTTGCGCTCGAGGGCGCGGAGCTGGGGCTCTGGGACTGGGACGTGCCAAGCGGGCGGACAAGCTATAGCCCGGCCTGGGGCCGGATGCTTGGCTTCGAGCCACATGAGTTCGAGCAGGATGTGGAAACCTGGGAGTCGCTGGTCCATCCCGACGACTGGAACGACATCCGCAACTCGCTCGAGCCGCACCTGCGCGGCGAAAGGGACGCCTATCAGGCCGAGTACCGGCTTCGGCACAAGGACGGGAGATGGGTGTGGGTGCTCGCCGCAGGTCGGGTGCTGGACCGTGACGAGCGCGGGCAGGCGCTACGCATGGTTGGCATCCTGCAGGATGTTTCGCAGCGCAAGGTGATGGAAGAGAGCCTGGTCCAGCTTGCGACCAGCGACCCCCTGACCGGGCTCTGGAATCGCCGACACTTTGCGGAGATGGTGCGCGGCGAACTCGGACGGCTGCGCAGACATCAGTCGACGGCCGGGCTGCTCCTGCTCGATCTCGATCACTTCAAGCGCATCAACGATACCCATGGTCACGCAGCCGGCGACGAGGTGCTGCGTCACTTCACAGCGACCGTTACCGCCCAGCTTCGTGAGGCAGACGTGTTCGCCCGGCTAGGGGGCGAGGAGTTTGCCATCCTGCTGCCGTGTATCGATGCGCGCGGTGCGCTGCGTGTTGCCGAGCGGCTGTGCCGTATCGTTGCGGCGCATCCGGCGGCGATCGACTCGGGCCCGCTTGTGTTCACGGTCAGTATCGGCGTCACCATGTTGTCGCTGGACGATGAGGACCACGAAGCCGCTTACGCACGTGCGGACGAGGCCTTGTATGAAGCGAAGCATGCCGGACGCAATCGCGCCCTGATGTCTTCTGCGGACCGGGAGGATGCTGCGGGACTGGCCGCCGACGCGTCGCCGGCCAGTCTGTAGGCCGCCGCAAGCGGCGACCCGGTGGGCGCTCAGCGGTAACCGGCGCGGTCGAAGATGCGCTGGGCTTCCGCCACGGTGTCGGCGAGTTCGCCGATCGGCAGGGTGTCGGCCTTGAATTCGCCGAGTTTCGTCAGTGCGGCGTTCTCGACCTTGACCGTGGGCACGACCGGCCATTCGTTGTTGCCGTTGGCGAAGTAGGCCTGCGCCGAGTCCGAGGCGAGATATTCAAGGAATTTCACGGCCGCTTCCTTGTTCGGCGCGTGCTTCAGCATGCCTGCGCCGGAGACGTTGATGTGTGTGCCCCAGCTTTGCTGGTTGGGCCACACGGCCTGGATGCTGGCCACGGCACGCTGGTCTTCCTCCCTGGGCGAATTCATCAGCCGCGCCAGGTAGTAGCTGTTCGCGATCGCCACGCCGCATTCGCCTGCAGCGACGGCGCGGATCTGGTCAGTGTCGCCGCCTTTGGGCGCGCGTGCGAAGTTGGCGACCAGGCCTTCGGCCCATTTCGCGGCGGCTTCTGCGCCGTTGTGCTTGATCAGCGCAGCGCCCAGTGACAGGTTGTAAGGATGGCTGCCCGAGCGGGTGCATACCTTGCCCTTGAGCGCAGGATCCGCAAGCTGCTCGTAGGTCTGCACCTGCTCGGCCTTGACCAGCTCCGGGTTGTAGACGATGACGCGTGCACGGGTGGAGTAGGAGAACCAGTTCGGCGCACGCAGGTGTGCCGGGATGCGGGCTTCGAGTGCCTCCGACTTGACCGGCTCGAAGATCCCGAGCTCATCGGCCTTGGCCAGGCGTGATGCATCCACGGTGATGAAAATGTCGGCCGGGCTGTTGGCGCCTTCGTTGCGGATACGTTCGAGGAGCTCGTCTTCCTTCGCCTCGATGCGGTTGATCTTGATGCCGGTCTGCTTGGTGAAATCGCCGTACAACTGCTCGTCGGTCTGGTAGTGACGGGCGGAGTAGATATTCAGTTCGGCAGCGGCTGCGGTGCCGGCAACGCCGAATGCGGCGAGCAATGAGGCGAGTACGGCCTTCTTCATCATGTTGGAGAACCCCCGGGTTGTTGATCTTGCAGCGCGATAATAACGAGAAGAATTCACAGTTGCAAACGGATCTCATTAGCGGCATTATTGATGAGAACGATTCGCAACAATAAAGGGGGATTCATGAATGCACTGCTCGTGGGGGCCGACCGTCTGGGCAATATTCCCGACGTCCTCGGCAGTTTCGGAATACGCATCGCCGCGCATGTGAGCGGGCGGGACACCACACACCAGCGACGCAGCGCGCCCTTGCCGAGCGGCATTGGCGTGGTGATCCTGTTTACAGACTTCATCGGGCACAACGTGATGCAGCGCTTTCGCGAGGCGGCAAGTCGCGAGGGTGTGATGTTCGTCTGCTGCCGACGGTCGACCTGCGCGCTGCAGCAGGCGCTGGGCAAGCGGCTGGGGGAGCGCTGTGCATCGTGCGAGATCGACTGCAAGCATCGTGAGGGCGCACGCAGCACGCGGAACTGAACCTGCCGCGTCAGAAACAAGAAAGCCCGGAGGTTGACGCCGGGCTTTCTTGTTTCTGGGATGTCGACGCGCTTCAGCGTGCCGTAAGCAGCGCTGAAGATGCGTTGCCGAGTGTCGGTTCGTCGATCAGTCTGCGCGCGCCATTGAATCGTTTTGCCCAGTAGCGGGTGCCGATGCTCTCGACGCGCACCTTGCCGCCGCGGGAGGGGGCGTGCACGAACTTTCCGTCGCCCAGGTAAATGCCCACGTGAGAGAAGGTGCGGCGCATTGTGTTGAAGAACACCAGGTCGCCGGGTTGCAGATCGGAGCGGCTGATCTTGTCCCCCAGGCCCGCCATCTGGCGTGCAGTGCGGGGCAGATCCAGCCCTACGGCGTTCCGGAACACGTTGAGCACCAGGCCGCTGCAGTCGAGGCCGGTCTCGGGAGAGGTGCCGCCGAAGCGGTAGGGAATGCCGAGGTGGCTCAGCGCTTCGTCAACGAGTTGTGCTGCCGCCGTAACGTACTCATCGCCTGCGCTCGCCCGGGACGAACCCTGCATGCGTGCGTGCTGATCCGCGTGTGTGACCGGCACATACGCGATTGAGATGAGCAGCGCGAAAGCGATAGCACGAAAAAACATTCGGCGGAATATACGCACCGGCATGGAACTTGTAAATGGAAATGTCTGCTTGCCGAAGCTGCTAGCTGAAATGCCCGGCGACCCGCCGCGGCGGGCGGCGTAGCGTGGGGCATTTCGCGTGGTGCCTGCTCAGATCTTGAGCTTGTGGCGGAAGGCCTGTTCGTGCTCGGCCAGCCCACGCGGCGTGGCAACCCCGAGCGAGAGCGCACGTGCCTGTGCCGCGAGGAAGAGCTGCGCGATCGCCCAGCCGTCGCCGAGCGCGTGGTGACGCTGGAAGGTTTCGATGCCGAAGGCCGTCATCCAGTCGCCGAGCCGGCTGGGGCGCTCCAGCTTTTCGGGGAACAGTGAGGGCAGCAGGAAGTAGAGGTCGAGCCAGAGAAGCTCGGTGGTGAGCGCGAGGTGCTCCTGCAGGGCACGCTCGAGCATGTTGCGATTGAACGAGGCGTTGAACACCACGAGCGGATTCTTCCCCATGATGGCGAGCAGACCGACGAGAGCCTCGGCAGGTGAGGGGTCGAGCCGTGCGTAATAGGCATCCGCTGGGCGGATCAGGCCCCCATCCACGCCAATGGCGGCGACTGCGAGCAGGCGGTCGCGCTCCAGGTCCAGCCCCGAGGCTTCGGTGTTGAGGACCACATAGCGTGTTTCGAAGTGCGGCCGGCTGCGCCGCGCACGCGGCAAGGCCTGCCAGTCCTGCAGGGCCTGTCCAGCCGCCGCATCGAGTTTGACCGAGCCGCCGCGGGCGGCCTTGAGGCGTGAGAGCAGGCTCATATCTGGTAATCCAGCTTAAGTCGCAACTGGAGCTTGCGTGCCTGGCGGAAGGCTTCCTTGAGGATGCGGCGGTCGAGTTCGTTCAGCGATTCCGGGTTGACGCGGTTGTCCTCCGGGGCGTCGTGCTCGGTCTCCAGATGCTGGGCGCGCAGACGCAGGAGCTGGATGAAGTTGAAGCCATCAATCATGGCGTCGACCTCTTCGGCTGACATGCCGATCCGGGCTGCGGCCTGACGCAGGCGCTGCACGGTGCTGCTGGAGTCCACGCCGGTGCGCAAGGCGAGGATGCGGGCGACGTCCACGAACAGGCGGGCACCCGACTTCTTGAGGTCGATCGTGCTGTCGTCTTCCAGCACGAAGTCGCGGATACGCCCAAGCGGCGGCAGCACCTTGAGCGCATTCACCGCCATCATGCGCAGGAAGCTGCTGTTGCCCTTGACCGTCTTGTTGAGCCAGCTGCGCAGCTGATCCTCGAAGCGCGGGTTGCCATACAGGATGCGGAAATCGAAGAAGATCGACGCATTGAGCAGGGCCTGGGGGTCGGGCTCGCGGATCCAGTCGCCGAAGCGTGATTTCCATTCATCGAGGGTAAGGCAGAGTTCCGGATTGCTCGCCATGATGTTGCCCTTGCAGAGCGGGAATCCGCAGGCGGCGAGGTCGTCGTTGACCGTCTGCGCGAAGGCGAGCAGGCGCTTGCGTGCGCCGTCGACCGACTGCCCCTCCATGGCGCGAAAGACAATCCCGTTGTCCTGGTCGGTGGAGAGCGTTTGTTCGTGCCGGCCTTCCGAGCCGAACGCGAACCAGCCGAAATCGATGCCGAGCAGGTCGTGGCGTTCGCGCGCCAGCACGATGATGCGCCGGGTCAGTGCATCATTGAGCGCCGAGATGAACTGAGTGAGCTGCTCGGCGCCAATGCCCTGTGCGATAAGGTTGAGCGCGAGCTGGCGGATGTCGCCGCTGGCGTGCCGCAGGGCTTCGATGTCCGCGGCGTTGTCGATGCCGGCACGGATCTGGCGCAGGCTGATGCGCTGCAGCGAGAACAGGTCACGCTCGGACACCACGCCCTTGAGCACGCCGTCGACGTCGACCACGAGCAGGTGGCGTACGCCGTGTGTCGCCATCTCCAGCGCAGCGTCGTAGGCGGATGCCGATTGCGGCAGTTGGTGCGGGTTGGCGGTCATCAGCTCGCCGATCGGTCGCGACAGGTCGAAGCCAGCGAGGATCACTCGCGGCAGCAGGTCACTCTGGGTCAGTACGCCGACCGGGCGGGTCTGTTCGTCCACCACGACCATGCAGCCCAGGCGCAACTCGCTCATGCGCTCGAGCGCCTCGCGGGTGGGTGTTTCGGGCGTGACGAAGACGGGCTCCTTCTGGATCAGCTTGCCCAGCGCCGTGGTCATGGTCTGCTGTTCGGCGGCGCGCTGCGCGAAGGTGGTTTGTAGCTGCTGGCGCGACTGGTTCAGCAGGCTGGCGATGTACTGCGTGCAGAACAGGTGGAAGACCGGGCTGATCTGCATCAGGTGGAGGAACTCGTCCGTCGTGACCTGGTAGCAGAAGCTGTCCTCCACCGCCACATACGCGTTGGTCGAAGGCCGGCGTGCCGAGATCGCACCGATCGGGAAGCACTCGCCAGGGCCAAGCGTCAGGCTGGCATACTCGGTCACCGTGGTCGAGCCCGTTTGACGCGCCTGGATCTTGCCCCGCTGGACGATATGGAAATGCTTGGGAACCCCCATCTCGGGGGTGAGGATGTCCGCGCCGCGTGGGAAGAAGCTCAGCACTGCGCGCTCGGCAAGAAATGCGAGCGCTTCCGCCTCCATGCGGTTGAATGGAGAAAAGTTGCGCAGGAAATCCGTGCTGGCACCCACCAGCAGGTCGGCGGCTTCGGTACTCATGGCGGCTCGATCGACGAAGGAATCCGCCGATTATAGGTGAGCAGCCCGATGATGCGGCGGGCGGATCCGGGCTGCAGCGGCGTGCCATCCCCGGCGGGGGGCGCACGCGCAGGCCGTGGCCTCCTTTGCAGGAGGGGATTTGTCGAGGGACGGGGCGTGTGCGGGCGAGGTGCCCCTGCGTGCGGAACCCGCGGCTCAGAGCACCTCTGCGGCGTAGTCCGCCAGCCGGGAGCGTTCACCGCGCTGCAGCGTGATGTGGCCGGCATGCGCCCAGCCCTTGAAGCGGTCGACCACGAAGGTCAGCCCGGACGAGCCTTCCGTGAGGTAAGGGGTGTCGATCTGTGCGATGTTGCCCATGCATACCACCTTGGTGCCGGGGCCTGCGCGGGTGATCAGGGTCTTCATCTGCTTGGGCGTGAGGTTTTGCGCCTCGTCGATGATGAGGAACTTGTTGAGGAAGGTCCGCCCGCGCATGAAATTCAGGCTCTTGATCTTGATGCGGCTGCGGATCAGGTCGCGGGTGGCGGCGCGGCCCCAGTCACCGCCCTCGCCGGCAGTGCCGTTGAGCACGTCGAGGTTGTCTTCGAGCGCGCCCATCCACGGCGCCATCTTTTCTTCCTCGGTGCCGGGCAGAAAACCGATGTCCTCGCCCACCGGCACGGTGACCCGGGTCATGATGATCTCGCTGTAGCGCTTCGATTCGAGCACCTGGGTGAGCCCGGCGGCGAGCGTCAGGAGGGTCTTGCCGGTGCCGGCCTGGCCCAGCAGCGTGACGAAGTCGATCTCCGGGTTCATCAGCAGGTTGAGCGCGAAGTTTTGCTCCCGGTTGCGCGCGGTGATGCCCCATACATTGTTGCGCTGGTGGCTGAAGTCGACCAGCGTCTCCAGCACCACGCTGCGGCCTTCCTTTTCCTTCACCCAGGCTTGCAGGGCCGGCTCCCCGTCCTGGTACACGAACTCGTTGACCAGCATCTCGGGTGCGAGCGGGCCGCTCAGTCGGTAGTAGGTGTGCGCCTCCTCCTTCCACGACTGCATGCCACGCCCGTGCGCGTCCCAGAAGTCGGGCGGCAGTTCGCGCGTGCCGGTGTACAGCAGGTCGCTGTCCTCGAGCACCTTGTCGTTGAAGTAGTCCTGCGCCGCCAGCCCGAGCGCGCGGGCCTTGATGCGCATGTTGATGTCCTTGGACACCAGGATGACTTCGCGCTGCGGGTGCTTGTCGGCGAGGAACATCACCACGGCGAGGATCTGGTTGTCGCCACGGGCGGTGGGTAGCGCGGCTGGCAGGGCCACGTCGATGGCCTCGGTCTGCAGGTAGAGCCGGCCCGTGGCGAGCCCGCGCGATGGCCCTTCAAGCGCGATCCCGGCCTCGATGCCGTTCTCGGACTGCGACACGATCTCGTCGAGCATGCGGCTCGCCTGGCGCGTGTTGCGCGCCACTTCGCTCGTGCCCTTCTTGTTGTTGTCCAGCTCCTCAAGGGTCATGATCGGCACGTACAGATCATGCTCCTCGAAGCGGTAAAGGCTGGTGGGGTCGTGCATGAGCACGTTGGTGTCGAGCACGAAGAGCTTGCACGCACCGCCGTGCGGCGCGGTTGCGCGCGCGGTGCGTGTCCGGCGCGCCGTCCCGGATGCTGCGGCGGCCTTGGGCTTGGGTTCGGGGGGGGGCTGCGTGGCGGGGGCTTGGCGTTTCGCGGGCATTGGGCGGGCGGATCCGTTCGGTGGCGGGGAGGGCGGCGGGACGGGCCGGGGCGCGGCCTTCCCGGCGGGGCGTCAGAGGGCGCGTGCGGCGGCGAGGACTTCCTCGGCGTGCCCGGGAACCTTCACGCCGCGCCATTCGCGCGCGATGTCACCCCCGGCGTCGATGAGGAAGGTGCTGCGCTCGATGCCGCGCAGCTGCTTGCCGTACATGTTCTTGAGCTTCATCACGCCGAAGGCTTCGCAGGCCTTTTCCTCCGGGTCGGAGATCAGTTCGAAGGGAAGTGTCAGCTTCGCCTTGAAGTTCTCGTGGCTGCGGAGGCTGTCGCGGCTGAGACCATAGACCCGGCATCCGGCAGCGGCGAAGTCCGCGTGCAGTGCAGCGAAATCGCGGGTTTCGTTGGTGCAGCCGGGGGTGTTGTCCTTGGGATAGAAATAGAGCACCAGCTTTTGACCGCGCAGCGCGGACAGGGTGACCGTCTGGTCCCCGGTGGCGGGCAGGCTGAAGTCGGGGGCGGGATGTGCGCTCATGCTTTCTCCTTTTCTGCTTGTCGATGCGCCTGCGCAGGCGAGGCGGCGGGCAGCCCGGCCGGTGCGCGGGGTTCAGGGTAGCGGAAAGGCCGGCTCGCGGTGAACATCTTGTTGAACCCAGGTTACCGGATGGTTGCAGCCTGGGGGCGGCGTCAACGCTCGTAGAGCAGGGCGAGCGTCACCGCGCGGCCCTCGCCGACGAGGATGTTGTAGGTCCGGCACGCGGCGGCTAAGTCCATGAACTCGAAGCCGATCCTGGCCTCGATCAGCGGGCGCAGGAGCTCGGGGGCAGGAAAGCGCTGGCGGCGGCCGGTACCGACGAGCAGGATCTCGGCGCCAGATTCCGCTGCGGCTGCCAGGTCGCTCGTGGTGAGCCCGGACAGGTCACCCGCCGCCGCAGGCGCCCAGCCGGTGACGACCTGCCCGGCGCTGACGAGCAGATTGCCCTCGTGGCGCTCCTTGCCGACCATGACGTGGTCGTCGGCATAGGCGGTGATGATGTTGGTGTTGGCGTTTTTGTCCTGGTAGAGCTTCATTGCGCGTTCCTGGTCGAGGGGCTGCTCGCGTTGCATGGGTGAAATTGCCGCGATGCGGGAGCGGGGCTAAGATAGCAATCTTTTGCAGGGCCGGAAAACGGCAATGCGCGTATCCATCGATCAGAAAGGATTGGCATGAAAGCGGTGAAGACACTCGAGCTCGCGACGGCATCTCCGGAACCGGTGATCAAGGCCGAGGCGGGCGCGGCTGCACCGCGCCCCATCCGCAAGTCGGCCAAGCTGGCCGAAGTCTGCTACGACATCCGTGGTCCGGTGCTGGTGCGCGCCAAGCAGATGGAGGACGAGGGCCACAAGATCATCAAGCTCAACATCGGCAACCTCGCTGCGTTCGGCTTCGATTCGCCCGAAGAGATCCAGATGGACATGATCCGCAACCTGCCCAACGCGGCCGGCTACTCGGACTCCAAGGGCATTTTCTCCGCGCGCAAGGCGGTGATGCACTACACCCAGCAGAAGGGCATCAAGGGTGTCACGATCGAGGATATCTACATCGGCAATGGCGTCTCCGAGCTGATCGTCATGGCGATGAATGCGCTGCTCGACGCCGGTGACGAGGTGCTGGTGCCGGCACCCGACTACCCGCTGTGGACCGCAGCGGTGAGCCTGTCGGGCGGCAGGCCGGTGCACTACCTGTGCGACGAGTCGCGCGGCTGGTTGCCTGACATCGAGGACATGCGCGCCAAGATCAACGCCAATACGCGCGCGATCGTGGTGATCAATCCGAACAACCCCACCGGCGCGGTGTATCCGGACGAAACGCTCAAGCAGATCATCGAACTCGCGCGCGAGCACGACCTGATCATCTATGCCGACGAGGTCTATGACAAGGTGCTGTACGAGGGCGTGAAGCACACGTCCATGGCGGCCTTGTCGGAAGATGTGCTCACCATCATTTTCAATGGACTGTCGAAGAACTACCGCTCCTGCGGCTACCGTGCCGGCTGGATGGTGGTGTGCGGCGACAAGCGTCGGGCGGGCGATTACATCGAGGGGCTGAACATGCTGGCCTCGATGCGTCTGTGCGCCAACGTGCCCGGCCAGTACGCGATCCAGACCGCGCTTGGCGGTTATCAGAGCATCGACGACCTGGTGGCCGAGGGGGGGCGCATGCGTCGCCAGCGCGACCTGGCGTGGGAACTGATCACCCAGATCCCGGGGGTTTCCTGCGTGAAGCCCGACGCGACGCTGTACATGTTTCCGAAGCTGGATCCGAGGATCTATCCGATCGAGGACGACCAGGCCTTCATCGCCGAACTGCTGGAGGAAGAGCGCGTGCTGCTGGTGCAGGGCTCGGGCTTCAACTGGCCGTATCCCGATCACTTCCGCCTCGTCTTCCTGCCGCATGAAGACGACCTGCGCGACGCGATCGGCCGCATCGCCCGCTTCCTCGAAAACTATCGCAAGCGCCACGGCACCTGAATCGCGGCGTACTCGTCACCACTCACTCACCACGGAACACACTGCATGAAACCGATCAATGTTGGCCTGCTGGGCATCGGTACCGTCGGCGGCGGCACCTTCACCGTTCTGAAACGCAACGCGGAAGAAATCACCCGTCGCGCCGGTCGCCCGATCGTCATCACCACCGTGGCCGACAAGAACCTCGAGCTGGCGCGCAAGGTCACCGGCGGTGACGCGAAGCTCACAGACGACGCCTTCGCAGTGGTGACGGATCCTGAGATCGACATCGTCGTCGAGCTGATCGGTGGCTACGGCGTGGCCAAGGAACTGGTGCTCAAGGCGATCGAGAATGGAAAGCACGTGGTCACCGCCAACAAGGCGCTGCTGGCCGTGCATGGCAACGAGATCTTCGCCGCGGCGCAGAAGAAGGGGGTGATGGTGGCCTTCGAGGCGGCGGTCGCCGGTGGCATCCCGATCATCAAGGCGCTGCGCGAAGGCCTCACCGCCAACCGCATCGAGTGGCTGGCGGGCATCATCAATGGCACGACCAACTTCATCCTGTCCGAGATGCGCGACAAGGGTCTGCCTTTTGCCGAGGTGCTGAAGGAAGCCCAGGCGCTCGGTTACGCCGAGGCCGATCCGACCTTCGATGTCGAGGGCGTGGACGCCGCGCACAAGGCGACGATCATGAGCGCGATTGCTTTCGGCATCCCGATGCAGTTCGACAAGGCCTACATCGAAGGCATCAGCAAGCTCGATGCGGTCGATATCGCCTACGCCGAGCAGTTGGGGTACCGAATCAAGCTGCTGGGCATCGCCCGCCGCCGCGAGCAGGGCGTCGAGTTGCGCGTGCACCCGACGCTGATCCCGGAGAAGCGCCTGATCGCCAACGTGGAAGGCGCGATGAACGCGGTGCTGGTGCAGGGCGACGCCGTCGGTGCGACGCTGTATTACGGCAAGGGCGCCGGCGCCGAGCCGACCGCTTCCGCCGTCATCGCCGACCTGGTCGACGTGACCCGACTGCACACCTCCGACCCCGAGCATCGCGTGCCGCATCTGGCCTTCCAGCCCGACCAGGTACGCAACGTGCCGGTGCTGCCGATCGAGGAGGTCGTCACCTCCTACTACCTGCGCATGCGGGTCGAAGACAAGCCGGGCGTGCTCGCCGACATCACCCGCATCCTGGCCGACAGCGACATCTCGATCGAGGCGCTCAGCCAGAAGGAAGCGGCCGAGGGCGAGACCCACACCGACATCATCCTGCTCACCCACCAGACCGTGGAGAAGAACGCCAACGCTGCGATCGCGCGCATCGAGGCGCTACCGGTGGTGCAGGGCAAGGTGACCAAGCTGCGCATGGAAGGCCTGTGACGCAGCGCCGGGCGTCGTGACACGGGGGCCGCATCCCGCGCAGGGTGCGGCCCTTTTTGATTTCAGGGGACGGTTTGGGCGTACGCGCAGAGCGCGCCACGAACAGAATGGGGAAGGACATGCGTTACACGGTGGACGAGGTCTTCATCGGCACGGTGCGGTTGCTTTCGGCCGATGGCGAACGTAGCGGCATCTTCAAGGCGCCGGTCGATGGCCCGGTGATGCTCACGCCCACCGGGCTCGCAGGGGACGAACAGGCCGACCTTCGTCATCATGGTGGCCCTGACAAGGCCCTGCATCATTTTCCGGTCGAGCACTACGCCCTGCTCGCTGCGGAATGGCCGCACTGTGCGGACAGTGTGGGTGCGGGTTTCCTCGGTGAGAATCTCAGCACGCACGGCCTGACCGAGCACGAGCTTTGCATCGGAGACGTACTTTCGATCGGTGCCGCACGCGTCCAGGTCAGCCAGACCCGCTCGCCCTGCTGGAAGATCGATCTGCGCGTAAAGGCCGAGGGCGCGTCGCGCTTCGTCGAGGCTGCGGGCATCACCGGCTGGTACTACCGGGTGCTGCAGCCTGGCCTGATCGGTGCAGGGGATGTGCTCGAGCTCATCGAGCGTCCCAACCCCTGGTTGACGCTGGCGCACTACTGGGAGTCGGTGACCGCTCATCGCCCGGAGCCGGGCATGCTACGCCGGATCGCCATGGCGCCCGGTCTCGCTGCCGACAAGGCGAAGCGCTGGGCCGAGCGGGCCGACTGGCTCGAATCGGCTTCCTTGTGAGTTCGGCAGGGGCGTTCGGGATGGCTTTCAAGCTTGCCGTGTTCATCGCCATCCTGATCCTGATTGCGGTGCTCGGAGTGCGCGCGTATCGTGCATCCGTGCGGCGCTTCGAGGAACGGGGTGGAATCCGTCGGGCGTTGTGCAGCGACGATGCATCCAAACTGGAATGAAGGAGGCGCAAGCATGTCCGATCACGTCTACAAACTCGTCGAGGTCGTAGGTTCGTCGCGCGAAGGGACCGATGCTGCCATTCGCAATGCCATCGAAACTGCGGCGAGATCCATTCGCCACATCGAGTGGTTCGAAGTGGTCGAAACGCGCGGCCACGTCGTCGATGGCGAGGTGGCGCATTTCCAGGTCACGCTCAAGGTGGGCTTCCGTCTCGAGACGGAATGACCCGCCTCACCTTGGGCGCGCTGCGCTCGCCGCGCGGCGCGCCCATGGTCCCGCGCGCCTGTTTACACCGCGGTGGCGCCGGTGATCTGGTGCAGGCGCGAAACCGTGCCCGCGTCCAGGTGCAGCGCCTGTGCGAGCTGGCGTAGGTACGCCACTTCGGCCGGTGTGTCGATGCCGATCGAAAGCAGTGATGCGGCGTAGATCTCGGCGGCCACAGCTGCGTTGGGGACGTCGCGCACGAGTCCGGCGATGTCGAGCGGGCGGCGTAGTTCGCTGAGGATGAACTGCCGTTCCTCTTCGCTGAGCCCGTCCGCGCCGAGCTTGCCGACGATGCGCTGAATCTCTTCCTCGCTCACCTCGCCGTCCGCCTTGGATGCGGAAATCATGGCGCGCACGATCAGCGCCTCGGCTTCGGGGGCGGTCATGGCCTGAACGTCCTCGGGCGCAAAGCCGGCCATGGCACCTGTGGAGTCAGCCTGTTCGCGCCGTTTGTCGGTCCAGTTCTTGAGCGCGGCCATGGCGATCGTCGCCAGGATGGCCATGCCGGCATTGCCGCCCGTGCTCCCGCTGCGGCGGGGCGCTGTGCCCTGTGTGCCACCGAGCAGGCCGCCAAGCAGATCGCCGAGACCGCCACTCGGGGCAGTGGGCCGGCCGCCCGCAGAACCACCCAGTACGCCGCCGAGCAGGTCGCCCAACGCGCCTGCGCCACCGCTACGGCTGCCGCCCAGCACGCCGCCGAGCAGATCGCCGAGGCCACCCGGGCCCGCGGGTTGCCTGGCGCTGCCTGCACCCTGCGCACCGCCGAGCAATCCACCCAGAAGATCTCCGATTCCGTTGCTGCCGACCGCATGATCCAGGCGGGCGCGGCTCTGGCTCGCCATGCCTTGCTGAAGAATCTGGCCGAGGATGTTTCCCAGGTTCATGTCCGGCTCCTGTGCGTTTGCGCGAAATGGCATTGTACTCCACCGATACGGCGGAGGCGCCTGTGTGCCGGCCTGCGCTGGGTGCAGGGGGCTCAGTCGAGTTGCGCGACGCGGGTGGGCGCGGTGGGGGCGTGTTCGCTGAAGTAGCGCTTGATGCCGCGCATGAGGGCGTTGGCCATCTTCTCCTGGTAGGCCTCGTCGTTCAGACGGCGCTCTTCCTGCGGGTTGCTGATGAACGCGGTTTCGACCAGCACGGAGGGAATGTCCGGTGCGCGCAGCACGGCGAATCCGGCCTGTTCCACCTCGGGCTTGTGCAGGCGATTGATGGTGCCGAGCTCACCGAGCATCGCCCGGCCAAGCTTGAAGCTGTCGTTGATGGTTGCGGTCTGCGACAGGTCAAGCAGCGTGCGTGCCAGATGTCCCTCCTGGCGGGAGAGATTGACGCCACCGACGAGATCGGCGTCGTTCTCTTTCTGTGCGAGCCAGCGTGCGGCCGAACTGGATGCCCCGCGCTCGGACAGCACGTACACCGAGCTGCCGTTGGCTTCGGGGCGCACGAAGGCATCCGCGTGGATGGACACGAAGAGGTCCGCACGCACACGCCGCGCACGCGCGACGCGCTGGTGCAGGGGCACGAAGTAGTCGCCGTCGCGGGTCAGCACCGCCCGCATGCCGGGTTCGGCGTCGATCTTGCGCTTGAGCCGGCGCGCGATCGAGAGCGTGACGTTCTTCTCGTAGCTGCCGCGACGACCGATGGCGCCGGGGTCCTCGCCGCCGTGGCCGGCATCGAGCACCACCGTGTAGAGCCTGTTCACCGCGGGGCTGTTGCCTTTGCCCGGGCGCTCCGGCTCGCGCGGGGCGCGGCTCGCCACGGTGGAACTGCTGCGGCCTTCGTCGCCCATCGCCGCATCCATCGGCGAGTCCTTCAGGATCAAGGCCATGAGCGGATCATGTTCCTCGCTCGGATGCAGGTCGAGGACGAGGCGATGGCCGTAGCTTCCGACCGGCGCGAGGGTGAAGACCTGAGGCTCGATCACCGCCTTCAACTCGACCACGATGCGTACCACGCCGGGGCGGTTCTGCCCCGCACGGATGCGGCTGATGTAGGGGTCGCTGTCGAGCACCTTGGACGGCAGCGACTGCAGCACGCTGTTGAGTTCGACGCCTTCCAGGTCGACCACGAGGCGATCCGGGTCCTGCACCAGCATATGGCTGAAGCGCAGGTTCGATGAGCCCTCGAGGGTGATGCGGGTGTATTCGGGCGAGGGCCAGACGCGCACCGCGACGAGGCTGGTGCTGGCGGCGTGGCCGACCGGGCTGACCAGCAGCGCCAGCGAGGCGCCGGCGAACTTGAGCAGGCGCCGGCGATCGATGCGCGACGAAGGTGTGCCGGCCGGCAACGTCTCCGTGCCGGCGCTCAGATCGGCCCGGGCGCCGGGTCCGTGCCCCGCAAAGCTCTCACCAGTTCGATCGCGCATGTCTGCCCCGCTTCCGTGTTGCTGCGAATCACTGCAATCCGTCCATCCGCGGCTGGCGAGAGGCTCACCTCCAAGTCCGGGGACGGCAGATAGGGAACAGCCTTTTCAGGCCATTCCACCAGGCAGACCCCTTGTCCGGCGAAGTATTCGTCCAGCCCCGCGTCGAGATATTCTTCGGGCGAATTGAAGCGATAAAAATCAAAGTGATATAAGTCTAATCTAGAAACTACGTAAGGTTCAATGAGGGTGTAGGTGGGACTTTTCACACGACCCTCGTAACCGAGGCCGCGCAACACCCCGCGGGTGAGGGTGGTCTTGCCCATGCCGAGGTTGCCCTGTAGCCAGATCTGCAGTCCGGGGCGCAGCGTCGACGCGAGCGTGCGGCCCAGCGCTTCGGTGTCTTCTTCCGCGGGCAAGTGCGCCTGCAGGCGCTCGCCGTTATCATCGGCAGCTTGAATCAACTTGATCATTGGAACCTCTGAAAGATGGCCGACAACCCCGATCGCGAGGCCGCAGGTACGGTCTGGGCGAGCCTGCCCGAGGGTGTGGCCTTTGTTGCGCGCATGAGACAGTGGGCGGCTGAACTGGGCTTCGATGCTCTCGGCGTGGGCGGGGTCGATCTCTCCGACGCGGAGCCCGGGCTGGCGGCGTGGCTCGAAGCGGGCTTCCATGGCGGCATGGATTATATGGCCCGCCACGGGATGAAGCGTGCTCGTGCGCAGGAACTGCTGCCGGGAACGGTGAGCGTGATCAGCGTGCGAATGAACTACTGGCCCGACGCAGCCCCGGCGCGCGACGTGCTGGCCGATACGCGACGCGCGTATGTCTCGCGCTACGCCCTGGGGCGGGACTATCACAAGGTGGTGCGCGCACGGCTGCAGAAGCTCGCGGATCGCATCGCGCAGGAAGTGCCGCATCAATACCGGGTGTTCACCGATTCGGCACCGGTTCTGGAGGTGGAGCACGCGAGCCGCAAGGGCCTGGGCTGGCGTGGAAAGCACACGCTGTTGCTCGATCGTGCGGTGGGGTCGTGGTTTTTCCTTGGCGAGATCTTCACCGACCTTCCGTTGCCAGCCGATGCGCCCGTAGAGCCGCACTGCGGCCGATGCATCGCCTGCATCGATGCCTGTCCGACCCGGGCGATCGTCGCGCCTTTTGTCGTGGATGCGCGCCGCTGCATCTCCTACCTGACCATCGAGCTCGATGGTGCGATTCCCGAGGATCTGCGCCCGCTCATGGGCAACCGTATCTACGGGTGTGACGATTGCCAGCTCGCCTGTCCCTGGAACCGCTTCGCGCGGCTCGCGTCCGAGCCCGATTTTGCGCCCAGGCATGGCCTCGATCGCGCCCGCCTGGTCGAGCTCTTCTCGTGGAGCGCGGCCGAGTTTGCAGAGCGCACCGCAGGCAGTCCGCTCTATCGCATCGGTCATGAGCGCTGGCTGCGCAACATTGCGGTTGCGCTGGGTAATGCGGAGACCTCAGCCGAGGTGTGTGCGGCGCTGCGCGCGCGTGCGGAGCACGACAGCGCGCTGGTGCGCGAACATGTGGCATGGGCGCTGGCGCGACACGCTGCGGCCACTGCAGGCTAGAATCCGCGCCCCGCAGGCAGGGCCTTCAAGACAGGAATCACCATGGAAGATCGCATCGTCACGCTCGAGACCAAGCTGATGGCCGCCGAGGATCTGCTCGAAGAGCTTAATCGCACTGTCTGGCGCCAGCGGCAGGAGCTAGACCTGTTGCGCGAACAGGTCCGCCAGCTTGCACAGCAGGTCAAGACGATCCAGCCGGCCAACCCCTTGCGGCCGGAAGACGAGATCCCTCCGCACTGGTGAGCAGCGTCAGATCAGCGCCGCGCCGGTGAGGCGTGCCAGGGCCTCGCGGAAGCCCGTGGTGGCGATCACCAGGAACGGCATGCCGTAGCAGAACAGATGCACCGCCCGGCGGATGCGCGGGTGCGCCTCGTGGAGTTCGAGGAAGTAGCGGCTCACGATGAGCAGCTTGGCACCCATCACCAGGGCGACGACCACCGCGACGCCGAAGCCGTCATCGTCCGCGCCGCCGAGGCGCGCGCCGCCGATGCTCAGCAGCACCAGAGCCACCCAGGCGAGGTCGAGCTTGCGTTCTGCGTTCATGTGCGCCTCTTAACCGAGTAGGTAGAACATCGGGAAGATCATCAGCCAGAGCATGTCCGTGGCATGCCAGTAGCAGGCGAACGCCTCGAGCCCGCCGTGCTCTTCGGGCGTGTAGGCGCCGAAGCCGGTGCGCGCCATGACCCACAACATGCCGAGCAGCCCCCAGAACACATGGACCAGATGGGTGAAGGTCAGGTAGTAGTAGGTGACGATGAACACGCCGGCGCTACCGTCGAGTCCGAGTGCGAAGTTGCGCTGCAACTCGAAGATCTTGATCGCCGGATAGCCCAGTCCGAACACGAAGGCCGCGCCCAGCCAGCGCAGGCAGCGGGCACGCTCGCCCTTGCGCATCGCGTGGACAGCGCGTGCCACGCACCAGCCGCTGGTCAGCAGCATCAGGGTGTAGCCGGTTCCGGCGAGCAGCGACAGCCGGCCGGGGCCGGCAGCGAAGGCCTCGGGGTTGTGTGCGCGCGCTATGAAATAAACGGCGAACAGCAACGCGAACTCGGTGAATTCGCAGAAGATGCCCACCCACATGGCCTTGCTGCCCGGGATGCGCCCGATGGAGGGCAACCCGGTCACCGACGCGGGCAGGGGGAGGGGGGCGGCGTGGTTCACGAGTGTGGGGAAGACCTTGCGTCAGCGGGTTGGTAAGCAGGCACATGCTGCCAGCGGCGGGGCAGGGTGGCCTTGATTCGGCTCAGGAATGGGGTTGTACGAGTGCGATAATGCAGAATTGTCCGCATTCAGGAGTCGTTCATGTCGAAGATCATCGGGTCTGTGTTCTCCCTGCTCGCTTTCGTACTGGCCTACCCCGTGGCGGCAGAGACGGTTGGAAGCGTCGATACCGCGTTCAAGCTGATCGGCCGCAACCATCAGGTCGTGGTCGAGGCCTTCGATGATCCGAAGGTGAAGGGGGTGGCCTGCTATGTGTCCCGTGCCCGCACGGGCGGGCTCAAGGGTACCTTCGGGCTGGCAGAGGATACTTCCGATGCATCGGTCGCATGCCGCCAGGTGGGCGAGATCGCCTTTTCGGAGCCACTGCGCGAGCAGGAGGAGGTGTTCTCGCAGAGCGCCTCGATCCTGTTCAAGAAAGTACGGATCGTGCGCATGGTCGACCCCAGACGTAACACGCTCGTCTATCTCGTCTACAGCGACAAGCTGATCGATGGTAGTCCGCAGAACAACGTCACTGCGGTGCCGGTCCCGGCCGCGCTGCCGATTCCGCTGCGTTGAAGTGCTCGCGCGCGCGTCGGGTGTGATCCGGCAACAGAGGAGGTATTCCCTCTGATGAACATCAAGAACAGCAGTGCTTGAGATGGAGTATCGTTACCGCTCCGTTGCCGTTCGCCCCCGGGCGCGAAGGTCCCCTCTTGATTCCGCGTTCATCCACCCGTCGCGCCGTGCAGCGCGACCATTTTTCATGCTGCGCGCTCTTTTCCGCGCTCGATGCAGGCAGGCTTGACGCGCTTTGCGCCGCGAGCCGGCTGATCGAGCTGCCCGCGCGAGAAACGCTTTATGACGCAGGCGACCCCCTGCGTGAGGCCTACATGCTGCGCAGCGGTAGCGTCGTGCGTTTCCAGAAGCTTGCGGCCGATGGGCGGAAGGTCATCGAACTGGTCCAGGGGCCGCAGATGCTCGCGCTCGGCGAGGTGCTCGCGCTGGCACGCTACGAATCCACCTGCGAGACCACTTCCGCGGCTGAGGCCGTGGCCATCCGGGTGGCGGTGCTGCGCAGGCTGATGATGGAGGATGCCCGCCTCGCAGCGCGGACCATCGAGGTGCTCGCCAAGCGCCAGTGCGCGATCGAGTTCGATGTCACCGGACATCGTTCGGGTGCCATCGTCGCCCAGCGCATGCTCGACTATCTTCTCGAACTGGCAGGTGGTCATGTGCCGCTTGCAGGAGAGACTACCGTCGAACTGAAGGCGCCGAAGAAGGTGATCGCCGCCAGGCTGGGCATTACCCCCGAGGCCTTCTCGCGCAGCCTGCGGGAGCTCTCGGACAAGGGCGTAATCGTCGTCGACAAGAGCCGCATCCACATTCAGAACGCAGCTTTGCTCGACACCGGTGCGGGCGAGGCGCCGCGGCGCCTGAGTTTCGCGCGCAAGCTTCGCACGCCGCGCGGCACCCCTGAGAAGGGCCTTGCACCGGGCGAACTGGTCAATCTGTGCGGGAAGCTGCGCCTGCTTTCCCCGCGCCTGGCACTTGCCTGGGCGCTGGTTGCGCATGGGGTCACTCCTGCGGACGCACGCGTGAAACTTCGCCAGCGCGCCAGTGAGCTCGAGCGCATCCTTGCACGGCTCAGAGGGGCACAACTGGCCCTGAAGCTTGGCGACGCATTGGATGTGCTGGACGATGCATGGGTGACCTATGAGCATTCGCTCGCGGCGCCCAGCGAAGCCGATGGTGCTGCGTGCAGGGTGCTTGCTGCGAGCGAAGTGTTTCTCGGTGCGGCCGATGCGCTGACGACGCTGGCGGAACATGCGGCAGGGGGTCAGCTGGCGCGTTACGTCAATATTGCTGGTCGCAACCGCATGCTGTCGCAGCGCATGCTGAAGTTCTTCTCCTTCAAGGACCTTGCTCAATGCGAGTCCGAGGCGGACGTCGAGATCGCGCGCTCGGCGGAAGAATTCGAGGCCAATCTTGCCGAACTGCGGCAGAGCGGTCAGGCGCTCCCCGAACTGCTCGCGCAGTTGGACGAGGTCGATGAGCAGTGGCGTCGGTTCAATGAGGCGCTCGTCTCCGATGAGAGGGGCCTGCGGCGGAGCCGCCAGTTGCGTAAGGTGCTGGGTGAGAGCAGTCGCTTGCTGCGCTATGTCGATACCGCCGTCAAGCTCTACGAACGCCTGATCCGCTAGCGCAGAGGCGGCTGTTCAGCGTGAGATTCGCTCCGCGAGTGCACGCACTTCGGGGGGGGCATCGGCAGCGCGCGCGGGGGGCTGCGCGGACAGCGCGTCCACCATACGTGCCACGACCGCCTCATGGGGCAGGCTGACGCCGTAGTGCAGCACGCTGCCGGCGCGAAACACCGCCAGGCTCGGAAAATTCTCCACGTCGATGTCGCCGACCAGCTCCGCATGGTCCTCGATGTCGGCCCAGGCGAACAGGATCTCCGGTCTTGCTTTGGCGATGCGCTCCAGCACCGGGCGGAACTCGCGGCAGGTGCCGCACCAATTCGCGCAGAAGGCCACGACGACGAGGGCTGCGTCGGCGATACGGGTGTTTCCGGGCAGTTCGGTGACGGCGATGGGGATCGACATGGCGACGTGACTGCCTCAGCCGTTGGCAGCATGCCCGACGCTGGGTGATCGGGCCGGGAAAAAGTTGATTTTCTGCGCCACCACCGTGTCGCGCATCTTCGCCACATGCGGTCGGAGGGCGCCGATAACATGCATCTCGCAACGCTTGCAGTCGAACTTCAGGGTCAGCGTCTCGTCGCCGTTGACCAACTGCATCGGGTCGGGGCGGATGCCCTTCACTTCCTTCGGGCACAGGTTGAAGCTGTAGCGCAGGCAGTGCTTGGTGATCATCAGCGAGACATCGTCGTGCTCTGCGTTGGCCTCGTAGGCTGCGTCGATCAGCTTGACGCCGTGCTTCGCGTAGAAGGCGCGCGCCTTGTCGTTCAGCACGTTGGCGAGGTAGCTCAGCGCGTCCTGCGGGTAGGCCACGGGCGGCTCGACTGGCGCGGCACGTGTCGGACGCGGGTGGGCCGCGAGGCGGGCGGCTTCGAGTTTCTCCACGGCCTCGCGGCGCAGCGCGTTGAGTTGGGCGGCAGGCAGAAAGGGGGCAGCGGGCAGATCGAGCACGAGCTCGCCAAGGCTGAAGATCGTATTGCCTAGCTTGGCGAGGTTGTCGCGCACGGTGGCGAGCGCACGCTCGGCGTTCTGCGCCGGCTCGAAAGCTGCGGCGAGTGTCGCGGTGGCGCAGACGCCGTCCGCGTCGGCCAGGGTGAGCGCGAAGCCGTCTGCCCTCACCTCGAAGCGCGCGTCCACGCCAATGCGGCGCTCGGCCGACTTTTTCTCCAGCGCGCGCTCGAACTCGTGATCGTGATTGCGGAACAGCGAGGTTCCGGGCACGAGATCCGTGGGTAGCGGGTCGGCGGGGAAGATGCGATCGATGCCTGCGCCGCCGCCGTTCGCCTCGGCGCGATTGACGCGCAGACCGGTGAGCTCGCCCTTCGGGTCGTACCAGGTCAGGCCGTCGGCGTTGTGGATCGGTGCCACGCGCTCGACGTCAAAGAACTTTCGCCCCTTGGTGTCGATCTTCTTCACGCGGCCGATCGGTTCGCCGACGAACTTGGGCGACTCGAAGGCCTCGATGCCGTGGCGGCGGTCGTTGGTGAAGTAGTCGGTGTAGCCGCGGTTGAAGGTCTTGTCGGCCTGAGGGGTGAAGAAAAAGGTGGTGCGGCCGCTGGAGGCTCGACGATAAGAAAGGCCGTCGGCCTCGGGGTGCTCGAGGATCTCGTCGATCAGCATGCGGTAATGCGCCGTGATGTTCTTGACGTAGGAAAGATCCTTGTAGCGGCCTTCGATCTTGAACGAACTGATGCCCGCGGCAGCCAGCGCACGCAGGTTGGCGCTCTGGTTGTTGTCCTTCATCGACAGCATGTGCTGGTTGCTGGCGACGGTGTTGCCGGCCTGATCCTTGAGGTCGTAGGGCAGGCGACAGGCCTGCGAGCACTCGCCGCGGTTGGCGCTGCGCCCGGTGTGGGCGTGGCTGATGTAGCACTGGCCGGAGAAGGCCACGCACAGCGCGCCGTGCACGAAGTACTCGAGCTGGCAGGTGGTGGCGGCGGCGATCTTCTTCACTTCACTGAGCGAGAGTTCGCGCGCCAGCACGATCTGCGAGAAGCCAACGTCCTGCAGGAAGCGCGCCTTGCTTGCGTCGCGGATGTCGGTCTGGGTGCTGGCGTGCAGCTGGATCGGTGGCAGGTCGAGCTCGAGCAGGCCCATGTCCTGCACGATCAGGGCGTCGACCCCTGCATCGTAGAGTTGCCAGATGAGCTTGCGCGCCGGCTCCAGTTCGGCATCGAACAAGATGGTGTTGGTGGCGACGAAGACCTCGGCGTGGTAGCGGTGGGCGTGCTGCACCAGACGGGCGATGTCCTCCACCGTGTTGTCTGCGGCCGAGCGTGCGCCGAAGGCTGGGCCGCCGATGTAGACCGCGTCCGCGCCATGGTGGATGGCCTCGATGCCGAAGTCGGCGGTCTTGGCGGGGGCGAGGAGTTCCAGGGTGCGGCGCGGATCGTTCATGGGCAGTGGGGATTGCAAGCGTCTGATCGCAAATGACAAGGGGCGCAATGATAACAGGCTGTCGGGATGGGCCGACGGGTCACACCGGGTCGAGTCACACCGGGTCGTGGCGGCGCAGCGCGAAGGGCAGCAGCACCAGCAGACCGACCGCATCGGCCAGCCAGTCCCAGGGGTCTCCGTGGCGATGCTCGGTCATGGACTGTGCGATCTCCATTCCGCCGCCATAGGCGAGCAGACCAAGGGCGATCAGCCAGGGGTGGCGTGGCCAGGCCGCCAAAGCGAGCAGGGCCAGCCCGGCGAAGAGGATGGCATGCTCGACCTTGTCCTGCCACGAAAACAGCCTGGCGGTGTCGGGTGCCGGCATCAGTGCGAGCCAGAACACGCCCAGCAAAGCGACCACGAAAGCGAGGCGGAGCAGGTGACGAACGGAATTCAGCATGCAGGGTCCTAAAATGCGCAGTACATGGACTTGAATGGGGCGCACGTGTGGCGGAGCGCCCATCCAGAGAGGAGCAGACCGTGCCTTGTTCAGTACGTTCGCAGCGGCGAGGCCTGTGGGCACTGCGCCGAGAGGATGACTCGCCTCGATGCGGGGCGCCTCAGTGGATGGGCGCAGCGCTCGGAGGGCTTCTGGCGCTCGTGGCGATTCTGCCGGCGCAGGCGGCGGAACGAATGCTGCGTACCGAACAGGGGCGCGTCAAGCTCGTCGAAGTGGCGACGGGGCTAGAGAATCCCTGGTCGCTAGCCTTCCTTCCCGACGGGCGCATGCTGGTCACCGAGCGCCCCGGACGTCTGCGCGTCGTCACGCGCGAAGGCACCGTTTCGCCGCCACTGCCTGGCGTCCCTGCGGTGCATGCGAGGGGACAGGGCGGCTTGCTCGATGTGGTGTTGAGCCCGGACTTCGTGCAGGACCGGACCCTCTTCCTGTCCTTCGCGCAGCCGACCGACGGCGGAGCGCGTACTGCGGTGGCCCGTGCCCGGCTCGACCTCGATGCGATGCGCCTGGAGGAGGTGGAGGTCATCTTCGCCCAGAACGAAAGCCCGGGAGGGAACCTCCACTGGGGTTCGCGTCTGGTGTTCGATCGTGCAGGCAACCTGTTCGTGACGCTGGGCGACCGATATCACCTGCGCGAGCGGGCGCAGTGGCTGCAGAGCGACCTCGGCAAGGTGGTCCGCATCCGCCCCGATGGGCGTGTTCCGCAGGACAACCCCTTCGTCGGCCGCGGCGATGCGGGCGCCCATCTGTGGTCCTACGGGCACCGCAACGTGCAGGGTGCGGCGCTGCATCCGCTGACCGGCGACCTGTGGGCGCACGAGCATGGCCCGCAGGGCGGGGATGAGCTCAACAAGGTGCTTGCCGGCCGTAACTACGGCTGGCCGGTGATCACCTTCGGGCGCGAATACGTGATCGGGACCCGAATCGGCGAAGGTACGGCCCGGTCCGATGTGGAACCCCCGCTGACGCAATGGACGCCGTCGATCGCGCCCTCGGGCATGGCCTTCTACACCGGTGAGGTGTTTCCGCAATGGAAGGGGAACTTGTTTGTCGGGGCACTCAAGTTCCAGCTTGTCGCGCGCCTGGTGCTCGACGGCGATCGGGTGATCCACGAGGAGCGCATCGACATCGGCCAGCGCGTGCGCGACGTGCGCCAGGGGCCGGATGGGCATCTCTGGCTGCTCGAGGAGAGCGAGGGACGGATTCTGCGCCTGGACCCGGCCTGAGTCGGACCGGGCGCGGATACCTTCAGCCCGTCTGCTTGATCGCGAGCACGGCCTGGTTGCGCAGCGTGCGCAGCAGGGCGAGTTCCTGCTCGCTGATGCGGATGTCGCCCGCGCAATCCTTGTCAGCGTAGATCAGCGCCATGGGGCGGCCCTTGATCATGAGGGGAAAGAGCACGAAGGTCCGCGAGGGGACGGATTTGCGGAACCATTCGGGGATGCGCGGCGCGATCTTCGGCTCGTCAATGTCCGAGATCAGGATGTCCACGCCCTTTGCGGTGGCCACATTGAACACGTTATCGGGATGCGCCGAGAGGCTGAAGTGCAGCTTCTTTGCGAGTTCGCCGGCGTCGGGGCCGAAGCCGAAACGGCCGGTCATGCTGTTGCTGCGTGCATCGCGCACACACAGCATCACCCGCTTGAAGCCCATGGCGCGGTACATGGTTTCGAGGATGATGCGCAGTACGTCGTTGAGCTTGAAGTCCTCGACCAGCGTGTTGCTGATGTCCTGAATGCCGGAGCTGAGCAGCGCCTGTGCGTCGGGCGCCTTGTGCCCTTGAGGTGCGCCTTCGACCGGGCCGGACTGTTCCAGCAGCACGGTACTCGGTATCTCGGTGGTGCTGGGCCTTGGTCCCTCGTCGGAGGACGCGGCCTCGACGAACTGGCGCAACTGGCGACCGATGTGGGTCTGCTTGAGGTCGAGCTGGATTACGTTGGCGAGCTCTTCGATCTCCTGTGCGGCTCCGCACAAAACCTCTCCGACCCCCTTCAGGTCGAGCGGCACGGCGTCCGAGAAGCGCTTCGTGATCGCCCGCATCGCCCGCTCGCGCTCGGCGGGCGCCAGCTGGCTGAATGCATCGCAGTACTCGTTCGCACAGGCCGCGAGGGCGCACAGCCGCTCTTCTGCGTTCTTGGCGCGGTGTGGTCGGTCAGCGGGCAGCTTCTCCATGCTGCGCTGGATGAGCTCCGGGAAACCCCAGCTGCGTGCGAGGGCGATCCCCAGCTCGTCGAAGCTTGCCCCCAGCACGCGGACGGCCGCGGCTTCCTCACTACAGCCCGCTTGCTGCATGAGGCGGCGGATGTCCTGACTCTCCTCGGGGAAGTAGAACTGGCACAGCAGGCGCCCCAGGTTGTGGAATACCGCACAGATGTATGCCTGCTCGGTCTCGCGGATGCGCAACCGTGCCGCCAGATCACGCGCGAACAGACCGGCCAGGCAGGCACGCAGGAACTCCTCGCGCAAGTGGTCGGCGTTGGCCTTGTTCTGCATGTGCTCGAACAGCAGCACGGTGATGGCGATGTTGCGCACCGCGTCGAAGCCGAGCACGACAATCGCGCGCGAAATGGTGCTGATCTGCCCGCCGCCTGCAGGGCGATACTGCGCCGAGTTCACAAGGCGGAGCAACTTGTTGGTGAGCGAGAAGTCGCGCAGGATCAGGCCGGAAAGCGTACCGACGTTCTCCGATTCACTTGAAGCGATGCGGTTGATCGCAACCACCGACTCGGAGAGGGCGGGGAAGTCTCCGCGATGCTTCATGCGGCGCAGCAGGAACTCCATTGCGCCCGGGCGTGCGGCCTCGGTGCTGTCTTCTTCGACCTGGGGCGTCTGCCAGGCCTCGAGTGCGGCCTGAAACGCGTCGACGCTGCCGAAGCGCGTCTCAGGGGCAAGGGCGGCGGCCCGCAGTGCGATCGCAACCAGGGCGTCGTCGATCGGGGCTCCGCCGGGGGGGAGCGTCACCGCGTTGGTGCAGGTGTGCTCGAGCAGGCGTCGGGGGTCGGCTTCGCGGTGCACCCGTCGGCCCGAGAGCAGTTCCAAGAGGAGGACGCCTGCCGCGTAGATGTCATTTTGCGGGCCGATCTCGCGCCGCTCGATGTATTCGGGTGCCATGTAGCCCGGTGTGCCCGAGAGTCCCTGGCGCGCAGAAGGATCGTCCACCCGCCGTGCGATGCCGAAATCCATGACCCGCGGCCTGCCATCCGCGTCGATGAGAATGTTGCTCGGCTTCAGGTCGCGGTGAACAATGCCTTGTGTGTGCGCTGCACCGAGGGCGGTCAGCACGCCGCGCATCAGCGTCACCGCCTCGTGCGCGGGCAAGGCGCCGCGCTGGTGCATCAACTCGGCCAGGCTGCGGCCGGGCACGTATTCGAACACCAGGTAAGGCGTGCCGTTCTCTTCTCCCGCCTCGAACACAGGCACGATCCCCGCGTGGCGCAGACGGCTCACCGAGCGTGCCTCCGCGAGCAGGGTGGCGGTGTCGGGGCCGCGTTCGGGCGCGTAGTGCAGGGTCTTGAGCGCGACCTCGCGCTCGAGTTGCGGATCCCAGGCGAGATGTACCACGCTCTGCGCGCCTCGTCCCAGTTCGCGTCTGATCTCGAAGCGTCCGATCCTGCCTGCCATGTGCCGTCCTGAGTGGTCTTGTCGTTTTTCGTGCGCTGCGGGGCGGGGGCTCCCTGCGGCGGATCTCCGGGAGGGAGAAACTATAGCAGGCGCGTTGCGGCGTCCATGGCGTTTGCCGTCGAATGTGGCATTGACGCAAGTTTCGCCCGTGTTTGTGTAATTGTTACCCCTCTCGCCTTGCCCGCAACGATGGCGCTTCACATCTTTCGTGGCATGATCGCGCAGCTTTTTTCAGCCGCGATGGAATGCCAGCATGGAAAGTCCGTACAAGGGCAAGACCGGTTTACGCCGGATATGGAACGCCTTCAACTATTCGCGGGATGGACTCGCTGCGGCATACCGCCATGAAGACGCCTTCCGGCAGGAGATCTGGCTGGCGGTCGTTGCCATTCCGCTCGCCGTCTGGCTGGGCGAGTCGGGCCTGGAGCGCGCGCTGATGATTTGCTCGGTGCTGCTGGTGCTGGTGGTCGAGTTGCTGAACTCCGCAATCGAAGCCACGGTCGACCGTGTATCGCTGGAGCGGCATCTGCTCGCGAAGCGTGCGAAGGACGTCGGCAGCGCAGCAGTGCTGATCGCCTTGCTCAACGCTGCCGTGGTGTGGGGGTTCCTGCTCGTCGGCTGAAGTGCTCAGGCCTTCTTGGGGCCCCAACTCCGGACCGGGCCGGTGTCGATGTGCACGAAATCCGACTCCGGGTAATAGCCAACGCCACCGGCGTCCAGCGCGATTGCCGCGTCGCGCACGCGGATCGTGTCGACGCCGACCAGGCGGATGTCGATCGCCTTGCCGTCCATGTGCAGGCTGCGCTTGGCTACGCCGCCGCCGCGCGTTTTGCGCAGCATGTTGTTGGTCTTGGGGGAGCGGTAACCGGAAATGATCTCGAAGGTGTCGCCGCCGCATGCGATGCTGATTGCGTGAAGCATGTCATAGAGCCGAGGGTCCATGCGTGTAGACTCTCCGGTTCTGAAGTCTCGCAGCAGCCAGTTCATGCGCTTGAGCGCAGGCTCGATGTAACCGTGGTGGTTGCGGAATGCGAGATGCAGGCGTTCTTCGGTGTGGGTGTGGCGAAAGCCGAGGTGACGTTCCGTCTTTGCCGCATGCAAGGGCGCGGCAGACAGGCCGAGCGGCAGCGCGGCAAGGCCTTTGAGGAACAGGCGGCGTTGGGGTGCGGCGTGGTCCAGGATGATCTTCGACATGGATAATAAGCAATCCGAACAAGCACTTGAGCGCCGAATCCTAAACGAAAGCGGCGCCCGTTTGGGCAAAAGTTTTGTAACGCTTGCGGCCTGTAGCGTGCTGATGGTGCTTGCGGCGCAGGTACGGGCGGATGATGTGGCGTGGGCCGCGGGCGGCCCGGCTTCGGTGGAATCTGCGCCGGATGGCGCGATGGATCCGATCGCGGCGCTCATCGAGCAGCGCCTCGCGCTGCGCTCCGCGGCGGCGGATGAAACCACCGCGTTGCTGTACCTGGGGCGCGGCTATCGACCCCTGTGGGGCGATCCGGAGCGTGCCTCGGCGTTGCTGTCCGCGATCGAACAGGCTGCGACGCATGGCCTCGATCCGCAGGATTTCCGCCCGCAGCGGCTTCGCATGCTGCGCGCTGTGCCCGATGATCCGGTCGAGCGCGTGGATCGTGAGCTCGTGCTGACGGACACCTTGGCCGAGCTCGTGCGCCAGCTCCGGTATGGCAAGGTGGATCCGCGCACGCTGTACCGTGAGTGGAACTACACGCCGGTGCCGAACCCGTACCAGCTCGCTGGCGAGTTGGCGCGCGTTCTCGACGCCGCAGACCTGCGCGCCGCAATCGAAGCGCAGGCCCCCGCAGTCCCGTTGTACCGAGCCTTGCGCAGGGCGCTTGCCACCTATCAGAGCCTGGCAGCGCTGGGCGACTGGCCCAAGGTGCCGGGTGGCTCCACCCTGCGCCCCGGTCAAAGCAGTGTCCGGGTTCCGGCCCTGCGCGCGCGCCTTCAGGCCGACGGCGAGGAGGGGCTCGACGCCGCCGACCCAGCGCGCTTCGACGCGCTGCTTGCGGCGGCGGTGGAGCGTTTCCAGGAACGCCATGGGCTGGAGGCCGACGGCATCGTCGGCGCCCAGACCCTGCGCGCGCTCAACACCAGCCCCGCAGAGCGTGCGCGGCAGGTTCGTGCGAACCTCGAGCGCTTGCGCTGGGTGGCGGCCGATCTGGAGGGCGATCGGCTGTACGTGGATATCGTTGGCTACCGTGCGGACCTCGTGCTGGGTGGCCGCAGCGCCTGGTCGTCGAAGGTCATCGTGGGGCGGCCGACGCGGAAGACGCCCTCGCTGCGCGACAGCGTCGTGAATCTGGTGCTCAATCCCAAATGGGTGGTGCCGCCAACCATCCTGCGCGAGGACGTGATTCCCGGCGTGGTGCACAATCCCGACTACCTGGAGAGCCACCGCATGCACGTGGTCGACCGTAGTGGTCAGACGATCGATCCGGCTTCGATCGACTGGAGCGGTGCCCGGCGTGGCGGTTTTCCTTACATGATCGTGCAGGCGTCGGGCGCGCAGGGCTCGCTCGGTCGCATCAAGTTTTCGTTGTCGAATCGCTACGCGATCTACCTGCACGACACCAATGCGCGCGCGCTCTTCGGTCGCGCGGAGCGCGCGCTCAGCTCGGGATGCGTGCGTGTTCAGCAACCGGAAGAGCTTGCCGTGCTGTTGCTCGACGATGCCGACCACTGGGGGCCGGCGGCGCTGGCGGCCGCGCTTGACAGCGGCCGCACGCGCACGCTGCCGGTCGGGCGTGAGGTGAGGGTGTTGCTGCATTACAGCACCGCAGCGCTCGACGCTTCCGGACGCCTGCTGCTACGCAACGACATCTACGATCACGACGCCGGGATTCTGGACGCGCTGGCCGCCGGTCCGGGGGGTGGGCACTGAAGGGGTGCCTGTAGCAGCCATCCTCGTAACCTGACGGCAAGACGCGCGTAACGTCGTTGTCTCGTGCGCCGCCTATGCTGCAGCGCCATGAGAACACTCGACTACACGACCGAAGAGCTCGGAGTGGCGCCGCGGCTGCGTATCGCGCTGGTTACCGAGACCTGGCCGCCCGAGGTGAACGGTGTCGCGATGACCTTGCGGCGCATGGTCGATGGCTTGATCGAACGCGGTCATTCGCTGCAGCTGGTGCGTCCGCGCCAGACGCCCTCCGACACGGCGCTGCGGGGTGGTGTGCTCGATGAGGTGCTGTCGCGCAGCCTGCGCTTGCCGCGCTATGAGGGGTTGAAGCTGGGGCTGCCTGCGCGTGCGCGGCTGATCCGGGAGTGGACGGTGGGCCGCCCCGACCTTGTACACGTCGCCACCGAAGGACCGCTCGGCTGGACCGCGGTCACGGCGGCGAACAAGCTGCGCATTCCCGTCACGTCCGACTTTCATACGAACTTCGATCATTACAGCAGCCATTATGGAATGGCGTGGCTGCGCCAGCCGGTGGCAGCCTACCTGCGCCGCTTCCACAATCGCACCGCGATCACCTTCGTCCCCACTGCGGCACTTGCAGCCCAGTTGTCCGCGCGCGGCTACGACCGGGTCGAGGTGATCTCGCGCGGGGTCGATACCCGGCTCTACTCGCCTACGCGCCGCGACGATGCCCTGCGCCGCAGCTGGGGTCTGGCACCCGGTGCGCTCGCCGTGATGTGCGTGGGCCGTATCGCGCCCGAGAAGAATCTTGCCCTTGTCCTGCGCGCCTTCTCCGAGATCCGCCGGCAACGCCCGGACGCGCGCCTGATCCTGGTCGGCGACGGCCCGCTGCGCGGTGCGCTGGCGCGCGAACATCCGCAGGTCGTGTTTGCCGGCATGCGCCACGGAGAGGATCTTGCCGCGCACTATGCCTCGGCGGATCTGTTCCTCTTCCCGAGCCAGACCGAAACCTTCGGCAACGTCACGCTCGAGGCCATGGCGAGTGGCCTGTGCGTGCTTGCGTACGACTATGCGGCGGCCTCCGAGGTGATCCGTGATCTCGGCAATGGTGGGCTTGCCACGCTGGGGGATGCGGATGGTTTCGTGGAGCGGGCGGTGCATCTGGCCTGTGCGGATGAGCTGCGTGCCCAGTTGGGTGCTGCCGCGCGCAGCAGCGCGGAGGGGATCGACTGGGAACGGGTGAACGACCGCTTTGCAGAGGCGCTGTTGCGCATCTGGCGGCCGGGGCTCGCGCCTGCGGCCGTCGCGCACGCGCCGGCACGTGTCCGGGGAGCCGACGCCTGATGCAGAGCGTGCGCACGATCTTCATCTCCGATGTCCATCTCGGTACCCGCGCCTGTCAGGCCGAGCGCCTGCTGGCCTTTCTGAAGGAGCACGAGTCCGAGTATCTGTACCTGCTCGGAGACATCATCGACTTCTGGGCGATGAATCGCAGCGTCCAATGGTCGTCCCTGCACAATACGGTGGTACAGAAGGTGCTGCGTCGTGCGCGGCATGGTTGCCAGGTGTTTTTCATCCCGGGAAATCATGACGAGGCCCTGCGCGAGTACGCGGGTGTCGCCTTCGGTGATATCCGCGTCGAGTCCGAGTGGATTCACGAGGGGCTGGATGGCCGCCGTTACCTTCTTGTGCATGGCGATGAATACGATCAGGTCACTCGCCACCACCGCTGGGTCGCGGTGCTGGGGGACGTCGGCTACGACACGCTGGTGCGCATCAACCTTTTGATCTCGCGCGTTCGGCGTCTGTTGCGGCGGCCCGGCTACTGGTCGCTCGCAGGCTATGCGAAGCAGAAGGTGAAGAAGGCGGTGAGCTTCATCTTCGACTTCGAGGATGCCGTGGCCCACGCGGCCTCCCTGCGCGGTGTGGATGGTGTGGTGTGCGGCCACATCCACTGGCCCGCGGATCGGCGCATCGGCAAGGTGCGCTACCTTAACTGCGGCGACTGGGTGGATACCTGCAGCGCCATCGTCGAGTACTACGACGGACGCATCGAGGTGGTGAATTGGGGTTCCGAGGCGGCGGGCATCTCGGGCGCAGCGCCCGCTCAGGCGGGGGCTGGGCCCGAGATGCGGACGCCGGCGCTGGGCGTGGCGCGCACGGACAGGCTCACTCCCGGTTCCTGAGCGCTTCGTCGTCACGGTCGTCGCGCAACAGGTCGATCGCGACCAGAATACCCAGCACGGCGTTGGCCAGCGCCATCAATCCGGCGACCGTGTTCGCGGTCGCGGTGAGCGGGTAGGCGCGCATCGCCCAGGTCAATGCCGCGGACAGCAGGTTCAGCACGATCAGCAGCCAGAAACGGCGGTCGTGCGGTCTCCATAGGCGGGACAGCTTCATCCTCGATGGTTCTCCATACGTGTCGCGCGAGCCGCTCGTTGCCCGGCGTGCTGTGCGCGATGGATTGTCTTCGACAGGATCATACGCGGCGAATTTGTTGCACAAACAGCACAATGTTTGATCGAAAGCAAATGCGAATGATTCGCGTCTGATATATCATCGCTTCCGTAAATACAGATGCAGGGCAAGCCAGCCGTCGCCAGCCAGCCCGTAACCCTACATTTCCGGAGCTTTCGATGGTTCTTCGCCTGCGCCCGCTGACCGCTGCCTTGCTCGGTCTCTTCCTGACTTCCCTTGCGACCCAGCTGCAGGCGGAAACCGTGCTCGACACGCAGCTCGTCACCGCCAAGGGCTACGCCGCCGAAGCGCTCGAGACGCCGCAGGCGGTCGAGATCCTGCGCGCCCCGGGCGCGACCGGTGCCGTGGCAGGCGAGCTGCTGCGCGGCAAGCCTGGCTTGGCGGTCCAGTCCGATGGCGCCTGGGGGCAGAACCCGGTGTTGCGCGGGCTCAAGAAGGAAAGCGTGGTGGTGATGGTCGACGGCGTGCGCATGAACTCCGCCCAACCGCAGGGCGCAATCGCCTCCTTCCTCGACCTCGGTCTGCTCGAGCGTGCCGAGGTGGTCAAGGGCCCCGGCTCGGTGCTGTACGGCAGCGGCGCGATGGGCGGGGTGGTCAATCTGATCACGCCCGACGTCGGCTTCAGCGCGGAGGAGAAGCTCGGTGGCCGCATCGGCGCGCGCTTCTCCAGCGTGGACAAGGGCGTCGCCGGGGCCGCGCTGCTGACGCGCTCCAGCGAGAACAGTGCGCTGGTGCTGGGCGTGGCCGGGCGCGACGTGGAGGACTATCGCAGCCCGGACGGTCGAGAGGATCGCACCGGCTACCAGTCCGACACCCTGCTGGCGAAGTACAAGCACAAGCTGAACGAGGACCTTACGCTGCGGGTGAACTTGCAGCGGCATCAGGATGAGGATGTCTGGTATCCGGGGTCGGCGCGCACGGGCGCGGGCATCCCCGCTCCGCTCGGTACGGCCACAATCCATTCCCCCGAGCAGCGCCGCGAGCTCTACGAGCTCGGCGTGGATGCGCGCCTGGGCGAGGGTACGCTGTCAGCCGAGGTCTATCGTCAGGAGGTTTTCCGTCAGATTCGTGCGTTCTCGTCCACGCGGCAGCGCGACTACGTGCGCAACGACGTGACCTTCGTGACCGATGGTGCGAAGGCGAAATATCTCTTTCCGCTGGGCGACAACCACCTGCTGACGGTGGGTGCCGATACATGGCGTATGCGGGGCGATCCCGAGCGCTACATCGACAACAACCCTCCGGCATTCAACAACAACATGCGGAATGATCCGTTCAACAAGGGTGAGATCGAATCCGCGGGGGTGTTCGTCCAGGACGAGTTCGCGATCGGCGAAACCCGCATTGTTGCCGGCGCCCGTTTTGATCGGGTGAAGGGCGATGCGGCGCGCAAGGGCATGACGCAGACGACCGGGCTCGACAAGACGGACAACAATCTTTCGTGGTCGATCGGTGCCATCCAGCCGCTGAATGACAACCTGAGCGCCTACGCCAATCTCGGTCGCGCCTATCGTGCCCCCGACATGCGTGAGCGTTTCGAGGATTCGGCGCGCGGTGACGGGTATTACCACGTTGGAAACCCCCAGCTGGATGCCGAGGTGTCCACCAGTCTGGAACTTGGTTTCAAGCAGGGTGGCGCCGGCCTGCAGTACCAGATCGCGGCCTTCTACACCCGGATCGATGACTACATTGCGGGGCGGATCACCGGGACGAATCACCCCCAGAACGGTCTGCCTTTCAAGCTCACCGAGAACCTCGACAAGGTCTCCATTTACGGCATTGAGGGCAGTGCCAGCATGCCGGTCGGTGCCTTCGTCGCCGACGCTGGTTTCACCTGGCTGCGTGGCAAGAACCATCAGGATGATGAGCCCCTGTTCCAGATGCCTGCGCCCGAGCTGACGCTGGGGATCGGGCAGCCCGCTGAGCGTGGTTTCTGGTGGCGTGCTCAACTGCGTGCGGTCGCCGAGCAGGATCGCATCGCGACGAAGTTCTCCAACGGCGCCGAGAACGCAACCGCCGGCTTCGTCACCGCGGACGCCGAGTTCGGCTGGCGTTTCGGCAAGGTCGGCGCCTTCGAGTCGGCCGGGCTGGCGGTTCAGCTGACCAACCTGGCCGACAAGCGCTATCACGAGCACCAGACCGAGGGGGTCTCGGGGAACGAACTCGCCGCGCCCGGCCGCGGTATCGCACTCAGCCTGAACGGGAGCTTCTGACATGCATGACCGCCGCCCCAGCCTCCATCACGAGGGTCACCAAGAGGGTCCGCGACGCGGCCTCCTCTTCGTGGATCGATCGGCTGCCTGCTCTGCGCGCGCAGACCGGTCCGATGCGGGGGCGGCGGCGTCCGTCCCGCCGCGGCGCGGCCTTGCGCTTCCGGCGTGGACGCGGGCGCTCATGCACGTGTGCGTGGTATGTGCCTTCCTGCTCGTGACCGGCATCGTCCACGCCCAGGCGGATAAGCTGCCCAAGCTGACCCTGGCCGGGCCTTCGGCGTCGGTGTCGAATGCGCTCATTCACATGGTCGATTCGGGCGCGCTGAACGATGTCGCCGAGGTGGTCGAGTTCGTGCCCTGGCGCGACCCCGACCAGTTGCGCGTGATGGCGCTCGACGGGCGTGCCGACGTGCTGGCCATGCCGACCAACGTTGCCGCGAATCTGTACAACCGCGGCGCCAAGCTGCAACTCATCAACGTATCGACGTGGGGCGTGCTGTGGCTGGTGTCGCGCGACCCGACGCTGAAGACGCTGGCCGACCTGCGCGGCAAGGAGCTGGCGATGCCCTTCCGCGGTGACATGCCTGACATCGTGCTGCAATTGCTTGCCGAGCAGCAGGGCATGGATGTGCGGAAAGACCTGCAGCTGCGCTACGTTGCAAGCCCGGTGGATGCGATGCAACTGCTGGTGATGCGCCGCGTTGACCACGCGCTGCTCGCCGAACCGGCGGCCTCGATGGCGCTGCGCAAGACCGGGTCCTTCCCGCTCAGCGTGGTTGCGCCCGAACTGCATCGCAGCGTGGACCTGCAGCAGGAGTGGGGCAGGGTGTTTGCTCGCGAGGCGCGCATTCCGCAGGCGGGCATCGCAGTGATGGGAGCACTGCGTGACCGGCCCGCACTGGTGGCGCGCATCGCGGCCGAGTACGCACGCTCGCTGAAGTGGTGCAAGGAGAACGCCGACGCCTGTGGCAAGGCGGTTGCGGCACGCATCGACATGCTCAGTCCAGAAGCGGTTGCGGACTCCATCGCGGTCAGCCAGCTCGAGGCGGTTCCCATTGCGGACGCGCGCGCAGAGCTGGAGTTCATGTTCGGCCACTTGGTGGCGAAGAACCCGGCGCTGGTCGGCGGCAAGCTGCCGGATGAGGGATTCTACGGTGGAGCAAGGCCGCAATGAACCTGTTGCGTGCCTGGCTGGCTGGCCTGCCTGCCTACCTGTGGAGCGGCTGGGGTGCGATCGCCAGCCTCTTTCTGCTGCTCGCCGCCTGGGAGGCGGTGAGCCTCGTTTACGGCCCGCTGGTGATGCCCGACCCGCGCTCGGCCTTCGCTACGCTGTGGGGCCTGATCGACAGCGGCGCGGCCTGGCCTGAACTGGCTGCCACCGCACGCCGCGCGCTCACCGGTTATGCGCTGTCGGTGGTCGCCGGCAGCGTCCTTGGCCTGATCGCCGGGCTGTCGATGACGGCGTCGATGATGTCGCGCCCACTTGTCACCGTGCTGATGGGCACGCCGCCGATCGCCTGGCTGGTGCTGGCAATGCTGTGGTTCGGTGCGAGCGACGGCACGCCGGTGTTCACCGTGTTCGTGGCGTCCTTTCCGGTGATCTTCATTGGTGCCCTGCAGGGCACGCGCACGCTGGACAACCAGCTCCATGGCATGGCGGAAGCCTTTCGCCTGCCGCGCCGGATGATGCTCACCGACGTCTATCTGCCGCATGTGGTCTCCTATCTGTTTCCGGCCTGGATCGCGGCGCTCGGTACGTCATGGAAGGTGGTGGTGATGGCCGAGCTGCTCGCCACACAGGACGGCGTGGGCGCTGCGCTCGCGGTGTCGCGCTCGCACCTGGATACCTCTGCCACCATGGCCTGGATCGCAGCCGTGGTCTGCCTGCTGCTCGCCGTGGAGTACCTGGTGCTGGAGCCGATCAAGCGCGAGGTCGAACGCTGGAGGATGCAGGGCGCATGAAGACACTGGCCAATCCATTCACGAGCCGAAGCCTGGGTGTGCTCGCCGTCACGGAGGGCGGCCCGGTGGAGGAGGGGGCGGCGCGATCCGCCGGTTCCGCGGCTGGCCTCTCCGCCCCGGCGCCGCGCGCCGAGTTGCGGGTGCACGACCTTGCCCACGCCTTTGCGCGCGATGAGGTGCTCTCGGGCATCCATTTCCGGGTGCGGGCGGGTGAGGTCGTCGCGCTGGTCGGGCCGTCGGGCTGTGGCAAGACTACCCTGCTTCACCTGGCCGCTGGCCTGCTGACTGTGCAGGAGGGGCGGGTGGACAACGGCTTCGCCTCGACCGCCTTCATGTTCCAGCAGCCGCGTTTGCTGCCGTGGAAGACTGCGCTCGACAACGTTGCCCTCGGCCTCAAGGCGGCGGGCGTCAAACGCGCCGAACGCCATTTCCGCGCGCGCGCGCTGGCGCTGCGTCTGGGGCTCGCGCATCGCGACCTCGACAAGTTCCCGCATCAGCTCTCGGGTGGCATGCAGAGTCGGGTGGCGCTGGCGCGTGCGCTGGTGCTCGCGCCCGAGCTGCTCCTGCTCGACGAGCCTTTCTCGGCGCTCGACGTCGGCCTCAAGGAAGAGCTCTATCGCTTGCTGCTCGACCACCAGGCCGAGCGTGGCATGGGCGTGCTGATGATCACCCATGACCTGATGGAGGCGGTGCGCTTGTCGGATGCGATTCTTGTGATGGCGCCTGAACCCGGTCGCATCGTGTGCCGTTTCGAGCTCGACCGACCCGCGGCCCGGCGCGATGACGCCTGGGTCTATCACCACACCGCCGAGTTGCTGCAGACGCCTGCGGTGCGGGAGAGCTTCGGCATGCCACCCGTGGTGGTGGTGGAAGGGTCCTCCCCCCAAGGGGCGCGCGGCGGCGTCGAACGCCCGGGCGGCGCCTCGGGCCTGCGCCTGGTGTCGCCTTCGGCGGGTCTGATCGCGGTTCAGGGCGGCAAGCGCTGTGGAGCATGAGCATGCATGAAGCGATGACGAATGCGGCGCAATCCCCGGACGATCGTCCCAGTTGGATTGCGCGGCTGGATGGATTGCCGCTGTTCATGTGCGGGTTCCGTTCCTTCTTTCTCCTCACCGCGCTTTACGCCGTGCTGGTGGTACTCGGATGGACCGGCTTTCTTGGTTTTGGATTGCCGCTGCCGGCCGTGGCGGGCGGACCTTTCGTGTGGCATGCGCACGAGCTGATGTTCGGCTTCGGGCTTGCCGCAGTGGCGGGCTTTCTGCTCACCGCGGTGCCGGAGTTCACCGCCACGCCGCCCTTTGCGCCGCGTGTGGCGCTGAACTTCGTGCTGTTGTGGCTTGCAGGCCGAGCGGCCTTCTGGCTGTCGGGCGGGCTGGCTGCGGTGACGGGGATCGAGTGGGTGGGGAATCTGCCCTCAGCGTTGTTGAATGTCGGCTTCGCATGCGCGCTGTTCGCGCTGCTCGCACCGCGTCTGTGGCGCGACCCCGAGCGTCGGCAGCTCGGCTTTCTGTGGGGGCTGCTGGCGATGGCGGTGGCGCTCGCCGGCTTCCATGTGGACGTGCTGCGTGGCGAGTATCCGATGCGCTGGGTGCTGGTGGGCCTGGGGGTGATGATGACCCTGATCGTGGTGGCGATGAGCCGAATCTCCATGCGGGTCATGAACGACGCGCTCGATGCCGAGCGCGCGCGCCGCCTGCCGGCGCGTGCGCTGCGCCACGACGAGGATGCGGAACTCGAGCTGCCGTCCTATCGTGCCCGTCCGCCGCGGCGCAATCTGGCGATCTCTGCAATCGTGCTCTACACCGCGGCGGAGTTCCTGATTCCGCAGTCCCCGATCACCGGCTGGCTCGGCCTGGGAGCAGCCGCGGCGCTGTTCAACCTGCTCAATGACTGGCATGTCGGGCGGGCGCTGTTTACACGCTGGGCCTTCATGCTCTACGCGGTGTACTGGCTCCTTGCGCTGGGCTACCTGTTGCTTGGGCTGGGGCATCTGGGCGCGCCAGTGGCCCCCAGCGCGGGGACGCATCTGCTCGCTGTGGGTGCGATGGGCTTGTCCATCTTTGCTGTGTTGTGCATTGCCGGACGTACCCATGCGGGCTATCCGCTCGACGAGCGGCCCTGGGTAGGCGCAGCTGCGGGGCTGATCGTGCTGGCAGCGCTTCTGCGTGCGGCATCGGGCCTGCCGGATACCCCAGCGGCGATGTTGCAGGGCTTGTCCGGCATGGCCTGGGTGGTGGCGTTCGTGCTGGTGAGTGTGCGGCTGGGCGTGGTGTTCGTGCGCCCGCGCGTGGATGGACTTTCGGCATGCGCGGAATATGATGAGCCGGCAGGCGTGGAGCCGGCCGCACAGGCGCAGGGCGGTGCAAGCTGACTCGCCGCATCAGGACGCAGTAGCCTGCTCGTTCAGGTACCCGCGACGCGCCAGTATCAGCACGGTGACCGCGAGCACCACCTCGATCATCCCGATGATGACGAACACGGGGGCGTAGGCCTTGGCCATGAACAGCCCGAAAAACGCGAGCAGGACGCTGCTGATCACGGGGCCTGCGGCGAAGCCGAGCGAGCCCGCCATGTTGAATGCAGCGAGCGCGCTGGCGCGGCAGTCGGTGCCCCCGTACTGGGCCGCAAGCACTAGGGACGGCGCGTACATCAGCGCGGCGATCACGCCACCGACCGCCATCGCGGTGGCGATCGATTCGCCGGGCAGGAAAGCCAGCACGGCGAGGAAGATGCCATACAGGACGCTGCCGGTCACCATCATCAGTAGCGGATCGAGGTGCCGGGACAGGTGGCCGGCGGGGTAGGTCAGCACCGAGAAAGGCACCAGGAAGGCCGCCATCGCCAGACCGATCTGGCGCGCGTCGAAGCCGATCACCAGGCCGAGGTAGAGCGACAGCGTCGATACAATGAAGCCGACGGTGAGCCGGTCGGCAAAGGAGAATGCGAGCGGGATCAGCAACTGCCGGCGCCGGCGCAGGGTTCCGACGATCTCGGCGGCAGCCATGCGAGGGCGAGTGTGGGCGCTGTCGTGCAGACCGATGAGGCCGGCGAGTGCGAGCGCGATCGATAGCGCGCCGCCCGCCAGCGGTACCCACAGTGGATCCAGCCCGCCGACGAAGCCGCCCAATGGCGCGCCTGCTGCCACCCCCAGGCTGATGGAGGCCCCGACTGCGCCCATGCGTGCTCCGAGTCCGGCTTTTCCGGCGTGGTCGGCGCCGAGCGCCATCAGCAGGGACAGCGCAGACATGTGCGCGAAACCCTCGAGAAAGCGAAGGGCGAGCAGCACCCCGTAGTGCTCGGTGTTCGCATATGCCCATGCGATGCCGAGCAGGGTGGCCCCGTTGATCGAGAGCGCCGCGACGGCGAGGCCTTTGCGTCGCCCCAGACGGTCCGAAAGCAGGCCAGCGATCGGCGCGCCAAGGAGTGCGCCGATCATGTTGATCGACATGAAAAGATGGCTGGCGAACTGTCCCAGGCCGGGGAAGCGCTGCGCGGTGAAATCGGGCAGCACGGGCACCATTGCCGTGACCGGAAGCATCAGGCCAAAGAGCAGCAGAAGGGGAAGGTGTTGTGGACCGATCATGCTTGGAAGGCCAGGCGCCTGATGATGCTGGGGCGCGGATTTTCGGGAGAAGGCGATGATACGACGGACTGTGGCGCAAGGATCGGGCTGGGGGCGTACAAGGGCCTGTGTCCCCGGCTGAGGGCGCGCCAGGCGCTCACAGGGCGAAGAAGCGGTGCCGCGTGTCGTCCGGGATCTCCATGCCGGTGTGGCGCGCGCGCTGCAGCAACTCCCAGTAATAGCGGTAGGAGGCGCGGTCGTGCAGTCGGCCCTGGTGCTGGATCGGCCCCCACTCGGCGTCCTGCGCTGCCCCCAGGATTGCTGCGGCTTCAGTCACCTCGGTGAAGTCGGGCTGCATGGCGGCGATGATCGGGAGGATCTGGTTGGGGTGAATGCTCCACATGCGCAGGTAGCCGAACTCGCGCCGTGCGCGCTCGGCGTCGTGGCGGATCACGGCCACGTCCTGGAGTTCGGTGGTGACGTTGTGCGAGGGCACCACGCCATTGGCGAGTGCTGCCGCGGCGATGTCGGCCTTTGCACGCACGATGAGCGGGTGCTCGAACTGTCCCGGACTCTTCATCGCACTGCCCGGGATAGCGCCATGGTGGCCGGAGACGAAGTCCATGAGGCCGAAGTCGAGTGACTCGACGCCGTCGAGTGCCGCGATGTCCCAGGCTTCGCGCAGGGCGCCATGGGTTTCGATCAGCACATGGACGGGCAACGCGCGCTGGAGACCGCACGCAGCTTCGATGCGGCGCAGTTCGTCGATCTGCGCCGCAGCATCGGCGGCCGAGCGCACCTTGGGGATCGTCACGAAGGCCAGGCGGCGGCCAGCACCACCGACCAGGATCTCGAGGTCGCTTTGCCAGTGGCCGTGCGTAATGTCATGGATGCGTGCGCCGACCCGTCCGAAATGGTTGTCTGCGCCATTCACGACCTCGACCACCATGCGTGCGTGCTCGGCTTCGGCCCCCGCGCGCGCGCCGTCCTCGCAGTCGCATGTAATGTCGAACACCGGGCCCAGTTCCTGCTGCAGCTTCAGCGCCTTCAACATCAGCTTCTCGGCGCCGGCGTAGTGGTCCACGGCGGGCAGGGCGGGGAAGGGCTTCTCGCCGGCGAACAGAACCTGGTCCGGGTGTAGCGGCATCGGGGTCTCCTTGGCGGGCAGGCTTCGCGCGTTCTCGGCGCTGCCGGCCACAATGAAAAAAGGGCCACCGGATTCTACCCCGTGGCCCTTTCTCCGTCGCGGCAAGGCGCGGCGGTTGTGCTTACTTGAGCATGTCGGCGACGGCCGCGCGCTCTTCCTCGAGTTCCTTCAGGGTGATGTTGATCTTGCCCTGCGAGTACTCGTCGATCTCCAGGCCCTGGATGATCTTGAACTGGCCGTCCTTGCACTCGCACGGGAAGCCGAACACGACGCCTTCGGGGATGCCGTAGGAGCCGTCGGACGGAACGCCCATGGTGACCCAGTCGTTCGAGCCGAGTACCCAGTCATGCACGTGGTCGATGGCGGCGTTGGCAGCCGATGCCGCCGACGAAAGACCGCGCGCCTCGATGATGGCGGCGCCGCGCTTGCCAACCGTGGGCAGGAACACGTCATTGTTCCAGGCATGGTCGTTGATCAGCGCCTTGACGCTGTCGCCGTTGGACTCGCAAAAGCGGTAGTCGGCGTACATCGAGGGCGAGTGGTTGCCCCACACGACCATCTTCTTCAGCGAGGACACTGCACGGCCGGACTTGGCGGCGAGCTGCGACAGCGCGCGGTTGTGGTCCAGGCGCAGCATGCCGTGGTAGTTGGCCGGGTTGGTGCGGCCGACCTTGATCGCGGCAGCGCGGGCGATGTAGGCGTTGGTGTTGCAGGGGTTGCCCACGACCAGCACGCGCACGTCTTCCTTGGCGTTCTCGGCGATGGCCTTGCCCTGGACGGTGAAGATCGCGCCGTTGGCGGTCAGCAGGTCGGCACGCTCCATGCCGGGGCCGCGCGGGCGGGCGCCGACCAGCAGGCAGACGTCGGCGTCCTTGAAGGCGACGTTGGGGTCGTCGGTGGCGACCATGCCCGCGAGCAGCGGGAAAGCGCAGTCTTCCAGTTCCATCATGACGCCCTTGACGGCCTTCTGGGCCTGGGGCAAATCGAGCAACTGAAGGATGACGGGCTGGTCCTTGCCCAGCATCTCGCCGCTGGCGATACGGAACAGCAGGCTGTAGCCGATCTGGCCGGCAGCGCCGGTGACAGCAACGCGCATGGGGGCTTTGCTCATATGATTACTCCCTCGAGTGAGACGGTCTTGGATGAACTGGAACCTGGCCCGATGCCACCGCGCCGGGCGGTACCTGACTCTGGCGTGACGGAACCCCGACAGGCGCGGGGATACTAAAGACTTGTCCGGAGCATGTCAAATGGCATCTTATGTCTTATATAAGACATAAGACCGAGGATAGACGATTTGGAATTTTTGTGCTCAAATGCGCGCATGTCACACGAATCGCCCACCTTCAGCCCGCTTTACCGACAGATCAAGGCCTTGATTCTTCAGGCGCTTGAGGCGGGTGAGTGGCGTCCGGGTCAGGCAATCCCGAGCGAGCAGGAACTCGCCCAGCGCTTCAGCGTATCGCAGGGCACGGTACGCAAGGCGATTGATGAGATGGCGGCCGACAACCTTCTCGTACGCAAGCAGGGCAAGGGTACGTTCGTTGCGTCGCACAATGATCCGCGCGCGCTGTTCCGCTTCCTGCGTCTGGTGCCGCTGGATGGTGACCTCTCTCATCCGCAGAGCCTTCCTCTCGATTGCTGGCGCGCAAAGGCGGGTCAGGAAGCCTCGCGAATGCTCGCGATCGAGCCCGGCGCGCCGATCATCATCGTGCGCCGCTTGCTGCGCTTCACCAATCGACCGGTGGTGATCGACGAGATCTATCTGCCGGGTGACGTGTTCCAGGGGCTTTCCGCCGAGACCCTGCAGGGCTGGCATGGCTCTCTTTATAGTCTGTTCGAGACCCGCTTCGGTGTGCGCATGCTCCGTGCCCAGGAGCGCATCCGTGCGGTTGCGGCCGATCGCGGCGTGAGCGAGGCACTGCAGGTCGCCGAGGGAACGCCGTTGCTGTCGGTGGAGCGGGTGACTTACACGTATGGCGACAAGCCTGTGGAGTGGCGGCGCGGGCTGTATTCGACGGCAGAGCATTTTTATCTGAACGAATTGAATTGACGTGATCGAGGGTGCCGAGAGGCAGGTCGACGGCGCTATAATTATGGCTTTAACGGAGTCCGCGGCGGGTGTTCGTCGCACATGCAGAGGGGAGTCTTCATGTCAGAAGTGACAGTGCGCAAACAAAGGCCGAAATACCTGGCCTTGAATGAGATCCGGCTGCCGTTGCCGGGCATCGTGTCGATCCTTCATCGGGTTAGCGGCGTGGGCATCTTCCTGATGCTGCCGTTCCTGCTGTATCTGCTGGATCGCAGCCTGGGTTCGCCGGAAACCTTCGAGACCTTCGCCGCGGTGGTCGATAACTGGTTCATCAAGCTCGTGCTGTTCGGCTTGCTCTGGGCGTACCTGCACCACTTCTGTGCCGGCATCCGCTTCCTGATGCTCGACATGCACAAGGGCGTCGATCTCGAGCCTGCCCGCAAGTCTTCGAAAATCGTTCTGGCCGTGAGCCTCACGCTCACTGTGATCATCGGGGTGGTTCTATGGTGAAGCAACGTATTGTCGTCGGCGCGCATTACGGTCTGAAGGACTGGATCGCGCAGCGTGCAACCGCGGTTTACATGGCGGTCTACACGATCATCTTCGCGCTCTGTGCATTCAGTCTGCGTGAGCTGAACTTCGAAGAATGGTCCGGGCTGTTCTCCCATGGCCTGTTCAAATTCCTCAGCTTCCTGTTCTTCCTGTCGGTGTTCTATCACGCGTGGATCGGTGTCCGCGACCTGTGGATGGACTACATCAAGCCGACCGGTGTGCGCCTGGCGCTGCACCTCATCACCATTTTCCTGCTCGTCGGCTATGCCGGCTGGGCTGCCCAGATCCTGTGGAGGCTCTAAGCGTGAACGTCGCGAAGCGTACCTTTGATGCGGTCATCGTGGGCGCCGGCGGTGCCGGCCTGCGTGCGGCCCTGCAACTCTCCGAAGCCGGCCTCAAGACCGCCGTGCTGACCAAGGTCTTTCCGACCCGTTCGCACACCGTCGCCGCCCAGGGTGGTGTGGCGGCCTCGCTCGGCAACTCGACCGAAGACAACTGGCACTGGCACATGTACGACACCGTCAAGGGGTCGGACTGGTTGGGCGACCAGGATGCGATCGAGTTCATGTGCAAGAAGGCGAACGAAGTCGTCATCGAACTCGAGCACTACGGCATGCCGTTCGACCGTACCGACAACGGCAAGATCTATCAGCGCCCGTTCGGTGGCCACTCGATGAACTACGGTCAGGCGCCCGTAATGCGCTCCTGTGCCGCAGCCGACCGTACCGGCCACGCCATGCTGCACGCGCTGTACCAGCGCAACGTGCGCGCGAACACCCAGTTCTTCGTCGAGTGGATGGCGCTCGACCTGATCCGTGACGCCGACGGCGACGTGCTGGGTGTGACCGCGATGGAAATGGAGACCGGTGAGGTCTCGATCTTCCATTCCAAGGCCACCATTTTCGCAACCGGTGGTGCCGGCCGCATCTACCACTCCTCGACCAACGCCTTCATCAACACCGGTGATGGCGTGGGCATGGCGGCGCGCGCCGGCATCCCGCTGGAAGACATGGAGTTCTGGCAGTTCCACCCGACCGGCGTGGCTGGCGCGGGCGTGCTCATCACCGAAGGTGTGCGCGGAGAAGGCGGCATCCTGCGCAACGCCCAGGGCGAGCGCTTCATGGAGCGCTATGCGCCCAACCTGAAGGACCTCGCCTCCCGCGACGTCGTTTCGCGCGCCATGACCACCGAGATCAACGAAGGCCGTGGTTGCGGTCCGGACAAGGATCACGTGCTGCTCGACATCACGCACCTTGCGCCCGACACGATCATGAAGCGTCTGCCCGGAATCCGCGAGATCGCGATTCAGTTCGCCGGCGTCGATCCGATCAAGGCCCCGATCCCGGTCGTGCCGACCTGCCACTATCAGATGGGCGGTATCCCGACCAATTACAAGGGCCAGGTCGTGGTGCCGAAGGACGGCAACCCGAACAGCCCGGTGGCCGGCTTCTACGCCGCCGGCGAGTGCGCCTGCGCCTCGGTGCACGGCGCCAACCGTCTGGGCACCAACTCGCTTCTAGACCTGCTGGTGTTCGGCAAGTCGGCGGGCGAGACGGTGGTCGAGGACTTCCAGTCCGGCCAGCTCAAGCTCAAGCCGCTGCCCGCCGATGCCGCCGACTTCTCGCTGTCGCGTATCGCGCGTCTCGAAGGCCAGGCCAACGGCGAGAGCGTATTCGATGTCGGCGCCGAGATGCGCCGCACGATGCAGAAGCACGCCGGCGTGTTCCGCTTCGACAACCTGCTCAAGGAAGGCGTGCAGAAGATCGGCGAGGTCGCCGAGCGCGCCAAGCGCACCGGCATCCAGGACAAGTCCAAGGTCTGGAACGTCGCCCGCATGGAGGCCCTGGAGCTCGACAACCTGATCGAGGTCGCGCGCGCCACGATGGTTTCGGCCGAAGCCCGCAAGGAGTCGCGTGGCGCCCACGTGCGCGACGATGCACCGGATACGGCGGAGAACCCCAACGGCCGCGATGACGCCAACTGGCTGAAGCACACCCTGTGGTACAGCGAAGGCAATCGCCTCGACTACAAACCGGTGAACCTCAAGCCGCTGTCCGACGACGTCGAGCCGATCGCGCTCGCCAAGCGCACTTATTGATCAGCGTGATGAGCGCACGGGAGAAACATACATGACCAAGCGTACCGTTCAATTCAAGATCTACCGCTACGATCCGGACAAGGACGAGAAGCCCTACATGCAGGACATCTCGGTCGAGCTCGAGGCTTCCGACAAGAAGTTGCTCGACGCCCTGATGCGCCTGCGTGCAAAGGACGACTCGATGTCCTTCCGTCGCTCCTGCCGAGAAGGCGTGTGCGGCTCGGATGCGATGAACATCAACGGCAAGAACGGTCTGGCCTGCCTGACCGACATCGACGACCTGCAGCAGCCGATCACGCTGCGTCCGCTGCCGGGCCTGCCGGTCATCCGCGATCTGATCGTGGACATGACGCAGTTCTTCAAGCAGTACCACTCGATCAAGCCCTACCTGGTCAATAACGACCCGGCGCCCGAGCGCGAGCGTCTGCAGACGCCCGAAGACCGCGAAGAGCTCAACGGCCTGTACGAGTGCATCCTGTGTGCGTGCTGCTCCACGTCCTGCCCGTCGTTCTGGTGGAACCCGGACAAGTTCGTCGGTCCGGCGGGCCTGCTCGCGGCCTACCGCTTCCTGGCCGACACGCGCGACCAGGATACGAATGCACGCCTCGACAACCTCGAGGATCCGTACCGTCTGTTCCGCTGCCACACCATCATGAACTGCGTCGATGTCTGTCCGAAGGGTCTGAACCCGACCCGCGCGATCGGCAAGATCAAGGACATGATGGTTCGCCGCGCGATCTAAGGGCAGGCGAGCGGCATGACCATCAACAGGGGGCGCGTGCGCTGGCAGTGCAGACGGGCGTTGCTTGAGCTCGATCTGGTGTTCACGCGCTTTCTCGAAAAGCATTTCGATCGTCTGACCGACGATCAGGTGGCGGATCTGGACGACCTGCTGCGCTGCGACGACTACGACCTCTGGGCGTGGGTCAATGGCAGCAAGGCATGTGAGAACGACCGCTGGAAGGAGATGATCGGGCTGCTGCGTCAGGGGTGATGCGGCAGCACCGGTCCCACGAGACCAAAGGCAGTTAAACCGGCAAGTAGAAGGGACGATCTATGAGCACTGAACGCACTGCAACCCTTACCGTCGATGGCAAGACCGTCGAATTTCCGGTCATGACCGGCACCCATGGCAATGATGTCATCGACATCCGCACGCTTGGTGCCAAGACCGGCCTCTTCACCTACGACTCCGGCTTCCTCTCCACCGCGAGCTGCAAGTCGAAGATCACCTTCATCGACGGTGACAAGGGCGAACTGCTCTATCGTGGCTTCCCGATCGAACAGCTGGCCGAGAAGTGCAACTTCCTCGAAGTCGCCTACCTGCTCAAGAACGGTGAACTCCCGAACGCGACCCAGAAGACCGCGTTCGAGAACACCATCAAGAACCACACGATGCTGCACGACCAGATGACCAAGTTCTACTCGGGCTTCCGTCGTGACGCACATCCGATGGCGGTCATGGTCGGTGTGGTGGGTGCGCTGTCGGCCTTCTACCACGAGGCGATGGACTTCTCCGACGCCGAGCACCGCAGCGTCTCGATCAACCGTCTGATCGCCAAGCTGCCGACCATCGTTGCAATGGCCTACAAGTACAACAAGGGCGAGCCCTTCATGTACCCGCGCAACGACCTCGACTACACCGCGAACTTCATGCACATGATGTTCGGCACCCCGTGCGAGAAGTACGAGCCGAACCCGGTGCTGGTGCGCGCGCTCGACGTCATCTTCACGCTGCACGCCGACCATGAGCAGAACGCCTCGACCTCGACGGTCCGTCTGGCTGGCTCCTCGGGTGCCAACCCCTTCGCCTGCATCTCGGCCGGTATTGCCTGCCTGTGGGGTCCGGCGCACGGCGGCGCGAACGAGGCCTGCCTGAACATGCTGGAAGAGATCGGCGACGTTTCGCGCGTCGGTGAGTACATCAAGCGTGCCAAGGACAAGAACGACAGCTTCAAGCTGATGGGCTTCGGTCACCGTGTGTACAAGAATTTCGACCCGCGCGCCAAGCTGATGGGCAAGGTCTGCTCCGACGTGCTGGGTGAACTCGGCCTCGAGAACGACCGCCTGTTCAAGCTGGCCAAGGAACTCGAGAAGATCGCGCTGGAAGACGAATACTTCGTCGAGAAGAAGCTCTATCCGAACGTCGACTTCTACTCGGGTATCGTGCAGAAGGCGCTGGGCATCCCGACCTCCATGTTCACCTGCATCTTTGCGCTGGCGCGCACGGTGGGCTGGATCACCCAGTGGGAAGAGATGATCACGGATTCCGAGTACAAGATCGGCCGTCCGCGTCAGCTCTACGTTGGCGCGGCTCGCCGCGACGTGCCGGATCTCGCACAGCGTCCGTAAGAGGCGATGAAGAGGGGAGAGGGGCTTCGCCGACTCTGAGCCTACGGGGTGGCTGCGTGTGCGCGGTCATCCCGTTTTTCCTTCAGGGTGGCATCGAGCAGACCCCCGACACTGCAGCCCCGTCGATCGGGGCAACCGTACATAACAGGTGGCTTTCATCATGATGAAGCAACTCGAACAGACTTCGCACTTGTTCGGCTCCAACGCGCCGTTCATCGAAGAGCAATACGAGAACTATCTTGCCGACCCGGCGTCGGTGTCCGAAGAGTGGCGTGAGTATTTCGACAAGCTGCAGGCCCAAGGGGGCGCTGCGCAGCGTGATGTCGCGCACGGTCCGATCATCGCGGCCTTCGAGCAGATGGCCAAACGTGGCCCGGTACGCACCATCGTGTCGGGCGCCGGTGAGGACAAGCAGCAGGTGTCCGTGCTGCAACTGATCAACGCCTACCGCTTCCTCGGCAACCGCTGGGCGAATCTTGACCCGCTCAAGCGCACCGAGCGTCCGCAGATCGCCGAGCTGGAGCCGTCCTACTACGGCTTCACCGAGGCGGATCTCTCCAAGAACTTCAACGTCGGTTCCTTCCACGGCTTCTCGACCGAGCACGCCAGCCTGCGCGAGATCCTCGAAGCGCTGCGTCAGACTTACTGCAGCTCGATCGGCGCCGAATACATGTACATGACCGACATCGGTCAGAAGCGCTGGATCCAGAGTCGTCTGGAAAGCGTTCGCGGCACCGCGAAGTACTCGGCGGAGATGAAGAAGCGCATCCTCGAGCGGACCACGGCCGCCGAGACCCTGGAGCGTTACCTGCACACCCGCTACGTCGGCCAGAAGCGCTTCTCGCTCGAAGGCGGCGAGTCGACCATCGTGGCGATGGACGAACTGATCCGCGTTGCCGGCAGTCTCGGTGTGGCCGAGACGGTGATCGGCATGGCCCACCGCGGCCGCCTCAACGTACTGGTCAATACCCTTGGCAAATCGCCCTCGATGCTGTTCTCGGAGTTCGAAGGCAAGGCACTGGCCGATCTCACTGCGGGTGACGTCAAGTACCACATGGGCTTCTCGAGCGACGTCATGACGCCGGGCGGCCCGATGCACCTGACGCTCGCGTTCAACCCGTCGCACCTCGAGATCATCAACCCGGTGGTCGAGGGCTCGGTGTATGCGCGCCAGGTGCGCCGTGGCGACACCGCCAAGGGCCAGGTCCTGCCGGTGCTCATCCACGGCGACTCGGCGGTTGCTGGCCAGGGTGTCAACCAGGAGATGCTGAACTTCTCGCAGACCCGTGGCTATGGCACCGGCGGCACGGTGCACCTGGTGGTGAACAACCAGATCGGCTTCACCACCTCCGACCCGCGCGACTACCGCTCCTCGCTGTACTGCACCGACATCTTCAAGATGGTCGAGGCGCCGATCTTCCACGTGAACGGCGACGATCCAGAGGCCGTGGCCTTCGTGACCGCGCTGGCCGTGGAGTTCCGTCAGGAGTTCAAGAAGGACGTCGTGGTCGACATCATCTGCTTCCGCAAGCTCGGCCACAACGAGCAGGATGAGCCGATGGTGACCCAGCCGCTGATGTACCGGACCATCCAGAAGCACCCGGGCACCCGCAAGCTCTACGCCGACCGACTGGTGGCCGAGGGTACGCTGAAGACCGAGGAGCCCGACCAGATGATCGCCGAGTACCGCGAGCACCTGGACAAGGGCGAGCTGCTGTACAACCCGGTGCTGTCCGGTCATAACCGCCAGTTTGCGGTCGACTGGACGCCGTACCTGAAGCAGCCCTACACCGACGAGGCCGATACCAGCATCCCGGTGCAGGAGATCAAGCGTCTGGCCGAGCGTCTGACCGCCGTGCCCGCCAGCTTCACCTTGCACTCGCGCGTCAAGAAGATCATCGACGACCGTGCCGCGATGGGTCGAGGTGACCTGCCGCTCGACTGGGGCATGGGCGAGAACCTCGCCTACGCCAGTCTGCTGGCGCAGGGCTACGGCGTGCGGATCTCCGGTGAGGACGTCGGTCGTGGCACCTTCTTCCACCGCCATGCCGTGTTGCACGACCAGAAGCGCGAGCGTTGGGACGAGGGCAACTACAAGCCGCTCGACCACATCCAGGACGGCCAGGCGCGCTTCCAGTGCTTCGACTCAGTGCTGTCCGAAGAAGGCGTGCTTGCCTTCGAATACGGCTATTCCACCACCGAACCGAATGAGCTCGTGGTGTGGGAAGCCCAGTTCGGCGACTTCGTGAACGGTGCCCAGGTGGTGCTCGACCAGTTCATCAGCTCCGGCGAGGCGAAGTGGGGCCGTCTGTGCGGCTTGACGCTGATGCTGCCGCACGGCTACGAAGGACAGGGGCCCGAGCACTCGTCGGCGCGTCTCGAGCGTTACATGAACAACGCCGCGGAGCACAACTGGCAGATCTGCGTGCCGACCACGCCGGCGCAGATCTTCCACCTGCTACGTCGCCAGATGCTGCGCAAGCTGCGCAAGCCGCTGATCATCATCACGCCGAAGTCGCTGCTGCGTCACAAGGAAGCGATCTCGTCGATGGACGAGCTCGCCAGCGGCCGTTTCCAGACGGTGATTCCCGAGGTCGAGCAGCTCGACGCCAAGAAGGTCAAGCGTGTCGTGCTCTGCCAGGGCAAGATCTACTACGAACTGCTGGCGCATCGTCGCGAGAACAAGATCACCGACACCGCGCTGGTGCGTATCGAGCAGCTGTATCCCTTCCCGGTGGAGGAGTTCACCAAGGCGATCAACCAGTTCCCGAACGCCAAGGAAGTGGTCTGGTGCCAGGAAGAGCCTCGCAACCAAGGGGCGTGGTACTGGCTCGCCTCGCGTCAGCACCTGGTCAACGTGCTCGGCACCAAGCGCCGTCTGCTGCTCGTCAGCCGTCCGGCTGCGGCGTCGCCGGCCGTGGGCTATTACGCCGTGCATAATGCACAACAGAAGGGCGTCATCGAAAACGCCTTCGGTCCGATCAAGGACACCACGCCGCAGTCCCCGAACTGAACGCACACCTAGGGAGAGATATTCATGCTGATCGAAGTCAAAGTACCGCAGCTGTCCGAGTCCGTTTCCGAGGCCACGCTGGTCACCTGGCACAAGAAGGAAGGCGAGGCCGTCTCGCGCGACGAGAACCTGATCGACATCGAGACCGACAAGGTCGTGCTCGAGACCCCCGCGCCGGCCGACGGCGTGCTGGTCAAGATCATCAAGCAGGGCGGTGACACCGTCGCGTCGGGCGAGTTGATCGCCCAGATCGACACCGAAGCCAAGGCCGCCGCCGGTGCAGCGCCGGCCGCCGAGCCGGCCCCGGCGGTCACTCCGCCGCCGGCTGCTGCGGCCTCGTCGGCTGCCGGCGCCGCCAGCCCGGCCGCGCGCAAGATCCTCGACGAGAAGGGCATCGCTTCCGCGGACGTGGCCGGTACCGGCCGTGGCGGGCGCGTGACCAAGGAAGACGCGGTTGCGGCGCAGTCCAAGCCTGCTGCCGCTGCAGCGCCGGCCGTGATCGCGGCCGTTGGTGACCGTGCCGAAGAGCGCGTGCCGATGACCCGCCTGCGTGCCCGTATCGCCGAGCGCCTGCTCCAGTCGAAGAACGAGAACGCCATCCTGACCACGTTCAATGAAGTGAACATGGCGCCGGTCATGGCTCTGCGCAAGCAGTACGGAGACAAGTTCGAGAAGGCCCACGGCGTGCGCCTGGGCTTCATGGGCTTCTTCGTCAAGGCCGCCGTGGCCGCGCTGAAGAAGTTCCCGATCCTGAACGCCTCGGTCGATGGCAACGACATCGTCTACCACGGCTACATCGACATCGGCATCGCAGTCGGTTCGCCGCGCGGCCTGGTGGTGCCGATCCTGCGCAACGCCGAGTCCATGTCGATCGCCGAGATCGAGCTCAAGATCGCCGAGTTCGGCCAGAAGGCCAAGGACGGCAAGCTGTCGCTGGAAGAACTGTCCGGCGGCACCTTCTCGATCTCCAATGGCGGTGTGTTCGGCTCGATGATGTCCACCCCGATCATCAACCCGCCGCAGTCGGCCATCCTGGGCATCCACGCCACCAAGGACCGTGCCGTGGTCGAGAACGGGCAGGTCGTCGTGCGCCCGATCAACTACCTCGCCATGTCCTACGACCACCGCATCATCGACGGTCGTGAGGCCGTGCTCGGCCTGGTGACGATGAAGGAAGCGCTGGAAGATCCGGCTCGCCTGATCCTCGACGTCTGATCACAACGCACAGGGGCGCGTCACGCCGCCGGGCTTCTCGCCCGCGCGGCGGGGCAGCGCCCCGTTTTCCTGAAGGGAGAGATGAATGTCCAAAGAATTCGACGTCCTCGTCATCGGCGGCGGCCCCGGCGGCTATGTCGCGGCCATCCGTGCGGCGCAGCTCGGCTTCAAGACCGCGTGCTGCGAATCCAACCCCTATGCCGACCCCAAGGGTGAGCCCCGCCTCGGCGGCACCTGCCTGAACGTCGGCTGCATCCCGTCCAAGGCGCTGCTGCACACCTCGCACCTGTTCGAGGAAGCCGGCCACGCCTTCGAAGGCCAGGGCATCAGCGTCGGCACGCCCAAGATCGACGTGCCCAAGATGATCGCGCGCAAGTCGGGCATCGTCGACCAGCTCACCGGCGGCATCAAGGGCCTGTTCAAGAAGAACAAGGTCACCCTGCTCAACGGCCATGGTTCGTTCGTCGGCAAGGCGGACGCGGGCTGGCAGCTCAAGGTGGGCGACGAGACCGTGACCGCGAAGCAGGTCATCGTCGCCACCGGCTCGGCCCCGCGCCACCTGCCGGGCATTCCGGTCGACAACAAGATCGTGTGTGACAACGTCGGTGCGCTCGACATCGACGCGGTGCCGAAGAAGCTCGCCGTGATTGGTGCCGGCGTCATCGGTCTGGAGATGGGCTCGGTGTGGCGCCGCGTGGGTGCGGATGTCACCGTGCTCGAAGCCATGCCCGACTTCCTCGCGGCGGCGGACCAGGACGTGGCCAAGGAAGCGCTCAAGGTCTTCACCAAGCAGGGCCTCAAGATCAACCTCGGCGTCACCATCGGTGAGGTCAAGATCGGCAAGAAGGGCGTCATCATCGCCTACAAGGACAAGGACGGTGCCGACCAGAAGCTGGAAGCCGACCGCCTGATCGTGTCGGTGGGCCGCGTGCCCAACACCGAAGGCCTGAACCCCGAGGCGGTCGGTCTCAAGGTGACCGAGCGCGGCATGATCGAGGTCGATGACCACTGCCGTACCAACCTGCCCGGTGTGTGGGCGGTGGGTGACGTGGTGCGCGGCCCGATGCTGGCGCACAAGGCGATGGAAGAGGCCGTCATGGTTGCCGAACTGATGGCAGGTCAGGCCGGGCACTGCAATTTCGACACCGTGCCCTGGGTCATCTACACCAGCCCCGAAATCGCCTGGGTCGGCAAGACCGAGCAGCAACTCAAGGCCGCCGGCGTGGCGTACAAGGTCGGCAAGATCCCGTTCCTCGCCAACGGTCGCGCGCTTGGCATGGGCGATCCTACCGGCTTCGTCAAGATGCTGGCCGACGCCAACACCGACCGCATCCTCGGCGTGCACATCATCGGTGCCAACGCTTCGGAGCTGATCTCCGAAGCCGTGGTGGCGATGGAGTTCGCCGGCTGCTCGGAAGACCTCGCGCGCATCTGCCACGCCCACCCGACCCTGTCGGAAGTGGTGCACGAGGCCGCGCTCGCTTGCGACAAGCGCCCGCTGCACTTCTGAGCGAAGCGCAAGGCGTGAGGGGTGAGGTGCGGGGTCTCTCGCACCCACCCCTTTTCGCGTCAACCTGCTGCTCTCCGATCAACGCTTCTGACCGATTCTCATGCCCCATCGCATCCTGAACGTTCCCCAGCACGGGATGATCGACGCCTACGAGGCCCAGCTCAAGACGCGCGGCTTCCAGTCCGACCCCGCCCAGCGCGCCGCCGCCCAGCGCCTGCAGGGGCTGTACACCGAACTCGTCGGCTTCAAGGTCGCCCGCCAGGGCAGCCGCCTGAAGCAGTTCCTGAACAAGCCGAAGATGCCGCGCAGCGTGTATTTCTGGGGTGGCGTGGGCCGCGGCAAGAGTTTCCTGATGGACTGCTTCTACGACTCGGTGCCATATCGCCGCAAGCGCCGGGTGCACTTCCACGCCTTCATGCAGGAGGTGCAGAACGACCTGCGCAAGTTCAACAACGCGCCCGATCCGCTGCAGAAGGTCGCCGACCGTATCGCCGAGCACACCCGCCTGTTGTGCTTCGACGAGTTCCACGTGTCCGACATCGCCGACGCGATGATCCTGGGGCGTCTGCTCGACGCGCTCTTCGACCGCGGCGTGATTTTCGTGATGACCTCGAACTATCCGCCCGACGGCCTCTATCCCAACGGCCTGATGCGCATCAACTTCCTGCCCACGATCGAGAAGATCAAACAGCGCTTCGACGTCATCGAGGTCGACCACGGCACCGACTACCGCCTGCGCACGCTGGAGAAGATGGAGATCTACCTGGTCCCGCACAGCACCGCGGCCGAGGCCAAGATGGCGGAGGACTTCCGCCGCCTCGCCGCCACCGAGGGCCGGCCGGGCCAGATCGAGATCCTGGGTCGCAGCCTTCCGGTGGTGCGGCATGCTCCGGGGGTGATCTGGTTCGACTTCGCCACGCTGTGCGGCGGACCGCGCTCGCAGAACGACTATCTGGAGATCGCGCGCGAGCATCACACGTTGATCCTCTCCGACGTGCCGAAGATGCTTGTTGGCAACGCCTCCGAGGCACGCCGCTTCACTTGGCTGATCGACGTGCTCTACGACCATCGCGTCAAGCTCATCATGAGTGCCGCCGTCGAGGCTCACGACCTCTACACCGAAGGCCACAACGCTCACGAGTTCGTGCGCACGGTCAGTCGCCTGATCGAGATGCGCACCCGCGACTACCTGGCCGAGGCGCACCGGACGGAGTGAGGCGGGCCTCATCGCACGCATGGGGCTCGGGAGCCGGCGCGCGGCAGAGGGGCGTCGGCCTGTCGAGCCACCTCGGTCGCGTGTTACAATTGCGCAAATATAAATGACCGCCGTAACAGGCGGTCTGCTTTTTCTGGCTGCCAATGCGGCCGGCCGGCGGCCTGGCGCATTCTCGCAAGCGCCGCCTGCGACGGCCTTGTGGGCGCTGATCCGACGCCCGAACCGCAGGCCTTTTCGGGCAAGCGCCGGTTCTGACAATCCCGACTTCAAGGAGCCCAGCTGTGACGCAAAAGCTCACGGCCTTCCTCGCGTTCGTCTTCGCGATCGTGATGGGGGCCATCAACCCCACGACCAGCCATGCGGCCGACCCGGCGGCAGCAACGAGCGCCGAGCAGGCGGGCCATCAGCGGCTCGCCGACCTGCTGGAAGACGAAGCCACCCGCAACGCCCTCATCGAACAGCTGCGCAAGCTCGGTGAGGACCAGGCTGCCGAGGCCATCGCAGGCGAGCAGGGTGCGCAGACGCTGGCCGGCCGTGTCGCCGGTCTGACGCAACAGCTCGCCCAGGGGATCGTCGACGAAAGCCGCACCGCCGTGGCTGCGCTGCAGGACGCCTGGGCGCAGGCGAGAGCGGCCGATCCGCAAGCCCTGCTGTGGGTGCTTGGGGAACTCGTGGTGCTCGTGGTCGTGACGCTCGTTGCCTACCGGATCCTGGGCGCCGCGGCCGGCCCCGCCTTTCGTGCGCTCGATCGCTACGGTGCGGGCGGCGAGGGCTTGCGCGCCCTGGGCTGGATTCGTCGCGTGTTTGCGGTGGCCGGCGCGGCCCTGGTCGATCTCATTGCCATCGGGCTTGCCTGGCTTGCGGGCTACGGCGTTGCGCTCTTCCTGCTCGGCGAGCCGGGCAGCCTGCGCATCCAGGAGTCGCTGTTCCTCAATGCCTTCCTCGCGGTGGAGCTCGTTCGCCTGGTGATACGCCTGCTGCTGTCGCAGCGTGGCGACAACCTGGGTGTTCTTCCGATGAGTGGCGAGAACAAGGCCTACTGGGCGACCTGGGCCGGGCGCATGGTGTATTTCCTCGGCTATGGACTGATGTGGCTGGTGCCGGTGGTGGAGCACTATCTCACCGCCGAGCTGGGGCGTGCGCTCGTGATCCTGATCCTGCTCTCGGCAGTGCTGCGTGCGGCGGTGGTGGTGATGCAGAACCGCCAGCGCGGCCGCCTCGCCCTCGAGGCGCTCGGCGAACGCATGCAGACCTCTTTCGGGCGCATCAGCATGACGATCAGCGCGCGCATCTGGCATGTCGCCGCACTCGTGTATCTGGGCGCAGTGCTGGTCACCTCGCTGCTGTATCCGAAGGATGCCTTGCCCTTCATGCTGCGCGCGACCGGCCAGACCTTGCTCGCGGTGTTCATCGGCATCGCGCTGGCGGCGCTGCTCACCCAGGTGATCCTGCGTCGCATCCGCATCGGCGACGAACTGCGGCGCAAGTTCCCGCTCCTGGAGGCGCGGCTGAACGCCTATGTACCGACGGCGCTGAAGGTCGCCCGCTTCGTGATCCTGGCCGTGGTGCTGGCCTTCGTCGTGGACGCGTGGACGCCTTTTGATTTCGGTGCGTGGCTCGCTTCGGAGGCAGGCGGTCGCTTCGTCGGCCGGGTGGTGTCGGTCGCGCTGATCGTGGCGCTCGCGCTGCTCGTGTGGCTGGTGGTGGCGAGCTGGATCGAGTTCAGGCTCAGCGCTGAGGCAGGGGGGGCGTCGAACCCGCGCGCGCGGACCTTGCTGACCATCTTCCGCAATGCGGTGGCGATCGCGCTCGTGGTGCTCACGACCATGGTGGTGCTGGCCGAGATCGGTATCAACATTGCGCCGCTGCTTGCCGGTGCCGGCGTGCTGGGCCTTGCGATCGGCTTCGGTGCACAGAAGCTGGTGCAGGACGTCATCACCGGCGTGTTCATCCAGCTCGAGCGTGCGATCGATGTGGGCGATGTCGTCACTGCAGGCGGCATCACCGGCACCGTCGAGCGCATGACCATCCGCTCCATCGGCATGCGCGACCTGCATGGCACCTACCACCTGCTGCCGTTCTCGTCGGTCGACATGGTGTCGAACTACAACCGCGACTTCGCCTACCACGTCGGCGAATATGGGATCGGCTACCGTGAAGATACCGACGAAGCCATCGTTCATCTGCGCGCAGCCTTCGCCGAACTGCTCGAGGATCCGGCACAGTGCGACGTGATCCTGGACCGTCAACTCGAAGTGCACGGCGTGACCGCGCTGGCAGACAGCTCGGTGAATATCCGCGTGCGCATCAAGACCCGCGCGGGTTCTCAGTTCCCGGTGGGCCGCGCCTACAACCGCCTGGTCAAGCGCCACTTTGACGCGGCGGGCATCGAGATCCCGTATCCGCACATGACGCTCTACTTCGGCGAGGACAAGCAGGGCAAGGCGCCCCCGGCAAATCTGCGCGTGCTTAACGGCACGCTGGCGGGCGAGATTACGCAGGAGCGATCGTGAGCTAGGCGAGAGGACAGGACCTCGATCGCGTCGCTGGCCGGTCGGGATGCTGCATCCAGCGCACGGAGGCTTGATGATGAAGGGATGTCCCGCTTCCCGCTGAGCGCGGGGCTCCGAGCGCTATACTCTCGGGTTTTCACGCTCTTGCATCATGTCCGACCCCACTCCGATCTTTGCCGCCGACGGTCCGCTTGCCACTGCCATCCCCGGCTTCCGCGCCCGTGCGCAGCAGATCGAGATGGCGCAGAAGATCGCCGAGGCGCTGCGCGACAACCGCGTGCTGGTGGCGGAGGCGGGGACGGGTACGGGCAAGACCTTCGCCTACCTGGTGCCCGCCCTGCTCGGTGGTGGAAAGGTCATCGTCTCCACCGGCACCAAGACCCTGCAGGATCAGCTCTTCAACCGCGACCTCCCCACGGTGCGCGCGGCGCTCAAGGTGCCGGTGTCGATCGCGCTGCTGAAGGGCCGCGCCAACTACGTCTGCCATTACCACCTCGAGCGCAACGCCCGGGACGGCCGCTTCCTCACCGCGCAGGATGCCGCCGACCTGCGCGCCATCGGCCGCTTCGCCCAGGTCACGCAGAGTGGCGACAAGGCCGAATGCACCGATGTGCGCGAGGACTCGCTGGCCTGGCTCGCTGCCACCTCGACGCGCGACAACTGCCTCGGCCAGGACTGCCCGCACAAGGAAGAGTGCTTCGTGATGCAGGCGCGGCGCAACGCGATGGAGGCCGACGTGGTGGTGGTCAATCACCATCTCTTCTTCGCCGACGTGATGTTGCGCGATGAGGGCATGGGCGAACTGCTGCCGGCGTGCAACGCGGTGATCTTCGACGAGGCCCACCAGCTGCCCGAAACCGCGAGCCTGTTCTTCGGCGACAGCGTATCCACCGCCCAGGTGCTGGAACTGGCCCGTGACACGCGTTCCGAGACGGTGGCGGCGGCGCGCGACTGCGTGGCGATGATCGACCAGACCCGCAACCTGGAGAAGGCCGCGCGCGACCTGCGACTGGTGTTTGGCGCCGAGTCTGCGCGCATCTCGGCCGCGCAGGCTGCCGAGCAAGAGCACTTCGACGCCATGGTCGAGGCGCTGGAGAAGGCGCTGGCGGACTTCCATGCGGTGCTCGACACCCAGGCCGAACGCTCCGAGGGCCTGGGCAACTGCCTGCGCCGCACCGAGGAGATGGCCGAACGGCTGACGAGCTGGCGCAAGCCGGAAGGCAGGGAGGTGATCCGCTGGGTCGAGGTCTTCTCCCAGTCGCTTGCGCTTAACGCGACCCCCCTGCACGTATCCGACGTGTTCAAGCGCCAGCTCGAAGGTCACCCGCGGGCGTGGATTTTCACCTCGGCGACGCTGGCGGTGGGCAAGGCCGACTTCGGCCACTATTGTCGCGAGCTGGGTCTGGCCTGGATGGATCCGCCGCCGCTCACCGCGGTGTGGGGCAGTCCCTTCGACTATGCGGAGCAGGCCCTGTTGTATGCCCCTGCCGGAATGCCCGAGCCGAACTCGCCCGACTACACCGAGCGCGTGGCGAAGGTCGCGCTGCCACTGATTCGCGCGGCGCGCGGGCGCGCCTTCGTGCTGTGCACATCGCTGCGCGCGATGCGCCGTATCCACGAGCTCATCCTCGATGGCCTGCAGCAGCGTGGCGACGCGCTGCCGGTGCTGCTGCAGGGCGAGGGTTCGCGCACCGAGCTGCTCGAACGCTTCCGCCGCCTGGGCAATGCGGTACTGGTGGCGAGCCAGAGCTTCTGGGAGGGTGTGGACGTGCCGGGTGATGCGCTGTCACTGGTCGTGATCGACAAGCTGCCCTTCGCGCCGCCCGACGATCCGGTGCTCGCTGCGCGCGTCGAGCACATGCAGAAGCAGGGTCTGAGTCCCTTCGTACACCACCAGTTGCCGAAGACCGTGATCAACATGAAGCAGGGCGCCGGACGGCTGATCCGCACCGAGCGCGACCGCGGCGTGCTGTGCATTTGCGATCCGCGCATGATCGAGAAATCCTACGGCAAGGTCGTGTGGCGCAGCCTGCCGCCGATGCGGCGCACGCGCGCCGAAGCCGATGCGGTCGCGTTCCTCGAGAAGCTGCCGCCGCCCCGGGAGGGCGACTGAGCGGGGTCAAGGGTGAGGAGGGCCTCTCTGTTGTATCCTCTCGGGTCACGCAACTCCCAACCTTCCGTGGTTTCTCGATGAAAGTCTTCGGTTTCGCCGGCTGGTCCGGTTCCGGCAAGACCACCTTGGTGGAAAAGCTCATTCCAGAGTTCACTGCGCGCGGCCTGCGCGTGTCGGTGATCAAGCACGCCCATCACGGCTTCGACCTCGACAAGCCGGGCAAGGACTCGTGGCGTCATCGCGAGGCTGGGGCGACACAGGTCCTGATGCTGTCGAACGACCGCTGGGTGCTGATGCATGAACTCCGCGGCGCGCCCGAGCCCACGCTGGAACAACAGCTTCGCCTGCTCGAACCCTGCGACCTGGTGCTGATCGAAGGCTACAAGGCCGCCGCCGTGCCGAAGATCGAAATCCATCGCCCCGCGCATGGCAAGCCGCCGCTGTGGCCGGAGAATCCGCACGTGGTTGCGGTCGCCACCAACGGCGAGATCGACTGCCCGCTGCCGTGCCTGCCACTCGACGCGCCGGCCCCGATCGCAGACTTCATTCTCGATTTCCTCAAGATCCAATGAACGCCAACATGCTTTCCTTCGATGAAGCCCACGAGAAGCTGCTCGGCTTCGTCCGCCCTGTGCGCGAGATCGAGCAGGTGGACACCATGTTTGCCGCGGGTCGTGTGCTTGCCGCGACGCAGTACTCGGCAATCAATCAGCCACCGATGGACAACTCCGGCATGGATGGTTACGCGCTACGCGCGGCCGACGTGCCTGTCGCGGGCACGCGGCTGCCGGTCAGTCAGCGCATCCCCGCAGGCTGCGTCGGCCACGAGCTTGCACCGGGCACGGCCGCACGCATCTTTACCGGCGCACCGCTGCCCCCGGGGGCCGACACGGTGGTGATGCAGGAACTGTGCGAGCATGCGGGCGAAGAGGTCCTGATCAACACCGTACCCAGGATCGGCGAAGCCGTGCGCAGGATGGGCGAGGACATCGCCTCGGGCGACGCCATCCTGCCTGCGGGCCTGCGCCTGACACCACAGGCCGTCGCCCTGGCGGCTTCGGTCGGGCTGGCGCAGCTGCCCGTGTATCGACGGGTGAAAGTAGCGATGTTCTCGACCGGCTCCGAACTCGTGATGCCGGGTGAGCCCTTGCCGCCGGGGGGCATCTACAACTCGAACCGTTTCATGCTGCGCGGACTGCTGGTCGCGCTTGGTTGCGAAGTGGAAGACTTCGGCATCGTGCCCGACCGCCTGGACGCCACGCGCGAGGTTCTGCGGCGTGCTGCCGAGGGCCACGATCTGATCCTGACCAGCGGCGGCGTGTCGGTGGGCGAGGAAGACCACGTCAAGCCCGCGGTGGAGGCAGAGGGCAGTCTCGACATGTGGAAGATCGCGATGAAGCCCGGCAAGCCGCTCGCGTACGGCCGTGTGCATGGCGCTGCCTTCATCGGCCTGCCGGGCAACCCGGTTTCGAGCTTCGTCACCTTCCTGATGATGGTGCGCCCCTTCCTGCTCGCCACACAGGGCGTGCGTGAGGTTGCGCCGGCCTCGATCCTGTTGCGTGCGGACTTCGACTGGCCCCGGCCCGATCGCCGGCGGGAGTTCCTGCGCGCACGCGTGAATGCGCAGGGCGGTGTGGAGCTCTTCTCCAATCAGGGGTCGGCGGCGCTCAACTCCACGGTGTGGGCCAACGGCCTGGTGGATATCCCGGCCGACACAGCGATCGTACGTGGTGAGAGCGTGCGCTTCCTGCCCTATGGCGACCTGATGCTCTGAGCCGCGCCGCGGCCGGCGCGCAACAACGATCGTGGACGAACACAGCGGACGAATACAGCAATGACGACGAAGGTGAAGCTTCTTTATTTCGCCAGCTTGCGCGAGGCGGTCGGGAAATCGGGTGAGGAACTCGAGTTGCCTGCCGGTGTTGAGACCGTGGGTGCATTGCGCGCCCATCTCGCGCAGCGCGGGGACGGCTGGCAGGCGCTCGCGGCGGGACGCAATGTGCGCGCCGCGCTCAACCAGCACATGGTGGGCGCGGAAGCGGCCGTGGGCGCGGGGGATGAGGTCGCGTTCTTTCCACCGGTTACGGGAGGCTGAGATGGAAATGCGCCCGGAGGTCAGCGTGCAGGAAGCCGACTTCGACGTCGGCGGCGAGATGGCCGCGCTGAGCATGGATCGGAACGACGTGGGCGCCGTGGCGAGCTTCGTGGGCCTGGTGCGCGATGTCAATGACGGCAGCGGTGTGCGCGCGATGACGCTGGAGCACTATCCCGGCATGACCGAGCGCTCGCTGGAGGAGATCGTCGCGCAGGCGCGTGCGCGCTGGCCCCTGCTCGGCGTGCGCGTGATCCACCGCTACGGCCGGCTTGAGCCGGCCGACCGCATCGTGTTCGTGGGAGTCGCCAGCGCCCATCGCGGTGCGGCCTTCGCTGCCTGTGAATTCATCATGGATTACCTGAAGACACGGGCGCCGTTCTGGAAGTGCGAGGAAACCCCGCATGGTGCGCGCTGGGTCGACGCGCGCGAGGCGGATGATTCCGCGGCGGCGCGCTGGGCGGAAGAAGGAGAAGGTGTGGACGACGTTTCCTGGGACGAGATCGAGCAGCGGCGCTGAGCGCACCTGCGCTGCACGCGGCCCGGGCAGTGCCTGGGCAGACGTGAAGACGGCGCCCGCAGGCGCCGTCTTTCGATCCGTGTCACCCGTAAGCGGGTTGCCGGGGCTTCCGCCCTGCGAGGCTCAGCGGCGGCCCTTGCCGGCCTGCTGCGTGAAGGACTGGAAGGCCTCGGTCGAGGCGCGGGTCATCTGCTCGAAGGCGGCGCGGGTGGTATCCATCGCGGTCTGCATCGCACCCAGTGCGTTCTGGTCAGCGATCGGCATGCCCTTGAACATCTTCTGCATGGCCTCGAACATGTCGGCGCTACCGGTGCTCAACTGCTCGCCGATGAGCTTGCCGAACTCCGCCTGCGTAGCCGCGGTGATCTCGGTGATCTGGCGTGCGCAGGCAAGCATCTGCTCGGTGGTGTTCTGCGCGAAGTGCGCACGCATGTCCATCATGCTCTTCGGGTCCTTCGCCGCGGTCAGCGCCCGGGCGTTTTCGACACCCTCCTCGAACAGACGCTTGGCAGCGTTGACCTGGATCTCCATGATGCGCTGCGAATTTTCGATGGACATCTGGGCCAGGCGCATGGCGGCCTCAAGGTTTTTCTTCTGAAGTTCGTTCAACTGGTCTTGCTTGCTGGCCATAAGATCCTCTCCACTCGCTTGAATGATCGGTTGCTGTAATGTCGGACGTTTATGCACACCGTTTTTCGGCGCAAGCGGTCTTGGTGCCGCAGCGAACGTCCTGGCTTCACAATAGCACAAGCGATGCCGCATTCCGCCGGGACTGCAGTTGGCGTGGGAAATCCGGCTTGAATGTCGCAATGCAGCAACAATTTCTGCCGCGGGATTCGCTCAGTGGATCATCGGCCGGTTCGGCAGGCCCGCATCCGGCGCAGGTGGCTCGCCCGAGCGTGGGAAGTGCCGCTGCAGGCAGGCTCCGACATCCTCGATGGCGAGCAGCAGCGCCTGCTCGACTTCGCCGTCCCGGCAGCAGCGCCCGATTGCCCCGACCAGATCGTTCCAGTGCGCCGCTCCGGTCGCACGTGTCAGTCCGCGGTCGGCGACGATCTCGATGCGATGCTCGGCCAGCAGCAGGTAGATCAGCACGCCGTTGTTGTTTTCAGTATCCCAGACGCGCTGCTTGCCGAAGAGCGTGATGGCGCGGTCCCGCACCACCTCGGAAAGGGGCTCGCCGTGCAGGAGGTGGCGCCACAGGTAACTGGGCGGCAGGCTCGCCTCCACACAGACGCAGATTTGTCCACTGTGGGTGGCTTCGCTCTGTGCGATGCGGGCCTCTAGCCGGCCGTTCGCGGCCTCGTCCAGGGCGCGGCGTGCGTCTCCGGCGTCCAGCCAGAGGTGGCGGAGCAGGCGACGCAACTTCTCCGTCACCATCTCCCCGATGCTCCCCCGCCACCGAAGCTGCCCCCACCCCCGGAGCGGAAGCCGCCACCGCCACTGAATCCTCCACCTCCGAACCCGCCCCGGCTGCGGATGACCGGGCCGCCGCCCGCGTGGGGTGGTCCGCCGCGCCCGCTGGCGCCTACGCCAAGGACGAAAACGAGGACCACGGCAAGCACGGCGCCGACGAGGGCGAGCAGCACGCTCGCGGTCAGCACATGCACGATCAAGCCGGTCGCACCGCCGGTGAGAAGGGCACCCAGCTTGCGGCCGAAGTTGCTGACAAGCACGGCCCCGAGCATGGGGACGATGACGACGAGCAGGGCACCGATGTCTTCCAGCGCACTGCTCGGTGCGTCGTCCAGCCTGGGTTCGGGCAGCGGCAGGGCTTCGCCACGGATCAGCGCGAACAGCGCATCCACGCCGGCATCGATTCCTGCCGCGTAGCCGCCGTGGCGAAAGGCGGGGGCAATGACGTCGTCGATGATGCGCCAGGCGGCGAGGTCGGGAATCGCGCCCTCGAGCGCACGTGCGACCTCGATGCGGATCCTGCGATCCGTCGTGGCAATGACCAGCAGTACGCCGTCGCCGACATCACGACGCCCTATCTTCCAGGTATCCGCAGCGCGAAACGCGAACGCTGCGATGTCTTCGGGAGCGGTCGTCGGCAGCAGCAGAACGACGATCTGGCTGCCACGCTCGGCTTCGAAGGTGGCGAGCTTCTGTTCGAGCGCGCTGCGTTCCTCCGCATTCAGCGCGCCGCTCTGGTCGATCACGCGTGCACTCAGCGGCGGAACCGGCTGCAGGGGTTCGGCGTGCACGCAGGTCGGCCAGACGACGACGAGAAGTGCGAGCAGCGGGGCGAAAAACAGTGCGAACAGGGGGGTGTGCAGCGGCGTGAGCAGCAGGGCGAGACGGCGTCCGGGGTCCGGACGCCGCCGCCTCGCGCGGCGGCCCTGCCGGGGCGCGGCTACGTCGGGCAGCCGGGTCAGACCTGGATCGGGCATGCGCGTGCCCCCGTTCAGCGCTTGTCCTGGCTACCGAAGTCCACGCGCGGCGGAGTAGCGATCTCGGCCTCGTTGGCGACGGTGAAGCCCGGCTTGGGTTCGTAGCCGAACACCATCGCGGTGAGATTGCTCGGGAAGCTGCGTGCGAGCACGTTGTAATTCCTGACTGCCTCGATATAGCGGTTGCGCGCGACGGTGACGCGATTTTCGCTGCCTTCGAGCTGCACGCGCAGATCCTGGAAGCCCTGGTTGGCCTTCAGGTTGGGATAGTTCTCCGACACGGCGAGCAGGCGAGACAGCGCGCTGCCAAGCTGCCCTTGGGCTGCCTGGAAGCGCTCCATGGCTTGCGGATCCTGCAGCATCTCTGGCGTTACCTGGATGGCGGTCGCCCTGGCGCGGGCCTCGATCACCCGGCTCAGGGTCTCCTGCTCGAAATCCGCCTCGCCCTTGACCGTCTCCACCAGGTTGGGGATCAGGTCGGCGCGCCGCTGGTACTGGTTCAGCACCTCGGACCATGCGGAGCGGGTTTCCTCGTCCAGACGCTGGAAGTCGTTGTAGCCGCACCCACCCAGTCCGAGCGAGGCGGCCAGGGCGAGGAGGGCAAGGTAGTGTCGGATCGGCGCTGGGCGCATGGTGTGTTCCCGGGGAATGCTGAGTGGATGAGGACTACTTTAGCAGCAAGAGCAGTTTTTTTGTCCTTGCTCAAGGTCCGTTCCTGCTGGTGGGGATAGGATCTGCTCGCTGCGATTCCGGCCGCAGTCCGAGACCGGACCTCTTCGATGGAAGACCCCCGATGTTCCAGAACGCTGTTCACCCCTTTGATGCGCGCGGCGTCGCCAAGCGCTTCCGCCATGCCGCGATCTTCGGTGCGCTCGAGTCGCTCGAGGACGGCGAAGTCATGCGCTTCGTGAATGACCACGATCCGCTGCCGCTGCTGAACCAGATCCAGCAGCGCTACGGCAAACAGGTCGGTATCAATTATGTCGAGCGCGAGCCCGGCAACATCGTCATCGACTTCACCATCCAGCTCGGTGCCGAAGCTGCAGCGGGTGCCCCCGCAGCGGCTGCAGCCGTCGCCGGCCATGGCGGTGGCTGCGGTGGCGGTGGCGGCCACGGCTGCTGCTCCTAAGCCTTTCCGTACTTGCGGAAGACCGCGCGGGCATCGGCCTGCGCGCGTTCCAGCGTGCAAATGGACGGATCGTCGTCATGCCCGCTGAAGAACCCGTCCTCCTGGGCGGCCATCACCAGTTTGATGGCCGCCTTTTCATTTTGGTCGAAGCGCTCGTAGAGCAGGGTTGCAACCTCGTCCAGATGTTGCTCGTACGTCATCGGCATGGGTTGCTTCCTCAGCGCAGGGTGACGAACTCTTCCGCGCTGGTCGGATGGATCGCCACAGTGTTGTCGAAGTCTGCCTTGGTTGCGCCCATCTTCACCGCTACCGCAAAGCCCTGCAGCATCTCGTCCGCACCGTCGCCGATTACATGGGCGCCGACAATACGCTCCTCGGGGCCCGCGCATACGAGCTTCATCGCAGTCTTGGGGCGATGTTCGGTCAGGGCGTGGTACATCGCAGTAAACCGGGTCACGTAGGTCTTCACGGTGTCGAAGCGCGCGCGTGCGGCCTCTTCGGTGAGGCCGACGGTGCCGATCGCCGGGTGGCTGAAGACCACGCTCGGGATGTTCTCGTACTCCAGCCTGCTGTCCGTCTGGCCGAGGAAAAGCCGCGCCGCGAGCCTGCGTCCGGCCGCGATCGCCACCGGCGTGAGCTCCGCGTGACCGGTGATGTCGCCGATGGCGTAGATGCCGGCGGCGTTCGTATTCTGGAAGGCGTCGACGGGAATCACGCCATCGTCCCGTACGCCGACTCCCGCAGCAGCCAGGTCGAGCGCATCGGTGTTCGGTCGGCGACCGGTCGCCCAGACCAGCGCATCGACCTCCAGCACCTTGCCGTCGCGGCACGCGACGCGCAGTGCGCCGTCTGCGGTGCGCTCGATGGCGGTGACCTGCGTCCCGAGATGGAGGCGGACACCGTCTTCCTGCATCTGCACTGCGAGCTCTTCGCGCAGGAGTGCGTCGAAGTTCTTCAAGAGCCGATCGCCGCGCACAAGCAGATTCACCTCGGAGCCCAGTCCTGCGAAGACCCCTGCGAGTTCCACCGCGATGTACCCGGCGCCGACCACTGCAACACGGCGCGGCTGCGTCTCGAGCGCGAAGAAGCCGTCCGAGTCCATGCCCAGCCCGGCGCCCGGGATGTCCGGCGTCACCGGCTTGCCACCGGTGGCAACGACGATGTGCGGTGCGCTGAAACGCTCGCCATTCACCTCGACCGTGCCCGGTCCGGTGAAGCGCCCGAAGCCGCGCGCCACTTCCACGCCGGATTTGTCGAGCATGCCCGCGTAGATGCCGTTCAGCCGTTCGATGTAGGCGTCGCGGCGCTGCTTGAGCGCACTCCAGTCGAAGCGTGTTTCGCCCACGGTGAAACCATAGCCCGGCGCGTCGCGCATGGCCTGGGCGATGCTGGATGCGTACCACATGACCTTCTTGGGTACACAGCCCACATTGACGCAGGTGCCGCCCAGGCGGGCGCCTTCGATCAGCAGAACCCGCGCGCCATACTCGGCTGCGCGCCGTGCCGTGGCCACGCCACCGCTGCCGCCACCGATCGCGATCAGATCGTATTCCTTCATGCGTTCTCCCTGCTTGTTCTCTTGTCCTCGCGGCCGGGGTGCATGGTGCACCTCGGCGATCACCAAGGGGACTCTATCGTGTTTCGCGCGTCGCGGCAGCGGGCGATTACAGCACCTTTTCGATCGCGGCGATCACTTCAGGGGCGTCCGGCTTGACTTCGCTCGGGAAGGCGGCGACCACGCGCCCGTTGCGATCGATCACGTACTTGTGGAAGTTCCATTCTGGCGCCGAGGACTGGCGCGCGATCTCGCGGAAGATCGGGTGCGCGGCCTCGCCGGTCACCGGGATGGGCGCGTACATGTCGAAGGTGACGCCGAAATTCTCGAAGCAGACCTCCGCGGTCTTCGCCTCGTCGTCCGCTTCCTGGCGGAAGTCGTCGGACGGAAAGCCAGCGACCTTCAGCCCCTTGTCCTTGTAGCGCTGGTGCAGCGTTTCGAGCTGGCGGAACTGGCGGGTGAAACCGCAGTGGCTTGCGGTGTTGACCACCAGCACCGGATGCCCCGCGTAGCGCTCGGCGAGCTGCACGACTTCGTCGGCGTGCAGACGGCGCAGGCTGTGGTCAAAGAGGCTGTCCGGTGCGTCCGCTGACTGGGCGAGAACGCTTGTGCCGGCCAGTGCGAGGGCAACGAGCGTCGCGGAACGAGCAAGGTGTCGAAGAGCGGTGCGCAGCATGGTCATGGTCTCCGTGGAAGGTGTCGTATGGACCCGCGCGAGCCAATCCGGTTCGCCGCGCGCTACATGCGGACCGTACTATCGCCGTCATTGCCACTTGCGCTGATGCGATCAAGGGCCAGCGCTGCGGGTCGATACGCAGAGAGCCCGCCTTGTGGGCGGACTCCAAGCGCGTTCACAGCAGCGCAACGTCCTTCTCGCCACGTTCATACACCACGTTGGCGCGCCCCACCAGAAGCGGGTCCAGGGCACCGATCTGTTCGAGGTTCTTGTTGGTGTAGGGCAGCTTGTGCAGTACATAGCGCAGGGCGTTGAGGCGTGCGCGCTTCTTGCAGTCGGACTTGACAACTGTCCACGGTGCGTCGGCGGTGTCGGTGTAGAAGAACATCGCTTCCTTGGCCTTGGTGTAGTCGTCCCACTTGTCGAGCGAGGCGAGGTCGATGGGGGACAGCTTCCACTGCTTGAGTGGGTGCGACTCGCGTTCGCGGAAGCGGCGGCGCTGCTCGTCGCGGCTTACCGAGAACCAGAACTTGATCAGGTGGATGCCGCTGCGCACGAGGTTGCGTTCGAACTCCGGCACCTGGCGCATGAACTCGTTGTACTCGTCGTCGCTGCAGAAGCCCATGACGCGCTCCACGCCGGCGCGGTTGTACCAGGAGCGGTCGAACAGCGCGATCTCGCCGGCGGTGGGCAGGTGCTGGATGTAGCGCTGGAAGTACCACTGGCCGCGCTCGGTTTCGGTCGGCTTCTCCAGTGCCACCACATGTGCGCCGCGCGGATTCAAGTGCTCCATGAAGCGCTTGATGGTGCCGCCCTTGCCGGCGGCGTCGCGCCCCTCGAACAGGATCACCACGCGCTGACCCGTCTCCTTGACCCAGGCCTGGAGCTTCAGCAACTCCACCTGCAGGCGGTACTTCTGCTTCTCGTAGGCCTTGCGCGACATCAGGTTGCGGTAAGGATAGCCACCCTGGCGCCAGTCGGGTGCAAGCTCGTCGTCGGGGTCCTGTGCCTTGCCCTGAGTGCGGTCGGCGCGCATGAGGGCGCTACGCAGCATGTGGATGTCGTCTGGTGATGCGCCGGACAGGATCGCTTCCAGGGTGCGCAGCTTGTCTGCGGCGCTGCGCTCCGCCTCGTGTTGGAGGATGTCGCTGACAGCGACGATCTTGGCGTCCTGCGCTGCAGCGATGGCCTCGTCGACCTCGAAGCGCTCGATCTCGGCCGTGTCGAGGGCGGGTGCAACGTCACCGTCGCGAGCCTTGCGAGTTGGTGCGCGCCGGCGCGCCCCGGTGCTCTCGGCACGCACCGTGGTTTGCTGTCCGGAAGTGCCGGTTTCTTCTGCATGGTTGGATTTCGCCATGAATTTCCTCCTGATAGATCAGGATAAATTCTATGCCCTTAGCGATTGCCCGCGGATGGACTTTCGATCGATCTTCTTTCTGCCTGCGATGCAATGCATGTATCCGGGGCTTCGCAGGCTGGGCGATTGGTCAACTGATGTGCGCTGGCGGCTCATCGCGCCGGCAGGTCGTTCGGCGCGGTGGACGCTGCGCGGGTAGAATTGCGCGCCTTCAATCCGCTACCGACCCTGCCGCGCGCAGTGTCGCTTCTCCGACTTCATGCCTTTGACACCCGAGACCCGATCCCTGCTCGACATGGCCTACCGTGTCGGTGCCCCCCGTTTCCATGAGCTGTCGCCGGCGCAGGCGCGCCATTCCTTTCAGAAGCTGCAGTTCGCCTTCCGGCCCGAGGCTCCGGCGGTGGCTTCTGTGACCGAGGTGCCGATTCCGCGCGGCGATGGTTCGGCCCTGCTGGCGCGCTTCTACCGGCCGCTTGCCAGCCACCGGGACGAGGTGCTACCGCTGCTGATCTACCTGCACGGGGGCGGCTGGTGCGTTGGAGACGTGCCCAGCTACGACGTGCTGTGCCGCGAGCTCGCCAACGGGTCGGACTGCGCGGTGCTGTCGGTCGACTACCGGCTCGCCCCCGAGCATCCCTTTCCGGCTGCGGTGGAGGATGCGCGCCTGGCCTTTGACTGGTGTGCCGGGAATGCCGGCCTGCTCGGTGTGGATGTTGAGCGGATCGCGCTTGGTGGCGACAGCGCGGGGGGCAACCTGTCGCTGGTGACTGCGCTGGATTTGCGCCAGCAGCCGACGCGACCCGTGTTCCTGATGCTCGTCTATCCGAGCACCGAGATCCTCAGTGCGCGCCCTTCGCGCGCGCGTTACGCCGACGGCTACTTCCTCGATCTCGAGACGCTGCAGTGGTTCTTCGAGCGCTATCTTCCCGAAGGCAATACGGAGGACTGGCGTGCCTCGCCGATGCGCGCCGCATCGCTGGCGGGGCTGCCGCCGATGCTACTGATCGCTGCAGAATTCGATCCGCTGGTCGATGACTGCGCTGCCTTTGCGCAACGCGCGGTCGCTGAGGGCGGCATGGTCGAACACCACGTCTTCGAAGGCGTGGTGCACGGCTTCTTCACGCTCGGCAAGCTGTTCCCAGAGTCGGGGCGGGCCGTGGCGCTGGCGGCGCAGGCGCTTCGCCGCGCCCTGCGGGGCGACTGAGTCTCGTGCCGCCCCTTCAGTCGCTCACTGCCGAAATGAGTTCGAGGCGGGTTTCGCGCGCTTCGGCCACCAGCGGCTCGAACTCGCTGGCGCCGACCTCGCCGAGGCTTGCATCGCGAAGCTCCGGCCGATTCTGAATGCCGAGCAGACTGTCGAAGGGGTTGGGCGTCTCCGCGGCGAGCGTGGCGAGGTGGAGGACGTCGTTGAGTGCGACCGGCGGCCATGCGGTGATTGCGATCGGATCGCTGGTGCAGGCGTCGATGATCACCTCGGGCATGCCGAAATCCTCGAGGATGGCGCCGCGCACCGGATCGTCCCAGACCGCGACGGCCTCTGCGAAACGGCCCATATCGCTTTCCAGTGCCGGGTAGCGGGCTGCGCGCGCGAGCAGGAAGAACTGCCCGATGTCGAGCACCAGGCCGGCAAGCATCGCGGCGTCTGCGTCACGGCGGCCAAGGTGATGCGCGAACGCGCAGGCCCAGGAAGCGACGTCCACCGAATGCATCCACAGCCCGGTCGCGATCAGGCGCATCTGGCGGGAGCGGTGGTCGCGGGCAACCTGTTCCGCCGCTACGGCGAAGGCCAGGCAGCGCAGCGTGGACAGGCCGATACGCCCGATTGCCTGGGGCAGTCCCGTGATCTCGCCACGGTAGGGGTTCATCGACAGGGTGTTTGCCATGCGGATGACCTTGGCCGCGAGCACCGGCTCGGCACGGACGGCTGCGGTAATGTCGCTGAGCGAGCTGTCCGGGTCGTCGGCGAGCTTCTTGATCCGCAGCGACAGGTCGAATACGGTCGGAAAGCTCAGTGCGCCTTCGCGCAGTTCCTCTTCAACCTGCTGCGAGAAGGCATCGAGTTGCGACTGGAAGTCATCCATGGCCAGGGTCCGGTTCAAAGAGTGATGTGAGTGTAAGCGCACACGTGCGCTTGCGGGCATGCCGTCGCCCACGTTCGCAACGTTTGCGTGCTCAGGGCTGGGTCAGGACGACGCGGCCGTTCTCGAGGGCTTCGACCTGGGCGAGCGTGCAGACCGGCACGCCCAGCGCCTCGATCGTTGCATGGCCCTTCTTGAAGCGTTTTTCCACGATGAAGCTTGCTGCCAGTACCTGGGCGCCGGCTTCCCGCGCCATCTCGACCAGCGCCACCGCGGTGCGGCCATTGGAGAGGAAATCGTCGACGATCACCACGCGGTCGGTGGGGAGCAGGTAGCGCTGCGAGAGCACCAGCTTGGTCTCGCCACCTTTGGTAGGGGACGGGATGACGCGCGCGATGGCGGGCGACTCGACCTCGGGTGCGTACTTCTTCGCGTACACCAGCGGCAACTCGAGTGCCTGTGCCACGACGAGGCCGGGCGCGATGCCGCTGGCCTCGGCAGTCAGCACGACCGTGGGCTGGAACTGTGCGAGCCGCTTTGCGAGCTCATTGCCCATCTCGGTGATGAAACGGGGTTCGATGCGGTGGTTCAGGAAATGGTCGATCTTGAGGATCTGGTCGCCGATCACGGTGGCTTCGGCTTCGATCCTTCGCACCAGCGGTGCGTAGGGGCGGATGAGGTCAGGGTCGACAATCATGGGCAGGTCCGTAAACTGAAAACGCCCCTCTGCCGGGGGCGGATTGCGCGGATTTTAGCGCGCGGATGAGGTGCGCGGGTGTTCGGGCTAGAATTCCGCCATCCCGATAGCGATGCAAGCGATGAACGACGAAGACTACATGCGCGCCGCCCTGGAGCAGGCGCGCGAGGCCGGTGCCTGTGGCGAAGTCCCCGTGGGGGCGATCGTCGTGTACGAAGGAGAGATCGTCGGCCGCGGCTTAAACCAGCCCATCGGTCGACACGATCCGACCGCGCATGCCGAGATCATGGCGCTGCGCGATGCGGCTGCGCGGCTGGGCAACTACCGCCTGCCGGGCTGTGAACTCTATGTGACCCTGGAGCCCTGCGTGATGTGCACCGGGGCAATCATGCATGCGCGCATCGCGCGCGTGGTGTTCGGTGCCCGGGACCCCAAGACGGGCGTGGCGGGCAGTGTGCTCGATCTGTTCGCGGAAACCCGGCTCAACCACCATGCCCGCGTCGAAGGCGGTTTGCTGGCCGATGACTGCGGACACATGTTGTCGCGCTTCTTCGCGGCGCGACGCAACAAGACGCTGGTGGCCTGACATGCGCGCGCGCGTCGTGATCGGTGAACAGTTGCTGCACCTCTTCGGCGACGACGGGGCCTGCATCCGGCGTTACCCGATCTCCACCGCCGCCAGGGGGGCGGGCGAAGAGCAGGGCAGCCACTGCACGCCGCGCGGCCGCCACCGGGTGCGCGCCCGGATCGGTGCCGGTGCCGCCTGCGGTACGGTGTTTCGTGGTCGCAGGCCGACTGGTGAGCTGTGGACGCCCGGGTTTGCGGCAAGCCACCCTGGCCGTGACTGGATCCTGACCCGCATCCTGTGGCTATGCGGCGAGGAGCCCGGACGCAACCGCGGAGGGGAGGTCGACTCCATGCGCCGCTACATCTACATCCACGGCACCGGCGATGACCAGCCCATGGGCGAACCGCGTTCGCATGGCTGCGTGCGCATGCGAAACCGGGACATCATCGAACTGTTCGACCTGCTGCCGCCCGGGGCGCAGGTGGAGATCGTTGAATGAGCGAACAGGCTGATGTCGAACCCTTTTGCATCGAGGTCGCGGACTGGGCCGTGGCCGAGGCGCTGGTGATGCCCGTGCGCGAGGCGGTGTTCGTGTGCGAGCAGGGCGTGCCGCCCGAGATCGAGCGCGACGCCATGGATCCGCTCAGCCGACACGCCATCGCACGCGATGCCCGCGGCCGGGTGGTCGGTACGGGCCGCCTGCTGCCCGACGGCCACATCGGACGCATGGCGGTGTCGGCCCCAGCCCGCGGCGCCGGCGTGGGTGGCGCGGTGCTGAGCGCTCTCGTCGAGGAGGCGCGGCGTCGGCGAATGTGCGAGGTTGTGCTCAACGCCCAGGTGCATGCGCTCGACTTCTATAGCCGGCATGGCTTCGAAGCCTTCGGTGAGGTCTTCATGGAGGCCGGCATCGAGCACCGCGCCATGCGGCGCGTGCTGCCCGCGGTTCAGTCGGGCGATCGTGCGGGAAAGTGGTGATCCACCCGGCCGAGCAGGGCGCCGTCGCGATCCCAGCTCCATTCGACGAAGCGCAGGTGTCCGTCCCGGGCCTGTAGCAGGACGCTGCTGCAGCGCGTGCCGTAACCGGGGGCACGAATGAAGGCGGGTGAGAGCCAGCGCTCCCATTCCAGACTCATGCCGGTAGCGGGCAAGTGCGGGTCGGGGGCGGGTGTGGGGTCGCGCAACAGGTCGAGCAGAGCGGTGATTGCGGCCTGTTCCGCGTGCTCTTGCGCATCGGCTGCGGCTTCATCGAGCAGAGGGATTGCTGCGGACAGGCCCGCGCGAGCCTTGACCAGCTTGGGCCAGGGCGTATCGAGGAGATGGTTCGACAGCCCGTAAACGCCCGGCGTCAGCATGCGCACCGCGCCGGTGGTGCTCTCGAGCACCCCGAGCCGGTGGCCGTCCGAGAGCATCAGGTTGAACCCTGCATACGCTTGCGCGCCTCGCGCCAGCGCCTGCAGCGCAGTCTCGACGTCCTCCCCGTCCTCGAGCGCGCTGCGGACCAGTGCGCCGCGCGATGGCGCCCCTTCCATCCGCTGGCTTGGATCACGGAAGTTCGTGAGCGCAGCGAAGCGCCCGCCTCGCGTCAGCCCCATCCACGTGCCGCCCGCCTCGAGATCACGGCCGGCAAGCAGCGCGGGCGATTCGGGCCACCAGTGCGCGGGCGCGGCTGGGCGGCTGAAAAACTCGTCCCGGTTGGCCGCGACGATCAGCGGGTATCGTTCGTGCGCCTGCCAGGCGAAGACGATCAGGCACACGGTGGGCGGGTTCCGGTGTCGCTCAGGCCAGCGCGTAGGGCAGGTCGAGCAGCGACAGGCGCGGGCCATCGGGTGCGCCGACGCGGACCTCGCCCGCCTCGGCGCTGCTGCACTGGAGCACCGCCAGCGCTTCGAAGCCGCCGTCGGCAGTGGGTGCGACGTTGACCAGCTTGCCGGCCGACTGCTCGCCGAAGTCCGGTGCGTACAGGTCCGTCCCCGGGCCGGCTTCGGTGCCCGCGGGCAGCGCGACCCGGTAGGTGCGCTTCTTGAGCTTGCCCAGATACTGCGTGCGCGCCACGATCTCCTGGCCGGGATAGCAGCCCTTGTGGAAGTTCACCCCGCCGATGAGTTCGTAGTTGAGCATCTGGGCGACGAACTCTTCCTGTGTGGCTGCGGTGATCAGCGGGAGTCCGGCGCGAATCATGTCGAGCTGCCAGGCAGTGGTGCCGGCAGCGGTGGCCCCGGCCGCGCACGCAGCATCGAAAGCAGCGCCGGCGGTGGCGATTGGCGCGGCGAGCAGGTAGCGGGTCGGGCTCAGGCGGATGCAGCGCAGGCCGGCGTCGGTCACCGTCTGCTTCATGTCGGCTTCCGGCAGCAGGGCGCCGGCCCCCAGCGCGGCAGCGGCGGCGTCGGGGCCGGCCAGCCCGATGAGGGCGGTGTCCGCACGCGCGTCCGACAGCTTGACCTTGCTGCGCAGCACGTACATCGAGAGCTTCTTCAGGAAGGCCGGCAAGATGTCGGCCGAGAGCGCGAAGGCGTGGCCCTCGGGCTCGGACCACAGCAGGAAGCTCGCGATCATCCGGCCTTTGGGCGAGTTGAAGCTGTTCCACTCGGCGCCGTCTGCGGGCAGCTTCTTGACGTCGTTGGACACGAGGTTGTGCAGGAACTCGGCCGAGTCCGGGCCGACTGCGCGGAGGGTGCCCAGGTGCAGCAGCGGCACCGCGATGGTTCCGTCGGCGCTGCGCGCTTCGGTGGTGGCGTCGGCGAAAGAGGCAGAGCGGGCATCGTCGCCCAGGGTGGCGCCCCGGTGGGCGAGGTGGTCGGTCCAGGCTGTCATGGTCGGATCGTTTGGGTTCGGTTTTTGGTCGGATGTCGGGTCGTCGGGTCTAGCGGCAGCGAATTCTTGTTTGCGTGTTCTGTGGTATTTCGTCCCGCGGGGGACGCGCTGCACGATGAAGTATTATAGGCCCCCTCCGTGCGCCGGTCGCCCATGCTGCCGGCAGGGATTTTGCCCAGCAACCGCCGATGAAGCGTCTTTTTCTCAGCCTCCTTGTCCTGCTCGTCCTTGCCACGGCGTCCGTCGCCGGCGCAGGGTGGTGGTATGCCCACCGTTCGCTGCCCCTGTCTGCCGAGCGCGTCGATTTCACCATCCCGCGCGGTGTGGGCATGCGTCAGGCGGCGACGATCATCGAGCGCGCAGGCGTTGGCGTGGATGCCCGCGCGTTGGCGCTGATCGCGCGTATCGGCGATCGTGCGCACCGCATCAAGGCGGGCAGCTATGAGGTGCATGCGGGCATCACGCCCTGGCAGATCGTGCTCAAGCTCTCCGATGGCGACGTGACCCAGGGCGAGCTGGTGCTGCTCGAAGGCTGGACGTTCCGCCAGGTACGTCAGGCGCTCGAGTCCCATCCCGAGCTGGAGCCGGACAGCGCCGGGCTGAGCGACGCCGAGCTGCTCGCGCGCATTGGGGCCGCCGAGGCGCATCCCGAAGGCCTGTTCTTTCCCGACACCTACCTGTTCGACAAGCACAGCAGCGCGCTTGCGGTGCTGGAGCGCGCGTACCAGATGATGCAGGTGCGGCTCGAGCGCGCGTGGGGCGAGCGCGACCCGGCGCTACCGCTTGCCTCGCCCTATGAGGCGCTGATCCTGGCGTCGATCATCGAAAAGGAAACGGGTAGCGCAGCAGATCGTGCGCTCGTCGCCTCGGTGTTCGCCAACCGGCTGCGCATCGGGATGCGGCTGCAGACCGATCCGACGGTGATTTACGGCCTCGGCGAGGGCTTCGACGGCCGCCTGCGTCGCGTGCATCTGGACACCGATCACCCCTGGAACACCTACACGCGCGCTGGACTACCACCGACGCCGATCGCGATGCCGGGCGAGGCCTCGCTGCGCGCCGCCGTCCAGCCGCAGAAAAGCGATTACCTGTACTTCGTCGCGCGCGGCGATGGCAGCAGCGAGTTCTCCCGCAACCTCGCCGACCACAATCGCGCGGTCAACAAGTTCATCCGCAAGCGGGGCGGATGATGCGACACGCCATGCACGCACAACGGGCATCTGCCGACATGCACCACGACACCTCTCCCGCGCCTGAGCGCGGCCGCTTCATCACCTTCGAGGGCATCGACGGGGCCGGCAAAAGCTCGCAGATTGCCGCCGTGGTCGCGCTGCTGCGGGTGGCCGGCATCGATGTGGACCAGACCCGGGAGCCCGGGGGCACCGCGTTGGGCGAGCGCCTGCGGGCGCTGCTGCTGCACGAGCCCATGCATCTCGAGACCGAGGCCATGCTGATGTTCGCCGCCCGCCGCGAACATCTTGCGGCCCGCATCGAGCCAGCGCTTGCTGCGGGCCGCTGGGTGGTATGCGACCGCTTCTCCGATGCCACCTTCGCCTATCAGGTGGGCGGACGTGGCCTCGATCGTGCCAAGTTCGACGCGCTCGAGGACTGGGTCCACCCTGGGCTGCAGCCGGATCTAACCCTCGTGTTCGACCTCGAGCCGGCCGTCGCTGCGGCGCGCGTCGCTTCGACCGGGGTCGACCCGGACCGCTTCGAGCGGGAGCAGTGCGGTTTCTTCGAGCGTGTGCGCGAGGCCTACCTCGAACGCGCGCGCGGGGCGCCGCAGCGCATCTGCGTGATCGACGCCAGCCGCACGCCCGAGGCGATCCGGGCCGAGGTGGAGCGCGTCGTGCGCGAGCGCCTGCTGGCATGATCCACGCTTGGCTCCAGCCCTCCTGGCAGCGCCTCGTGGAGCTCGGCGAGCGCCTGCCGCATGCGCTGCTTTTTGTCGGTCCCCCAGGGCTCGGCAAGCGGGAACTGGCCGAGGCGCTCGCCGCCAGACTGCTGTGCGATGCGCCGAGGCCCGACGGTCATGCCTGCGATCACTGCGAACCCTGCCAGTGGCGTCTGACTGCCAATCACCCCGACCTGATGCGGGTGGTGCCGGAGGCCGATGCCGTGGCCGCGCGCGCCGAGGGCGAAGGTGAGCTCTCGCCGCGCGAGGCAGGAGGCAAGTCCGCGTCGGAGCAGATCCGCATCGAGCAGATCCGCGACCTGCAGGCGGCGCTGAGCATCACCGGGCACCATGGCGCCCGCCGCGTGGTGGTGATCGATCCGGCCGAAGCGATGAACCCCTTCACCGCCAACGCGCTGCTGAAGCTGCTCGAGGAGCCGCCCGCGGGCTGCGTGTTCCTGCTCGTGTCGTCTGCGCCGCGCCGGCTGCTGCCCACGATCCGCAGCCGCTGCCAGCAGTGGCACTTCGCGCGCCCGGACGAAGCCGCGCTGGCGCACTGGTGGGCGCATGCTGACAAGGAGGTGAAGGCATTGCTGGCGGTGGGTGGAGGCATGCCGCTGGCGGCCGAACGCCTTGCGCGCAGCGGCGGCGCAGCGATGCTCGCGCGCTTCGTACGCGACCTTGGCGGCCTGGAGGCGACCGGGGCGCTGCGCCTGGCGGGGCAGTGGGAAAGCTGGCTGAAGTCGAAGGAGGCGATGGCGGCCGGCTTCGGGCTACCCGAGCTCACCGACTGGATGCTGCGCTGGGTAGGCGATCTCGCTGCCCTGCGGATGGGGGGGCGCGTGCGCTTCTTTCCCGCACAGGAAGGCGTGCTCGCTGCGCTGGCCAGCCGCACGAGCGTGGCCGCGGCAAGCGCCTGCTACAATGAGCTCCTTCAGATCCACAAGGTATCGCGCCATCCGCTCAGTCTGCGCCTGGTGCTCGAAGACATGCTCATGCGTTACGCCCGTGCCATTGCCGGAGCCCGAGGATGACCGAAGCTGCACGTCCTGCCGTTGCCCGCCCGAGCGTGCTGTCGCTCAACATCAGCTCTAAGGCTGCGCTGTATGCGGCGTACATGCCTTTTCTGGTCCATGGCGGCATCTTCGTGCCCACGCCGAAGACCTACAAGCTTGGCGACGAGGTCTTCCTGCTGCTGCAACTGCTGGACGACCCCACCCGCCACCCGGTCGCGGGCAAGGTGGCCTGGCTGACACCGCAGGGAGCCCAGGGGGGCAAGACACAGGGGATCGGCGTGCATTTTTCCGATGACGATTCTGGCAAGGGTTTGCGCGCGCGGATCGAACAGGTGCTGGCGGGCCACCTGAACTCGGCACGCCCCACCCATACGCTTTGACGCTGCCGGAGCGCGCCACGCGCGCCGCTCCGGTTTCCGCCCGGCGTCCCGGCGAGCACTTCGTACGGGAGCGCGCCGGGACACTCACTGACCTGCAGGAACCGGATGTTCGTCGATTCACATTGTCACCTCGATTTCCCAGACCTGATCAGCCGTGAGGACGCGTTGCTCGCCAACATGGCGGCGAACGGTGTCGGTGCGGCGCTCTGCATCAGCGTCAAGCTGGAGGATTTCCCGCGCGTGCGTGGGCTTGCCGAGCGGCACGCCAACCTGTGGGCCTCGGTGGGCGTTCATCCCGACAATGCGGATGTGGAGGAGCCCGACCTCGCGCGGCTGATCGAGCTTGCCGATCATCCACGGGTGGTGGCGATCGGGGAGACCGGGCTCGACTACTACTGGCAGAAGGATGCGCCCGAGTGGCAGCGCGAACGCTTCCGCGTGCACATCCGCGCCGCGCGCGAGACAGGCAAGCCGCTGGTCATCCACACCCGCAGCGCCGCCGAGGACACTCTGCGCCTGATGCGTGAGGAAAACGCGGGCGAGGCGGGCGGCGTCATGCACTGCTTCACCGAGCGCTGGGAGGTGGCCGAGGCGGCGCTCGAGCTCGGCTTCTACATCTCATTCTCGGGCATCGTCACCTTTCGCAACGCGAAGGAACTCAAGGAGGTCGCCCGCCGCGTGCCGCTCGACCGCCTGCTGATCGAAACCGATTCGCCCTATCTCGCGCCGGTGCCACACCGGGGCAGGACCAACGAACCGGCCTGGGTCGTGCATGTGGCCGAGGAGATCGCCCGTCTGCGCGAACTGCCGCTGGCTGCCATCGAGCAGGCCACCACCGACAACTTCTTCCGGCTTTTCCATCATGCACAAAGACCTGCCTGAAACGCGCGCCAAGGCTCGGCCCGCGAGCAGGCTGATCGTTGCCACCCTGCTGGCCGCCAGCACGCTCTGCTCCTGCGCAGCGATCGCGGGCAGCTACGACGATGCGCTCGATTCGGCGCGTCTTGGCGACACGCGCCAGCTCACCAGCCTGCTCGACCGGGGTATCGATCCGGACACTGTCGATCCGCAGGGCAATTCGCTGCTGATCCTCGCTGCGCGGGAAGGCCAGGCGGACACCGTGGCGGCTTTGCTGAAGTATCGCGCTCGTGTCGATTACCGCAACCTTGCCGGCGATTCGGCCTTGATGCTTGCGGTGCTGCGTGGGCACGAGGCAGCGGTTCGCGTGCTGCTCAAGGCTGGTGCCCGCGTCGAACACGAAGGCTGGACGCCGCTGCACTATGCCGCCTTCGAAGGGCGGGAGAACATGCTTGATGCCTTGTTCGCTGCCGGTGCAAACGTCAATTCGCCGGCGCCGAACAAGGCCACGGCGCTGATGCTCGCCGCGCGCAACGGTCACGTCGGCGTGGTCCGCCGTCTGCTGGCGATGCCGCAGACGGACCTCAATGCGCTCAACGACGTCGGCTTGTCCGCCGATGCGTGGGCGCTGCAAGGCAAGAACACCGAGATCGCCGAGCTCATCCAGGCCGAACGCAAGCGTCGCGGCCTGCGTCCGCCGGCGATCAAGCTCACGATCGAGTGAGCCCGACCATGAGGCGCCTGCGCCCCATTCATATCCAGTGAAGGAAACAGCATGAGCAGTCTGCCCAGGTGCCCCGCCTGCAACTCCGAATACACCTATGAGGACGGTGACAACTACGTCTGTCCCGAGTGCGCCCACGAGTGGCCCCGCAAGGCGGGCGCCGAGGCCGAGGAGGCGGGCAAGGTGTGGAAAGACGCCAACGGCAACGTGCTGCAGGATGGCGACAGCGTCACGGTGATCAAGGACCTCAAGGTCAAGGGCTCGTCCCTGGTGGTGAAGGTCGGCACCAAGGTGAAGAACATCCGCCTGGTCGAGGGTGATCACGACATCGACTGCAAGATCGACGGTATCGGTGCGATGAAGCTGAAGTCGGCGTTCGTGAAGAAGAACTGAAGCCGCGCCTATCCGGCGAGACGAATGCAAAAGGGCCGCGCAAGCGGCCCCTCCGTTTCTGCAAGGCGCCGGGGCTCAGTCGCGGAACTTCGGTGCCTGTTTCGTCATGCCGGCGCGGATTGCGGTCTGCAGGTCCTCGGACAGCAGCATCGCAGCGTTCCAGGTGGCGACGCGGTCCAGACCGTCGGCCACGCTGTGATCGCGCGCGTGGTTGAGCATGTCCTTGGTGCCACGGACCGCGAGCGGCGACTTGGCGGCGATGGTGTGGGCGAGCTTCATCACGCCCTCCATCAAGGCCTCGGGCGTATCGAAGACCCGGTTGACCAGGCCCATGCGGGCAGCCTCCCCGCCATCGAACCCGCGCCCGGTATAGGCAAGCTCGCGCACCATGCCTTCGCCGATCAGACGCGGTAGCCGCTGCAGGCTGCCGACGTCGGCGACCATGCCGAGGTCGATCTCCTTGACGGAGAACTTCGCATCCGCCGCGCAGTAGCGCATGTCGGCGCAGGCGATCAGGTCCACGCCGCCGCCCACGCAGGCGCCCTGGATGGCAGCGAGCACCGGCTTGCGGCAACGTTCGAGGCTGGTGAGCGTGTCCTGCAGGTCGAGGATGAGGTTGCGCAGGTTCTCGCGCGTGCGCGCCTCGCAGGCGTCCTTCACGGTGGGCAGGATGCTCATCATCATCTGCAGGTCGATGCCGGCGCAGAAGTTCGCGCCGGCGCCGTGCAGCACCGCCACGCGCACCGCCGGCGTACGGTCCACCCACTGCATCGCGGCGCGGATGTCCTGCCACATCTGCAGGTTCATCGCGTTGGCCTTGTCGGGGCGGTTCAGGGTGACGACGGCGACCTGGCCGTCGAGGCCGATGCGCAGGGTGTCGAACTGCGGCAGGGGGATCCCTGCGGTCGTGGCGGAGGCAGGGAACTGGCCCGCGACGACGGCCGGTGCCGAGGCGGCCCTCTCGATGCTGGCCGCCAGCTCGATGCCCTGCTTGATCGCGCGCTTCGCGTCGAGTTCGGCGGCCACGTCCGCGCCGCCGATCAGGTGCACGCGCATGCCGGCCTCGATGAGCGCGGCCTGGAGTTCTCGCTGCGGCTCCTGACCGGTGCACAGGATCACGTTGTCGACCGGCAGCACCTCATTCTTGCCGCCGATGCTCAGGTGCAGGCCGGCGTCGTCTATGCGGTGGTAGCTTGCCCCCGGGATCATCTGCACGCCGCGGTTCTTGAGCGCGGTGCGATGGATCCAGCCGGTGGTCTTGCCCAAGCCTTCACCGACCTTGCTGGTCTTGCGCTGCAGCAGCACGATCTCGCGCGGGGCGGTTTCCAGATGCGGCTTGGTCAGGCCGCCGCGATGGACGTAGGCAGCGTCGATGCCCCATTCGGCATAGAACTTGTCCGGCGCCAGGCTGGGGCTGATGCCCTCGTGGCTCAGGTACTCGGCGACGTCGAAGCCGATGCCGCCCGCCCCCAGGATGGCGACGCGACGGCCTACCGGCTTCTTCTCCCGCAACACATCCAGGTAGCCGAGTACCTTTGGGTGATCCACGCCCTCGATCTCCGGCACGCGCGGCACGATGCCGGTGGCGAGCACGACCTCGTCGAACTTCCCGGACAGCTCGGTGGCGGAGACGCGGGTGTTCAGCTTCAATGCGACGCCGGTCTGCTCGATGCGCCGGCCGAAGTAGCGCAGGGTCTCGGCGAACTCTTCCTTGCCCGGGATCTGCATCGCGATGTTGAACTGCCCGCCAATGCGCGCACCGGCTTCGAACAGCGTGACCTTGTGCCCGCGCTCGGCGGCTGTGGTGGCGAAGGCCAGGCCCGCGGGGCCGGCACCGACCACCGCGATGTTGCGCGGGGTCACGGTGGGCTCGATCACCAGTTCGGTTTCGTGGCAGGCACGCGGGTTCACCAGGCAGGAGGTGATCTTGCCGCTGAAGGTGTGGTCCAGACAGGCCTGGTTGCACGCGATACAGGTGTTGATGTCGGCGCCGCGGCCCGCAGCGGCCTTGTTCACGAAGTCAGGGTCGGCGAGGAAGGGCCGCGCCATCGACACCATGTCGGCCTTGCCCTCGGCGAGGATGGCCTCAGCGATCTCGGGCGTGTTGATGCGGTTGGTGGCGATCAAGGGGATGCCGACGTGGTCCTTGAGCTTTTGCGTCACCCAGGCGAAGCCGGCGCGCGGCACGCAGGTGGCGATGGTGGGGATGCGCGCCTCGTGCCAGCCGATGCCGCTGTTGATCAGCGTGGCGCCGGCGGCTTCGATCGCCTGCGCGAGCTGCACCACCTCCTCGAAGGTGGAGCCATCCTCGACGAGGTCAAGTAGCGACAGGCGGAAGATGAGGATGAACTCGCGCCCGAGGCGTTCGCGCGTGCGGCGCACGATCTCGGTGGCGAAGCGGATGCGGTTGGCGTAGGCACCGCCCCATTCATCGCTGCGCTGGTTGGTATGGGCGACGATGAACTCGTTGATCAGGTAGCCCTCGGAGCCCATGATCTCGACACCGTCGTAGCCGCCTTCGCGGGCAAGCTCGGCGCAACGCACGAAGTCTTCGATCGTGCGTTCGATGTCGGCGGCGGACAGTTCGCGCGGCACGAAAGGCGAGATCGGCGCCTGGATGGGGCTGGGTGCGACCAACTCGGGGTGGTAGGCGTAGCGGCCGAAGTGCAGGATCTGCATGGCGATCTTGCCGCCTTCGCGATGCACTGCCTCGGTGATCACGCGGTGGTGCGCGGCTTCTTCCGATGTGGTCAGCGTGGCGCCGCCGCTCCAGGGGCGGCCCTCGGCGTTGGGGGCAATGCCGCCGGTCACGATGAGGCCGACGCCACCGCGCACGCGCTCGGCGTAGAAGGCCGCCATGCGCTCGAAGCCGCCTTCGGCCTCTTCCAGCCCGACGTGCATCGAGCCCATCAGGAAGCGGTTGGGCAGGGTAGTGAAGCCGAGGTCCAGGGGACGGAAGAGGTTCGGGTAGGTGGCCATCGTCTCGCTCGCGGTGTTTTTATGGTGGGGCTGGTTGCATGGCCGGACCGCGGGGGAGGGAGTCCGGCCTGCGCGCTCGAGGAGGGAGGGAGTGGTGCGCAGGCCGTGGAGGGGTGCCGTCCAACTATGCAACCAGTTGCAGCACTTTAGAAGATCTCGATCGACTATGCAACGCGTTGCATGGTGCACATGCACGCGGCTAGACTTGCGCCATGTCGCTCGCCCACGCCCTGCTCACCTCGCTGCTCGAACAACCCTCGTCCGGCTACGATCTGGCACGGCGTTTCGACAAGTCCATTGGCCACTTCTGGCAGGCGACGCACCAGCAGATCTATCGCGAGCTGGGCCGAATGGAAAAGGCGGGCTGGATCCTGTCCGAGCCCGACCCTGACGCTGGCCGCACCCGCAAGCGCACCTACTGTGTATTGCCCTCTGGCCGCCAGGAGCTCGAGCGTTGGGCCGCCGAACCTGCGCCGCTGCCCGAACTGCGTGACGAGTTCATGGTCCGGCTGCGCGCTGACGCCACGCTCGGCCCGCTTGGCCTGCTGCCCGAACTGCGCCGGCGCCGTGAGCTCCACTGCGAAAAACTGCGCGCCTACCGTGCGATCGAGGCCCGCGACTTTGCGCCCGAGACGACGCCCACGCGCAAGCGCCGTATCCATCACCTGATCCTCAAGGCGGGCATCCAGTACGAGGAAAACTGGATTGCATGGTACGACGAGGCAGTGCAGGTGCTCGGTGAGAGCTGACCCGCGAGATTTCATCCGCGAGGCCTGACGCGCGAGCGGACCCGACTCTGTAACCCGCGCGCCCAGCCAGGCTCCCGTGCGGGCCCTTCTGCTCAGCTGCCCGCGTAACGCTCCAGCCAGTGCGCGTAGGGTGCGGGCAGCACCCAGGTCGGGCGCTCGACCCCGAGCGCTCGCGCGGCCTGCATCGGCCAGTGCGGGTTGGCGAGATGCGCGCGCCCGATCATCACCAGATCGAGCTGGCCGTCGCGCACGCAGGCATCGGCGGTGGCCGGGTGGTCGAACCCCCAGGCCGATGCCACCGGCAGCCCGGTCTCGCGGCGCACGCGCTCGGCCACCGGTGCGAGCAGGGCCGGCGCCCAGGGAATGTTCGCGGTGAGCGTCGAGAAGCCCATGCTGACGTTGAGCAGGTCCAGACCTTCGGCCTTGAAGCGGCGGGTGAGTTCGATGGCTTCGGCGAGGGTCTCCTCATCGCGGCCGTCGTATTCGATCACACCGAACCGTGCGGTCAGCGGCAGGTTTTCCGGCCACACCTTGCGCACCGCCTGCACGGTCTCGCGCAGGAAGCGGCTGCGGTTCTCGAAGCTGCCGCCGTAGGTGTCGGCGCGCTGGTTGGCGTGCACCGAGAAAAAACTCTGGCCGAGGTAGCCATGGGCGAAGTGCAGTTCCAGCCACTCGAAGCCGGCCTCGTGTGCGCGCCGGGCGGCGGCCACGAAGTCCTCGCGCACGCGGGTGATGTCTTCCAGCGTCATCGCCTTTGGCACCTTGGGCAGATGTGCGCCGAAAGCAGTGGCCGAGGGCGAGATCGTCTGCCAGCCGCGCGGGTCGCCGTCGGCGATGTGGTTGTCCCCCTCCCAGGGGCGGTTGGCGCTGGCCTTGCGGCCGGCGTGGCCGATCTGGATGCCGGGTACCGCGCCGGCGGCCTTGATCGACGCGGCGATCGGCGCCATGGCCGCAGCCTGCGCATCGTTCCACAGGCCGGTGCAAGCCGGGGTGATGCGGCCTTCGGGCGAAACCGCCGTCGCTTCGACGATGACCAGACCCGCGCCGCCGCGTGCGATGGCAGGGTAATGCACGCGGTGCCAGTCATTGACCACGCCGTCGGTGGCCATGTACTGGCACATTGGCGGCACGGCGATGCGGTTGCGCAGGGTGATGTCCTTGAGCTTGAGTGGCTGGAAGAGTGCGGTCATGCAGTGGGTCCTTGCAGGGTTCGAGGAATAACCCGGGTTCACAGGCTGGCTTCGAGGATGCGGCGGCTGGTGGCGAGGTCGATGTCGCGGTGCTCGCCGAGTGCCGTCATGCCATGCAGTTCGAGCTGGGCGACGATCCGGTCGATCGCGTCCGCGCCGATGCCGTAGTCGGACAGGCGGGTCTTCACTCCGAGCGACTCGAAGAAGGCGCGGGTACGGGTGATGGCGGCGTCGATGCGTGCATCCTCTTCGCCATCATGAATGTTCCACACCCGCGCGGCGTACTGCAGCAGCTTGGCGCGCTTGGCGGCGCGGCGATCGTTCAGAAGGCTGGGCAGCACGGCCGCGAGCGTCTGCGCGTGGTCCAGGCCGTACAGGGCAGTGAGTTCGTGGCCGATCATGTGGGTCGCCCAGTCCTGCGGCACCCCGGCGCCGATCAGTCCGTTCAGGGCCTGGGTGGCGGCCCACATCAGGTTGGCGCGTACCGCGTAGTCCTCGGGCGTGGCCAGGGCCTGGGGGCCGACCTCGATCAGGGTCTGCAGCAGACCCTCGGCATAGCGGTCCTGCACCGGGGCGTTCACGGGATAGGTCAGGTATTGCTCCATGACATGCACGAAGGCGTCGACCGCGCCATTGGCGATCTGGCGCGGGGGCAGGGTATAGGTCTTGACCGGGTCGAGCACCGAGAAGCGTGGGAACACGTGCGGGCTGGAGAAGCCGAATTTGGCCTGGAGCGACTTGCGCGTGACCACCGAGAAGCAGTTCATCTCCGAGCCCGTGGCCGGCAGGGTAAGCACGCAGCCGATCGGTAGCGCGCGGGCGACATGCTTGCCGCGCGTTTGCATGATCTCCCACGGCTCGCCCTCGTAGCCGGCAGCGGCGGCGACAAACTTGGTGCCGTCGATCACCGAGCCACCACCCACCGCGAGCAGGAAGTCGATCTGGTCACGGCGCACCAGCTCGACTGCCTTGATCAGTGTCTCGTAGCTCGGGTTGGGCTCGATGCCGCCGAAACGCTGCACGCGGCGCTGCCCGAGTGCGGCCTGCACCTCCGCCAGCGTGCCGTTGCGCTCGGCGCTGCCGCCACCGTAGAGCACCAGCACGCGGGCGCCAGCCGGTACGAGTTCGTCCAGGCGGGTGATCGTGCCTTCGCCAAAGACGATGCGGGTGGGGTTGTAGAAGTCGAAGTTCTGCATCGGGGGGTCCTTTGTTGTTGTCGCCGGCTGCGGTTGCCGGAGTGAATGTGGCGGGTCTTGAACGAGACCCGGTATTGAAAGGGCCGAGTCGCAAAAGTTCGCGGCAGTGCGGAAGTTGGCCGCAGGGCTGAATAGCTTCGATGGCGGGCTTGCATTGGCCGGCTGGCGTTGGCCCAGCCTTCTTAAGCTGCGCAGGGCCATAATCGTGCCATGCCTGACACGCTCTTCCTCTTCGATCATCCGCAATCCGTCGCGGGCTGGGGTGCGATCGACGACCGCGTGATGGGCGGGGTGTCGCGCAGCGCATTGCGCTTCGATCCCGCCGGTCACGCGGTATTCAGCGGCGTGGTTTCCCCGGACAACAACGGCGGCTTCGCCTCGGTGCGCGCGCCCGTGTCGGATGCGCCGAACGGTGCGATCTACGCGCTGCAGATCACCGTGCGCGGCGATGGTCGGCGCTACAAGCTCAATCTGCGCATCGACGGTGGCTTCGATGGCATCAACTACCAGGCGGCTTTCGACACCATGGCTGGCGAGTGGCAGGTGCTGCGGCTGCCGATCGACGCCTTCCGCGCCAGCTTCCGCGGCCGGCCGGTGCCGGATGCGCCGGCGCTGCGCGGCGCACGCATCCGGCAAGTCGGGTTGATGATCGCCGATCGGCAGTTCGGGCCCTTCGAGCTGGCGATTCGAGAGATTGGCACGCTCGCTGCGGGCGAGTAGGGCGCCTTCGATCAGCCTCGGGTCGAGGTCGTGCCTCCTCCCAGCGCGCGATACAACTGCACCACGGCCTGCTGCAGGCCGCGCTTGATCTGCGACTGAGCCAGTTCGCTGTCGAAGAGCTGTGCGAGATCGGTGCTGGCGAAGCCGAGCAGCGTGGTGAGCGTGATGCGCGGCAGGAAGGTCTTGCGGGCGGCGAGCCGGCCCCACAGGTCGATCTCCCAGGCCGGCATCGACAGGCCGGCGACGGCGTTCTCGCCGACACGGTTCTCGCGCGGATCGAAACCGGGCATGCGCTCCCGCGTCGCAGACGCGGTCGCAGTCACGCCCGGGAACAGCGCCGCACGCTCGATGCCGTACTGCGCGCGGGCAAGCTCGATGCGCTCGAACGCGATGCGCAGGTCGGCGTTGGCGACCAGCGCCTCCTCGATCAGCGCATGCAGTTCGGGTGCGGGCAGGATCTCCCGCCACGGCAGCGCGCCCAGGCTTGCTGCGTCCTGCTCCGCTTCAGCGTTCGCCGTCGCCGCCTGTCGCGGCCAGCGCTCCGGCACCGGCACGTCCGGTCGCACGAAGGCGGCGGGCTGGCAGGCAGCAAGCAGCAGGGCCAGGACAGCAGACAGGGCGGGGAGCAGACGCCCGGGCAGCGGTGCGCGCCTCATCGTCCCGCCTCCGTCTCGTCGCCGCGGATGCGGAAGAAGCTCGCGTACAGCAGCGGCACCACCACCAGCGTGAGCCCGGTGGCGAAGATGAGGCCGAACATGATGGTCACCGCCATGCTGCGGAAGAAGGGATCGACCAGCAGCGGCGCCACCCCAAGCACGGTGGTAGCCGCCCCCAGGAAGACCGGCCGCGCGCGGCTGGCCGAGGCGTCCAGCACCGCAAGCAGGCGCGGCTTGCCTTCGCGGATCTCCACGTCGATCTGGTCCACCAGCACGATCGCGTTCTTGATCAGCATGCCGGTCAGGCTCAGGAAGCCGAGGATGGCCATGAACTCGAAAGGCGCCTGGAACAGCAGCAGCCCGACCGCGACGCCGACCACCGCCAGCGGCACGGTGAGCCAGATCACTGCGGTCTGGCGCAGGCCGTTGAACATCACGATCACCGCCACCACCATCGCCGCGAAGCCGAAGGGCGCCGCCGCGGCCAGCCCCGCGTTGGCCTCGGCCGAGGCCTTGTGCTCGCCATGCCATTCGAGCACGTAGCCCGGCGGCAGCGCGATGGCCTCGATCTGCGGGCGCAGGCGCTCGAACAGCGGCGCGGACAACTGCCCGGCGGGCGGGTCGCACTGCGCCTTGATGGTGGGGAAGCGGTTCTCGCGCCGGATCAGCGCGTCCTCCCACACCGTGTCGACGCGCTCGACGAACTGGCTCACCGGTACGGACTTGCCCGCCGTCGCGCTGAAAACCTGCACATTGCCAAGCTCCTCGACGCCGCCGCGCTCGTCGGCTGGCGCGCGCGCAAGGATGGGGATCAGGCGATCACGCTCGCGATACACGCCGATCTGCTGGCCGACGTAGTTGCGCTCGAGCGCGGCGGCGATGTCAGAGGGCAGCACGCCGGCGCGCTGCGCGGCCTCGACCGAGAAGCGCGGGCGCACCACCGGCACCGCCTGGCGCCAGTCGTCCTGGATCGCCACCGCCTCGGGGTCGGCGGCCATGATCGCCTTGGCCTCCTCCGCCAGCCGGCGCAGCACCGCTGGGTCGGGGCCGCGGAAGGCTGCTTCGATCTTCTTGCCGCCGCCGCGGCCGAGCATGAACTTCCACACCTTCACGCTGGCCTGCGGGAAGCCGGCCTCGAGCTCGGGCTGCAGGCGCTCGATGAGGCCGGCGATGTCCTCGAAGCGTTCCACGTCCACCAGCAGCTGCCCGTAGGCCGGGTTGGGGTCCTCCGGGCTGTAGGTGAGCATGAAGCGCAGCCCTCCCTGGCCGATGAAGCTGGTCACATGAGTCACGCCCGGCGCCGCGCGCACCTTGGCCTCGGCCTCGGTGACCAGGGCGGCGGTCGTGCGGAGGTCGGTGCCCTGCGGCAGCGCCAGGTCGACCACGAACTGCGGCCGCGCCGAGTCGGGCATGAAGCCGGGCGGCACATGGCCGAAGGCGACCACGCCGGCGGCGAGCAGGCCGACCAGCACCACGCCGCTGAGCTTGCGGTGGGCCAGCACACCCCGCAGCAGGCCGCGATATGCGCGCAGCGCTCGGCCTTCCTGTACGTTCGTCTCCACCTTCACCTTGAGGAAGGCGGCGCACAGCAGCGGCGTCAGCGTGATCGCGAACAGCCATGACAGCAGCATCGAATACAGGATCACCCAGAACAGCGAGCCGGCGTATTCGCCCATGTCGGTGGGCGACAGGCCGATCGCACTGAAGGCGAGGATGCCGACCACCGTGCCGCCGAGCAGCGGCCAGACCGTCGCGCGCACCACCGCGCCGGCGGCGGAAGCCACTGTTTCACCCTTCTGCAGCCGTACCAGGATGCCGTCGGTGACCACGATTGCGTTGTCCACCAGCATGCCGAGCGCGATGATCAGCGCGCCGAGCGAGATGCGCTGCATCGCGATGCCGTCCATCCACATGGCGATCAGCGTGCCGGCCACGGTCAGCACCAGCACCGCGCCGATGATCAGTCCGCTGCGCAGGCCCATGAAGAGCAGCAGCACCACGACCACGATTGCCACTGCGGCAACCAGGTTGTCGACGAAGCTCGACACGGCAACGCGCACCGAGTCCGACTGGAAGGAGACCACGTTCAGCGCCATGCCCACCGGACGCTGGCCTTCGAGCGCGGCCAGGCGGCGCTTGACCGCGTCGCCCATCTCCACCACGTTGCCGCCCAACACGTTGGAGATGCCCAGCCCGATCGCCGGCTGGCCGTCGTGACGCATCAGCACCGTGGGCGGATCCACGTACTCGCGGCGGATCTCGGCCACGTCGCGCAAGCGCAGCAGGCCGCTCGCCGCGTCGCCGGCCACCACCAGCTCGCCGAGCGCGTCCACCGACACCACGGCGTCCGCGGGCTGGATCTGCAGGCGCAGCGGCCCGGCATCGACCGCCCCCGCCGGCGCGACCAGGTTCTGCGAGCGCAACGAGGCGTAGATGCGGTCGAGCGGCACGCCGAGCTGGGCGGCGCGCGCGCTCGACACCTCGACGTAGATCGCCTCCTTGCGCTCGCCGAGCAGTGCCACCCGCGCCACGCCCGGCACCAGCACCAGCTCGCGGCGCAGGAAGTCGACGTAGTCGTACATCTGGCGCGGGCTGTAGCCCTCGCCGGTGACTGCGTAGAAGAGCGCGAAGACGTCGCCGAAATCGCTCTTCACCACCGGCTCGGCCGCGCCCGGCGGGAGCGTGCGCGCCGCATCGGCGATCCTGCTGCGCAGCTTGTTCCAGACCTGGTCGAGCTCGGCCTGACTGTGCGAGAACGCCAGCTTGGCCTCCACCTTGACCAGCGATTCGCCGGCGCGCGACACGGAGGTGATCTCCTCCACCTCCTGCATCTGCTGCACCGCGCCCTCGATGCGGTCGGTGATCTCCTCGGCCACCTGCGCCGGCGAGGCGCCCGGATAGGCGGTGACGACGACCGCCTGGCGGATGACGAACTCCGGGTCCTCGAAGCGGCCGAGGCGCTCGTAGGCCAGCCAGCCGCCCGCCAGCACCAGCAGCGTGGCCACCCAGGCGACGACCGCCTTGTGGATCGTGTATTCGGCGATGTTCATGCGCGGCCCCGGGCTCAGCGGGATTCGAGCGGACGCACCGCCATGCCTTCGCGCAGCGCACCGACGCCCGCAGCGACGATGCGCTCGCCGGAGGCGAGGCCGGAGGCCACGACCATGTCGGCGCCGACGATGGCGCCGGTGTGTACCGGGCGGCGCGTCACCCGCCCGTCCTGCCCGACCACCCACACGCCCGGCTGGCCCTGCGCGTCTGCGGAGACGGCGGCGAGCGGCACGCGGATCGTGGCGGCGGCCGCGGCCGCTTCAGCCTCTGCGTCCGCTGCCTCCACGCTCACCGCCATCCCCGGCAGCAGGTTCACGCCTGCCGGTACCGAGCGCACGGCGAGCACCACCGCATAGGTCTGCGTCAGCGGGTCGGCCTCGGCGGCGAAGGACTTGAGCTCAAGCGACAGCGCCTGCCGCGGCGCGCCGGCGTCACCCGCCACCGCGCGATCCCCTTCGAGGAAAGCGACCGCGCCCTGCTGCGGCCGCATGCGGCGCACCAGGCGCTCGGGCACGTTCACCACCACTTCGAGCGCGTTCAGATCCTGCAGCTCGGCGATCGGCTGCTTGGCCTGCACATTGGTGAAGGGCTCGATGCGGCGGCGGGTGATCACGCCCGGGAAGGGCGCCTTGATCACGGTGTCGGCGAGGTCGCGCTCGGCGGCGGCGAGGCTGGTGCGCGCGGCCTCGAGGCGGGCGCGGCGGTCGTCGACCTCGGCGCGCGCCACCGCCTGCTCGCTGTCCCACAGGCGCTGGTAGCGCGCGAGGTCGTTCTTCGCGCGCTCGAACTCGGCGCGCGCCGCGTCCAGGCGCGAGCGGTAGATGCGCTCGTCCAGGCGCGCCACCACCTCTCCCGCCTTCACCGGCCGCCCCTCCTCGAGGCTGAATTCATCCACGAAGCCGGGCACGTCGAACGACAGCTCGGCGCGTCTGGCTGCGCGCACCCGCCCGGACAGGCGCACTGCCTCTCTCGCAGCGGTCTCAGCCACGGTGACGATGAGCGCCGGACGCGCCGCCTCCACCACCGCTGCGGGCGCAGGCGGCTCGCCGCAGGCCGCGAGGGACAGGCTGAGCAGCCCTGCGCAGAGCACGGAGGGAGTGTTCATCCGAGGAGGTTCCTTAGGGGGTTGAATGGCCATACTTGCGCGGCCGTTACGCCGCAGGGGGCTGCTCGACCGGGGAGAGGCGGCGGGGCTTCATGAGGTCCTCCCGACCGGCAGCATCACGCTCGCGTGGACGAAGCGGTCGTTGAAGTAGATGCCGTCGATCCGCCGTGCCACTTCGGTCGCTGCTCCGGTGGGAAGGTCCAGTTCGACGATGAACCAGGGACGTTCCAGGTCGCCCTCATGGATCGGCTCGACCCCGAGCACCGGCCCGAAATGGCGCATGCGCTCGCGCAGTTTCTCGAGGTCCGTTTCGGGGCCGAGGCCCGAGAGGATCAGCTTCATCCATGGTCTCCGGTGGTCGGTTCTGCAATGCGTTCATAGGGGCTTGAAGGATAGACCGGACACCGGGACAATCGACGGCATCGAGCCCATTTTGGGACGGGTGACCGCAAGGAGACCTGGATGGACGACTTCGACCGGCGCTTCGAGAAGAGCTTCTCGATGGTGGCTTTCGCGACCAATCGCCACCTCCTCGATCACATGCGGCGCCTGGTGCAGCGGCTCGACATGGATATCGACAGCGCCATGCTGTGGGGACTGGTTGCGCACCTCGGCGTCGCCCACGCGATGCGTCCGGGGGCACTGCCGTCCGATATGCTCGCCCCCGATGGCTTCATGCTCGGCGAGGCCCGTTCCGTCCGCCTCGCCGACCTCGTCCAGGTGTCGGGCCTGCCCAAGGAGACCGTGCGGCGCAAGCTGGAGAAGCTGCGCGAGCGCGGCAAGCTCACCCGCAGCGAGGACGGGCGCTGGATTGCGCCACGCAGCGGCGTCGACGAGGGCAGCTACGAGTTCACCCGCGAGTCGGTCAAGCGCCTGTTGCAGACCGCGCGGGTGATCGAAGGCATATTGCAGCACGCCCGCGTGGACTGAAGTGCGACGCGGCAGCCGTCCGAGCCACACCATCGCCGCCAGGAGGGCGAGGAATCCCGCCGCGAACATCAGGGGCAGGGTGCTGCGCCCCGGCGCGGCCGGCGCCCCCGCGCGCTCGCCGGCGAAGGCGACCGCCTTTGCCTGCCGCCGCCCCTTAGCGTCGGTGGCCAGCTCGTTACCCTGCGGCCGGCGCTGTCGGTTGGCGAGGCTGCTGACGTGCAGAAAGACCAGTTCGCCACCGCCGTTGGGCGTGATGAAGCCGAAACCTCTGTCGTCTTTCCAGGTGGTGATTTTTCCTTGGAGACTCACAGCTCGCCGTGATGACTGAGGTAACGCCGGATGGCGTGAACGACCTCATCGGCGCTTGCATGAACCTCCACTTCGACCCCGAGCACTCGTGCAAGCTCACGTGCCTTCGATAGGTTCAAGTGTGCCCCTCCCCGCTCGGCTGCCTTGACCAGTGCTCGCGCCCGCTCGAAATCTTCGGCCGATTGCCGCTTGAACTGACTCAGGATCCAGTTGAGCATTTTGCGGAGGCCATTTCGGAGGCGACACGATGAGATGAACCACAGACTGCCGGACAGCAGTCACCAGCGGCTTGCCCGGCTAACGTCTGCGGCCACTGGCCGCAAACGCCTCCACCTTCTTGGTGGGCCCGGAGACGATCAGCAGATCGCCGGGCAGCACGACACTGCTGGGCTTGCCGTGCTGGAAGTCCTCGTGCGCGCGCTTGATGCCCACCACCGTGACGCCGAACCGCTCGCGCACCAGGGACTCGGCGAGCGAGAGGTCGTGCGTCGCTGGCGGCGCCTGGATCTTGGCGATCGCAAAGCCGTCGTCGAATTCAATGTAGTCCATCATTCGCCCGCTGATGAGGTGGGCGACGCGCTCACCCATGTCGGCCTCGGGGTAGACGACGTGATGCGCGCCGATGCGCTCGGCGATCTTGCCGTGCTCGGGCGTCATGGCCTTGACCCAGATATCCGGGATCTCCAGCTCGGTCAGCGCCATCACAGTCATCAGGCTCGCGGCCAGATCGCCACCGATACCCACGATGGCGTGCGAGAAGTCCGCCACGCCGAGTTGGCGCATGGTCATCGCGTTGGTCGAATCGGCCTGGACTGCGTGGGTCAGCAGGTCCGCCCACGCATGCACCGGTTCGGCATCACGGTCGATCCCCATCACGTCGTGCCCGAGTTGCATCAGGGAGTCGGCTACGGCGCCACCAAAGCGGCCCAGACCGATCACGACCACACTGTCGCCCTTCGAGAAGGCGAACTGCTCTGTAAATAGCCTAGCCAACAACGGGATGCTCCTCTGGATAGCGGAACGGCATACGATGCTCGCCCAGCGCGAGCGATGCCGCCAATGTGATCGTTCCAACCCGTCCGACGTACATCAGCAGGACCAGCATCATTTGGGCGGATTCGGGCAGTTCAGCGGTGATGCCGGTGGACAGGCCTACCGTTGCAAAGGCCGAGACCACCTCGAAGATGATCCTGTCGGTGGCGATGTCGGTGGTGTGGAGGATGAAGACCGTGCCCAGTACGATCACCGCGCTGCTGAGAACGAGCACGGTGATGGCCTGGCGCTGGGCCGAATGGCTGATACGCCGACCGAAAGCCTCCGTATCCATCCGCCCCCGGATCTCGGCGATCACCAGCATTACCAGGATCATCGCCGTACCCACCTTGACACCACCGGCCGTTCCAGCACTGCCGCCGCCGATGAACATCAGGAAGTAGTGCGCCCCGAGGCTCTCGTGCGTCAGCCCACCGATATCGATCGAATTGAATCCGGCCGTGCGTGCCGACACCGACGCGAAGATCGCCGACAGCAACTTGTCTCCGGCGGCCATTGGACCGAGCGTGCGCGGATTGGACCACTCGAAGCCAAGCAGCAGGATCGTGCCGCCCACCAGCAGCACGGCCGTGCCCACGAGCGTGAGCTTGGTATGCACCGACCAGCGGTGCGGGCTGGCGAACTTCCGGCGCAGGTCATGCAAGACAGGAAAGCCCAGGCCGCCGATCACGATCGCCAGCATGATGGGGGCGAGGATGAAGACGTCGGTCGCATGGCGTACCAGCCCGTCTGCGTGGATCGAGAATCCCGCGTTGTTGAAAGCGGACACGGCGTGGAAGAGTCCGCTCCAGGCGGCGTCGGCCCAAGGCAGCTCGTAAGCGGTGCGCAAACGCAGCATCAAGGTCAGCGCTACAAACAGCTCGACGATCAGGGTTACGATCAGTACGAGCTTGGCCACGCTGGTGATGTCGCCGATACCGACGGCGTGTGTTTCAGCCTGCGCGGTGAGCCGCGTGCGTAAGCGGAACGATCGGTTGACGATGAGCCCGAGCAGCGTGGCGGCCGTCATCATGCCGAAGCCACCGATCTGGAACAGCACCATGATCACCCACTGCCCGAACGACGACCAGTAGGTGCCCGTATCCACCGTCACCAAGCCGGTCACGCATACCGCCGATACCGAGGTGAACAGCGCGGTAAGCCAGGGCGTGGCGACCGCATCTGCACGAGCGATCGGCAACATGAGCAGCCCGGTTCCGATCAGGATCGTGATCAGGAACGCGGTCGGAACGACACGGGCCGGGTGCTGGACCTCACGAATCTTCAATTCGCACCATCCTTCGAGTCATGTTGCGGCGCGGAAGAACAGCGCACATCGGGTGCGAATCATACGCCCGGCGGGTTGGGATTGCTCAGGTCAGAACCTTCGTGCCGCTGAACGTGAAGCGGTGGATGGTGATGCGTAGACTGCCTCCCGCAGCAGACGTCGCCGGATCGCGGATTGAGCGTGTAACCTCCCTCTCTGGCCAGTAACGTCCGACCCACGCCCGCCACGCATCGGTCGTTGCGCCAACAGACCGTAGTGATAGGGCGCACTCCGCCCCAAGGGCACTTCGACAATCGCGCCGAAAGCGGCTTCCGACAGCCAGGCAGCACACTGCTCGGGCTTGGGACGAATCGCCAACGGCAGCCCGCGCGGCGTTTCAATGTCGCTACGCCAGTGAATCACCGATAGCGAGCCGCCAGGCTGGAGAATCCGGTGGGCTCGCGTAGCAGGGCCTGCGGGTCCTTGATGTGCAGCAGGTTGAAGGCCATGACGTGGCCCTGCGAACCATCGGGCACGCCCGTGCCGTACTCGACGAAGTCACGCACTTCGGCGCGGACGTTCGCTAGCCCTGCGTCCTTGGCCCGCTGTTGGACGAGGCTGACCATGTCAGGCTCGATATCGAGCGCCGTCACCGTGCCCTGCGTGCAGCTTGCCGCTGGCAAGGTGAAGGTGCCGTAGCCACAGCCGAACTCAAGCGCTTTGCAGCGGCTGTTCTGCGGTAACCGTAGCCGTTCCAGCACAGCCTGAGGATCAAAGAACGAGGCCCAGTAGGCCTCGTCCGGCATGCCGCTCTCGCGCCCTTTCATGAAAGCCTCAGTGTTTCGCCGGAGCAGCTGTCTTGCTTGCCGCGTCGAATCCGCCCTTCGCCTTCCATTCTTCGAATCTGCCCTGCAGGATGCGCACGTTCTCGTAGCCGGCGACGCGCAGCGCGAAGCCGGCCTGCGCCGACAGGCTACCGGTGTTGCAGTAGATCAGCACCGGCTTGTTGCGCGGAATGCTGTCGCGCTCGGCGAGCACCCGGCGCCACTCCAGATTGACCGCACCGGGGATGTGGTCCTTGGCGAACTGGCCGGCATCACGCGCGTCGAAGTCGCGGTGCACGGTGTCCTGGAACAGCAGGCCGGATTTGTCCTGCTTGGCCACGCCTTCGAGCTCGAGCCGCTTGGGGCTCGAGAGTGCCTTGCCGATGCGGGCGACGTGCTTGTAGAGCGAGGACTTGGTCACGTTTGCGTTCATGGCAACACTCGAACCTGCGTAAGAACGCTGGCAAATAGGGCGCGGACAATTTTGCTCGCGTATGCCCGGCTACCCCGCAGTCCAGAGCGCTTCGCCGCCCGCGTCGCGGTAGACCAGGTAGGCGCGCAGATCGAACTCGTACTGGTGGTAGTCCGGTTCCATGTGCAGGCAGAGCTGGTAGAAGGCCTTTTCGTGCTCGCGCACACGCAGGTGGGCGAGTTCGTGCACCACGATCATGCGCAGGAACTCCTCCGGCACGGCGCGGAACAGGGTCGCGATGTGGATCTCGCGCTTGGCCTGCAGGCGTGCGCCCTGCACGCGCGAGATGGCGGTGTGGGTGCCGAGCGCGTTGCGGATCACGTGCAGGGTGTTGTCGAAGCGCACCTTGCCGAGCGGCGGCGCGCTGCGCAGGTGTTCGGCCTTGAGCGCCTGAACGTAGTCGTAGAGCGCGCTGTCGGAGCGTACGGTGTGCGCCTTCGGGTAGCGCCGCAGCAGCGCGGGGGCGAATCGAGCCTGTTCGATGAGGGCAAGCACCTGCTGCTGCAGGTGTGCGGGATAGCCGGCGAGGTAGGCGGGTGCGGGGCGGGGGCGCATGGTGAGGGAGGGCGAAAGCCCGGGGGGCCGGGCGGTGACGGTCGGCCAGGTGTGCGATGCTTCAGCGCGTGACGATGAGCCGCAGCCCGAGCGCCACGAAGATGCAGCCGGCGATGCGATCGAGCCAGGTGCCCACGCGCGGCTTGCCATTGAGCCACTGGCCGACGCTGCCGGCGAAGTAGCCGAGCAGGCCGAAGAGCAGCGCGCTCTGCGCGGTGAACACGATGCCCAGCAGCGCCATCTGCAGGCCCACGCTGCCGTTGTCGGGCACCACGAACTGCGGCAGGAAGGCGACGAAGAAGAGTGCCACCTTGGGGTTGATCGCGTTGGCGAACACCCCCTTGAAGAACAGCGTGGACAAGGCCTGGTCGGGCATCTCGGCGCGTGCCACCCGGGTGCCGCCGCGGCTGCGCAGGGCCTGCACGCCCAGCCACAGCAGATAGAGCCCGCCGACGACCTTGAGCGCGGTGAAGGCGAGCGGCGATGCGGCGATCAGCGCGCTTACCCCGATCACTGCGAGCGCGGTGTGGCTGAGGCAACCGAGCGCGCAGCCCAGTCCGAAGGCGATACCACGGCTGCGCCCCTTCGACATGCCCATGGCCAGCACCATGAGGTTGTCCGGGCCGGGCGAGATGGTGACGACGATGGCGGCGAGCAGGAAAGCGAGAAACTGGTCGGGGGCGAGCATGGTCTGCGAGTGCCGTGGTGGTGTGGCGCAATGGCCGGCGGGTTTCGAAGCGTCGTATCTTATGTCTTCGCGCCGGCCGGGTGCACCGGTCCGGGCATCATGGAGCCTGCAATCATGAAAGAAGCCCACACGGCGCAAGCCTCCGCATCCAGGCAGTCGATTCCCGGTTTCTGCGGCCTGTGCAAGTCGCGCTGCGGCTCGCGCATGGTGGTGGAGGACGGCCGCCTCGTCGCGCAACAGCCGGATCCGTCGCACCCCACCGGGCGGGCGCAGTGCGTGAAGGGGCGTGCGGCGCCGGAGCTGGTCTACGACCCGCAGCGCCTGCTGCGTCCGATGATGCGCACGCGGCCCAAGGGGGAGGCCGACCCGGGCTGGCGCGAGATCTCGTGGGACGAGGCGCTCACGCGTACGGCGGCGGCGCTGGCGCGCATCCGCGACGAATCCGGTCCCGAAGCGGTGGCGTTCGCAATCGCGACCCCGAGCGGCACCCCGATCGCCGATGACGTTCGCTGGATCGAGCGTCTGGCCAATGCCTTCGGCAGCCCCAACGTCGCCAACGGTACCGAGATCTGCAACTGGCACAAGGACTACACCCATGTGCACACCTTCGGTCGCGGCATCGCCACGCCCGATTTTGCGCACAGCCGCTGCATCGTGCTGTGGGGCCACAACCCGCGCGACACCTGGCTCAACAACGCACTGTCGATCCGCGACGCGAAGGCGCGTGGCGCGCGCGTGGTGGTGGTCGATCCGCGCAAGGCCGGGTTTGCGGCGGGCGCCGACCTGTGGCTGCGCGTGCGCCCGGGGGCGGATGGCGCGCTCGCGCTCGGCGTGGCGCGCGCCATGCTGACGCACGGCTGGTTCGATGCCGATTTCGTGCGCGATTTCACCAACGCGCCGCTGCTGGTACGCAGCGACACCGGGCGTTTTCTGCGCGCGGGCGAACTCGCGGTGCCCCCTGCGGGGGCTGCGGCGGATGATTTCGTGGCGCTGGGTGCGGACGGGGCGGCGGTTGCGTGTGCGCAGGGAGTGGGGCCACGCCGTGGCGCGGGCGCTCAGCCCGTGCTTGCGGGTGCGTGCGAGCTGGCGGATGCGGACGGACGCCGCGTGCACTGCCGTACTGCGTTTTCGCTGTTTGAGGAAGCGTGTGCTGCCTATACGCCCGAGCGCGTGGCGGCGCTGTGCTGGATCGAGCCGGGGCAAGTGGAGCAGTGTGCCCGCCTGCTGCACGAGGCCGGCGCGGCGGTCGCCTACTACTGCTGGGCGGGCGTGTGCCAGCATACCAACGCCACCCAGACCGACCGCGCGATCGCCACGCTGATGGCGCTCACCGGCAGTTTCGATGCGCCCGGTGGCAATGTGGCGTTCACGCCGCTGCCGGCGAACGACGTTTCCGGCAAGGCGCTGCTCACGGCCGCGCAGCGTGCGCGCTGCATCGGCTTCGAGCAGTCGCGGATCGGGCCGGCGTGCAATGCGCGGATCGGCTCGGACGTGCTCTACGACGCGATCCTCGAGCAAAAGCCCTATCCGGTCCGTGCGCTGATCGGCTTCGGGTGCAACTTCCTGCTCAACCATGCCGACGCCGAACGCGGCGCGCGGGCGCTTGGTGCGCTTGAGTTCTGTGTCTATGCCGACGTGACGCTGACGCCGACCGCTGCGCTTGCCGACATCGTGCTGCCGATCTGCACGCCCTGGGAGCGCGAGGCCTTGCGGGTCGGCTTCGAGGGTAGCCAGGCCGCCGAGCAGTGGGTCCAGCTGCGACTGGCCGCGATCGAGCCGCTGGGCGAAAGCCGCGCCGACGCGTGGGTGGTGTTCGAACTGGCCAAGCGGCTGGGCCTGGCGGAGCACTTCTGGGGCGGCGACCTGGAGGCCGGGCTGGCCCACGTCCTCGCCCCCTTAGGCGTCTGCCTCGAGCAGTTGCGGCGCACGCCCGGCGGCCTTGCGCAGCCGGGTGCCACCCGCTACCGCAAGTATCTGGAAGAGGGCTTCCAGACCCCAACCGGCCGTATCGAGCTGTACTCCGAGAACCTGCTGGCCCACGGTGTGCCGCCGTTGCCCACCTTCGTCGAGCCGGCGGACTCGCCCTTCGGGTCGAGCGCCGGCGACTTTCCGCTCGTGATGACCACCGCCAAGCTGCGCCACTTCCGCCACGGGCAGGACCGGCAGGCACCCTCGCTGCGCCGCCGCGCGCCCGAGCCGGCGGTGCACCTGCATCCGGATGCCGCCCATGAACGCGGGATTGCCGAGGGCGATCGGGTGCGCGTGCGCACGGCCAACGGCAGCATCCGCGTGCGCGCGCGCCTCGACGCCGCGCTCGATGCGCGCGTGGTGTGGGTCGAGTACGGCTGGTGGCAGCCCGGCGGGCGCGGTGGGGCGGACGGCTACGACGCGCTCTCGGAGCAGGGCGCGAACTACAGCCGGCTGGTGTCGGACCGTCGCGTCGATCCGGTCAGCGGCTCGCAGCCGCTGCGCTCCGGGCTGTGCGAAGTCGAGTTGGAAGGCCCGCGCTTGCAGGGGTGATCGGCGGCCGCGGGCGTTTCGACTTGATGTGCCGGCGTGGGGTCTGGCCGCAGAGGAGGTCGCCGGGCTTCAGCAGCCGGCGATCCACCCTTCCAGCGGGTCCATTGCCGCGGGCAGGCCGAAATTCGGCGGGCCCTGGCGTGCGGCCGCGGCGGCCTGCAGCAGGGCGAGCGCGGCGTCGAGCAGGTCGCCGCTGGCGTCGTCCTCCAGGGCCTGGCGTTGCTCGGGCGAAGCGACCAAGGTCGGTGTGCCCAAGGGGCCTCGCTCCGCGGGGGATGCTGGGGGCCGCCCGGCGGTGAGTGCGTCGATGATTTGCGCACGCGCGGCATGGCGTTCCTCGTTCTGCTTGCGGCGCTCGTCACTCTTGTACGAGGCCGTGGTGATGCGGCGGGCGAGCAGGCCTGGGTAGGCTTCGAGGGCGATGCGTTGCGGGTCGCCGTCATGCAGACCGGGTACGTGCACGCCGGCCGCGAGCAGGCGGGGGGCGCCTTCGAGGAACATCAGCCCCACCGGGGGATTCACCAGCTTGAGCGGACTGTGCGAGCGCGCGGGCAGGTCGGTGGCGCGGTGGGCGTAGCGCTGGCCGCTGGGGCGGGATTCGCGGTAGGTGTCGAGCGCGGTGCGAAAGGCCGGCTTGCCCAGTGCCGCGCAATGGCGCACCAGTGTCGCCCAGTCCCGCGGCCAGCCCAGGTCGCGCACCGCTTCGCGTGGCAGGCCGAAGGGAAAGTCGAACGCGCCCAGCCAGGGACCGGGGCGGGCGAGCAGGGCTTCGAAGGCGGGCCAGTCGGAGCAGCGCTCGAAACCCCCAAGCACGACGCGGTCGCCATCGAGGTGGCCGCAGGCCACCGTGATCGCTTTGGCGCGGCGTGGGGCGGAGGTGAAATCCACGCCGATCAGGCGCAGGTGGGGAACAGCGTTGGCTGCAGGCGGCATGTAGGGGTGGATGGTCGAGCGGACGGCGTCGAAGGCATGCGCTGGGGACACTCAGCCCGGGCGCAGCATCCGTGCTGCTGTGCGGATGGTGTTGAAGTGGATCGCCACGGTATCGTCGATCGGCTGAGCATAGCCGCCGGCCATGGCGATGGCGACCGGCACCCCCTCGGTACGGCAGGCCCCGAGTACGCGTGCGTCGCGGGCGGCCAGTCCCTCGATGCTGAGCGCGAGCCGGCCGAGGCGGTCGCCGGCGAAGGGGTCAGCGCCGGCGAGGTAGATCACCAGCTCGGGGCGGGCGCGGCTGAAGACGGTATCGAGCGCGGCGTCGAGTGCGGTGAGGTAGGCTTCGTCACCGGTGTCGTCGGGCAGATCCACATCGAGGTCGCTCGTCTGCTTGCGGAAGGGGAAGTTCTTTGCGCCATGCAGGCTGCAGGTGAAGACTTCGGGGGTGTCTGCGAGGATGGCGGCGGTGCCGTCGCCCTGGTGCACATCGCAATCGACGATGGCGATGCGTCCGGCGCGGCCTTCGGCGCGCATCGCCAGGGCGGCGATTGCGGCGTCGTTGAACACGCAGAAGCCCGAGCCGAAGTCGCGATAGGCGTGGTGGGTGCCGCCGGCGAGGTTGGCCGCGCAGGGGCTGCCACCTTCGCGTTCGAGCGCGCTGCGGCAGGCAGCGAGCGTGGCGCCTGCCGAGCGGCGTGAGCGCTCGACCATCTCTTCGCTCCACGGGAAACCGATCCGCCGCACCTCTGCAGCGTCCAGCGTGCCGCTGGCGACGCGCTGCAGGTAGCCGGCGTCGTGGGCACGCAGGATTTCCGCGTCACCCGCTGCCGCGGGCACGCGGAAATCTCCCTCCGCGAACAAGCCGCTGTCGCGCAGGCGGGCGCGCAGCAGGGCGTACTTCTCCATCGGGAACCGGTGCCCCTCGGGCAGGGGCAGGACGAAATGGTCGGCGTAGTAGAGCTTCAAGACAGGCTTCAGGACAAAGGGTTTTCGGTCGAGCGTGGCGGGCTGGGGCGGTCGAGGCGAGGTCTGGCCCCGGCAGCTGCTTCAGGCCGCTGGCGTGTCGCGAAGTGCGCAAAGGATGAACCGCGGCCAGCACGCGCGCGCCTGCCCACCCCCCGTACGTCCGCGCCCTGGGCTGCTGTGCCTCATGCCTCCAGCGCCCGCACCTTCACCTTTCGACCCTTGAGCTTGCCGGCCGCAAGGCGCCGCACCGCCTCGCGTGCGATCGCGCGCTCGACGGCGACGTAGGTGGTCTGGTCGGTGACGGTGATCTTGCCGATCTGCTCGCGCTGGAAACCCGCCTCGCCGGTGAGTGCGCCGAGCACGTCAGCCGGGCGGATCTTGTCCTTGCGTCCGCCCAGGATCAACAGCGTCACCATGGGGGCCTGCAGCGGCAGTCCTTCGTCTGCCGTCAATTCGTCGAGCGCGTGCCATTCCGGCTCGAAGCCCATCGCCTGCGCGATGCCCGCGAGCCGGCGCTTGTCCGCGCTGCTGCACAGGCTCAGCGCCCAGCCTTCTTCGTCGCCGCGCCCGGTGCGACCGATGCGGTGGATGTGGATCTCGGGGTCGGGGGTGACATCAACGTTGATCACCGCTTCGAGCTGGGCGATGTCCAGCCCGCGAGCCGCTACGTCGGTGGCCACCAGCACCGAGCAGCTGCGGTTGGCGAACTGGATCAGCACCTGGTCGCGCTCGCGCTGCTCGAGTTCACCGCTGAGGGCGAGCGCGGCGAAGCCTTGCGCGCGCAGCAGCTCGACGAGGTCACGGCATTGCCGGCGGGTGTTGCAGAAGGCCAGGGTGCTGGCCGGGCGGTAGTGACGCAGCAACTTCGCGACCGCCTGCAGCCGCGCCGGGTGCTCGATCTCGTAGAAGCGCTGGCGGATCTTGCTGGCGGCGTGCTGCTCGGGCAGCTTCACCTCCTGCGGCTTGCGCAGGAAGCGTGCGGCAAGCGCGGCGATGCCTTCGGGATAGGTGGCGGAGAACAGCAAGGTTTGCCGCGCCGACGGACACCGGCTGGCGACGAAGGCGATGTCGTCGTGGAAGCCCATGTCCAGCATGCGGTCAGCCTCGTCGAGCACCAGGGTGTCGAGTGCGTCGAGCACCAGGCTGCCGCGTTCGAGGTGGTCCATGATGCGCCCCGGCGTGCCGACCACAACGTGGGCGCCATGCTCCAGGCTGTCGCGCTGCGGGCGCATCGGGGTGCCGCCGCATAGCGGCAGCACCTTGATGTTGGCTTCGAAGCGCGCCAGACGGCGGATTTCCTGGGTAACCTGGTCGGCCAGTTCGCGGGTCGGGCACAGCACCATGGCCTGTACGGCCGTTTTGCGCACGTCGAGCCGGGCCAGCAGCGGCAGCGCGAAGGCCGCGGTCTTGCCGCTGCCCGTCTTGGCCTGTGCGATGAGGTCGTGCCCGGCGAGCGCCAGCGGCAGGCTGGCTGCCTGGATTGGAGTCATCGTGCGGTAGTCCAGCCGGCCCAGGGCATCCAGCATGGCTGGGGGCAGGGGCAGGCTGTCGAAGGGCAGGCCGGGCTCGGTCGCCGGGGGCTGCGCCTCGGGCTGGTCGGGTGCGCCGCTGGGGTGCCCGGAGGCATTGTCGATAATTTGGGTCATGCGCAATTATCAGGCCTGATTCGGCGCCGTCAGCAGAAAACTTGCCGGAACGGTGCCGCGCGTGATTCGACCCCCGATTCGGCACGGGTGGATGAGCGTGAGCGGGAACTTCGCCCCCGCGCCGGCTTCTGACCCAACCTGCGACGCCGACTGTGCGCGGCATGATCCGTCGCTCTGCCCGCGTGTAATACACTCGAGTTTCCCGCAACAGACGACAACAATACGGTGCAGCCATGAGCCTCATCGAACACGTTCGCCCCCTGCAGAACAAACTGACTGCGATCCGTCGCGACATCCACGCCCACCCGGAGCTCGCGTTTCAGGAGCACCGCACCGCAGAGCTGGTCGCCCGCCACCTGGAATCGCTCGGCATCGAGACCCACCGCGGCATCGGCGGCACTGGTGTCGTGGGCGTCGTGCGCGGCGGGCGTGGCCTGCGTGCGGTCGGTCTGCGCGCCGACATGGATGCGCTGCCGATCACCGAGCGCAACACGTTCGCACACGCGTCCACCGTGGCGGGCTGCATGCACGCCTGCGGCCACGACGGCCACACCACCATGCTGCTCGGTGCGGCCGAGGCGCTGGTCGCGAAGCCGCACTTCGACGGCACCGTGTATCTGATCTTCCAGCCGGCCGAAGAAGGCGAGGGCGGTGCGGCGGCGATGATCGAGGATGGCCTGTTCGACCGCTTCCCGATGGAGGCAGTGTTCGGCATGCACAACTGGCCGGGCATGGAGGCGGGGAACTTTGCAGTGCATACCGGCCCGGTGATGGCTAGCGCCGACCGCTTCGACATCCGTTTTACGGGGGTTGGTGCGCATGCCGCCATGCCGCACCTCGGCGTGGACCCGGTCGTCGCGGGCGCGGCCTTCGTGCAGGCGGCGCAGACGCTGGTGAGCCGTGTGCTCGATCCCATCGAGGCCGGCGTCGTGTCGGTGACGCAGTTCCACGCCGGCGAGGCCTACAACGTGATTCCCGACCGCGCCGAGCTGTGCGGTACGGTGCGTACCTTCTCCGCCGAGGTGCGTGACCGCCTCGAGCAGGGCCTGCGGCAGATGGCCGAGGGCATCGCATTGAGCCACGGCGTGCAGGTGGACTTCCAGTTCCGCCGTGGCTATCCGCCGACGGTCAACACCGCCGCCGAGGCTGCGCTGTGCGCCGAGGCTGCGCGTGCGGTTGCGGGCAGCGAGCGGGTATTCACCGACCGTCGTCCGAGCATGGGTGCCGAGGACTTCGCCTATTTCCTGCAGCACAAACCGGGCGCCTATGTGTGGATCGGGAATGGCCCGGGCGAGGGCGGCTGCACCCTGCACAACCCCAATTACGACTTCAACGACGAGGTGATGCCGGTCGGCGTGGCCTACTGGAGCGAACTGGTGCGTCGTCTGCTCGGCGCGGTGAAATGAGGCCGGCGCGATGATGCGAACCCTGCGTCTTGCCTTGCGCATGATGCTGCGCGACCTGCGCGCGGGTGAACTGCACCTGCTCGGCCTGGCGATCGTGATCGCAGTCGCCAGCCTCACCAGCGTCGGCTTCCTGGCCGACCGGGTCGGTCGCGCGCTGGATCGCGAGGCCAACCAGCTGCTTGGCGGCGACCTGTTGCTGCGCGCCGATCAGCCCTGGTCGGCGCGGTTCGTGGATGAGGCGCACGCCCGCGGCCTGCAGACGGCGACCACGGTGCTGTTCACCAGCATGGCCAGTACCGAGGAGGCTGCGGTGCTGGGCGGCGTCAAGGTGGTAGAGGACGGATATCCGCTGCGTGGCGCAATCCGCGTCGCATCGGGGCCGAACCAGCCCGACGCGCCGGCTGGACGTGCGCCGGCGCCGGGTGAGGTGTGGCTGGACGAGCGCCTGTTCGCGGAGCTCGGTGTGCGTCAGGGCGATACGGTCGGGCTGGGCATGCTCGAGTTCCGGGTCGGCGCCATGGTGAGCTTCGAATCCGACCGCGGTGCGAACTTTTTTGCGCTGCTGCCGCGCGCGATCTTCAATCTGAGCGATCTGGAGGCCACCGGGTTGATCACCGTCGGCAGCCGCGCCACGTGGCGCCTGCATGTGGCGGGCACGCCGCAGGCGGTCGAGGCCTACGAGAAATGGGCGCGCGACCATCTCGGCCGCGGCCAGCGCGTGGAGACGGTGGAGAACGCCCGCCCCGAGGTGCGCGCCGCGCTTGACCAGGCACAGCGTTTCCTGCGCCTGGCGGCGCTGCTTGCGGTGATCCTCGCCGCGGTCGCGGTGGGCCTGTCGGCGCGGCGCTTCATGGCGCGCCACCTCGACGGCTGCGCGGTGATGCGAGTGTTGGGTGCAGGTCAGGCGCAGGTGCTGGGCATCGTGGTGGGGGAGTTCCTGCTCTTCGGACTGGCGGCCGCGCTGGCGGGTACGGCGCTTGGCTGGACGGTGCAGTGGGGGCTGGCCGGCGGGCTGCGCGAGCTGATGGCGACCGAGCTACCGGCGCCGTCCCTGTTGCCGCTGGCGCACGGGCTGGTGGTCGGCATGGCCTTGCTGGCAGGTTTCGTGCTGCCGCAACTCCTCCGCCTGGGCAAAGTGAGCACGCTGCGTGTGCTGCGGCGCGAGTTCGAGTTCGCCGAGCCGGTGTCGGGCGCGGCCTGGGTGCTGGGGCTGGCGGCGTTGCTCGGTCTGATCTTCTGGATCGCGGCCGATGCCCGCCTCGGGGCGCTGGTTGCGATCGGCTTTGCGGTGGCGCTCGGCGTGTTCGCGCTGGCGGCCTGGGGCGTGCTCGTGCTTGCCGGGCGGCTCAAGGGGCAGGGCAGCCTGCGCGGTGGCGGCTGGCGGTACGGCATCGCCGCGCTCGGGCGGCGCATGGGCAGCAGCGTCATCCAGGCTGCCGCACTGGGCCTGGGCATGACCGCGCTGCTGCTGCTGACCCTGGTGCGCGCCGACCTGCTCGACAACTGGCGCAACATGGCGCCGTCCGATGCGCCCAACCGCTTCATCATCAACATCCAGCCCGATCAGCGCGAGGGTGTGCGCGCGCACTTCTTGGATGCCGGGCTGGAGGCGCCGGCCATCCAGCCGATGATCCGCGGGCGCATGCTGAGCATCAACGGCCAGGCCATCGACCCGGCGAGTTTCACGGACGAGCGCTCGCGGCGTCTGGCCGAGCGCGAGTTCAACCTGTCCTATGGCGCGGATCTTCCCGCCGGCAACGTGCTCGAGGCCGGGCGTTGGCACGGCGCGGCGACCGAGCCGCAGCTCTCGGTCGAAACGGGGCTGGCGGCGACCTTCGGCTTGAAGGTCGGCGACCGCATCCGCTTCGAGGTCGCCGGGCAGCAGGTCGAGGCGCCGATCACCAGCGTGCGCAAGCTGGATTGGGATTCGATGCGGGTGAACTTCTTCTTCATCGCATCCGAAGGCCTGCTGGAGAAGTATCCCGCGAGTCTGATCACCAGCTTCCATCTGCCTGCGGGCGAGCACGATTTCACTACGCGGCTGGTGGCGGACTTCCCCAACCTCACCGTCATCGACATCGCCGCGGTGATCGCACAGGTACAGGCGATGACCGACAAGCTGATCGTGATCGTGCAGTTCGTGTTCGGCTTCGCGGTGCTGGCCGGTCTGGTCGTGCTCTATGCGGCCTTGCAGTCCACCCACGACGAGCGAGACTACGAGCTTGCCATGCTGCGCACCCTGGGCGCGCGCAACCGCCAGGTGCGACAGGCCCTGTTTGCCGAGTTCCTCGTGCTCGGCGGAGTGGCTGGTGTGCTGGCCGGTATCGGGGCGAGCGCGATCGGCTGGTTGCTGGCAGAGGAGGTGTTCCGCATGAGCTACGTGCCGGCGCTGGCGCCGGTGCTGGCTGCGGTGGTGCTGGGCGCAGCTGGCGTGGTGGCGGGGGGCTGGCTCGGTACCCGTGGGCTCCTTGCCCGCCCGCCGCTGGCCAGCCTGCGTGCGCTGGGCTGAACGATGGACTTTCCGCAACTGAGTCACGCCGAGGCGCTGATTACCGGCTTGCTCGCCGCCGTGCTGGTGTTGCTGCTGTGCTTGCTGGTGCGCAGCTTCCGGGCGGAGGGCGCGTTGCGCACTCGGCTTGGCGACGATCTGGCGGAGCTCATGGAGCAGCAGCTCAACCTCCAGCATCGGGATCTCTTGCGTGACCTCCACGAGGGCCTCGCCCGTCAGACCGACCGCATCGGCGAGCACGCCCGTGCCGACCGCGAGCTGCTGCAGCGCGGCCTGACTGCGGCCTCGTTGCAGTTGTCGCGCGGCATGAAGGTGCTGACGCAAAGCGTCGATGGCCGCCTGGATACCCTGTCGGGCCAGGTCAATCAGCGTCTGGACGAGGGGTTCCGCAAAACGAACGAGACCTTCGCCAGCGTGATGGCACGTCTGGCGACGATCGACGAGGCGCAGAAGAAGATCGACGGCCTCACCACCAACGTGGTGAGCCTGCAGGAGCTGCTTGGCGACAAGCGTGCGCGCGGCGCCTTCGGGGAGGTGCAGCTCGAGAACCTGGTGCGCAACATGCTGCCGCCCGAGGCTTTCTCCTTTCAGCAGGTGCTGCCCAATGGCACGCGCGTCGATTGCCTGCTCACCCTGCCCGAGCCGACCGGAAAGGTGGCGGTGGACGCCAAGTTTCCGCTCGAGAACTATCATCGCATGTTCGATACCGCGCTGGCCGAGCTCGATCGCCGCGCCGCACAGCAGGCCTTTCGCGCCGACGTGAAGCGCCATGTCGACGCGATCGCCGGCAAGTACATCCTGCCCGGCACCACGTCGGATGGCGCGGTGATGTTCCTGCCTGCCGAAGCCGTGTTCGCCGAGTTGCACGCCTGGCACCCGGAAGTCGTTGCCTATGCGCAGCAAAAACACGTCTGGATCGTCTCGCCGACCACGCTGATGGCGGTGCTCAACACCGCGCGCGCGGTGTTGAAGGATGTGGAGACGCGCAAGCAGATCCACATCATTCAGGACGCGCTCGGCAAGCTCGCGAAGGACTTCCACCGCTTCGACGAGCGGATGGCCGCGCTCGCGCGCCACATCGACCAGGCCAGCCGCGACGTGCAGGAGGTGCACACCTCGAGCCGCAAGATCAGCGCCCACTTTCGCCGCATCGAGGCGGTCCAGCTCGATGACGAGGACGATGCGCTCAACGGTACAGCGCCTGACGTGCCCGCCGTGGAGGCTGCTGTACCCGGCGGCGGTAGTCCGGCGGGGTCATCCCTGCAGGGGCAGTCCGGTATTTGACGCAAGACAGGGATGCGGGCCGCGCGGGCCTGTATGGTCCCTGCACCCATCATCCTTTACGAGGCGCCAGAGCCGATGACCGACGTTCCCCTTCCCATCCTGTTCATCATTGGGGTGTTCTTCACCTTCTGGCTGATCCTGCGCAAATTTCACCGCATCGAGGAGGCCAAGCGCGCGCTGCCCGACCTCAACGGCTACCTCTACGCAAACGAGCAGACGGAGGCGCGCTGCAAGGCCTGCGATTCCACCGAGCTGAAGGACGAGGGACTGACGCACGGCAAGGATGAGCGCCGCATCGTTTCCTGCGTGCGCTGCAAGACCCTGCTGTATCGCTTCGATCCGCCCGAAGAGGGGGGGCAAGAGGGGGGCGAAGGTGAGCGGGAGGCAGGTGTGAGCGGTCACTGAGCGCCTGCAAGTGCGCCACGCTCAGTCGCTACCGTCGAAGGCGTCGATGAAGATCGGGGTCAGCGCGTGCATGGGACCGAGCGACGCGCCGCGCGGATGCAGCCCGGGTACGAAACCTGCCGCCTCCAGCCGCTTGAGCAGAGCTGCATTGCGGGCGATCACATGCACCGGCACGTCCCAGGGCTGATCCGGCCCGGTCACGCTGCCGATCGGCTGATGGTCGCCGATCAGGATCAGCACCAGGTTCTCGGGGGCGTGGCGGGCGAGATAGTCTGCCAGCCAGGTGAACTGGTAGCGCATCGAGGCGAGGTAGGCGGGCAGCGGGGCACTCCAGTCGGTGGGTACGGCTTCGGCGGCATCCACCTCGGCCTGCGTGAAGGCTTCGCGGCCGAGCAGGGTGGACCACTCGGCGCGGAACGGCGGTAGCGCTCGGAAAGGAGCGTGGGTGGTCACGGTGGGGAAGACCACCAGCCGCGGCTGGCGTGCATCGCTCGGAGAGTCCGGACGGAGCGGCTCATTCCTGACCTGCCCCGCCTGTGGCTTGCCCTCGCCGCCGGCCCCGAAGCCGAGCCCGAACTCCTGCGCATGGATCAGCGCCATCGAGGCCTGGTCCGGGATGCGCCAGAAACCGAAGGGACGCCCCTCATAGCCGATGCTGTCGGCGTTGCCGTAGCGGTCGAAGCCGTAGAAGGCGCCTTCGGGCCAGGGTTTCTGCAGGCCTGGCATCCAGCCCACGGTGCGGTAGCCATTCGCGGCGAAGTGGCGCACCAGGGTCGGGCGATCGGTGGTGAGCAGCAGCTGGTAGTCGGTGGGGTCGCGCATGTCCAGGCCGGAGAGCAGGCTCGCGTGGGCGAGCCACGAGGCGCCGCCGAAGGTCGGCGACACCACCCGCGCCGACACCACCGCCCGCCCGGACGAGGCGATCGCGGTCGCGAGGCGCTCGCGCGGCGCCGCGAGCTTGGTCGCGATGTCCGCGCGGTCGAGCGTGACCGCGCCGTAGGCCTCGCCGAACACGAGCAGCACGTCGGCGCCGTCGAGTGCATCCAGGGTGCCTGCGAAGCGCGGACCGGGTCCAAGACGCTCGGCACTTGCGCCGCGCGAAAGCGCCGCATCGAGCAGCCGGTACTGCTCGGCCAGCATTGCGGACACCGTGGGCGCGAACATCGACACCGGCGGTCGCCCGGTTGAACTCTGGGCCAGCCACAGCGCGACCGTGAGCGTGGCAAAGCCCAGCATCAGCGTACGCGCCGGCCGCTGTGCCGCGGCGCGGCCGAGCGCGCCGATGCAGGCGCGCACGACCAGGTAGAGCAGGGCAAGGACGAGTACGGCGACCGCCAGCGTCAGTGCCACGCGCAGCCATGCGCCTTCGCTGCCGCCCATGCGGATCACCGCGCCCAGATGCGGCGCGTCCCAGTAGGCATTGACCCGGCGCCCCAGTATCGCAGGCACGGTGACGTCGATGTAATGCAACACCACCCACAGTGTGCCGAGCGTGGCCAATGCGCGCGCGAGCCAGCGTGGCAGCGGGCCTGCGAGCCCGACCCACGCAGCGACCAGCATCGTGAGGGGCGCGAGCTCGGGCGCCAGCCGCCATTCCAGCGCCGGCCACAGCGTGGGCCAGGCGTTGCCGTGGGCGAGCAGGGTGTTGAGCACCAGGAGGGCGATTGCCGTCGCGGCGATGGCCATGCCGCGCGACCAGAGGCCGGTCGGTGTCCTCATGCGCCACCTCGAACCGGCGCTGCCTTGCGGCAGGCTATGATGGGCGCACCTGAACGCGCCCCGAGGAGTTCTCGCCCATGACCGTGCCTGTCGCGCTGCCCTGGTGGCAGGATCTCACCCCGCAGCGCATCGCTCGCCTCGCCGCGGACGATGGCGTGGCCATCCTGCCGCTGGCGGCGGTGGAGCAGCATGGCGAGCATCTGCCGTTGTCCACCGACCTCGACATCGCGCTCGGCCTGCTGCAGGCGGCGGTACCGAAGCTGCCCGAGGGAATGCCGGTGTGCGTGCTGCCGCCGCTGACGGTGGGGTTGAGCCTGGAGCACACGGCCTTCGCCGGCACCCTGAGCCTGAGCCCGGAGACGGCGCTGGCCACGCTGGTCGAGCTCGGCGACAGCGTCGCGCGCGCCGGGCTGCGGCGGCTGGTGCTGTTCAACAGCCATGGCGGCAACAAGGCGCTGGTGGACCTGGCCGCGCTCAAGCTGCGCGTGGCGCATCGCATGCTGGTGGTGCGTGCAAACTATTTCCGCTTCGCGCCGCCGCCCGACGCGCTGCCTGCGGCCGAACTGCGTCACGGCCTGCATGGCGGCGCGCTCGAGACCGCGATGATGCTTCACCTGGCGCCGCACAAGGTGCGCACGGCGGCACTGCGGGATTACCCTTCGCTCGGCGCCGAAATGGCCGCCGCGGGGCGCACGCTGGGCGCGGAGAGCGAGGCAGGCTTCGGGTGGATGGCGCAGGACCTGAACCCTGACGGCGTCACCGGCAACGCGTCCCTGGCCGATGCGGCGCTCGGTGCGCGCCTGGTCGAGCATTTCGCCACCGTGCTGGCACGAGTCATCGGGGACGCGCGGGCATTCGACCTGGCCGGCCTGCGCGACCGTGGTGCAGATGTCGGTACCGCCAGCGGTGCGGACTGCGGCGAGGGGGGCTGAACGCCGCCGCTCGCTGCGCACACGAATGCGTACGGGCGCGCCAGGCACAGGCATGGTCGTCGCCCGTGGCGATGGTCAGAGTTTGGTGGCCACGTCCGGCGCCGGCAGGCACTCGGGGTCGGCGGAGGCCGGCTCGCCCTGCTCGTTGAGCAGCTCGTGCAGCCAGTGCCCGTGGCGGTTGGCCTTGGTGCGCAGGTAGCGCTGGTTCTGCGTGGTGACCTCGCCGTAGATCGCCTGGCGCGCGACCACATTGATGCCAGCGTGCTGCAGCGCCTCGACCTTGCTCGGGTTGTTGGTCAGCAGCATCACCTGATGGATGCCGAGCTGCTCAAGCATCTCGTGGGCGACGCGGAAGTCGCGCTCGTCCTTGGAGAAACCGATCACCTGGTCGGCGTCGATGGTGTCCAGGCCCTCGTCCTGCAGTCCGTAGGCGCGCAGCTTGTTGGCCAGGCCGATGCCGCGCCCTTCCTGCGACAGATAGAGCAGCACGCCGCCGCCCATGGCATTGATCGCAGCCACGCCGCGGCGCAGCTGTTCACCGCAGTCGCAGCGCAGGCTGCCGAAGAGATCGCCGGTGAGGCAGGACGAGTGCAGGCGGACAGGGACGGCCTCGGGCCAGCGTGAAGTGTCGCCGATGACGATGGCGACGTGCTCGTGAATGCCGTCGGCCTCGCGGAAGAGCACGAAGCGGCTATCCTCGGCTTCGGCGAGCGGCACGCGGGCCTCGCTGATGCGGGCGAGTCCGCCCGGGCCGCTCTCGCACAGGCGCAGCGCGGTCTCGCTGCTTACCGCGAGCAACTCGCCGCTCGCGATCTCGGCAGCCACGGCGTCGGCGCGACCCGGCGCGATATCGCATGCGATCGCCGCGGGCACGAGCTGGGCGCGCCCGAGCAGACGCAGTGCCGCGCGCTCGGGATCCGCGCCGGGTGTGGAGGTAGCGGCGGCAGGCAGACGGACGCCGCGTTTCCAGGCCAGATCGCGCAGGCTGGCGGCGCCAGGCAGGGGCGAAAGGTCGAGCGAGACGGTCTCGCCCGCATCGCGGTGTCCGAGCGCGGCCATACGGTGCTCGCTCAGCACCAGCCGGGCAGGTGCGCCGGACAGGGATTGCAGCGCGGCAAGCGCCTTGTCGTCGAGGCCTTCGACCGCCTGAACGAGAATTTCGCGGCCAGGGTGGCGGAGCAGGATCGGAAGCCCGCGTCGCAGGTCGAAGATGGCACGCTCGGCTTGGCGCATTCGTTGTTCTCCGTGGGGATGTTCTCGGGTTGCCAGGCTGCGATGCACGCACAGAGCGGGCGCCGCGGGTGCAAACCGTCTTTTGAGGAATGTTCGATGTCGGAAAGACTTCTACCAGATTGGGGCTGGGCCTGCATCCTGCAAGCGTACGACGTGAATTGGGCCGTCGAGATGCGTACAAGTTTCATCGTTGGCGATACGACGATCAAGGTCGAGGCCGGCGGCGCGTGGCGCTGCAATGTGGCGCTGGCGTCGGAGACGTCGCAGCTGCTCGACATTTTCCTCCCGCTGGTGACTGCACCGGGACCGCTCGTCGTGGCCCAACTTGGGCAGAGCCTGGATGGACGCATCGCAACCGAGAGCGGCGCTTCGCATTACATCAACGGGCCCGAGGCGCGTATGCATCTGCATCGGCTGCGTGCGGTGGTCGATGCGGTGATCGTTGGCGTGGGCACCCTGAATGCGGACAATCCGCAGCTCACGGTGCGCCACGTGCCGGGGGTAAATCCATTGCGGGTGGTGCTCGACCCGCGCGGTCGGGCCAATCCTGCGGCGCGCGTGTTCCATGACCGCAGCGCGCCTACACTTCATCTGGTTGCAGATGGAGGCAGCGGCGAAGACCCTGGCGCTCCGGGCATGGTCGGGTCCGGCGAGCTTGTGCGCCGTGCGCTGCCGGCAGGGGATGCGGGCTTCGACCCGGCGGTCGTGCTGGCCTCGCTGCATGCGGCGGGCTACCGGCGGGTGCTGGTGGAAGGCGGGGGCGTGACGGTGTCGCGGTTCCTGCAAGCGGGTGTGCTCGATCGGCTGCACATGCTGGTGGCGCCGATGCTGATCGGCTCGGGCCGGCCGGGGCTGGCGTTGCCACCGATCCAGTCGCTGGCGCAGGCGCTGCGCCCGATGAGCCGTTGCTTTTCCTGTGGCGGTGATGTGGTGTTCGACCTCGACCTGCGCCGGCAGATGGCGTGAGGTGGTGTTTGCGTGCATCCCCTCGCAGGATGCGTCCCCGGTCCCTGCAGGGTGCGCGCTCTGCATACAGGATGCGTCTACCGCTGCTGCAGTGTGGCCTCAGCCAGGGTCCGGGACGGCCACTGTGCCGCCGTGGCGCAGCATCAGCGCGCCGGGCAGGCTGGACAGCAGCACCACCGCGCCGTAGCTGATCGAGATCGCCACCCCCTGCGCCGGATCGAGACCTGCCGCCTGCCACAGCAGCGCCGCCGCGCCTTCGCGCAGGCCCCAGCCAGCGATCGAGAGCGGGATCGCCATCGCCAGCAGCACCCAGGGGATGAGCGGCGCGGCCGTGGCGAGGGGCGTGTCGATGCCGATCATGCGCATGCAGCACAGATACACGCCGACATAGCTTGCGACCACGAGTAGTGAGGCGATCAGCTGGGGCAGGAAAGCTCCGCGTGCGAGCAGCGCCTGCCGTGCCGCCTGCCGCAACTGGCTGAGATGCACGCGCAGGCGGGTTCTCGAAAGGGTCAGCCCGAGCGCCAGTAGCGCGAGCAGCAGCCCGGCCAGCGTCGCCTCCGTGTGACTCGGGCCGCTGAACGCGCCGTGGACGGCCGAGCGCAGCGCAGGTGACAGCGCCAGGCTGGCGAGCACCACCAGCAGGAGCGCGAGCTGGCCGGAGGCGCGCTCCAGCACCACGGCTTGCCACGCCGCAGCGCCACCACGCTGGAAATGGCTTTCCTTGCGGGCGTGACGCCAGGCGCGCGCGGCGTCGCCCATCACCCCGCCGGGCAGCACCTGGTTGAGGAAGGTGGCAAGGTAGTACTCGCGCACTGCGGCGCCAAGCGGCAGATGCGCACCCAGGCGCGCTGCGGTGAGCCGCCAGCGCCAGGCCGACAGCACCACCTGCGGCACGCCGAGCGCGAGCGCTGCCGCGAGCCAGCCCGGATGCGGTGCGGAAAAGGCTGCGCCGAGTGCGCGTGGGTCGAGCCAGTACAGCACGCCCGCGAGCAGGCCGATGCTGGCGGCCAGGCGCAGGATGCGGGCGCGGTGCGCGGCAGCGGTGGCGCCGGTCCCATGACTGCCATGGGCGGGGTTTGCGGGCGGGGGCAGGCTCATCCGGCAGGCGCTCGCGCGAGTTCAGGCAAGTGGTGGTGCGCTTTCGCCCGGGGCCGGCGGCAGCGCGAAGAGATCCAGATGGCCGACCTCCAGCCTGCCGGGTCCACTCCGGCAGTCCGCGCTGCGGCGGGCATGCCAGGCGTCGATGCGTACGCTGGCTTCCGGGCGCTGCGCGCTGGCGGCGTCGCGCCAGCCGTCGATGAGTGCCTGCGCGAGCGCAGCCGATGCAGGTTCGGCGATGTCCAGCCGCCACGGGCTGGGCGCGAGCGTGACCGTGAAGCCGCGCTGTCGCAGCGCGCTGGCGAGTGCCGGTGCGGCGTCGGGACCGAGCGCGGGGCCGAGCCCCTTGTCGCGACGCTGATGGGCGTTGAAGGCTTCGCGCACGAAATCGTCTTCCGCCTCCAGCGCCGCCGCGTCCGCGGGTTCTGCCGAGGACGATGGCGAGAACGACCATCCACCATCCACGCTCAGGGTGATCAGCAGCGCGCAGCCGGTCTGCGCGCAGGCCTGCGCCAAGCGGTCGAGCCAAGCGGTTTCCACCAGGTCGAGCAGCGCGGAGGCGGTGACGAGATCGGCCTCGGCGAGGGTGTGGCGGTCGAGCTGCCCGAGGTCGGCGCAGCGCGTGCGCAGCGCTGCGGTGCCGCCCTGTGCGTCGCGCAGTCCCTCGCAGGCGACGCGGGCATGGGCGAGCAGCGCGGGGTCGTGGTCGACCAGGGTCCACTGCTGCGGCCCGGGCAGGCGTGGCGCGAGGTGGCGCGGATTGGCGCCGCTGCCGCTGCCAAGGTCGGTGATGCGCAGCGCACGCCCGGGGGCGGCGACCTGGCGTTGGCGCAGCCACTCGGCGGCGAGCGCCTCGAGCCGTGGGGCGCGGGCCGCGCTGTCGGCGGTGGCGCGCAGGGCGAGCCAGTCGGCGTCGAAGCAGGCATCGGGATGAGGCGCGTTCGGGGCGGACGAACTCGTCGTCAGTGCAGCGGCGAACTCGGCGCCGGCCAGCCTCCAGTCGCGCAGGCGTCCGCGTGCCTCGCGGGCGCCGTCGCGCAGGGCAAGGCGCAGGCTGCGTTCGCGCAGCAGGCTCGACAAGGCTTCGCCAAGGGCGTCGGCCTCGCCCGGCGGCACCGCGATACCCGCGGCCGCGGGCAAGGTGTCGGCCAGGGCGCCGCCGGTGGTGGTGAGCACCGGCAGTCCGGCCGCCAGCGCCTCGGTCACCACCATGCCGTAGCCCTCGTAATACGAGGGCAGCACGAAGAGGTCGGCCTCGGCGTAGGCGGCGCGCAGCGCTTCGTCGCTGCATTCGCCGCGCAGGTGGATGCGCTCGTGCAGGCCGGCCGCCTCGATCAGGCGCGCGACCTCGGCGGCGAAGTCCGGGTCACGCATGGTGCTGCCGATCAGTTCGCACTGCCAGGGCAACTCGCGCAGCCCGGCGAGCGCCCGCACGAGCAGATCCTGCCCCTTGCGCGGCGCGAGGCTGCCGACGCAGAGCAGGCGCGGCGGCTCGCTGTCGGCGGGGGCCAGCGGCAGGGGCGCCACGCCCGGCTCCACGACTGCGATGCGTGCGCGCGAGACGCCGAATCCGGCGAGCCGGCGCGCGGTGAAGGCGCTGGTGGTGAGGATGCGCTGTGCGGCGCCCAGTGCGGCGCGTTCGCTCGCATACAGGCAGGCGCGCTGCGCGGCGCTCAGCCCGCGCTCGTCGCCGAGCGGGTGATGGACGATGGCGACGAGCGCGAGGCGGTCGCGCTGGCGGATCGCGACCTCGGGCAGGCCGCCGAGCGCGAGGCCGTCCACGAGCACGGTGCGCCCTGAGGGGATTGCGTCCAGGGTGCGCGCGAGCGCGGCGCGCGCGGTCGCGTCGGCGCGCGGGAAGCGTCCGGGCAGGCCGTGCACCGTGACCGTCCAGCCGAGTCGGCGCAGTTCTGCGACGATGTGGGCGTCGTACAGGTAGCCGCCCGTGCGCTGCGCCGGATCGCCGGGCACGATGAAGTCGAGCGTTCGGTTCATGCGATGGGGTGCGGTCGCGTGCGGGCGGGGGCAGGGCGCGGGACGGCCGGCGGCGCCGAGGTCACAGCGCGCCTTCGTAGCTCGCCCACGCGATGTGCGATTCGTGAAGGGTGATCTTCAGGTGCTGCAGGCCCTGGCCGCCCGCGCCGAGACGGCCGTCCCGGATGGCGGCCGCCATGCGGTCGAAGATCACGCGCGCCATGAACTCGGTGGTGGTGTTGCGGCCTTGGAGCGCGGGTTCGTCGTCGAGGTTGCGGAAGTTGAACTCGGTGAGCACCGCCTTGAGCGTGTCGCTGGCGAGGCCGATGTCGACCACGAGGCCGTCGGCATCGAGCTCGGCGCGCTGGAAGCAGGCGTCGACCAGATAGGTGGCGCCATGCACGCGCTGCGCCGGGCCGAAGATCTCGCCGCGGAAACTGTGGGCGATCATGATGTGGTCGCGGACGGTCAGGCTGTACATGCGGGATCTCCGGAGTCGTGGGGGTGAGCGGTCTGGTGGGCGTCGGCGCCCGGGTAGCGGATGCGCTCGCACAGCGCGCCTGCCGGTGCGTGGGCGAGGCGGTGCATGAGCGCGGGCAGCGCGGCGAAATCCGTCTCGCCGCTGATCAGCGCATCGAGTCGGGCGTCGACGAGCAGGCGCAGCGCGAGTTCCATGCGGCGGCGGTGGTCCCAGCGCGGGCTGCGCTGGGGCGGCAAGTGGCCGACCTGGCTGGAGCGGATGGCGAGCCGGCGCGCGTGGAAGGCGCCGCCCAGCGGCAGGCCGACCTGCGCGCTGCCGTACCAGCTCATCTCGATGATGCTCGCTTCCTGGCCCGCGAGCGCCAGTGCGGTGGCAAGGCCGGCAGGGTTGCCGCTGGCGTGGAAGACGAGGTCGCAGTCGCCGCGCGCCGCATCGGGCAGGCGGTGTGTGAGGCCGAGCGCCTCCGCGAGCCGCGCGCGGCCGGGGTCGATGTCGATCAGTTCGACGTCGGTGCCGGGGATGCGGTTGCACAGCCAGGCGACCAGGCTGCCGACCACGCCGGCGCCGACGACAGCGATGCGGTCGCCCACGCTGGGCGCGCCGTCCCAGCAGCCGTTGATCGCGGTCTCCATGTTGGCGGCGAGCACCGCGCGCGCGGGCGGCAGGCCGTCGGGCAGGGGCAGCACGGCCGCCGCCGGCACGATGTAGCGCTGCTGGTGCGGATGAAGGCAGAACACCGGGCGGGCGCAGAGGGCTTCGGCATCGGGTCCCGCGCCGGCCTCGACGACGCCGACGCTGATGTAGCCGTACTTGACCGGACCGGGAAACGCGCCCTCCTGGAAGGGCGCGCGCATGCGCTGGTATTCGCTCGCCGGCACCTCGCCGCGATACACCAGGCTCTCGGTGCCGCGGCTGATGCCGCTGTAGAGGTTGCGCACGAGGACTTCGCCGTCCTGCAGCGGGCGCAGCGGCGCCGGGCGCAGGGCGCCGTGTCCCGGGGCGAGGGTCCAGAACGCGAGGTTGGTGTCGGGCATCCTGTGTTCCTGGGCGTTCGTAAGGCGAGGGGTGGAGTCGGCTGGGTGTTTCCGCCGTCTTGCGCGAACCCTTCGCGCGGTCCGATGATCGAAGCCGACATGGTAGCAGCGCGCCGCGACCGAGGCGCCGGAGGCGAGGAGAGCATGAACGAGGACGGCATGCCCGCGACGCAGGCTTCGTGGCCGCAGCTCTGGCTGGAGTTGGCGGGCGGGCTCGCGGTGACGATCGCACTCGGCGCGCTGGCGGCGAGTGTGATGGCCCTGCCGCTCCGCGTCGCGGGTGTGGCGGCGGTGGTGATGGCGGCGGTGGGCGCCCTGATCCTGCACGCGTGGCCGGATACGCGCCGCGGGCTGGGGCCGGCCAACCGCGTGACCCTGTTGCGCGCCGCGCTGGTGGCGCTGGTGGCGGGGGCGCTGGCGGCGCCGGCGTGGGCGCAGCAGCACGCGACCGCGCTTGCCCTGGTCGCCGCGCTGGCGCTGCTGATGGACGGCGTCGATGGCTGGGTGGCGCGGCGCTGCGGCTGCGAGAGCGCGTTCGGCGCGCGCTTCGATATGGAGCTCGACGCCTTCCTGATCCTGATCCTGTGCGTGCATCTGCTGCTGATGGACAAGGCGGGGTCGTGGGTGCTGGCGATCGGGGCGATGCGTTACGGCTTCGTGGCGGCGATGTTCGTCTGGCCCTGGCTCGAAGGGCCGCTGCCCGAGAGTCGGCGGCGCAAGCTGGTGTGTGTGTGGCAGGTCGCCAGCCTGCTCGTGAGCCTGCTGCCGATGGTGAAGCCCGCGCTCGCGGTGCCGCTGCTGGTGCTGGCACTGGCGCTGCTGGCGTGGTCGTTCGCGGTCGATGTCCGGTGGCGGCGCGCGCATGGCCGCGTCGACGCCTGAATGGGTGCCGGGCGCTCGCCGGCACGGGTTGGAAGCGTAAGGAGGAAGACAGGATGAAGAGGAACACACGGTTTTTCGGCCTGCGTCCCTGGCTTGCGGCAGGGCTCGCGGCGGCCGCTCTGGGCGCTGCGCCGGCCTGGGCCGAGCCGCACGGCTACACGATCGATCCCGATCATTTCGCGATAGGCTTTCAGGTCAATCACGTGGGCTACGCCGACGTGATCGGCATGTTCCTCAAGGCGCGCGGCAGCTTCGTGTATGACGAGGAGGCGCGCACGCTGGTGTCGGGGAAGGTCGTCGTGGCCGCCGACAGCGTGTTCAGCAACCACGAGGCGCGCGACCGTCATGTGCGCGACAGCGATTTCCTCGACGCCGGGCGCTATCCGGAAATCGTCTTCGAGGCCACGGGCTTCGAGCTGACGGGCGAGCGTGACGGGCGGCTCGAGGGCCGGCTCGGCGGCAATCTCACCCTGCTCGGCAAGACGCGACCGGTGACGCTGGACGTGTCGCTGAACAAGGTGGCGAGCTATCCCTTCGGCCATCGCAAGCACACGCTGGGCATCTCGGCCCGTACCACCCTGCTACGCAGCGAGTGGGGGATGGACTATGCGCTCAAGGGCGGCATGGTCGGCGATGCGGTGCAACTGCGCTTCGAACTAGAGGCGATCCGGGATTGAGCGATTCGACAAGGGACCGGGTGCGGCGGTGCCTCACCCGGCAGCCGTCGTCGCCTCAACCGCCGATGTAGGACATCTCGATCTTGCGCTGCGCCGCCGTTGCCGCCGTGCGGATCTCCGAATAGCGGTCGTCACGGCCATTCCAGACACGGGCGATGACGGCGTCGATCTGTGCGTCGTCCGCGCCGGTGCGAAGCAAGGTGCGCAGGTCGTGACCCTGCTGGGCGAACAGGCAGGTGTAGAGTTGCCCTTCGGTGGATAGTCGGATGCGTGTGCAGCTTGAGCAGAAGGCCTGCGTGACCGAGGAGATCACACCGATTTCACCTGCGCCATCCTTGTAGCGCCAGCGTTCGGCGACCTCGCCCACGTAGTTCGGGTCGGCAGGTTCGAGCGGGAACAGGCGGTCGATGCGTGCGACAACCTCGCGCGAGGGCAGTACTTCGTCCATCTTCCACCCGTTCGAGGCGCCTACGTCCATGAACTCGATGAAGCGCAGGATGTGCCCACTATGGCGGAAATGGGTGGCCATGGCCTCGATGTCACCGTCGTTGGTGCCGCGCTTGACGACCATGTTCACCTTGATCGGACCCAGCCCGGCTGCCCGTGCGGCGTCGATGCCTTCGAGCACCTTCTCGACCGGGTAGTCGGCGTCGTTCATGCGCCGGAACAGGGCGTCGTCCAGCGCATCTAGGCTCACGGTGACCCGATGCAGGCCGGCGTCGGCCAGGCGCTGCGCCATGCGGGGCAGCAGCACGCCGTTCGTGGTCAGCGTGATCTCCACCCCGTCCAGACGGGCGAGCATCTCGATCAGGCGCTCGACGTCCTTGCGCAGCAGCGGCTCGCCCCCGGTGATGCGGATCTTGCGCACGCCGCGTGCCGCGAACAGGTGCGCCACACGCAGGATCTCCTCGAAACTGAGCAGTTCGCGCCTGGGCAGGAAGGCATAGTCGTCGCCGAACACCTCGCGCGGCATGCAATACACGCAGCGGAAGTTGCAGCGGTCCGTGACCGAGATGCGCAGGTCGCGTACCTCGCGCCCGCGGCGGTCGACAAGCGCTTCACCCGGGGCTGGGCGTGAGGCCGGGTCGGGCACCTCGGTGTGGGGTGCGTTGCTCGGAGCAAGCTGCTGGATCGGGATGACTTTCATGGTCGGCGGCGGGGTCGGGTTGCAGGATTATCAAAGCATGGACAACGCGATGCAAGGCACGGTTCGCGGCAGGGTTCGCGCTGGGGCGCATCGTGATGCGGGTCAAGGCGTGGCAGCCTGTGGGCGCGGGCCGCGAAGGCGGGGTGTATCATTGCGCTCCGGATCGATCCGGCATCAGGAGAAGAATCAAACATGGCCGATCTCGTGCCGCTGCCGGCAACGGCGCTGCGCAAGCAGTGCGACCCCGCCTGCTTCACCTTCGAAACCACCGAATCCCTCATCGAACATGCCGGCGACCTCGGCCAGGCGCGCGCCGTGGAAGCGATCCGCTTCGGGCTCGCGATGGGGCACACCGGCTATCACGTCTTTGTGCTGGGCGAGACGGGCAGCGGCAAGCACGCCACCACCTTCCGGCTGCTGCACGAACGCGCGGCGAGCGAACTCGTGCCGCCCGACCTGTGCTACCTGCACAACTTCGGCGAGCCGCTCAAGCCGAAGCTGCTCGCGCTGCCTGCCGGACGGGGCGGGGCGTTGCGTACGCACATGCAGACCTTCATCCGCGACCTCGGGCCGGCGCTCGGTGCCGCGCTCGACAGCGATGCGCACGTAGATCGCGTCGAATCGCTGCAGAGTGCGCACAAGGCGCGCGAGGAGGCCGCCCTGCGCGAGCTCGGCCAGGCCTGCGCAGCCGAGAACATTTCCCTGATGCAGACGCCCGAGGGCTTCGTGTTCGCACCCACCAGGGAGGGCGAAGCGATGTCGCCCGAGGTTTTCGAGGCCTTGCCCGAAGACGAGCGCAAGACCATCGAGGCGCGCGTCGGCGCCTGGAGCGACCGCCTGGAGGATCTGCTCAACGACTTCCCCGGCTGGCGCAAGGCAGTGCGTGAATCCATCGAGCGCGCCGAGCGCGAGGTGCTGGGCCCGGCCGTCGCGCACCTGCTGCGCGAGGTGCGTGAGGCGCATGAGGATCTGTCCGAGGTGCTCGCCTTCCTCGACGCCGTGGAGCGCGACGTGCTCGACTCCGCGATCAAGGGCACGATGCTGGATGAGGAGGATGAGGAGGCACCCGAGCCGGAGGAGAACACCCGTTACCACCGCTACCAGGTCAAGCTGCTGGTCGACCATTCGGCCTCTCAGGGCGCGCCGGTGGTGTTCGAGAACAACCCGGGCTACGGCAACCTGATTGGCCGCATCGAACACATCGTGCAGCAGGGCAACCAGGTCAGCCACTTCAACCTGATCCGTGCCGGTGCCCTGCATCGCGCCAACGGTGGCTACCTGGTGCTGGATGCCGAGCGCCTGCTGTCGCAGCCCTTTGCCTGGGAAGGCCTCAAGCGCTGCCTGCGCGCGGGTGAGATCCGCATCGAACCGCCTGCCGAGGCGCAGGGCTGGAGCGGCGCGCTGACGCTCGAGCCCGAGGCGCTGCCGTGCGCGCTCAAGGTGGTGCTGATCGGCGATCGCGACGTGTATTACCTGCTCATGGAGCACGATCCGGAGTTCGCCGACCTGTTCAAGGTGCCGGCCGACTTCGATGATGACCTGCCGCGAACGCCCGGGAATGAGTGCGAGTACGCGCGCCTGATGGCGCTGCTGGTGCGTACGGCCAAGCTCCTCCCGGTGCATCGCGAAGGTGTTGCGCGCCTGGTGGAGGAAGCCTCGCGTCTGGCGGACGACTCCGGGCGCCTGTCGCTGAACACGCGCGCGCTGTCCGACCTGATGCGCGAGGCCGATTTTCATGCGCGTGGCAAGGGGTTGGCCGTCACCGGGCGTACCGAAGTGGAAGATGCGCTCGCGGCCCGCAAGCGTCGTGCCGACCGCTATCCGACCCGTGTGCTGGAGTCCATCCTGGACGGCACCACGCTGATCTCCACCGACGGCGAACGCGCCGGGCAGATCAACGGGCTGGTGGTGATCGAACTGGCCGGCGAGCTCTTCGGTCACCCGGTACGCATCACCGCCACCGTGCGCATGGGCGAAGGCGATGTGGTCGACATCGAGCGCGAGACCGAGCTGGGCGGTGCCATCCACTCCAAGGGCGTGCTGATCCTGTCCGCCTTCCTCGCCGCGCGCTATGCCCGCCACCAGCCGCTGTCGCTGTCGGCGAGCCTGGTGTTCGAGCAGTCGTATGCGCCGGTCGAGGGCGACTCCGCCTCGCTTGCCGAGCTGTGCGCGCTGCTGTCGGCGCTCACGCAGATCCCCATCCAGCAGCGCTTTGCGATCACCGGCTCGGTGAACCAGTTCGGTGAGGTGCAGGTGATCGGTGGCGTCAACGAGAAGATCGAGGGCTTCTTCGACCTGTGCAAGGCACGCGGGCTGGACGGCTCGCATGGGGTGGTGATCCCGGCCGCGAGCGTGCGCCACCTGATGTTGCGCGAAGACGTGGTCGAGGCCGCGGCCAAGGGCTTGTTCCACATCCACGCGGTGAAGACGGTGGATGAGGCGATGACGGTACTGACCGGCGTCGAGGCGGGCGAGCCGGATGCGAAGGGTGTCATCCCCAAGGGTACGCTGAACCACAAGATCGCCACCGTGCTCGCCGAAATGACCGCGGCACGGCATGCGCACGCGGATGGCGACGGTTCGGCCGGCGCGCGCCAGCACCGGCGCCGGCACGCCGTGTAAGGCTGGTCGGGCGACTGCCATCGGTCGTCGCCCGACCAGCGTTCAGTGCGGGCGCTGCTTCAGTCCGGCCAGTTGACGGTCGTGCATCCGGCCCAGCAGCAGTTGTGCACCCATTGCCCCCAGCAGCGCCATCAGCATGTCGGCCTGCGCGTCCCAAGGATCCCCCTGGGTGCCGAGGAATTCCACTGCACCGCCGCCCCACAGCACGGCCGACGTCCACTCCACGAGCTCGTAGAGCGCGCTGATCCCCAGGCAGCTCAGCGTGAGTAGCGCGAACAGCCATTTTCCGGCGCGCAGCGGCGAGGTGCGCAGCAGCAGCTCACGCCCGAGGATGGCCGGCGTCACCCCCTGGAAGAAATGGCCGAAACGGTCGTAGGGGTTGCGCGCGAGCTCGAACCAGTCCTGCACCACGAAGCCGATCGGTACGCGCGCATACGTGTAGCTGCCCCCCAGGATCAAAATCAGAGAGAAGAAGGCGATCAACCCGTAACAGAGCGGGGTGAGCGGAAAGCGCCGTGCGGTGGCGACGAGGATGGGCATGGCAATGAGCACCGGTGCCACCTCTGCCCACCACACGCCGCGATCGTATGGGGCGACGCCTGAAGCTGCGAGCGCAGTGAGGACGACTGCGAGGAGGGTCACGGGCAGGCGCATCGCAGGAGGGAGGTCCGCTCTCAGGCCCACGCACACTCGCAGGTGAAGTGGCGCAGGAAGGGCGGCTGCTTGACGATCCGCACGCCGCGGATGTTACGTGCGTCTTCCTTTACCTCGGCGATCACCTCGGCCGCGTAATCGAAATGCGACTGAGTGTACATGCGGCGCGGGAAGGCCAGACGCACGAGCTCCATGCTGTGGTAAGTCTCGCTGCCGTCCTCGCGGCGCTTGCCGAACATCACCGAGCCGATCTCCACGCCGCGGATGCCGCCCTGCAGATAGAGCGCGTTGCACAATGCCCAGGCGGGGTATTGCTCGACGGGCATGTCGGGCAGGATGCTGCGTGCGTCGATATACACCGCGTGGCCGCCGGTTGGGCGCACGATGCCCACGCCGGCGGTTTCCAGTCGCTCGCCGAGGTATTCCGCGGTGCGCAGGCGATAGCGCAGGTAGTCCTCATCGATGCCTTCCTGCAGGCCCACCGCGAGCGCCTCGAGATCCCGGCCCGCCAGGCCGCCGTAAGTCGGGAAGCCTTCGGTGAGGATCAGCATGTTGCGCACCGCGTCCATCCATTGTTCGTCGCGCAGCACGATGAAGCCGCCGATATTGACCATGCCGTCCTTCTTCGCGCTCATGGTGCAGCCGTCGGCGAGCGAGAACATTTCCTGCACGATGGCCTTCACCGGCACGTCCGTGTAGCCCGGCTCGCGCATCTTGATGAACATCGCGTTCTCGGCGAAGCGGCACACATCCATGATCAGCGGCTTGCCATGGCGGTGCAGCAGCTCGGAATAGGCGCGCATGTTGGCCATCGACACCGGCTGGCCGCCGCCGGTGTTGTTGGTCACCGTGATCATGCCGAAGGGGATGCTGTCGCCGCGGGTGCGCAGCAGGTGCTCGACGCGGTCGAGGTCGATGTTGCCCTTGAACGGGTGGATCAGCGCCGGCTGCAGGCCTTCGGGGATGACGAGGTCGAGTGCCTCGACACCGAGGTATTCGAGGTTGGCGCGCGTGGTGTCGAAGTGGCAGTTGTTGGGCACCACGTCGCCCTTCCTGCATGCGGCGGTGAACAGCACCTTCTCGGCGGCGCGGCCCTGATGCGTGGGCATGAAGTGCTCCATGCCTGTGAGTTCGCGGATCACCGCCTGCAGGCGGTAGAAGCTGCGTGCGCCGGCGTAGCTTTCGTCGCCCTCCATGATCGCCCCCCACTGCCGGCTCGACATCGCACCGGTGCCCGAGTCGGTGAGCCAGTCGATCAGCACGTCCTCGGCCCGCAGGCGGAAGGGGTTGAGACGGGCTTCGTCCAGCAGGCGCTCGCGCTCGGCGCGCGTGGTCATGCGGATCGGCTCGATGCTCTTGATGCGGAAGGGTTCGATCAGGGTGGTGGGCATGGCGGCTCCAAGTGCATTCGTGAACGGAGCAGGGAAATTAAGACCGAAAACCGGAGCGTGGTGTCGCTTATTTGCAACAGGTTCGGGTCGTCTTCCCACTCGCGACCTAATCGCGGGTGATCACCTCTGAGGGCAGGATGCCGGCAAAATCGCCGCTGGCGGTGTCTGCGGGTCCGCCCGGGTGGTGAGCATATCCTTGGTGCGGCAAGCTATTGCTTAGAAGGAGCTGTTGGTCAGACTGAGATGCCTCTTGCAACGCAAGAAAGTGGTGGGAAACTTGGCATTTCCCACCGTTCACGGGCATGTCACTTATGCAACCGTCCGACTACCTTCCGCAGGCCTCGGGACGGATCGAGGTGGCTTAGTTCAGCTCCGCCCAAGTAGTACCTTTCTTACGGTCGTACCGCAGCGAGACCTTGGAAGTGGAGCACAGGTTCAGGTTTTCCCACACGGCTTCTTCGCCGTCATCGTAGACCACCTTCATGTCCCATTGGCAGCCCTTCGAGCCTTGCTCGAACTCGATGTCGACGCTTTCGCTGTTCGCGAGGACGTCGCTGCCCATGACGTCTTCTTCCCAGTCGTTGCTTGAGGCTGACGAGACATACACCTCACTTATCACGTAGCCAGTCCTGTTCAAGAGGCTAAAATCGAGGTTATCAGCATGTGCGGCAGTTGCGGCAAAGAGCGGAGCGCAGACGAGCGCCAGCATCGGGAATAGCTTTTTCATCAATTGTCCTTCATCTTGATAATCGGCAAAGGCGCTCACGAAGGTTCATAACCCTGTGGACCGTTTATTGGGGTGCGTTCTTCGTGGAGGCGGAGAATGCGGCAGCAGTAACTTCATGTGGGCAGCGCGAACGTCATGGGTGAGCAGCTTTTCGCGCCGTGCATCCCCGTAAACGAAAAATGCCATCCCGAAGGATGGCACTCTCGTTTGATGCTGGCTCCCCGACCTGGGCTCGAACCAGGGACCTACGGATTAACAGTCCGGCGCTCTACCGACTGAGCTATCGGGGAATTACCTTTTTACAGCTTTCGCTGCGAGTTACTCTTCTGCAGCCTTCGCTGCGACTTGCTGTTCCTGTGAGAAACACCAAGTCCTGAAACTTGGCTCCCCGACCTGGGCTCGAACCAGGGACCTACGGATTAACAGTCCGGCGCTCTACCGACTGAGCTATCGGGGAACAGAGGCGCGCATTTTAGGCAGACCACGCGCGCGCGTCAAGGCAGAGCGGCGTTTTTCTGGATGCCGCCTGCCTCGACGTGCTCCGGTGTCAGCCCTTGACCACCTGCGCGATCGCCTTGGCGACGTAGCCGATGTTCTTCGAGTTGAGCGCGGCCAGGCAGATGCGGCCGGTCGAGACGGCGTAGATGCCGAAGTCGGACTTCAGCGTCTCGACCTGTGCGGCGGTCAGGCCCGTGTAGGAGAACATGCCGCGCTGCTTGATCACGAAGGAGAAGTCCTGCGCCACGCCCGCCGCCTTGAGCTGCTCGACCAGGCCGGTGCGCATGGCGCGGATGCGTTCGCGCATGCCGCCGAGCTCGTCTTCCCACATCTGGCGCAGCTCGGGCGAGGACAGCACCGCGGCGACGATGGCGCCGCCATGGATCGGCGGGTTGGAGTAGTTGGTGCGGATCACGCGCTTGACCTGCGACAGCACGCGGCCGGCTTCTTCCTTGCTGGCGGTGACGATGGACAGTGCGCCGACGCGCTCGCCGTAGAGCGAGAAACTCTTCGAGAACGAGCTCGACACGAAGAACTGCAGGCCGCTGGCCGACAGGGCGCGCACGGCCACGGCGTCGGCGTCGATGCCTTCGGCAAAGCCCTGGTAGGCCATGTCGAGGAAGGGGATGAGGCCGCGCTCACGGCACACGGCGACCACTTCGTCCCACTGCGCATCGGACAGGTCGGCGCCGGTAGGGTTGTGGCAGCAGGCGTGCAACACGATGATCGAGCCGGGTTGCAGGCTGTCGAGCTTGGCCTTCATGCCGGCGAAGTTCACGCCGCGGGTGGCGGCCTCGTAGTAGGGGTAGTTTTCGACCGGGAAGCCGGCGGACTCGAACAGCGCGCGGTGGTTCTCCCAGCTCGGGTCGGAAATGTAGACGGTGGCGCCGGGCACCAGGCGCTTGAGGTAGTCGGCGCCGACCTTGAGCGCGCCGGTGCCGCCGAGGGCCTCGACGGTGATGGTCTGGCCGCTGGTGGCGAGCTGCGAGTCCTTGCCGAAGAGCAGGCCCTGCACCGCGTTGTTGTAGGCGGCGGGGCCTTCGATCGGCTGATAGCCGCGCGGCGGCATGGCTTCGAGGCGTGCCTTCTCGGCGGCGCGCACGGCGGCGAGCAGCGGGATCTTGCCGTTGTCGTCGTAGTACACGCCGACGCCGAGGTTGACCTTCTCGGCGCGGGTGTCGGCGGCGAAGGCCTCGTTGAGGCCAAGGATCGGGTCACGGGGCGCCATCTCGACGGCGGCGAAGATCGAAGCGGACATGAGGACTCCAGTTGTTCCGGTAGGGCAGCGGTGGGTGTGCGTGGTGGGAACGGACTTGCGCCGTGCCTTGTCACGCGATTTGGGAAATAATCGGCGTTTTCGTCCGGCCTCGCCATGCGGCGATGCACCGGAATGGAGCGGGAATTTTAGCATGACGACTCAAGGCAATAGCGCCGGAAACGATGCACCGCAGCATGGCGGGACGGTGCTCGGCTTCGAGGGCAGTCCCTTCCGCCTGCACCAGCCCTTTCCGCCGGCGGGCGACCAGCCCGAGGCGATCCGCCTGCTGTGCGAGGGTGTGGAGGACGGCCTGATGTACCAGACCCTGCTCGGCGTGACCGGCTCTGGCAAGACCTACACCATGGCCAACGTGATCGCCCGCATGGGGCGGCCGGCGCTGGTGCTGGCGCCGAACAAGACGCTGGCGGCGCAGCTGTACGCGGAGTTCAAGGAGTTCCTGCCCGAGAACGCGGTCGAGTACTTCGTCAGCTACTACGACTACTACCAGCCCGAAGCCTACGTGCCCTCGCGCGATCTCTTCATCGAGAAGGATTCGTCGATCAACGAGCACATCGAGCAGATGCGGCTGTCGGCGACCAAGAGCCTGATGGAGCGCCGCGACGTGGTGATCGTGGCGACGGTGTCGTGCATCTACGGCATCGGCGACCCGGTGGATTACCACGCGATGATCCTGCACCTGCGCGAGGGCGAGCGCATGGCGCATCGCGACCTCATCCAGCGCCTGGTGGCGATGCAGTACACCCGCGCCGACATCGATTTCCGCCGCGGTACCTTCCGCGTGCGCGGCGACGTGATTGACGTTTTCCCGGCGGAGAACGCCGAGCTTGCGGTGCGTATCGAGATGTTCGACGACGAGATCGAGCATCTGACCCTGTTCGATCCGCTCACCGGCCACCTCAAGCACAAGCTGGCGCGCTTCACCGTGTATCCGTCCAGCCACTACGTGACCCCGCGCGCCACGGTGCTCGAGGCGATCGAGAAGATCAAGGAGGAGCTGAAGGAGCGCATCGCGCTGTTCCAGCGCGAGGGCAAGTTGGTGGAGGCGCAGCGCATCGAGCAGCGCACCCGCTTCGATCTCGAGATGTTGAACGAGATGGGCTTCTGCAAGGGCATCGAGAACTACTCGCGCCACCTCTCCGGCCGAGGCCCCGGCGAGCCACCGCCCACCCTGATTGACTACCTGCCGCAGGACGCGCTGCTGTTCATCGACGAGTCGCACGTCGCCATCGGGCAGGTGGGCGGCATGTACAAGGGCGACCGCTCGCGCAAGGAGAACCTCGTCGGCTACGGCTTCCGCCTGCCCTCGGCGCTGGACAACCGGCCGCTGAAGTTCGACGAGTTCGAGCGCCTGATGCCGCAGACCGTTTTCGTGTCGGCGACGCCGGCGAAGTACGAGGAGGAACACCAGGGGCAGGTGGTGGAGCAGGTGGTGCGCCCGACCGGCCTGATTGATCCGGTGGTCGAGGTGCGCCCGGCGATGACGCAGGTGGATGACCTGCTCACCGAGATCAAGAAGCGGCTCGAGGTGAACGAGCGCGTGCTGGTCACCGTGCTGACCAAGCGCATGGCCGAGGACCTCACCGACTACCTCGCCGACAACGGCATCCGCGTGCGCTACCTGCATTCGGACATCGACACTGTGGAGCGCGTCGAGATCATCCGCGACCTGCGCCTGGGCGAGTTCGACGTGCTGGTGGGCATCAACCTGCTGCGCGAGGGTCTGGATATTCCAGAGGTGTCGCTGGTGGCGATCCTGGATGCGGACAAGGAGGGTTTCCTGCGCTCCGAACGCTCGCTGATCCAGACCATCGGTCGCGCTGCGCGCCACCTCCACGGCACCGCCATCCTCTACGCCGACCGCATGACCGATTCGATGAAGGCGGCCATCGGCGAGACCGAGCGCCGCCGGCAGAAGCAGGTCGCCTTCAACGAGGCGAACGGCATCGTGCCCAAGTCGGTGACAAAACGCATCAAGGACATCATCGACGGGGTCTATGATTCGGATGGGGCCAAGCGTGACGCCGCCCGTGTGGCCGAGAAGGACGCCGACTACGCGGTGATGGACGAGAAGTCGCTGGCGCGGGCGATCAAGCGCCTGGAAAAGGAGATGCAGGAACACGCCCGCAACCTGGAGTTCGAGAAGGCCGCTGCGGCGCGCGACGAGTTGTTCAAGCTTCGCCAGCGCGCATTTGGCGCAGACCAGCACGGCAGCGTTTGACGAACGAACAAGAAGAATGCATCGGAAGGAGGGGATGAAATGACGAGGGTTCTTTTCGTCTGCACTGGGAATATCTGCCGTTCGCCAACCGCGGAGGGCGTTGCGCGGCACTTCATCGAGACCGGTGGACTCAGTGGCCTGGTGGAAGTCGATTCTGCCGGCACGCATGGTTACCACGCCGGCGAGGCGCCCGATCCACGTACGCAGAAGGCCGCGCAGCAGCGCGGTTACGACCTGTCGGGCCTACGCGCGCGCAAGCTTGAGGCGCGTGATTTCCTCGAGTTCGACCTGCTGCTGGCGATGGACCGCGGCCATCTGGAAGCGATGCGGCGCCAGTGCCCACCGGTATACCAGCCGCGGCTGCGGCTGTTTCTGGAATTCGACGGTTTGCGACGCTTTGGTGACGAGGTGCCCGATCCGTACTACGGTGGGCCGCGCGGCTTCGATCTCGTGCTCGACATGTGCGAGCACGGCGTGCGCGGGCTGCTGGATGCGGTGGCAACCCGGGTCTGAGTTCTGGCTGGCGGCGCCTTTCCGGTGGGATGGCGCAGGGTGCGGACGAAAAGAAGGCCATCCGATTTTGGATGGCCTTCTTCCGCGTGAGACGCTCTGCCTGTAAGGCTTACTTCTGCGTTTCGACCTGTTGCAGCGGTTCGTCGATAACCACCGGTGCCGGACGCGGCTTGCGGCCCAGACGGACGGGCGCTTCGACGGCGCCCGTGCCGAACTGGGAGAGCTTGCCGGGATCAGTTTCAATCTTGATCAGGCCGCTGTCCGCGGCCGGCGCCTCAGATGCGCCTGCGGGCTGAGCTGCCTCGGTCTCCGTGGCCACGGTCTGTGCCTCACTCGCCGGCGTTTCGGGTACCGCAGTCGGGGCGAGCGGTGCAGGAGCACGCTCCACTTCTGCAGCGGCCTCTGGCGCCGATTCGATGGAAACGGCGTCGGTGGCAACAGCTTCGGCGGCAGCGGCTTCGATCGCAACCGTCTGCTGCTCGACGGCTTCTGCGAGGGAAGCCTCCACCTTTTCGTGCTCGACCGGTTCCTGGCTGGCGACCGCGCTTGCCGCCTGTTCCGTTGCAGCCTCCGGTTCAGCGGCGGGCGCAGTGGTTTCGGGTTGCTCGGCCACTGTTGCGCTGACTGCCTCGGCGTGGGCGACCTGGGTGGCAGCGACCTGAGGGGCATCGCGCTCGGTGGCGACCGCACCGGCTTCCACCGGCAGCGGTGCCGGAGCCTGCTCGGGCGGCGTGGCCTCTTCGGTCTGCACGGTTTCGGCTGCCGCGACGGCGACCGGAAGCTCGGCTGCAGCCTGTTCGGTCTCCGGGGAGGGGATCCCGGCGATGGTGTCGACTGCCTGCGGGGCAGCCTCGGCGGCCGCTGCGGCGCTCACGGTTTCGGCTGCGGGTTCGCCTGCGGTAGCGGTCGCTTCGGCAGAGGGCGCTTCTGCTGCGGGCGCGGAGTCGTCGCGCGCTTCATCGCCGTCGCTCGACTCAGCGGCGGAGGCGACCGCCTGGCCTTCGCTGGTGCGACGGCCACGGCCGCGGCCGCGCCGACGGCGCTTCTCGGACGGTGCCGTTTCGCCCTCGGTGGATTCCGCCTGTGCGGTCGCGTCGACTTCCGCCGCGCCAGTATCGGTGCTCGGGACGGCCATGCTTGCAGCAGCGGCGGTCTTTAGCAGCTCTTCCTCTGCGCTCGGTGCGCGGTTCTCTGTGCTGCGCTCCGTGCTGTCCTCGCTGCGGTTGCCGCGCTGGCCACGGCCGCGGCGGCTGCCCTCACTGCGCTCTGCGCGTTCGCCTCGTTCGCCCTGGCTGCGCTGAGGTTTCTCGGCGCCCTCGGGGCGTTCGCTGCGTTCGGTTCGCTCGGTTCGCTCGGTGCGCTCGCCACGGCCACTGCGGCCGCCCTGCTGCGATTCGCCGTCGCGTTCGCCACGCCGGCTACGGTTGCCGTTGCTGCGGCGGCCTTCGCCGTTGCGCTCACTGCGACCGCGCGGCTCGCGCTTGGGCGTTTCCTCGATGACCGCTGCGGGCGAAGGCGCGGATTCCGCCTTACCACCCGAGAGCCAGCCGAACAGACGTGCGAACAGGCCCTTGGCGGCAGGCGCAGCCGCAGCGGCGGGCGCGGGGGCCGTGACCGGGGCGGGCTGTGATGGTGCGATACCCTTGACCGCTGCTTCAGGACGGGCGGGGCGCTCGTTGGCCTTGGAGGGCAGACGGGCGTCCTCCTCGGCGGGCTTTTGCACCATCTGGTAGCTGGCCAGCGCGATGTCTTCGGCGTTGAGCTGGTCGTGACGCAGGCGAATGATCTCGTGTGCCGGCGTCTCGAGGTGGCGGTTCGGCACGATGATCAGCTGCACCTTGTGGCGCATCTCGATGCGTGCGATGTCGACCCGTTTCTCGTTGAGCAGGAAGGTGGCCACGTCGACCGGCACCTGCAGGTGCACTGCGCCCGTGTTGTCCTTCATGGCCTCTTCTTCGAGGATGCGGACGATGTGCAGGGCCGACGATTCGGTGCTGCGGATGTGGCCGGTGCCGTTGCAGCGCGGGCAGGGGATGTAGCTGGTCTCGGCCAGCGCCGGACGCAGGCGCTGGCGCGACAGTTCGAGGAGGCCGAAGCGGCTGATCTTGCCCGTCTGCACGCGGGCGCGGTCGTGGCGCAGTGCGTCGCGCAGGCGGTTCTCGACCTCGCGTTGGTTCTTGGCCGACTCCATGTCGATGAAGTCGATCACGATCAGGCCGCCCAGGTCGCGCAGGCGCAACTGGCGGGCGATCTCGTCGGCTGCCTCGCAGTTGGTGCGGAAGGCGGTTTCCTCGATATCCGAGCCCTTGGTGGCACGGCCCGAGTTGACGTCGATCGAGACCAGCGCCTCGGTGTGGTCGATCACGACCGCACCGCCCGAAGGCAGGTTCACCTGGCGCGAATAGGCGGATTCGATCTGGTGCTCGATCTGGAAGCGCGAGAACAGCGGCACGTCGTCACTGTAGCGCTTCACTCGGGCGACGTTGCCCGGCATCACGTGGGCCATGAACTGCGTGGCCTGCTCGTAGATGTCGTCGGTGTCGATCAGGATCTCACCGATATCGGGCTGGAAGTAATCGCGGATCGCGCGGATGACCAGGCTGCCTTCCTGATAGATGAGGAAGGCGCCGGACTGGCTCTGGGCGGCACCCTCGATCGCGCGCCACAGCTGCAGCAGGTAGTTGAGGTCCCACTGCAGTTCTTCGGCACTGCGGCCGATGGCTGCGGTGCGGGCGATCAAGCTCATGCCCTGGGGCACTTCGAGCTGGTCCATGTTCTCGCGCAACTCGGCGCGCTCGTCACCCTCGACGCGGCGCGAGACACCGCCGCCGCGCGGGTTGTTGGGCATGAGCACGAGGTAGCGGCCCGCCAGCGAGATGTAGGTGGTGAGCGCTGCACCCTTGTTGCCGCGCTCGTCCTTCTCGACCTGGACGATGAGCTCCTGGCCTTCCTTCAGTGCCTCCTTGATGGAGGCCTTGCCGGCATCCACGCCCGGCTGGAAATAGGCCCGGGAAATTTCCTTGAACGGCAGAAAGCCGTGGCGATCAGCGCCATAGTCGACGAAAGCCGCCTCGAGGCTGGGCTCGATACGGGTGATGACCGCCTTGTAGATGTTGCTCTTGCGTTCTTCTTTTGCGGCCGATTCGATATCGAGGTCGATCAGTTTCTGACCGTCCACGATCGCGACGCGCAGTTCTTCGGCCTGCGTCGCATTGAAAAGCATGCGCTTCATTTGGATCGTTCTCCCGCGCAAATCACACGGGCAGGACGAACGGCGCGCACCATCGCGCTTTCCGGGTTCAGGAGCGATTGGGTAGAGCTGCTGCTTTCATCCGGTGGGTTGATCGGGCTGTGATGGGTCGGCTGGTCGAAATTCTCTTGCTCCCGCCCGGCGTGCCGTGTGGGCTTCGGGCCGGAGCATTTGATCCTGCGTGTGTGACTTGTACGTCAAAATCCAACCCGTGGGCTGGATGGGTATGTCGAAGGTGATCGCTTGCGTTACCATCGGCGCCTTTTCGGCCTTGGATGGCATGCAAGGGTGTAGCCGGGAGCGCTCTTCAGGGCTCATTGCCAGCAGTCTGCCTGCGTCTTCCTTGGCAGATGTTTCGACCTGCAGGATGTTGTGACGCCGCACTTGGCTGGACGCGACCGGTTAACCGCGCAGAAGTATATTTCATGACGACGATTGAAAGCAAAGCGATCGCTGTGCGCCACGAGCGCATCGACGACGCGGCCGCAGGGCAGCGCATCGACAACTACCTGTTGCGCCTCGCCAAGGGCGTGCCGAAGAGTCACGTCTATCGCATCGTGCGCAGCGGTGAGGTGCGGGTGAATGGGCGCCGTGTGCAGCAGACCTACCGTCTGCAGGAGGGCGACGAGGTGCGCATCCCGCCCATCCGCATCGCCGAGCCGACGCGCAGCGCGCCCGCGCCGGCGGGCAAGCCGTTGCCGGTGGTCTATGAGGACGATGCGCTGCTGGTCATCGACAAGCCATCGGGCAAGGCGGTGCATGGCGGCAGCGGGGTGAGCTACGGCGTGATCGAGCAGCTGCGCGTGCAGCGCCCGGAGCTGCGCATGCTCGAGCTTGCGCATCGCCTCGATCGCGAGACCTCGGGCTTGCTGATCGTCGCCAAGAAGCGCTCGGCCCTGACGGCGCTGCACGACATGATGCGCGCGGGGAGTGTGGAGAAGCGCTACCTGACGCTGGTGCCCGGGCGCTGGACGAACGCGATGCAGCACGTCAGGGCGCCGCTGTACAAGTACCTGACCCCGGAGGGTGAGCGTCGCGTGCGTGTGGCCGAGGACGGCAAGCCTGCGCACAGCATCGTGCGTCTAGTTCGGCGCTGGCGCGACTACAGCCTGCTCGAGGTGGAACTCAAGACCGGGCGCACCCATCAGATCCGCGTGCATCTCGCCCACCTGGGCTTTCCCTTGTGCGGCGATGACAAATACGGCGATTTCGCGCTCAACAAGCAGCTCGAGGGCGAGGGGCTGCGGCGCATGTTCCTGCATGCGGCGCTGTTGCGTTTCGCCCATCCCTTGAGCGGCGCGGCGCTGTCCTTCGCATCGCCGCTGCCCGATGACCTGCAATCCTTCATCGAGCGGCTCGATGCCGCGGAGAAAAATGCCCATGGCTGAACGTTTTGACCTCATCGTCTTCGACTGGGATGGCACGCTGATGGATTCGGCGGGCGCGATCGTGCGCGCGATGCAGGCCGCGACCCGCGACCTCGGCCTTGCCGAGCTGGCGGAGGAGCGTGCGCGCTACGTGATCGGGCTGGGGCTGGGCGAGGCCCTGCGTCATGCGGTCCCGGACCTGGAAGAGTCGGCCTATCCGCGCATGGTGGAGCGTTACCGGCACCACTATCTGTCCTCGGATCAGGAGCTCTCGCTGTTCGAGGGCGTGGTCGAGATGATCGACGCGCTCGCAGCGCGCGGGCACCTGCTCGCGGTCGCCACTGGCAAGAGTCGGATCGGGCTCGACCGGGCGCTGGGGCATTCCGGGCTGGGGCGCTATTTCCACGCCACGCGCTGTGCGGATGAGTGCTTCTCCAAGCCCCATCCGGCGATGCTCGAGGCGCTGATGGACGAGTTGGGCGCCAGCCCGGAGCGCACGCTGATGATCGGCGATACCACGCACGACCTGCAGATGGCGAAAAATGCGCGCACTGCGAGTCTCGGCGTGGGCTTCGGTGCACACCCCCTGGTGGCGCTAGAGGCAGAGTCGCCGCTTGCCTGCGTTCGCACGCCGGCCGAGATGGCGAGCTGGCTGTTGATGCACGCCTGAGCAGCTTCCGGGGTGCTTTCGACCCGTAGCGCTTGCGTCGGGGTGGGGGCTGCTCGGGGCGTCAGGCGAGAACGAGGAACAGGGTCGGTCGCCGTGCTAATGCGGGCCGTTCCGCCTTGCGCCAGTCTCGCACGGTGCGGGTGAGGATCGTCTCGCCTGCCGTATTGAGGTCGCAGGCGACGCAGACGCGGGTGGCGGGGCCGAGCTGCTTCAGCAGTGCTTCGAGCATGCGTTCGTTGCGGTACGGCGTCTCGATGAAGAGCTGCGTGCGTCCGAGCCGGCGCGATTCTTCCTCCAGTGCGCGCAGGCGCGCATCGCGCTCCATCTCTGCGACCGGGAGATAGCCGTGGAAGGCGAAGCTCTGGCCGTTCAGTCCGGAGCCCATCAGCCCGAGCAGAATGGAGGACGGGCCGACCAGCGGCGCGACGCGGATCCCGAGCGCGTGCGCGCGGGCCACGAGGCGGGCGCCCGGGTCGGCCACCGCGGGGCAGCCGGCGTCCGACATCAGGCCGAGGTCGTGACCAGCGAGCGCGGGTGCGAGCAGGGCGTCGAAGGCGGCGTCCGTCGCCTTGTCCGGATCCCCGGGGAGTTCCTGGATGTCCGTTTCGCGCAGGGGGTAAGGGTAGTCCAGCTGTTTGAGATGCGCGCGTGCCGCGCGCGCAGTTTCGACCACGAAGTGGCGCAGCTCCGCCGCGACGGCTTGCGCCTGCGCGGGCAGGAAGGCTGGCCAGGGCGTGGTTTCGCCCAGCGCCACCGGCAGCAGGTACAGCGTTCCCTTGCTGGTGGCGTGGTTTGCCGCCGCGCTCATGGCAACTCCACGCCTTCGGCGCGCAGCATGCGGGACAGGGCGATCAGCGGCAGGCCGATCAGTGCGGTGGGGTCGTCGCCGCGCATGGCTTCGAGGAGCGCGATGCCCAGTCCTTCGGACTTCGCGCTGCCGGCGCAGTCGAGCGGTCGCTCGCGCGCAACATAGCGTTGGATCTCCGCGTCGCTCAAGTCGCGGAAGCGCACATGGGTGGGGACGCCTTCCACCTGGATGTGACCGCTGCGTGTGTTGAGCAGGGCGAGCGCGGTGTGAAACACGACCGTCCTGCCGCGCATGCGCTGCAGCTGGGCGATCGCGCGCTCTTCGGTGCCGGGTTTGCCGAAGATCTCGTCATCGAGATAGGCAACCTGATCGCTGCCGATGATCAGCGCGTCCGGCCAGCGCGCAGCGACCGCGCGCGCCTTCTCGCAGGCGAGGCGCTCGGCGGTGGCCGCCGGGCGCTCGCCTGCGAGCGGTGCCTCGTCGGTCTCGGGTCGGTCTGTGTCGAAGGGGAGTTGCAGCCGCTCGAGCAGAATCTTGCGGTAGGCAGAGGTGGAGGCGAGGACGAGATTCATGATGTGGCTTTACACGCAAGTGGAAAAAATCATATCATGCGCGGCTTATGTCGCAACAAGGCGTTCCGTCCAGGGTCATTCATGATCCGTTCAGGTTTGCTACCGAGCACCGCGCCCTGCAGGGTGAAGTGCAGGTGGCCGATTTGCCGCGTCTGGCCGACGCGCTGGCCTCAACCGAGGCCGCGCTGAAGTGGTCGCTGGAGGGGGCGACGGTCGACGGTGTGCAAGGTACGGAGCCCCGTCTGCGGTTGACGGTTGCGGGCGAGCTCGATCTGTCTTGTCAGCGTTGTCTGGGCGGGCTTGCATGGCCTGTGCAGCTTGAGACGGTGCTGCAGCCGGTGCGTGCCGGTCAGCCGATCCCCGAGGAAGAGCTCGAGGACGATCAGGTCGATGCGATCGAGATCGATGGCGATCTCGATGTGCTTGCGCTGCTCGAGGACGAGGTGCTGCTCGCCATGCCAATCGCCCCGCGACACCAGGTTTGTGAGCTGCCGTCCCCAGCGGGGGCGGCGTCAAAAGAATCGCCTTTCGCTGCGCTGGCGTCGCTGCGAGGCAGTCCCAGCGCGAAATAGGCGCGATATTTGTTTTAGGAGTTTTATCCATGGCCGTTCAACAGAACAAGAAGTCCCCGTCCAAGCGTGGCATGCACCGTGCCCACGATTTCCTCACCGGCCCGGCGCTGGCGGTCGAGGCGACCACCGGTGAAGTGCATCTGCGCCACCACATCAGCCCGAACGGTTTCTACCGCGGCAAGAAGGTTCTGAAGGCCAAGGGCGAGTAATCCGGCAGCCTGGATGCGCGAAGGCGGCGCAGGGCGCTTGGCGCCCGCGCCGCCTTTTTTCCGACCACGATAACTAGAAAGCACGCGATATGCCGATGGGTGTCACCATTGCGATCGACTGCATGGGTGGCGATCACGGCCCGGTCGTGACCGTGCCCGCAGCGCTGGATTTCCTGCGCAGCCACCCCCAGGCCGGGGCGATCCTTGTCGGCCGGGAAGAGGCGATTCGGCCCCTGCTGGGCAATGCAGCCTCCGAATACGGCGCCCGGCTTCGGGTGCATCCTGCCAGCGAGGTCGTGACCATGGACGATCCGCCTGCGATCGCCATGCGCAACAAGAAGGACTCTTCGATGCGGGTCGCGATCGACCTGGTCAAGTCGGGGGAGGCCAACGCGGCAGTGTCCGCTGGCAACACCGGCGCATTGATGGCGATCTCCCGTTTCGTGCTCAAGACGCTGCCTGGCATCGACCGGCCCGCGATCGCGACCATCCTGCCGTCGGTGAAGGGGCATACCTATGTCCTCGATCTGGGTGCCAACGTCGATTGCAGTGCCGAGCACCTGCTGCAGTTCGGCGTGATGGGCGCGATGCTGGTAGCGGCGATCGAGCACAAGGAACGCCCCAGCGTCGGTCTGCTGAACATCGGCGAAGAGGTCATCAAGGGTAACGACGTCGTGAAGGAAGCGTCCGAACTGCTGCGTGGCAGCGGGCTCAACTTCTACGGTAACGTCGAGGGCAACGACATCTACGAAGGTACGGTTGATGTGGTTGTCTGCGATGGCTTCGTGGGCAACGTCGCGCTCAAGACCTCCGAGGGGCTGGCGCAGATGATCGGCGCGTTCCTGAAGCAGGAGTTCAAGCGTTCCCTGCTGACCCGGCTGATGGGTCTGTGTGCGTTGCCGGTGCTGCTGCGCTTCAAGAAGCGGGTCGATCACCGGCTCTACAATGGCGCGCCGCTGCTGGGTCTGCGCGGGGTGGTGCTGAAGAGTCACGGGTCTGCCGACAAGCTGGCGTTCGGCAATGCGCTGGGGCGTGCAGCCGAGGCGGCTTCGAACTGCCTGATCGAGCGCATCAGCGAGCGTATGGCGAGCATGAACGAGGTGAATGGATGATCTACGCACGCATCGCGGGTACCGGAAGTTTCCTGCCCGGCAGTCCGGTCAGCAACGACGATCTCGTCGCCCGGGGGATCGATACCTCCGACGAGTGGATCGTCACCCGCTCGGGCATCCGTGCACGCCACCTCGCGGCCGCTGACGTGGGTGCCAGCGATCTGGCGCGCATCGCCGCCGAGCGCGCGATCGAGGCGGCCGGCTGCGAGGCCGATGACATCGATCTGGTCATTGTCGCCACCTCGACGCCCGACTACATCTTCCCCAGTACGGCCGCGCTGGTGCAGTCCAAGCTTGGCATCCGCAACGGCGGTCCGGCGTTCGACGTGCAGGCGGTGTGCAGCGGCTTTGTGTATGCGCTCTCCATCGCGGAGAAGTTCATCCGTTCGGGCAGCCACAAGCGCGCGCTCGTGATCGGCGCAGAGGTGTTCTCGCGTATCCTCGACTGGTCCGACCGCGCTACCTGCGTGCTGTTTGGCGACGGCGCCGGCGCGGTGGTGCTCGAGGCATCGGAGCGGCCGGGCATCCTGTCTTCCGCGCTGCATGCCGACGGCAGCCATCACCCGATCCTGTGCGTGCCGGGCGGCGTGGCTTCCGGACAGGTGATCGGCGACCCCTTCCTGCGCATGGACGGCCAGGCCGTGTTCAAGTTTGCGGTCAAGGTGCTCGGCGACGTGGCCCAGGAAGTGCTGGACATCGCGGGCGAGGGTAACGAAAGTGTCGACTGGCTGGTCCCTCATCAGGCGAACATCCGCATCATCCAGGCCACGGCGAAGCGCCTCGGCCTGCCGATGGAGCGCGTGGTCACGACGGTCGATCACCACGGCAATACCTCGGCGGCGTCGATCCCGCTTGCCCTTGATGAGGCGGTGCGTGGCGGAATGATCCGTCCGGGGCACCGGGTCATCATCGAAGGCGTGGGTGGCGGCTTCACCTGGGGCGCAGCCCTGATCGATTTCTGATACTTCCCGAACTCCCAAAACTGGAGAACAGCATGGCATTTGCGCTGGTTTTTCCCGGCCAGGGCTCGCAGTCGGTCGGCATGATGGCCGCCTATGGCGAATCGGCCGTGATTCGTGACACCTTCGCCGAAGCGTCCGAGGCGCTGGGCGAGGATCTCTGGACGATGGTCTGTGATGGCCCGGCGGAACGTCTGGCGTTGACCGTCAATACCCAGCCTCTGATGCTGACTGCGGGCGTCGCGGCCTATCGTGCCTGGCTTGCTGCAGGTGGTCCGAAGCCCGACATGGTCGCCGGCCATAGCCTCGGGGAGTACTCGGCTCTGGTCGCCGCGGGTGCGCTGGCCTTCAAGGATGCGGTGCCGCTGGTGCGCTTCCGCGCCCAGGCCATGCAGGAAGCGGTGCCGGCGGGCGAGGGCGCGATGGCTGCAGTGATGGGGCTGGAGGCCGACGCGGTGCGGGAGGCCTGCGCCGAGGCGGCGCAGGGACAGGTCGTCGAGGCGGCCAACCTGAACGCCCCTGGCCAGATCGTGATCGCGGGCGCAAAGGCTGCGGTGGAGCGTGCAGGTGAGATCGCCAAGGCCAAGGGCGCCAAACGCGCCGTGCTGCTGCCGGTTTCCGCGCCCTTCCACTGTGCACTGATGCGTCCGGCTGCGGAGCGCCTGGCTGAACGTCTGGCCGGTGTGTCGATCGCGCAGCCGGAGATTGCCGTCATCAACAACGTCGATGTTGCGGTGTACGACGAGCCGGAGAAGATCCGTGATGCGCTGGTGCGCCAGGCATATGCGCCGGTGCGCTGGATTGAACTGGTGCAGGCGATGGCCGGCCGTGGCATGAGCCACATCATCGAGTGCGGACCGGGCAAGGTGCTTGCAGGCATGACCAAGCGCATCGCCAAGGATGTGGAAGGGGGTTCGGCGCACGATGCGGCCAGCCTCGAGCAAGCCATTGGCGCAGTGAGGTGAATCATGAGTTTTTCGCTTGAAGGTCAGGTCGCGCTGATCACCGGCGCGTCGCGCGGCATCGGTCGTGCGGTGGCGCTCGAACTGGGGCGCCTCGGCGCTACCGTGGTCGGCACCGCAACGTCCGACTCCGGCGCTGCCGACATCGGTAAAGCGCTCGCCGAGACAGGTGTGCAGGGGGCCGGCATGGCGCTTGACGTCACCGATGCCGCGGCCTGCGAGGCGCTGGTCGGCGAGATCGAGAAGCGCTTCGGTGCCATCGGCATCCTGGTCAACAATGCCGGGATTACGCGCGACAACATCTCGATGCGCATGAAGGACGAGGAATGGGACGCGGTGATCGACACGAACCTGCGCGCCGTTTTCCGCATGAGCAAGCTCGTGATGCGCGGCATGATGAAGGCCCGCAACGGGCGCATCATCAACATCACCTCGGTGGTGGCCAGCTCCGGTAATGCGGGTCAGGCCAACTACGCTGCGGCGAAGGCCGGCGTGGCGGGCATGACGCGCGCACTGGCGCGCGAGTTGGGGAGCCGCAACATCACGGTGAACTGTGTTGCCCCCGGTTTCATTGATACCGACATGACGCGCGCGCTTCCCGAAGCCGCGCGCGACGCCCTGTTGGGCAACATCGCGCTGGGTCGCCTGGGTCGTCCGGAAGAGATTGCCGGCGCCGTGGCGTTCCTCGCATCTCCCGCGGCCGCGTACGTGACGGGAACCACCCTGCACGTGAATGGCGGCATGTACATGTCCTGACGCTCGTCGGGATAGCGGTTCCCCGGCGTTTTGGTAGAATACGCCGGCTTTTTAAATACACCTGTCTCAGGAAGGAGTTGGTTCATGGAGAACATCGAACAGCGCGTCAAGAAGATCGTCGCTGAGCAACTTGGCGTGAACGAATCGGAGATCAAGAACGAATCTTCGTTCGTGGATGATCTGGGCGCGGATTCGCTGGACACCGTGGAACTCGTCATGGCGCTGGAAGAGGAATTCGAGTGCGAGATTCCGGACGAAGAGGCCGAGAAGATCACCACCGTCCAGCAGGCGATCGACTACGTCAACGCCCACCTCAAGAAGTAAGCCTCGTTCGCGCTCCTGAAGCGTTGCCTGCCCGGTGCCCGCAGGGTTCTGCGGTGACCCTGGGCGGGTTTTCGTTCTTTGGGGTTTCATTCCTTATTACCGAATTCAACGGAGTTGCCTGTGTCGCGTCGTAGAGTCGTCGTCACCGGTCTGGGCGTGATCTCGCCGGTGGGCAATACGGTTCCGGAAGCCTGGAACAACCTGATTGCCGGCAAGAGCGGCATCGGTCCGATCACCCGCTTCGACGCCAGCAATTTCGCTTCGCGCGTTGCGGGCGAAGTGAAGGATTTCGATGTGTCCGCCTACCTGTCGCCCAAGGAGGCACGCCGCATGGATGTATTCATCCATTACGGCATGGCAGCGGGCATCCAGGCAATCCGCGACTCCGGCCTCGAGGTCACCGACGCCAACGCCGATCGCATCGGTGTCAATATCGGCTCCGGCATCGGCGGTCTGCCGATGATCGAGGAAACGCACAACGACTTCCTCGGCGGTGGTCCGCGCAAGATCTCGCCCTTCTTCATTCCCGGCACGATCATCAACATGATCTCGGGCAACCTGTCGATCATGTTCGGCATGAAGGGGCCCAATCTCGCGGTGGTCACGGCCTGCACGACCGGACTGCATGCGATCGGCATGAGTGCGCGCATGATCGAATATGGCGATGCCGACGTGATGGTCTGCGGCGGCGCCGAGTCGACCGTCACCAATCTCGCCATCGGCGGCTTTTCCTCGGCCAAGGCGCTGTCCACGCGCAACGACGACCCCGCGACTGCCAGCCGTCCCTGGGACAGGGATCGCGACGGCTTCGTGCTTGGCGAAGGCGCCGGTGTGATGGTGATCGAAGAGTACGAGCATGCGGTCAGGCGTGGCGCGAAGATCTACGCCGAGCTTGGCGGCTTCGGCATGAGTGGCGATGCCTATCACATGACGGCGCCCGATACCGACGGTCCGCGTCGCAGCATGCTTAACGCATTGAAGAACGCCGGCGTCAATCACGATCAGGTGCAGTATCTCAACGCGCATGGCACCTCCACGCCGCTCGGCGACAAGAACGAAACCGAGGCGATCAAGCTTGCCTTTGGCGTCGAGAATGCCAGGAAGCTGGTCGTGAACTCGACCAAATCGATGACGGGTCACCTGCTCGGCGGGGCGGGCGGCGTCGAGTCGGTGTTTACTGTACTTGCGGTGCATAACCAGATTTCGCCGCCGACGATCAACATCTTCGAACAGGACCCCGAGTGCGATCTGGACTACTGCGCGAACGTCGCGCGGGAAATGAAGATCGATGTCGCGCTGAAGAACAACTTCGGCTTCGGCGGTACGAACGGGACGCTGGTCTTCCGGCGCTTCTGAACCCGGTCCGTCGCGGGCGACATGCAGTTCCCGCGCGAGATCAGGATGCAGCCCTCCCGGGCTGTGATGGCGTCAGTGCTGGTTGCGCATCTCGCAGCCGCGCTGGCGCTTTTTCACGTTTTCGGTTCGGGCGTCGGCGTGGAGGATGAAGTCGTGAATGGCGCTCGGGTCGCAGCCCTGCTGATGGTGTGGGGCGTGCTGCTGGCGACTTTGTGGCACGGTCTGCGCGCCGAGGCTGCAAAACGTGGGGTGAGCATCCTGCTGGAGCCGGGAGGTGAACTGGTGTGGTTTGCCTCCGACGTGGAACAGGGTGTGCTGTGCGGCACAGCGCCCTCGGCGACCGTGGATCTTGGTTGGGCGGTGTGGCTGAGGCCGGTGCCGCGGGTCGAGATGGGCGAGGGCACAGGAATGCCGGCGCCGGTGCCTTGGCTCATGCTGGTGCGCGCCAACGTGGGAGGCAGCGACTGGCGCGCGCTGAAGATCTGGTTGCGGCACAAGACATCACGGGACCCGGCTGCCGCGACCGAATCCCCGCCGCACTCGGTGGTCTGAAGCCTCGCCGCCGTCGGCAGCGCGCGGCGGCGTGAGTCGGCCTTCAAGCGTCAGCGTGCAAGCCCCCTGGGTGTTGCCGGGCGCAGGACAGTGTCGCGAGCCCGTGGCAGCATCTCGGGGTAGTCGCGCGAATGATGCAGGCCACGGCTTTCCTTGCGCCGAAGCGCGCAACGCACGATCAGATCAGCGGTGACCACGAGGTTGCGCAGTTCGATCAGGTCGTTGCTGATGCGGAAATTCGAGTAGAACTCGTTGATCTCACGTTCGAGCAGGCGGATGCGGTGCTGCGCGCGACGCAGGCGTTTGGTGGTGCGCACGATGCCGACGTAGTCCCACATGAAGCGGCGCAGCTCTGCCCAGTTGTGGGCGATGACGATCTCCTCGTCGGCATCGGTGACCCGGCTCTCGTCCCAGTCCGGCAGCTTCGGTGCCGGCAGGCGCTGCTTGGAAAGGATGTCCTTCGCTGCGGCTTCGCCAAACACCAGACATTCGAGCAACGAGTTGCTCGCCAGGCGGTTTGCGCCGTGCAGGCCGGTGCAGGCGGATTCGCCCACCGCGTACAGGCCCGGCACATCCGTACGTGCGGATAGGTCGGTGACGATGCCGCCGCAGGAATAATGCGCTGCCGGAACGACCGGGATGGGTTCGCGCGTGATGTCGATGCCCAGTTCCAGGCAGCGCGCGTAGATGTTCGGAAAATGCCCGCGCAGCCAGTCGGCAGGCTTGTGGCTGATGTCGAGGTAGACGCAGTCGATGCCGCGTTTCTTCATCTCGAAGTCAATCGCGCGTGCGACGATGTCGCGCGGCGCGAGTTCCTCGCGTGCATCGTGCTCGGGCATGAAGCGCGTGCCATCGGGCAGTTTCAGCAGTCCACCTTCACCGCGCACCGCTTCGGAGATGAGGAAAGACTTCGCCTGCGGGTGGTACAGGCAGGTGGGGTGGAACTGGATGAATTCCATGTTGCCCACCCGGCATCCGGCGCGCCACGCCATGGCCACGCCGTCGCCGGTCGCGACGTCGGGGTTGGTCGTGTACAGGTAGACCTTGCCGGTGCCGCCGGTAGCGAGCACGGTGTGCTGGGCGGAGAACGTGACCACACGGTCGTTGACGATGTCGAGTACGTAGGCGCCGAGGCAGCCGGCGCCGGGGTGGCCGACCTTGTCACCGACGACCAGGTCCACTGCGATGTGGTGGTCGTAGATGTCGATGTTCGGGTGGTTGCGAACATGGTCGCCGAGCGTGGCCTGCACTGCAGCGCCGGTGGCGTCTGCGGCATGGATGATGCGTCGGTGCGAGTGCCCGCCCTCGCGCGTGAGGTGGTAGCCGAGCTCTGAATCTGCCTCGCGCGTGAAGGGCACGCCGCGGTCGATCAGCCACTCGATGGCGCGCTTGCCGTTCTCGACCACGAAGCGGGTCGACTTGGGGTTGCACAGGCCGGCGCCGGCAACGAAGGTGTCCTGGATGTGCGCTTCGATGCTGTCGGTGGTGTCGAGCACCGCGGCGATGCCGCCTTGCGCCCAGTTGCTGGCGCTGTCGGCCAGTTCACGTTTGGTGACCAGCGCGACGCGAAGGTGGTCGGCAAGCCGGAGCGCCATGGATTGGCCAGCCGTGCCGCTGCCAAGAATGAGAACGTCGTACTGTTTCAGCAAGATGTCGCTCGGGCCGGATTAAAGGGAGAAGGAATATAGCACGCCATGAGAGGCCCCAATAAACCCGCTCGACCGTGCGGGCCTTGCGAGTGACTGCTCGCGAACTGCTCGATCCTGGCGGCTGGTGCCGCCTTGACAGGTGCGCCAGGCATGCAGGTCTGCATGCGAGGCGGGTTACTGAGCGGCGTTTGCGGATGAGCGCCTGAACTATTTTGCAGGGGCCGGGTCATCTGACTGTCTTCGACTACTGCTGTTGGCGTGACCGGTCGCTTATAATCCGGGCGTTTTGTCATTCAAATACCCGGAAGAACCCAGTTCCCATGAGCGATCGTGAACTCGATCAGCAACTCGTCGAGCGCGTGCAGCGCGGCGACAAGCAGGCGTTCGGCTTGCTGGTATCCAAGTACCAGCGCAAGCTGAACCGTCTGCTTTCCAGGCTGATACGCGATCCAGCCGAAGTCGAGGACGTTGCGCAGGAGACCTTCATCAAGGCCTACCGCGCATTGGGCTCGTTCCGGGGAGACAGTGCGTTCTACACCTGGCTGTACCGTATCGGTGTCAATACGGCCAAGAACTATCTCGTCTCCCAGGGCAGAAGGGCGCCAACGTCGACCAGTTTCGACTCCGAGGAGGCGGAAACCTTCGAGGACGGCGATCAGTTGCGTGACATCAACACGCCCGAGCGGCTGATGATGACCCGCCAGATCGGCGAGACCGTGGAGGACGCAATGGCCGCGCTGCCGGAGGAATTGAGAACCGCCATCATGCTGCGCGAGCTCGAGGGTCTGAGCTACGAGGAGATCGCCGGCATCATGGAGTGCCCGATAGGGACCGTGCGCTCGCGGATCTTCCGTGCGCGCGAAGCGATTGCTGAACGTCTGCGGCCTCTGCTCGATACGGCCCCGGACAAACGTTGGTAGGTAACGAGTATGAAGGACAAGGTATCGGCTCTGCTCGATGGAGATCTCGACGATCAGGCCTCTCTGGCCGTGTTCGAACGCTTGCGTCGGGATCCGGATCTGCGCGAGGACTGGGAAACCTACTGTCTGATCGGCGACACGCTGCGCGGAGATCAGCCGCGATCGAGCGGGTTCGTCGCGCGCGTCATGAGTGAACTAGAGGACGAACCCACGCTGCTCGCACCGCTCGCCCAGCCGGCGCGCGCGCAGGCGGATGGTGACGGGCGCAGACTGTGGCGGTCGCTGATGCCGCTGGCCGCCTCGGTGATGGGCGTGGCCGCGGTCGGACTCGTCGCTGCGACGCTCTATCGGCAGGAGGCGCCGGCGCCGCAGATTGCTTCCAATGCGGCCGTCGTGCAGCTCGTCAAGGCCGCGCCGTCGCAGGCGGGTACGGCAGGCTTGGGCGACGACCCGCTGCGCGAATACGTGTTCGCGCACCAGGGCCTGTCGCGTAGCGGCCCGCTGCCGGCGGGCGTGCAGTACGTTCGCACCGTTTCCGATCAGCGTCTGGGTGCCAACCGATGAGGTTGTTCGCGGTCGCGCTCGGCTTTTGCGCCCTGCTGGCGCAGGGGCCCGCTCGGGCGGACGCGCCCTCCGATCCGTTGTCCTGGCTTGGCCGGATTGCCTCGGCCGGGCAGCGGCTCAATTATGTGGGTACGTTCGTCTATCAATCCGGCGGACAGGTCGAGACCTCCCGTATCGTCCATCGCGTGGAAGGTGGGGTCGAATATGAACGCCTCGAAGTGCTCGATGGCAGTCCGCGCGAGGTGATCCGGCGGGGGAACGAGGTTCACTGCGTGTTGCCCGAGCGGCGTACGGTGATCATCGACGAAGCGGCCGGGCGACGTGCCTTTCCTGCGCGGCTACCGGGCTCGCCAGGTGGTCTCGCCGAGCACTACCGCATCCGCAAGGGCGAGGTGAGTCGCGTCGCAGGATACGAGGCGCAATCCGTGTTGCTGGAGCCTCGGGACAACCTGCGCTATGGACATGTGCTGTGGGCGGAGATGCAGACGGGCCTGCTGCTGAAGTCGCGTACGGTGGACGCGGGCGGCGGGCTGGTCGAGCAGTTCAGTTTCAGTGACTTGCAGATCGGTGGCGAGGTCGATCCCGCCCTGCTCGAGTCCCGCTTCGACCAGGGCGAGGGCTGGCAGGTAGTCAATGCGCGCGGCAACGATCTGGACGAACGTGATGCAGGGTGGTCGCTCGCGGAGCCCTTGCCCGGCTACACCCTCAGTTCGGTGATGCGCAGGCCGCTCGGCCGTGAGCGCGGTGAGGCCTTGCACATGGTGTTCAGCGATGGTCTCGCTGCGATCTCGGTCTTCATCGAGCCTGTCGGGGACGCGTCGGCGATCGGCCTCGGGCCGATCTCGAACGGAGCCATCAGCATTTTCAAACGCACGGTGAACGGGCATCTGGTCACGACCCTGGGCGAAGCGCCTGAGCAGGCCGTGCGGCGGCTCGGCGAGAGCGTGCGGGCCCGCGAGCAATGATGCAGGCGCGGGCGCGCGTTCTTCGGGTCGAGGGCGGGCAGGCCTGGTTGAAGCTGTCCGAGAGTACCGGTGGCTGCGGGCGCTGCGACGAGCCGGGGGGCTGCCGCTCGGTGCAGATCAGTCATGCCTTCGGCCTGCCGAAAGAGGAGTTCGTGCTGCCGACCCGGCTGGATCTGAAGCCGGGTGACAGCGTGCTGATCAGCATCCCGGAGGGCGCTCCGTTGCGCGCGGCATTCGCGAGCTACGGGCTGGCCTCGCTGCTGCTGCTGCTGGGGGCTGCACTGGGAAATCACCTGGGCGGCGCAGTGCGGGCGGATCTCTACGCCCTGATCGGTGCACTCCTTGGTCTCGGCCTTGCCTGGGCAGCCAACCGGGCGCTTCCGCGTAGCCGCAACTGGCGCAGTCGCCTGCACATGGAGCTCACGCGGGAGGACGAGTGCGTACGAACCTTGCGCCCGTTGCAGCAATGAAGCGTCCGTCCGCGCATTCTCCCGACTGGGCCTTGCGGGTCTTCGTGGTCGTGCTCTGCGCGTGGCTGCTGCTTCCCCTCGGGACCGTGGGTGCGGCAGAGATCGTGCTGCCCGACTTCCGCGTGCTCGCCGCTCAGCAGGGCGCAGCCGTGGTCAACATCAGCGCGACGCAGCGCAGTGAGGCCCCGGTGCGCATGCCGTTCCGGCTTCCGGAACTGGACGAGTCGGACCCGATGTTCGACTTCTTCCGAAAATTCATCCCCCGCACGCCGGACAACCCCGGTCTGGGCGCCGACCCGGAGGACCGTTCGCTCGGGTCTGGCTTCATCATTGGCGCGGACGGTTACATCCTCACCAATGCGCACGTGATCGAGGGCGCCGAAGAGGTGCTGGTGCGGCTCGCGGACAAGCGCGAGTACGATGCCACTGTAATCGGTGCGGATGTCCGTAGTGACATTGCACTGCTGCACATCGATGCCGCTGATCTGCCGCACGTGGTGCTTGGCGATCCGGAAGCGCTGCAGGTGGGGGAGTGGGTGCTGGCGATCGGGTCGCCGTTCGGATTCGAGCAGTCGGTGACGGCAGGCATCGTCAGCGCGAAGGGGCGCAGCCTGCCGGATGAGAACTTCGTACCCTTCATCCAGACCGATGTGGCGATCAACCCGGGTAATTCGGGTGGGCCGCTGTTCAACCTGCGCGGCGAGGTGGTCGGCATCAACTCGCAGATCTACAGCCGTACCGGTGGCTTCATGGGCCTGTCGTTCGCAATTCCGATCGATGTTGCCATGGACGTGCAAGCACAGTTGCGCACCCAGGGCCGGGTGGAGCGTGGCCGGATCGGGGTGTCCATCCAGGAGGTCACGCGCGACCTGGCAGACAGCTTTGGTCTGCCCCGTCCTGCAGGCGCACTGGTGAGCATGGTCGAACCGGAGGGGCCCGCTGCGCGCGCGGGCGTGATGCAAGGGGACGTGATCGTGCGCTTCAACGCGCGTGTGGTGGAAAGCTCCGCCGACCTGCCGCGCATTGTCGCCGCGGCGCGCCCGGGCAGCAGGGCGCAGGTGGAGATCTACCGCGGTGGCGTGCCGGAGGCGCTGGAGATCGAGGTCGGCGAGTGGCAGGATCCGGAGCAGGCGCCCGAGCAGGCCGCTGCGCAGGGGCCGGCTCAGGCGCCAAACCGCCTCGGTCTGGAACTGGCCGAGCCCACAGCGGTGCAGCGCCGTGAGCGTGGCATTGAAAGCGGCCTGCTGGTGCAGCGTACGCAGGGTCCAGCCGCGCGTGCCGAGATCGTGCCCGGCGACCTGGTGCTGGCGCTGGTGAGAAAGGGGCAGCAGATCCGCCTGGGCAAGCTCACCGATTTCGAGCACGCGGTCGCTGGGCTTGCACCCGGCGAGCAGGTGACGCTGCTCGTCCATCGTGGCGATGGTGCATCCTTCGTCAGCCTGCGGGCGGCGCGATGACCGGCGAGACGGCAGATGCCTGCTTCACGGTCATGAGCCGGCAGTGGTGCCACCTGTGCCACGACCTTGTTGCCGCGCTCGAGCCGATCGCGCAGGAATATGGCTGGCGCATATGCGTGCTGGACGTCGATGAGGATCCTGCGCTGGAGGCGCGCTGGGATGAACTGGTGCCCGTGCTGCTGCACGGCGAACAGGTGTTGTGCAACTACCATCTCGACGAAGCGGCGGTACGCGCTTATTGCAGTGGTTTTCCGCTAGAATCGCGGGCTTGACGCGGTCGCCAAGCACCGGCCGCGACCCTTCCGAACATTTTTCCGAAACGGGTGCTGTGAGGCACCCTTTTCGTTTCGCATGAACCACATACGCAATTTCTCCATCATCGCCCACATCGACCACGGCAAATCCACCCTGGCCGACCGACTCATCCACTTCTGCGGCGGACTGTCCGAGCGCGAGATGGAAGCGCAGGTGCTCGACTCGATGGACATCGAGCGCGAGCGCGGCATCACCATCAAGGCGCAGACCGCGGCGTTGCATTACAAGGCGAAGAATGGTCAGGTTTATAACCTGAATCTGATCGACACGCCGGGACACGTCGACTTTTCCTACGAGGTCAGCCGCTCGCTTGCCGCGTGCGAGGGGGCGCTGCTCGTCGTCGATGCCTCGCAGGGCGTCGAGGCGCAGACGGTGGCCAACTGCTATACCGCGCTCGACCTCGATGTCGAAGTGGTGCCGGTGCTCAACAAGATCGACCTGCCTGCGGCGGATCCTGAGAACGCGCGTGGCGAGATCGAGGATGTGATCGGCGTCGACGCCTCCGAGGCGATCCTGTGCTCGGCCAAGACTGGCCTGGGCGTGGAAGACGTGCTCGAGGCCATCGTGGCACGCGTGCCGCCGCCGGTGGGCGAGCCCGAGGGGCCGCTCAAGGCGCTGATCATCGACTCGTGGTTCGACAACTACGTCGGCGTGGTGATGCTGGTGCGGGTGGTCGATGGCGTGCTGAAGCCCAAGGACCGCATCCTGCTGATGTCGAACGGTCTGCAGTATCCATGTGACCAGGTCGGCGTCTTCACTCCGCGCTCGGTGGCGCGTGCAGAACTGCGGGCCGGCGAGGTGGGCTTCATCATCGCCGGTATCAAGGAGATCGAAGCCGCCAAGGTGGGCGACACCGTCACGCTCGCCAGCCGGCCCGCAGCCGAGGCGCTGCCCGGCTTCAAGGAGATCAAGCCGCAGGTGTTCGCCGGCCTGTATCCAGTTGAATCCTCCGAGTACGACCAGCTTCGCGACTCGCTGGAGAAACTGCGCCTGAATGACGCCTCGCTGCAGTTCGAACCGGAGGTCTCGCAGGCGCTCGGCTTCGGCTTCCGTTGTGGCTTCCTTGGTCTGCTGCACATGGATATCGTGCAGGAGCGCCTGGAGCGCGAGTTCGACATGGACCTCATTACCACCGCGCCGACCGTGGTGTACGAGGTGGTGCTCAACGATGGCTCGGTGATCCACGTCGAGAACCCGGCCAAGCTGCCGGAGCCGGGCAAATACCAGGAGATCCGCGAGCCCATCATCACCGCGACCATCTTCCTGCCGCAGGACTACGTCGGTCCGGTGATCACGCTGTGCAACCAGAAGCGGGGCAACCAGATCGACATGCGCTACCACGGCCGTCAGGTGCAGCTGATCTACGAGATGCCGATGAACGAGGTCGTGATGGACTTCTTCGACAAGCTCAAGTCGGTGTCGCGCGGCTATGCTTCGCTCGACTACGACTTCAAGGAGTACCGCACGGCCGATCTGGTCAAGCTGGACCTCATGGTGGGCGGCGAGAAGGTCGATGCGCTGTCGGTCATCGTGCACCGCGCCAGCGCACAGTACCGCGGGCGCGAGCTGGCGAGCAAGCTGCGCGGGCTGATTCCGCGCCAGATGTTCGATGTGCCGGTGCAGGCGGCGATCGGTGCGCACATCATCGCGCGCGAGACGATCAAGGCGCTGCGCAAAAACGTGCTCGCCAAGTGCTATGGCGGCGACATCACGCGCAAGAAGAAGCTGCTCGAGAAGCAGAAGGAAGGCAAGAAGCGCATGAAGCAGGTGGGCAACGTGGAAATTCCGCAGGAGGCCTTCCTCGCCGTGCTGCGCACCGACGAAGGCAAGTGACGGAAACCGCATGAATTTCGCCCTGACTCTTTTCCTGCTCCTGGTCGCCACCGGCGTGCTGTGGTTCTTCGACCGCTTCCACGCACGCAAGCTGCGCCCGGCCGGTGCGCCCAACCCCTGGTGGGTGGAGTACGGCGCGAGCTTCTTTCCGGTGATCCTGATCGTATTCGGCCTGCGTTCCTTCGTGGTCGAGCCGTTCAAGATCCCTTCAGGCTCGATGATTCCGACGCTGCTGGTGGGCGACTTCATCCTGGTCAACAAGTGGACCTACGGTATCCGACTGCCGGTGATCAACAAGAAGATCATCGACCTCAACGATCCGCAGCGTGGTGACGTGATGGTGTTCCGCTATCCGGCGGACCCCTCGATGGACTACATCAAGCGCGTGGTTGGCGTGCCGGGCGATCGGGTCGAGTACGTCAACAAGCGGCTCACCATCAACGGCGAGGCTGTCCCGATCGAAGAGAACGGCACCTACCTGCATCCGGACCGGCTGTATTACTCACCGCAATACACCGAGCAACTCGGCACGGTCGAACACTCAGTGCTGATCGAGCGCGAGGCGCCTGCCTTTGTGCCGCATGTGCTGAATTTCCCGAACCGTGACAATTGCACCTATACGCACTCCGGGCTGCGCTGTACCGTGCCTGAAGGGCATTTCTTCGTGCTCGGCGACAACCGTGACGCAAGCAGCGACAGCCGGGTCTGGGGGTTCGTCCCGGAAGAGAACATCGTGGGGCGCGCCTTCTTCATCTGGTTCAACTTCAGCGACATGAAGCGCATCGGCAGCTTTCATTAAGACTCGGGAGACCTCATGAACCACACATCCCAACGCGGCGTGAGCCTGCTCGGCGTGATGATCGTCGGCGCCTTTGCGGCCTTTCTGTTGATCGTCGCCTTTCGCACGGTGCCGGTTTTCAATGAGTACATGGCGATCAAGCGCATCGTCGGCATCCTGGCCAATGACATCGACAATGGCACGTCGGTGATCGAGGCGCGACGCAATTTCGACCGGCGCAAGTCCATCGACGACGTTTCGAGTGTTTCCGGTGCCGATCTGGTGATCGACCGCAGCGGAGGAAAGACCGTGGTGGAGGTCCAGTACGCCCGCACGGTGCCGCTGGTGGCCAACGTGAGTCTGCTGTTCGAGCTCAGTCCGAGCAGCGAGGTGCGTTGACCCGATGACCGCGGAACGCTTGCAGGCCCGACTCGGGCACGTCTTCGCCTCGCCCGGCCTGCTGCAGGAGGCGCTCACGCACCGCAGCTTCGGCCAGCCGAACAACGAGCGCTTCGAGTTCCTCGGCGACAGTATCCTCAACTGCGTCATGTCGATCGCGCTCTTCGAGCGTTTCGAGGCCCTGCGTGAGGGAGAACTCTCGCGGATCCGTGCGTCGCTGGTGCGTCAGGATGCGCTGTATCGCGTCGCGTTAGACCTCGAACTCGGCGAGTGCCTCCGCCTTGGGGAGGGCGAACTGCGGTCCGGTGGGGCGGGCAGGCCCTCGATCCTTGCCGATGCGGTGGAGGCGGTTTTTGCGGCTGTGTTTCTCGATGGCGGTTTCGCGGCTGCCAAGTCGGTCATCGACCGTCTCTACGCACCGCTGCTCGCCGAGGTCGACCCACGCAAGCCCAGCAAGGACCCCAAGACAGCGCTGCAGGAGTGGCTGCAGGGCCGCAGATTGCCGCTGCCGGCGTATTCGATGGTGCAGGTGCTGGGCGAAGCGCACTCGCAGGAGTTCGAGGTAGCCTGCGACATTCCCAAACTCGGTGTTCGCACCCTGGGCCGCGGCCCGAGCCGGCGCATCGCCGAACAACAGTCGGCCGAGCTTGCGCTCGCCGCGGTGAGAAAGAAATGAGCGAAGTCCCCAGCACGCCGGCGGCAAGCGCTGAAGATCATGACGAGCAGGCATCCCGTGCCGGCTTCGTCGCCATCGTCGGCCGCCCCAATGTCGGCAAGTCCACGCTGCTCAACCGTTTGATCGGGCAGAAGATCAGCATCGTCTCAAGTAAGGCGCAGACCACACGCCATCGCGTCACCGGCATCCTCACAGAGCAGGGGGTGCAGTTCGTCTTCGTCGATACGCCGGGCTTTCAGACCCACCACCGCAACGCGCTCAACCGCGCGATGAACCGCACGGTGTCGCAGGCGCTGGCCGACGTCGACCTGGTGTTCTTCGTCATCGAGGCGGGGCGCTTCACCGACGATGACCGCAAGGTGCTCAGCGTGATCCCCGAGTCGTCACGGGTGATTCTCGTCATCAACAAGGTGGATCAGCTCAAGGACAAGGCGCGCCTGCTGCCCTTCATTGATGAGCTCCGCCAGTTGCGGGCGTTCGCCGAGATCGTGCCGTTGTCGGCGGAGAAGGGGCGCAACGTCGAGGCCCTGATTGCTGCGGCCACGCCATTGTTGCCGGTCGGTGAGCCGATGTTCGAGGAAGACGAGGTGACTGATCGCAGCGAGCGCTTCCTCGCCTCCGAGTTCCTGCGCGAGAAGCTGTTCCGCCTGCTGGGCGACGAGTTGCCTTACGGTATCGCGGTCGAGATCGAGAAGTTCGAGGTCGAGGGCAATCTTCGCCGTATCTTCGCGGCGGTGATCGTCGACAAACCCGGCCACAAGGCCATGGTGATTGGCCGTGGGGGCGAGAAGCTCAAGCGGATTTCGAGCGAGGCGCGTGTCGAGCTCGAGAAGCTCTTCGATGCCAAGGTCTTCCTCGAGGTTTGGGTCAAGGTGAAGAGCGGCTGGGCCGACGACGAGCGCGCGCTGAAGAGCCTGGGGTACGAGTAAGCCGGGCGCCCTGTCATGGCAGGACCCAAGCAGCGCGTCGAGCAGCAGCCCGCATGGGTGCTCCACACCTATCCGTGGCGCGAAACAAGCCTGATCGTGGAGATCTTCGCGCGCGAACATGGCCGCGTGGGACTGGTCGCCAAGGGTGCGCGCAGACCGTATTCCCAGCTGCGCGGCGTGCTCCTGGCATTCCAGCCCCTACGGATGGACTGGTCAGGCGGCGGTGAGGTGAAGACCCTGGTGCGCGCCGAATGGCAGGGTGGCCAGCCGCTGCTCTCGGGGCGGGGGCTGCTGTGCGGTTACTATCTGAACGAGCTTCTGATGCGTCTGACCGCGCGCGAGGATGCGCACCCGCGTCTCTTCGATGCCTACGTCGATGCGGTGCGCGCGCTCGGCCGCGGTGAGCCGGCGTCGCCGATCCTGCGTCGGTTCGAGCTCGCCCTGCTGCAGGATCTGGGCTACGAGGCCGGGCTCGCGGTGGAAGCCGACGGCGGCGCGGCGATTCAGCCCGACGGGCGCTACCTTTATATAATCGAACGCGGGCCCGTAAGGCTGGAAACGCTGGAGGCGGAGGGGGTCGAATCCGGGGCGCTCGGCGAGCAGCCACTGCTCTCCGGACAGACCCTGCTCGACATGGCCGCCGACGATTTTTCCCGCGCAGAGACGCTGGCCCAGTCCAAGCAGTTGCTGCGCATGCTGATCAACCACACCTTGGGCGGCCAGCCGTTGCAGTCGCGCCGGGTGCTGAAGGAATTGCAGGAACTCTGATGATCGAACTCGGCGTCAATATCGACCACGTCGCCACGCTGCGCCAGGCGCGCCGCACCTGGGAGCCCGATCCGGTGTGGGCCGCGGTGGAAGCCCACCTGGGCGGCGCGGACGGCATCACCATCCACCTGCGCGAGGATCGCCGCCACATCAACGACGAGGACGTGCGCCGCTTGGCCGAGCTTACCCAGGTCAAGCTCAACCTCGAGATGGCGGCCACCGACGAGATGGTCGCGATCGCCTGCCGCACCCAGCCGCAGATGGCGATGCTGGTGCCCGAGGGCCGGCACGAGATCACCACCGAAGGCGGGCTCGATGTGGTAGCGCAGGAGGCGCGGCTCAAGGACGTCATCGCCCGCCTGGCCGACGCCGGCATCGTCACCAGCGTCTTCATCGACGCGGAGCTTGAGCAGATCGAGGCTGCCGCCCGCATTGGCGCGCGTGTCTGCGAAATCCACACCGGTCCTTACGCCCACGCCTTCCACGCCGCCGGCCGCGATGCCGAGGCGCCGGACGTGGTCGGCGAGATCGACAAGATCCGCAACGCGGGTGAGGCCGTGCGCCGCCTGGGCATGCGCTTCAACGCGGGCCATGCGCTCAACTACTACAACGTGCAGCCGATCGCCCGCCTGCATGGCATCCGCGAGCTGCACATCGGCCATTCGATCGTCAGCCGTTCGGTCTTCGTCGGCCTGCGCGAGGCGGTGGTCGAGATGAAGCGCTTGATGCGCGAAGCCGCGCAGACCGCGTGAGCCAGGCGCGCAAGGAACGCAAGCGGTGAGCGGCCGACAAGACAAAGGGCAGGGCGCACCATGATCCACGGCATCGGTACGGATCTCGTGCAGTTGCGGCGCATGCGCGAGGCGCTTGAACGCCACGGCGAGCGCTTCGCGTTGCGCATCCTGGCAGCGAGCGAGGTCGAGGGCTGGCGCGCTCACCGCGACCCGGCCCGCTTCCTCGCCAAGCGCTTTGCCGCCAAGGAAGCCTTCGGCAAGGCGCTCGGCACCGGCGTCGCCGTGCCGGCCACGCTACACGCCGTCGCCGTCGGCCATGACGCGCGCGGCAAGCCCGAATACCGCTACGACGAGCGGCTCACAGCGCACATGCGCGACAACGGGCTGCGTGCGCACTTGAGCATCAGCGACGAGGACGAGCACATCGTCGCGTTTGCGCTCATCGAAATAGCCTGAGCCCCGGAGTCTCCCGCACATGAGCTCACCCATCCTCCGCTCCCGCGGCCCCGTCATGATCGACGTCGCCGGCACCGAGCTGACCGACGAGGAGCGCGAACGCCTGCTCGACCCCTTGGTCGGTGGCGTCATCCTGTTCGCGCGCAACTACACCGGCTCCGACCAACTCCGTGCGCTCACCGCAGAGATCCGCGCGTTGCGTGACCCGGCACTGATCATCGCCGTGGACCACGAAGGGGGTAGGGTGCAGCGCTTCCGCACGGACGGCTTCACCCGCCTGCCTGCCATGCGCAGCCTCGGCGCCTTGTGGACGCAGGATCACCTTGCCGCGCTCGATGCCGCCCGCGCCACCGGCTTCGTGCTTGCAGCGGAACTCCTGGCGCATGGCGTCGACCTCAGTTTCACGCCGGTGCTCGATCTCGACTACGGCTGCTGTCGCGCCATCGGCAACCGTGCCTTCCACCGTGATCCGCAGGCTGTTGCCGCGCTTGCGCAGGCACTGTGCGCGGGGATGGCCGATGCCGGCATGGGCTGCGTCGGCAAGCACTTCCCCGGCCACGGCTTCGTCGAGGCTGACTCGCACCACGCTGTGCCGGTCGACACGCGCGACTTCGATACGGTGTGGAACGAGGACATCGCCCCCTACCGCCACCGCCTCGGCCGCCAGCTCGCCGGCGTGATGCCCGCGCACGTGATCTACCCCAACGCCGACCCCAGCCCGGAACCCCAGCCGGCCGGCTTCTCGCCCTTCTGGCTCAAGGACGTGCTGCGCGAGCGGCTCGGCTTCAAGGGCGTGATATTCAGCGACGACCTCAACATGGAAGGTGCCCGCATCGCCGGCGACATCGTCGGTCGTGCCAAAGCCGCATACGCCGCCGGCTGCGACATGCTGCTGGTGTGTAACCGTCCGGACCTGGCCGCCGAACTGCTCGACCGCTGGGCACCCGTCCCGGACCCGGACAATCTCGCCCGCCTTGCCGCGATCGTGCCCGCCGCACCGCAGCCCGCCTGGCTCGCCGACCCCTTTGCGCTCGAACTCCACGCTGCCTACGTCCAGGCGCGCGAACGCGTCGCGGCCATCCCCGACGACAGCAACACCGCGCCGACCATGACCGCCGCCACCATCGGCGAGCAAGGTACCGAGATCCTTCATAAGCACGGATAATCGAGCACCGATAATCGACAGGAAGTTTTCCGCGGACCGTCGAGCATGCATTGCGTTGGAGTGGATGCGGGGCGTTCCTGGAATGGGCGAGGACTGTCTGAGTGAGCGCAGCGAGCGAGTTCCGCAGCCCATGGAAGGAATGCCCCGTGTCCGCTCCGAGGCACAGATGGTTTCAAGCCCTGTTCTGCATCACCACTCATGACCGATCCGACGCCCTCCAACGCCTTCGACCCCAAGCCCTTCCTGCGTACCCTCACCGAGGAGCCAGGCGTCTATCGCATGATCGGCGCCGACGACAAGGTGCTCTACGTCGGCAAGGCCAAGAACCTCAAGCGCCGCGTCTCCAGCTACTTCCAGAAGACCGTCTCCAGCCCGCGCATCGCCATGATGGTGGCGCAGGTGCTGCGCGTGGACATCACCGCCACCCGCTCCGAGGCCGAGGCCCTGATCCTCGAGAACAACCTCATCAAGAGTCTGGCGCCGCGCTACAACATCCTCTTCCGCGACGACAAGACCTACCCCTACATCGAGCTCTCCGCCGACGAGTTCCCGCGCCTGGCCTACCACCGCGGCGCTTTCACCAAGGGCGCGCGCTACTTCGGCCCCTTTCCCAACGCCTGGGCGGTGCGCGAGAGCATCCACCTGCTGCAGAAGACCTTCCAGCTGCGCACCTGCGAGAACACCGTCTTCGCCAACCGCTCGCGCCCCTGCCTGCTGCACCAGATCAAGCGCTGCACCGCGCCCTGCGTAGGCCTCGTCGAGCCCGAGGCCTATGCCGCAGATGTGAAGCTCGCCACCCGCTTCCTCGACGGCCAGGCGAGCGAGGTCATCGACGACCTGACCAGCCGCATGCAGGCCGCTGCCGAACGCCTTGCCTTCGAGGAGGCTGCCGCCTGCCGCGACCAGGTGCGCGTGCTGCAGGCGGTGCTGCACAAGCAGTTCGTTGACAGCCGCAAGGACGAGGACGTCGATGTGCTCGCCGCGATCGAGGCCGACGGCCTGACCTGCGTGAACATCGCCATGGTGCGCGGCGGCCGCCACCTCGGCGACCGACCGCAGTTTCCCAGCGGTGCGGCGGTGTCGGGGGCGATGGACAGCCTGCTCGCTTTCGTCGAGCAGCACTACAGCCAGCACCCGATCCCGGCGCGCATCGTGGTGAACCTGCCGCCGGAGGCCGTGAAGGAGACGCTCGCCGAGATCACCGAGCGCCCGCCCGGCGTGGTGTCGCCGCGCTTCGAGGCGGAAAGGGCGTGGATGGAGATGGCCGAGAAGAATGCCCACCTCGCCATCCAGGCGCGTGCGCGCGACACCGGCCGCATCGAGCAGCGCCTAGAGGCCCTGCGCGAGGCGCTCGGCATGGATGAGGCGCCGCAGCGTATCGAGTGCTTCGACATCAGCCACACCATGGGCGAGGCCACGGTGGCCTCGTGCGTGGTGTGCGAGGCGGGGGCGATGAAGCGCGCCGAATACCGCCGCTACAACATCACCGGCATCACTCCGGGCGATGACTTCGCGGCGATGCGCCAGGCGCTGGAGCGCCGCTACGGCAAGGTCGCAGCGGGTGAGGGCGTGTGCCCCGATCTGATCCTGATCGACGGCGGCAAGGGCCAGGTCAGCGCGGCGCGCGCAATCCTCGCCGAGGTCGGGTTGGAGGCGGTGGCGATGGTGGGCGTGGCCAAGGGTGAGGGGCGCAAGGCGGGGCTTGAGACGCTGATCTTCCCCGACGGTCGCGAGGGGTTGGTGCTGGGCGGCGAGTCGGCTGCGCTGCACCTGATCGTGGAGATCCGCGACGAGGCTCACCGCTTCGCCATCACCGGGCACCGCGCCAAGCGCGGCAAGGCGCGGGTGGGCTCGAAGCTGGAGGACATTCCCGGCGTGGGACCCTCGCGCCGGCGCAACCTGCTCGCCGCCTTCGGCGGGCTGGACGGGGTGCGCGAGGCGACGGTAGAAGACCTTTGCCGGGTCGAAGGTGTCAGCCGCAAGCTCGCGGAGCAGATCCACGCCGCGCTGCGCTGAGCGGGGGCATCTGCAGGCCGGCCCGAGGCGCTGAGCGGCCGCATGGTGTGTTCAGGAGGTGAGCGCGTCCTTCACCCAGGCGTTGGCCTGTTTGGCGTCGAAGCTGCTCCCATACTTCGCCTTCAGCGCACCCATCACCGTGCCCATCTGCTTGGGCGAGCGCTCGGCGAGGCCGGCGACGGTCTCGGCGATGAAGGCCTTCACCTCGGCCTCGCTTGCCATCGGCGGCAGGTAGGACGTCAGGATCGTCGATTCCTGCCCCAGCAACGCGAGGCGGTCGGCGTCCTTTATCACGGCCACCGCTTCCTGATTGTTCTTCAGGAACTTGCGGATCGTCTGCTGCACCTCGTCGTCGCTGCTTTCGCGGTTGCCAGCATTCTTGCCGACCATTTCGGCTTCGGCGATCAGCGTGCTGAGCAGGGTTGCGCGTACGCCGTCGGCGGCCTTGCGGGCGAGCAGGGAATCCTTTTTCAGTTGGGCGATCAGGCTCATGGGGTGACTCCGTCGGGTTCTGTGGCGAGGCTCGCCGGGTGCGGGCGCCCCCGTGCGTGCCGGAAAAGTCGGGATTCTAGCGCAGCGATGATGTGCGCCGAGTGCTGCGCTCACTTGCTGCTGTCCCTTGGGCTCAGGGATGCGATGCATCCTGGGCGCTCGGGCTGCTCGTGGGCCAGGGGCGCACGGTTGCGATAGATGGAGCGCGCCCGCGCGGGTACGATTCAAGGAACAATCCGTTGCGCGATCCGCCGCACGTCGATGTCTGACTACCATGAATTCTGAGGAGCCCTGAACATGAACGTTTCCTTGATCGTCACTCTCGTGGGCGAGGACCGCCCGGGGCTGGTCAATACGCTTGCCGAGTGTGCGGCCGCGAACGGTGCCAATTGGCTGGACAGCAGCATGGCGCACCTGGCCGGCAAGTTCGCAGGCATCGTGCGGCTCGACACCGCCGAGGCGAACGCCGACCGCCTTGAGGCGGCGCTGCGCGGGCTGTCTTCGGCCGGACTGAGCCTGAGCATCGAGCGCGGCACCCCCACCGCGGGCGCGGTCGGTGGCGAGCGGATTCACATGGAACTGCTCGCCCACGACCGCCCGGGCATCGTGCGCGACATCTCGTCGGTGCTGGCGCAGCACGGCGCGAGCATCGACCGCATGGACAGCGCCTGCGAAAGCGCGTCGTTCAGCGGCGAGGCGATGTTCCGCGCCGAGCTTGATGTGTGCGTGCCGGGGAGCGTGTCACCCGCGCAACTGCAGGCGGCGCTTGAGTCGCTGGCCAACGAGTTGATGGTCGACCTCAAGCTCGAAGCGAAGGGCTGAACCCGCCATGACGGTGCGCACGTCAATGGAAAGCACGTTCTTCTCGTCGTTCTGGATCTTGCTCCAGAGCTTGGAAAGCGGAATGCCTGAATGAAGAAACCCCGCTGCGCAGCAGATGCGCCACGGGGCTCAGGACTCCAAGCTCAGCGAGCAGGCCGCATCATGGCCGCGATCGGCCAGGTGAGGGCGGCGCCCACGCCGCCGAAGGCGGCTGCGTAGAGGAAGAGGTTGCCCCAGTCGACCCAGTAACCCATGTTGGCGAATGAGGATTTGGTCATGCCCGGGGTGATGAAGAAGGTGATTGCGGTAACGACCACGAAGACCACGAGGGCGGGTTTGAGCGCCTTGGCCCAGCCTGCGTTGCCGCGCTTCACGGCCATGATCGTCAGCAGGATCCAGAGCGCCGCGGTGATGATCACCTGGGGCAGGTAAAGGAGCCCCAGTTCGAAGAGGATGTTGAGCGTCAGCCAGATTTCGTACATGTCGTCTCCTCCTTATACCCGGCCCTTGGCCACTGCCATGTAGGCGGGCTTGAGCAGGCGATATTTCATGACCCAGGCGAAGTAGCTGTCCTGCAGCGGGTCGATTGCCGGGAGCGATGGGGTCAGTCGGTTCTCGTAGTCGAACTCGATCAGCAGTGCAGCGCCTTCACGCACCAGCAGCGGGCAGGAGGTGTAGCCGTCGAAGACCTGGGACGGCTCGCGCCCCGCTATCACGTCGATCAGGTTCTGCACCACCATCGGCGTGCTCTTCTTGACCGTTGCGGCGGTCTTGCCCTTGGGCGTGCCGTTGATGTCCCCGATGCCGAACACGTTGGGGAAACGCTTGTGGCGCAGGGTGTCCTTATCCACTTCGAGCCAGCCGCCCGCAGCGAAGCCACCTTCCTGCCAGGCGAGCGGACTGTTCTTCACCGAGTCCGGTGCGCGCATCGGGGGCACCACGTGGAGGAAGTCGTACTCCAGTTCGCTCCGCTCGCCTTCGGGGCTGGCGAAGGTCGCGCGACGGGCGCCAATGTCGACCGCCACGAGCTTGCTGTTGAAATGGACCGGGATGTCGAGTTTTGCCCAGCGCTCCAGCACCTCCTGGTTGATCCGTGGGACGCTGAAGATGTTGCCGAGGGCCGAATGGAACTGGACGTCCGACGTGTCACGCGTGCCGGCCTGCTTGAGCCGGTCCACCAGCATGAAGGTCATTTTCAGGGGCGCCCCCGCGCACTTGAGCGCGGTGGACGGCAGCGTCATCAGGGCTTTGCCGCCTTTCTGGCGGAAGCTGTCCATCGCGTTCCACGTGGCCTGCGCCGCCTCGGGACTGGGATATACGCAACCCAGACCGTTGGTGCCGATCGCGGCCACGTCCATGCCTTCGATCAGGTTGAAGTCCATGTGCAGGCCGGTGGCGACGATCAGGTAGTCGTATTCGATTCGGTGGCCTGCATCGGTGACGATTGCGTTCGCTTCGGGGTCGAACTCGGCAACCATCTCCTTCACCCACTCGACGCCGGAGGGGATCAGGTCGGCGTTGCGGTCACTGACCTTCTCGACCGGCCACACGCCCGTGGCGACCAAGGTGTAGCCAGGCTGATAGTTGTGGATTTCCTTGCGGTCGACGATGGTGATCTTCGCGCCATCGAGTTCGCGCGCCAGCCGGTTGGCCGCAGCGAGGCCACCGAGGCCGCTGCCGGCGATCACGATCCGGGCGTTCGTCTTCAGGGCAGCCTGTGCCTTCCGTGGTGAGGCGCTCAGCCCGATCCCTGCCGCGACGGGCAGGGCCGATGCGCCGAAAAGCAGTCGACGCCGATTGGCGTCGACTTCCTGAACGGCTTCAGTCTGCGTGTCTTTCACTGTCATTGACTCCTCCGGTGCGAGTGAATCGGCGTGCCGGACCCGAAGCCGGCACGCCTGTTTTTGTGGGTATAACTATATAAGTAAAAACTTAACATTTGTTAAGGAATATTTTCCTCTTACCCTATAGCGCAAATTCCGCTACCCGCCATAGCGCCAGCGTGATGCCGGTGAGGCAGGCCAATGGTGAGAACAGATAGCGCGCAATCCGGTTATGCGCACGAAAACCGACACCACTGACAAAGCCCGCGCTCATTGCCCAGAACAGTGCCATTGCCGCCCAATGGTCGGCTGCGCCGTCCGGGCCAGACAGCGCGCCCGGCCAGGCGGTGATGCCGAGCATCACCGCGATCGCTGTCAGCAGCGGCAAAAGGCGGATACGGGGGGGGGCGGACGCGGACGCAGCGGTTGAACCCGCTGCGTCCGGTGGGGTGCGATCGGGTGCGCTCATGACGGCGGCCCTCATTCCTCGACTCCGGTGGGACGGCGCCCACGCGAGCGCTCGCGCGCTTCCTCGTTCTCGCCCCACAGGGCGTTCAGGATGGCCAGCAGCACCGCGAAACCGATGCCGAGTACCCAGGCGAAATACCACATGTCGTTCTCCTTGTTCGGTATGCGCGTTCAGTACGCGGAATGCTCGTTTTCGCGGATATAGGCCGCGGTGACCTTGCCGGCCATCACGCTGTAGGCCCAACTCGTGTAGGCGACGATGATCGGCATGAAGATGATCGTGGCCCAGAACATGATGCTCAGCGTGCGATGGCTCGAGACCGCGTCCCACACGGTGAGGCTGGCGCCCGGCACCGTGGAGGAGGGCATCACGAAGGGGAACATCGACACGCCGGCGGTGCCGATCACGCCGACGATGGCGAGCGACGAAGCGATGAAGGCGGCCAGCGTGCGGCCCTTCCACACCAGCAACAGCGCAGCGAGCCCGCCCGCGTAGGCCAGTGCCGGCACCAACATCGTCAGCGGCGCCTTGTCGTAGTTGGCCAGCCAGGCGCCGGGCTGCAGCTCGACCGTCTTCGCGAGCGGATTGGGCAGCGCAGCGGTGTCCACCGCCGAGGTGATGGCGTAACCGAAGTTGCCGCTGGCGATCCAAAGCCCGGCGGCGGTGAAGCCGGCCAGCATCAGCACGCCGAAGATCAGCGCAGCGGTGGTGGCGCGGCGCTGGATGTCGCCCTCGGTGCGGTGCGCGAGGTAGATCGCGCCGTGGAAGGTGATCATCGCCGTGCTCACCACGCCGGCCAGCAGCGCGAAGGGATTGAGCAGACCCCAGAAGCTGCCGGTGTAGTAGGGCACCAGAGTGTCGTCGAAGTGGAAGGGCACGCCCTGCAGCAGGTTGCCGAAGGCGACGCCGAAGATCAGCGGCGGCACCGCACCGCCGATGAAGAGCCCCCAGTCCCAGGTGCTGCGCCAGGTGGCGTTGTGGATCTTGCTGCGGTAGTCGAAGCCCACCGGGCGGAAGAACAGCGCCCACAGCACCGCCAGCATCGCCCAGTAGAAGCCCGAGAAGGCGGTCGCATAGACGATCGGCCAGGCGGCGAAGATGGCGCCGCCGCCGGTGATGAACCACACCTGGTTGCCGTCCCAGTGCGGGCCGACGGTGTTGATGACGACGCGGCGCTCCTCGTCGTTCTTGCCGACGAAGGGCAGCAGCGTGCCCACGCCCATGTCGTGGCCGTCCATGATGGCGAAGCCGACGAGCAACACGCCCACCAGCAGCCACCAGATGAGTTTCAGTGTCGGGTAGTCGAAGATCATGATGTCCGCTCCGGATCAGGCGTGGGCGTGGTGGGTTTCGTTCATGTAGCGGCCGGTGCCCAGGCTGCCCGGGCCCTGGCGGGCGAACTTCACCATCAGGTACATCTCGACGATCAGCAGCAGGGTATAGAAGCCGACGAAGCCGGCGAGCGAGCCGTAAAGGCTGTTGACCGTCAGCGTCGACACCGACAAATGGGTGGGCAGCACGCCGTAGATGGTCCAGGGCTGGCGGCCGTACTCGGCCACGAACCAGCCCATCTCGCACGAGATCCACGGCATGGGCAGGAACCACAGCGCCCACTTCAGCAGCCACGGCCGCTGGGCGAAATCACCCTTGATCGAGTACCACAGCGCCAGGCCGAATAGCGCCAGCATCGCGAAGCCCAACGCCACCATGATGCGGAAGGTCCAGAACAGCGGCGTCACCTTGGGCAGCGTGTCGCGTGCGGCGCGGTCGATCAGCTCGGGGGTGACGTCGTCCATGGAGGCGACGTATTTCTTGAGCAGCAGGCCGAAGCCGAGGTCGTCCTTGACCTTGTCGAAGGCCTCGCGCAGGGCCGCATCCTGAGGGTTCTTGCGCAGCGCCTCGAGCAGCTTCACCGCCTCCACGCCCACCTTCACACGCTCGCGGTTCAGCGCGTAGATCTGGTTGAGGCCGGGCAGCTCCCTGTCGAGCGAGCGCGTGCCGATCAGGCCCATCACCCAGGGAATGTGGATCGCAAAGTCGTTCTTCATCTCGGCTTCGTTGGGCACGGCGATGACGTTGAAGCTGGCGGGCGCGGGTTCGGTCTCCCACATCGCCTCCATCGCCGCGAGCTTGGTCTGCTGCGCTTCGCCCAGCGCGTAGCCGGACTCGTCGCCGAGCACGATCACCGAGCAGATCGAGGCGAAGCCGAAGGCCGCCGCGATGCGGAACGAGCGCTTGGCGAACTCCACGTCGCGCCCGCGCAGCAGGTACCAGGCCGAGATCGACAGCACGAACATCGCCCCGGTCACGTAGCCCGCCGACACCGTATGCACGAACTTGCCCTGCGCCACCGGGTTGAACACCACCGCCCAGAAATCGGTGAGTTCCATACGCATCGTCTCGTAGCTGAACTCCGAGCCCACCGGGTTCTGCATCCAGCCATTGGCGATCAGGATCCACAGCGCCGAAAGGTTGGTGCCCACCGCCATCAGGATCGTCACCAGCAGGTGCTGCTGGCGCGACAGGCGGTCCCAGCCGAAGAAGAACAGGCCGATGAAGGTGGATTCGAGGAAGAAGGCCATCAGCCCCTCGATCGCCAGCGGCGCGCCGAAGATGTCGCCCACGTAGTGCGAGTAGTAGGCCCAGTTGGTGCCGAACTGGAACTCCAGCGTGATGCCGGTGGTGACGCCGAGCGCGAAGTTGATGCCGAACAGCTTGCCCCAGAAGCGGGTCATGTCCTTGTAGATCGTCTTGCCGGTCATCACGTAAACGCTTTCCATGATGACCAGCATCCACACCATGCCGATGGTGAGCGGCACGAACAGGAAGTGGTACATCGCCGTGGCGGCGAACTGCAGCCGCGACAGGTCGACGAGTTGCTCACTGACCATGGGTTTCTCCAGATGTCGTGTGTAGTTTTGAGCTTGCAGGGGTGGCAACCTGGGCGGCCATGGCGCCGGGATCGACCGGCACCTTCGCGTCACGGATGAAGGCCCACCACAGTGCGGTGATGAGCATCAGCTTGATGACGATGACCACGGTGATTTCACGCACCAGGCGACGATCGGTGGTGTTCATGAGGGGCTCCGGTTGTCGGTGCGCTCCCTTAATCAAGAGCCGTGCCAGTTCCGGTCATGTTCTGGATTTGATGTAAATCAAGACTTTCCGGTGGGATACACACGTCGGCATTGACGTGTTTTCTGTCACGGTGGCAGACTGGTGGCGTATAAACCGTCATGAGTGGCAGCCATGCAACCCGATTCACGTCCCTTGCCCGAACTCGTATCCTTTCTCGAAACCCTTGCTGAGCCGCACATCCTGTGCGACCGGGACTACCGCATCATTGCCGCCAACGCGGCGTATCGCAGCGCGCTCGGCGATGGGCGCAGCGTGGTCGGGCGGGCGTGCTACGACGTATCGCACCACTACAGCGTGCCGTGTGACCGGGCGGGCGAGTCCTGTCCGCTTGCGCGCAGCCTGCAGTCGGGTCAGCGCGAGCGCGTGCTGCACCTGCACCACACGCCGCGGGGGGAGGAATACGTCAACATCGAGCTCTCGCCGATACGCGACGCCAGCGGAGAGATCGCCTGGTTCATCGAAAAAATGGAGCCCATGCAGGTGGCGCGCGGCGCGACCGAGCATCAGGGCATGATCGGGCGCTCCCCAGCCTTCCAGCACATGCTCGAGCTGATCTCCAGGGTGGCGCCGTCCGATGCGAGCGTGCTGCTGCAGGGCGAATCGGGAACGGGCAAGGAGTTGCTCGCTGCGGCCGTGCATGAGGCCAGCCGGCGTGCCGAAGGGCCTTTCGTTGTGGTGGACTGCTCGGGGCTCCCCGAGACCTTGTTCGAAAGCGAGGTGTTCGGCCATGAGCGCGGTGCCTTCACCGGTGCCACCGCGCGCAAACCCGGGCTGGTCGAGGCGGCCAGTGGCGGCACCCTGTTTCTGGATGAAGTCGGCGACATTCCACTCGGCATGCAGGTGAAGCTGCTGCGCCTGCTCGAGACCGGCACCTACCGCCGTGTCGGTTCGACTGAGCTGCGGCGCGCCGACATCCGCCTGGTCTCGGCCACGCACCGCCCGCTCAAGCGCATGATTGCCGAGGGCAGCTTCCGCCAGGATCTCTACTTCCGCATCAACACGTTCCCGATTCGCGTTCCGGCCTTGCGCGAAAGGGAGGGTGACCTCGCTCCGCTGATCGAGGCGCTGCTCGAACGGGTGGCACCCAAGCGCAGGTTGTCGCTGTCACCCGCTGCCATGCGGGTGCTGTGCGACTACCCCTTTCCGGGTAACGTGCGCGAACTGCGCAACGTGCTCGAACGTGCCAGCCTGATGTGCGATGGAGACATCATCGGTCCCGAGCATCTGCCGGAGGAAGTGCTGGACCCGGTGCCTGATGAGGACGACATGTTTGGCGTGGCCGCGATTCCCTCTCCCACCGTGCAAGGTGCATCGGTCGACCTCGACGAGATCCAGCGCCAGGCGATGTTGCGTGCGGTGCGTGGCCACCGTGGCAGCCGGCGCGAGCTGGCGCAGAAGCTCGGCATCAGCGAGCGCACGCTGTACCGCCGTCTGCGTGAGCTCGGCCTGCTTGAGGACCGGGGTGGCTAGGGCGTGGGGGAAGACGGACCTGGCGTCAGGAGTCCGGGGTCAGGAGCCTGCGCGCGCGGAGCTGGTCGCCTGCGAGCGCGGTGGAAAGGCAGTGAGGGGGTAGGGGGTGCTGCCAAACTGACCGAAATGGCAGGTGAAATGGCGGTTTGGCGGAGTTTGGCGGCTCGGCACCTGTTCTGTCGCGCTACACTGGCTTTATTTTCGGGTGTTTTGAGAGCTGGCACGGTCGTTGCTTATGTAGTGTCGTGCGAAGCGGGACGAGTCGTGATCGCTGCATGATCGTCCCCCCCCTCAACGGTCTTGCCCCCGGCAGCGCTGGCCCGACGATATCCCCCGACCCGCTTCGCCTTTTTTCTTCCCCGCGCATTCCCTGCCGGTCCGACGAACGTTTCCCCCGGAGAGCGTCCCGCCATGTCCGATACACGTTCCGACCTCGCTTCCCAGCGTCGTAAACTGTTGATTGCTACCTCCGGTGCAGGCGCACTTGCCGCGGCTGCCACCGCAGTACCCTTCGTTGCCAGTCTCACCCCTTCCGAGCGTGCCCGCGCGGCTGGTGCTCCGGTCGAAGCCGATGTCGCGGGCCTTGCGCCCGGTGAAATGATGACCGTCGAGTGGCGCGGCAAGCCGGTGTGGATCGTACGCCGCACGGCCGAGATGCTCGCAGCGCTTGAGCCCGTCGAACCCAAACTGGCGGATCCTGCTTCCGACGTGCCCCAACAGCCCGACTACGCGACGAACCGACACCGTTCCATCCACCCCGAATACCTCGTGGTGATCGGCATCTGCACGCATCTCGGTTGCTCGCCTTCGGATAAGTTCGCCGAAGGCTCGGCCGAAGGCATGCCTGCGGATTGGCCGGGCGGGTTCTTCTGCCCGTGCCACGGTTCCATCTTCGATCTGGCCGGTCGTGTGTATCTCAGCCAGCCGGCACCCACCAATCTCGAGATTCCTCCGCACAAGTGGTTGTCTGCCTCACAGGTTCTGATCGGCGAAGACGACCAGGGCGTCGCCTGAGCGACGCAGTTCCAGCAAACCCCCTCCAGTGCGCCGCCGCGTACCGACCCTGCCCGGGTACGGAACGCGGCGGCTTTTTTGCGCCAGCATCCCGGTCAGGCCATGAACATCAGCTTGGCGAGGATCACGATGCAGATGCCCAGTCCCATGGCGAGGTAGTGCACTGCCTCGAAGCGGTCGATGCGGAAATCCTCGGGGCCGCCGGTGACGATCAGGAAATGCTTGAAGTGGCCGACCGTGCTGCGGGGGCGGCTGCGCATGAAGACGAAGGGCGAACTCGCGAAGATGGTGAGCAAGCCAAGCGCGAGACTCATCTTGATGGTCAGCAGCATGCCGAAGCGAGTGTCGATGAAGGCACTGAAGCCGCCGAAGTTCTCTACATAGGTGAAGTACATGTAGAAGCCGGTGATGTAGAGCGGGATCACTGCGAGCGGGTAGGTGCGACGGATCTGGCGGAAGAGATAGAACTCCACGCGCTGGAAAACGTCTTCGCCGATGATCTTGCGTACCGGCTCGAGGATCAGGACTTCCATGGCCACCGCGCCGACGAACAGGATTGCGCAGATGAGGTGGAAGAGGACGACGACTTGATGGTCCATTTTGAGCTCCAGTCGGGCTTGCCGATGCAAATAGGAATGACTCGTATTTTAGAGTATCAGAGATTGCTGTTGAATTGACCGGCGTCAAAAACGTCCACGCAGCATGAACGACAGGGCGGAAAGCCTTGCCCCTTGCGCATCGTCAAGGGGCCGTCACGCTGATGAAGGCAAACTTCGCGACCGCATGTGCAGACCCGACACGCGTTGGAGCCACGCATAAGATGACCCCAAACTCCCTGCCTTTCCCCGCGGCGGTGCCGACGACCGTGCCCACGACCCTCGCCCCCCCTATGCCCGGACCCAGCCGGCGATTGCCGGGGGGAATGGGTGGGCAGCCGTATCCGGGCCCACCCTTTGGCGAGCGCCGTTACAACGCGTGGAACGACTACGTCAAACGCCGCTACGGAGGTCGGGTGCAGAAAGTTTCCGTGGCGGCGGGCTTCACCTGCCCGAACCGTGACGGTTCGCTCGGGCGCGGCGGCTGCACCTTCTGCAACAACGCCGGTTTTACGCCTGGGTACCTCGACCGGCGTGACGGCATCGCGGAGCAGATTGACACCGGGCTGCGTTTCCTCGACCGGCGTTATCCGGGAACCGGGCGCTTCATTGCGTATTTTCAGAGCTATACCAATACCTACGGTGATTTCGCGCGTCTGCGCGAGAGCTATGAGGCTGCGCTGGCACATCCACGCATCGACGGGCTGGCCATCGGCACCCGTCCCGACTGCCTGCCGGACGAAGTGCTGGCCTACCTGGCCGAGCTCTCGCACGAGCACATCATCGAGCTCGAGATTGGCATTGAGTCCTGCGACGATGCGGTTCTACGCCGGGTCAATCGAGGGCACGACTTCGCTTGCAGCGTGGACGCGCTGGAGCGTGCGGCGGTGCACGGGTTGGAGGTGACGGCACACCTCATCCTCGGCCTGCCCGGGGAGACACGGGCAGGCATGCTCGAGGCAGCCACCCGTCTCTCCGCGCTGCCCGTCAAGGCGCTCAAGCTGCACCAGCTCCAACTCGTACGCGGCACCGAGATGGCACGCGACTGGCAGCGTGACCCGGGCTCCGTGCCCCTGTTCGACGAAGAAGCCTACATCGTGCTCCTTGCCGACTTCGTCGAGCGCCTGTCTCCCCGCATGCTGCTCCAGCGGCTGGGCAGCGAGGTCCCGCCGGCGCTCAAGCTGGCGCCGCACTGGAACATGCGCCTGTCCGAACTGGCGCCGCGCCTGAGTGCCGAACTGGCGCGCCGTGGCAGCTGGCAGGGCAGACATTGGCAGGACTGTGGCGCCTAGCGACCGAGAGCCAGGGGCGCAGTTGCAGTCCTCGCAGGGCGAGGTGGCGGAAGAGTGCTACATGTGTGGTGCGTGTGCAGGGAACGCATGAAGGGTGCGCAGGAGCTTGCGGTGCTCACTTGCGGAAGTCGCGGTGGCAGGCCTTGCAGCTGTCCTGTGCGGCGGCGAAGGCGCTGCGGACCTGAGCTTCTTCACGCGATGCGGCTGCGGCAACGAGGGCGTCGATCGTAGCGATGAACTTGCTGCGCAGGCGCGCGAAATCCTCGGGGCGATCCCATACCGCCGCGAGGGCCTTGGTCGGGGGGTAATTCGTGTCGGGACCGAAGTGCGGCCAGGGCGCCTCCTTGAGTGCAGCGACCTCGCCAGCATGGCGGGTGAAGCGCTCGGGGTCGTAGCGCCCCTCCTTGAGCATGGTTCCCATCGGTTCGAAGCTGCGGAGCATGCCCTTGAAGGCTTCCTGTCGCTTGCTCACCGGCTGCTCGGGGTGGGTGTCGGCGACTTCGGTGGAGCACGCGCCGAGTGCGAGCATACTCAGGGTGAGTGCGGCGAGGCGAGCGGAGCGGGGGACACGGGTGGTGAGGGTCATGAAAGTCGGATCAGGTTGGGCAGTGGAGCAGAATGGCGCGCAGACAGGTTCCGCTTGCGCATGCCTGCAGAGCCCGGGGGCTGTCCAGAAGTTCCCCGGGCGCTGACGCTGTCGGGACGTTTGCGCTGTTCAAGGTGCTTGCGTCGCGCTAGGGTTGCGCCATGGATACCCCCAACCTCCGTCCCGCACATGGCTTTGCGCCCACCACCGGCCTGCCCGGCCTCGATGCCGTGCTCAGCGGGGTCGCCCCCGGTGACAACATCGTGTGGCAGATCCAGTCGCTCGAGGACTATCGAGCCCTGGTGCTTCCCTACGCTGCCGCGGCCAGGCGGCAGCAGCGCCGGCTGATCTATTTCCGCTTCGCGTCCCATGCCGCGTTGCTCGGGCCGGGGGATGGGGCGGAAGTGCAGCACCCGCGGGCGCAGGATGGTTTCGACGCCTTCGTCGATCAGGTGCATTCCGTGATCGAGGCAGCGGGGCCCGAAACCTTGTACATCTTCGATTGCCTGTCCGAATTGGCGGATACCTGGCAGTCGGATCGCATGCTTGGAAATTTCTTCCGCCTGACCTGTCCGCGCCTGTTTGACCTGGACACGGTGACCTATTTCGGCGTGCTCCGCCATCGTCATGCCCGCGCGGGCATGGATCTCATCGCCGACACTACACAGTACCTGCTTGATGTGTTCCGCTGCCGCGGACGGCTGTATATCAAGCCGATCAAGGTCCAGCACCGTTCGGCGGCGGTCATGAACCTCATTCATGCGTGGGAGGAGGGGGGGCGTCCGGGGATGGATCGCTTCCGGCCGGTGGCCGACAGCGGGACGGTGGCGGAGATCCTGGCCGGCTCCGGGTGGCCCGGACTGGAGGATGAGCGGATCCTCAGTCACTGGCAGCGCCTGTTCGACGAGGCGCGGGATCACCTTGCCCAACGTGGAGCGCAGTCAGCGGACCCGAGGGCCGAGCAGGCGTGCTTTGCCCGTCTCGCGGCCTTGTTGTTCCCCGAGGAGCCGGGCCTGCAGCGTCTGATCGCGCGCTACCTGGACCTTGGCGACCTGCTCGAGGTACGCAGCCGCATGATCGGCATCGGCACGATTGGCGGGAAGGCTGCGGGCATGCTGATCGCGCGCGCGATCCTGCGTCGTGATGCGCCCGCGGTGGATTGCCGGCTGGAGGCGCACGACTCCTTCTACGTCGGTACCGAGGTGTTCGACACCTTCTTCGTCCTCAATGGCCTGTGGTGGGTGCGCCGCCGCCAGCGTGAACCCGATGGCTTTCTCCGCGGGCTGGAAGGTGACGAGGGCGCCCATGCGCGCATCCTGCGTGGCAGTTTCCCTGCGGCGACGGTGCGCCAGTTCGAGGCCATGCTGGACTATTTTGGCGAGTGGCCCTTTATCGTGCGTTCAAGCTCCAGGCTTGAGGACCGCTATGGCAACGCCTTCGCTGGTCAGTACGAGAGCGTTTTCTGCGTAAACCAGGGTCCGCGAGAGAAGCGCCTGTCCGACCTGCTCGATGCGGTGCGGCGCGTGTATGCGAGCACGCTGTCCGAGGAGGCGCTGCGTTATCGCCAGCGCCGCGGCTTGCTCGACGAGCATGAGCAGATGGCGCTGCTGATCATGCGCGTGTCCGGCACCGCGGGTGGGCGCTATTTCCATCCCCATGCCGCGGGGGTCGGGCTGTCGGTGAATCCATACCCGTGGAACCCGCGTATCGACATGAAGGCCGGCGTGGTTCGCCTGGTCGCCGGCCTCGGTACGCGCGCGGTGGATCGTGCGGATGACGACTACACGCGATTGATCGCGCTCGGAGCCCCCGAACTGCGGCCCGAGACGAGCTTCGGTGCCATTGCGCGTCACGCGCAGCGGCGCATGGATTCGCTGGACCTGCGTGAGAACAGGGTCGTCACCGGTCCCTTTGCTGAGCTTGTTCGAGGACAAGAGGATTTCCCGCACGCTCTGTTCACCACCCGCGAGCAGGAGGATCGCCCGCCTTTCCTGACTTTCGACGGCCTGATCGCGCAGACTGACTTCGTTGCCGACCTGCATGGCGTGCTCGCTGCCTTGCACGCAGCCTATGCGCACCCGGTCGAGATCGAGTTTGCCCTCAACTTCAACCCGCAGGGTGACTACCGCATCAACCTGCTGCAATGCCGGCCGATGCAGGTGCGTAGCGTGGAGGGCGTGAGTGCGGAGGCGCCGCCGGTGGAACTGCCGCGGGTGGTCGAAGCCCGTGGTGCCGTGATCGGTCCGAGTCGAGTGATCCGGCCGGACCGGCTGGTGTATGTACGGCCGGGCGCGTATGCGGCGCTGACTTCCGCACAACGCATCGAGATTGCGCGCCTGATCGGGCGGATCAATGGCCTTGCAGATGCGGCCTGCCTGCTGGTGCTGGGGCCTGGACGCTGGGGGTCCAGCGATCCCTTCCTCGGCATCCCGGTGCGCTTCTCGGAGATCAACCACGTTGCGGCTTTGTGCGAGATCGTCGCCATGCACGAGAACCTGGTGCCGGATGTGTCGTTGGGCACGCACTTTCTCAACGAACTGATCGAGGCCGATCTGCTCTACTTCGCCTTGTTCCCGAAGATGGCGGGCAACGGACTGGATGAGGGCTGGATCCTTCGGCAGCCGAACCGGCTTGGTGTCCTGTTGCCCGGCGACGGGCAGTGGGAGGTGGTCGTGCACGTCATCGATCCGCAGGCGGAGGACGGGCTGACCCTCCATGCCGATGCACCCGGGCAGCGTCTCAGTCTGTGCTTGCAGGCCCCGCGGACTTGATTCACTTCAAACCGGATTGTGTTGCAGACGGGTAGCATTCCCGGCATTCATCGGCCTTCGTGGAGCCTCTCATGCGCAAATCCCTCGTCCTCGCGTCGCTCATCGCCAGTTGCGCGGTGGTGTTTCCCCTGTCTGCGGCCGCGGACGCAGCACCCCGGCTCGCATCCGGCGCGGATGCGCTGCCTCGTGCGACCGATGAGTCCTTGCGCGCCGCGATGGAGGATCTGCGTGCTCTCGTTGCAGCAAGGCTGGCCGATGGTGGTGCGGAGAAGCTGAACGAGGATGAGCATGTGACGTTGGCCGCGGGGATCGACCACCAGGTGGCCGCGATTGCTGCCGGGCGGGATTTTCACAGTCCGGCCGGACGACACTTGCAGTGGATGCTGGGCGACATCACCGATGGCGCTGGCCTGATGCGCAGCGCACCCCGCGCAGCGGGCAAACGTCTGGGCCTGCTGCGCGTGGTGGAAACGCTGAACTATTACGGTCGTGAATACGACCATCCGGGCTGGGCGCCGCTGCAGCCTTGATCCAGGCGCTGCGTGCCCAGCACCCGGTCCGTTTGTCGCCTATGGTCGCGGCAGGGGGAGGGCGCTGGCCTTGCCTGCCGGGTTGCGCTCGCGGCGCTGGATCATGTCGGTGATGAAACCGTCCCGGCTCTGCTGCAGGCGCGCGGCGTAGCGGGTGCGCAGTTCGCCGAGCGTGGCCACCTGGCGTCCCCGGATCGGATGGGCCGGGAATACCAGGGTCTGCTCGGGCAGGGTGAAGAGGCGGCGGGTCAGCGTGTCGAACATCATCCCCGGATCGGCCTCGCCGTCGCCCGCGCCGCAACTGCCGACGTCGAACGCGTCCCCGCAGAACAGCCGGTCACGCCACAGGTAGCTCAGGCACCCGGGTGTGTGTCCAGGTGTGCTCAGGACACGGATGACTTCGTTGCCGAACACGAGGCGGCTGCCGTGCGCGGCGCGATGGACGGCCTGTCCGCACCCGATTGGCATCGAAGCCGCTTCGCCGACCACCAGCTGTGCGCTGGTGCGATCGCACAAAGGGCTGCAGTCGGCAACGTCGACCTGATGCACATGCGTTCGCAGCACATGACAGAGCCGCAGGCTGCGTTCGGTCAACAGCGCGAGGATCAACTCGGTATGGCGCGGCGGTGGATCGATGATGACGGCCTCCTGCTCGTCGAGGTCGGCGAGCAGGTATCCGATCAGGCTCGAATCCGGGCTGTGGAGGGGGTGGAAGTACATGGGCGGATCGCTTGGGCCGGCGCTTGCCGGCCGGAATCGGTCAGGCGCTCTTGCGCAGGCTCATGACCCATTCGGTCATCTTGCGGTTGGCTTCCGGCATCGGCGCTTCAAGGAAACTGATCACGTAGCGGTCGGGCAACTCGGCAAAGCCGATCGAGCGTGGGCGCACGGCCATCATCACCGGGTCGGGAAGTTTGACCCCGAAGCAGAAGATCAGGTTTTTCGCTGCGAGGATGTCGGGGCGGATTTCGCCGCCGATCAGCTTCGTGTGGCTCAGGTGGTCGAAGACGGCGATCAGGCGCACGGTCGGGTCGGCCTCGGCCTTGGCCTCGATCGCTTTCAGAAGCTCATCGAGATGGGCGTGCTCGGTCTCGTTCTTGCCCAACTCCAGCACGTGGATCGGGTACTTATCGGCGAGAAGCTTGTTCTGCATGAGTTGCTCCGTGGTGTAGGGGGGGGCGCAATGCGCTCGTGTCGACTTCCTGCATACAGGAATCGTGCCAGGCCCAAAGGCAAATGCATTCTGCGCGAATGCTGCTGCGGCGTGCATTTGATTCGAGTCGGGTGCGATTTCGAAGTTGCCATCGCTGTCAGAGTGGCAGTTAATTCTGCACAACTGGCAGTGATGGCGTTCGCTGCTTTCAGTGGGTGTGAGTGTGCTCGTGGGCGTGATCGTGCGCCAACGGCGGCTTGACCATGCCGGAAAGATAGTCGCGCACTGCCTGCATGGGGTCGGATTCGCCGCAGACCACTACCTCGATGCCGCGTGTTGCGAGGCGTCGAACGAATCCACCACCGGCGCCGCCGGTGATGACTACATCCATCTCGAAAAGGGGGTGGTCAAGCCCGCGGAACTCGTGGAAGGACATCTCACGCGGTAGGTCGAGCCGTTCCAGTTCGCGTGGTACAGCCGGATCGGACAGGTCGTAGACCAGGAAACGGCGCGCCTTACCCGCGTGGGAAGTGACAGTGCGGAAGTTCTGGCTGGTGATTGCGATCTTCATGGTGGTGTGAGTGTTTCCAGGGGGTGTCGGGAACTGCCATCGGAATCAAGTTCCATGCCAGAAGGCAGATCGAATGGGTGATCCGTCCTGAGCGCCGACCCCCTGCCTGAATACATCACAACTTGTGGCATCCAAATTGCTTGGATTCGCGGAGAGCGGACGGGCTGGAGGACTCCACTGAGAAACTGTTTCGATATCTCATGGTGCTCTGACCTGGAAGGTATCGGGGGTGCTCAGGGCGCTTACGGCGTGGTCAGGATGC